>NZ_VOXY01000001.1:0-702495 GCF_013420525.1 Acinetobacter sp. YH01003 | reverse complement strand
TGGAAGCAGATGAAATATTATTGGCGAGATTTTCAAGTCATGACAGCTGATAAAATAGAGCAATGGGTGGAGAGAGTATCAAACCAATTCGGAAAAGAATACATGTTTACTTTTTAATGACAGCTTAACTACGTTTATCTGGGTTTAATGCCGACTCTGAAACATGATGGGCGAATTTTTCATCGCCCATTAAATGCGCAAATAATTTATAGCCGATACGCATTTTCTTAATTTTTTTCTTCTTTTTCTCAAACTCATCGAGTTGTTTATCTAAGTGTTTTAAATCTAAATACTGTTGTTCAGCCATTACTAGCTCCCTAATTTAAAAAATTTACCATTCAATTTCTATGCTTGTACAGACAAACAAATACAGAAATATGTCAAAAAAATTGTTTTTGTGAACGCTACAGTTACTTTTTACAACTGCCCCATCTCACCTAATTTATATGCAACGCATGTACAGTGCTTATTTATTTAGCCTAGCACAATTTGGCGAATAATCAGACAGCATTTTGAGTTATGCCTCAAGCATGTTTAAATGAGCCAGTTTTATTTGCCTTTTGGCAATTGCTTTATGGTTTAGGATGTCTAAATGCACAAAAATATCATCATGTTTGACATGGACGGAACGCTGTTAGATCTCGCTTATGATGATTTTATTTGGAATGAACAACTGCCTATTCGCTATGCAGAATTACACGCCTGTTCTTTAGAGCGCAGCAAAGAAATTTTATACGATTTTTATCAAGCGCATAGCCACACCTTAGAGTGGTATTCCTCACGTTTTTGGACGGCTAAAGTGGGTGTAGATATGCTTGCGATGCAACTTGAATATAAAGATCAAGTCACGTTGCGTCCACAAGCTATCGAGTTACTGGAATATTTAAAAAATAATGGCTATCACATTTGGCTCACCACCAATGCCGATTGTGCAGGTTTAGACTTTAAATTAGCACATACAGGTTTAGCAAAGTATTTTGAAGTGATTGTTAGTTCTGAAAGTATTGGTTATGCCAAAGAGCGCGTTGAATTTTGGCAAACATTGCAACAACAACATGCATTTAATCCTGAAGATTGCTATTTTATAGATGACACCGAAAAGGTGCTTAATGGTGCTAAAGCCTTTGGGATTGGACACTTATATAGTATTGCCCAGCCATCCTCAGCAAAACCTACGCGTCAGACTTGTAATTACCCTATGTTGCACCAATTAACAGATTTAATTCCTGTCTTAGAACAATTTGAGGACACTCAAAAATATGCCTAAAACTTCGTCCCACGAAGCCATTGAAACGATCCGAATTGATAAATGGCTATGGGCTGCACGTTTTTTCAAGACCCGCTCTATTGCAAAAGCTTCCATTGAAGGCGGCAAAGTACATCACAATGGCGAGCGTGTTAAAGTTTCCAAAGAAATTCGTGTAGGAACTGAGCTGACCATTCAACAAGGTTTTGATAAGAAAACCGTATTGGTCAAGGCATTATCTGGCGTGCGTGGCCCTGCGCCCATCGCTCAGCAACTTTATGAAGAAACTGAAGTGAGTATTGCACGCAGGGAATTGATTGCGACCCAAAGAAAGTTGCATAATCTAGCACGACCTGATCATCGACCAAGTAAAAAAGACCGTCGTGACATCAGCAAATTTAAACAAGAGAATGATCAGCAATTTGACCAATTTTGGTCATATAATGATGATTAAATAGAGCGTCACAGGCTGTCGTACAGCCCGTGATATAAATAGAACTACAGGACAAATTCTGTCACTATATTGCATGTGGAAAAGATTTAAGTAAATGCATCCACTTGAGTATATTGTTTCGTGACATCGTATTGAGGTTGTAAGATGGATGAGAATAAAAGCAAGGCGTTAAACGCTGCGTTAAGCCAGATTGAAAAGCAATTTGGTAAGAACACAGTCATGCGTCTTGGTGACAACACTGTGCAAGCGGTAGAAGCCGTATCTACAGGCTCATTGACCCTAGATATTGCATTGGGTATTGGTGGCTTACCTAAAGGTCGTATCATTGAAATTTACGGCCCTGAATCATCAGGTAAAACGACTATGACCTTGCAAGCCATTGCAGAATGTCAAAAAGCTGGTGGAACTTGTGCCTTTATTGATGCCGAACACGCGCTTGATCCTCAATATGCACGTAAACTTGGTGTAGATATTGACAATCTTTTAGTATCGCAACCAGACAACGGTGAACAAGCCCTTGAAATTGCCGATATGTTGGTACGTTCTGGTGCAATTGACATGATTGTAGTCGACTCCGTGGCTGCCTTAACCCCTCGCGCCGAGATTGAGGGTGAAATGGGTGATTCACACATGGGCTTACAAGCGCGCTTAATGAGCCAAGCCTTGCGTAAAATCACAGGTAATGCCAAACGTTCGAACTGTATGGTGATCTTCATTAACCAAATTCGTATGAAAATTGGTGTAATGTTTGGTAGCCCAGAAACCACAACTGGCGGTAACGCATTGAAGTTCTATGCTTCTGTTCGTTTAGATATTCGCCGTGTAGGTCAGGTGAAAGAAGGCGACGAGATTATTGGTTCTGAAACCAAAGTCAAAGTTGTGAAAAACAAAATGGCGCCTCCATTTAAAGAAGCATTGTTCCAGATTCTTTACGGTAAAGGCGTTAACCATTTGGGCGAGCTGGTCGATTTGGCTGTTCAACAAAATATCGTGCAAAAAGCAGGTGCTTGGTATTCTTATCAAGGCGATAAAATTGGTCAAGGTAAAAACAACACCATTCGCCACCTTGAAGAACATCCAGAGCTTGCTAAAGGCATCGAAGCGATTATTCGTGAACAACTGCTCACGACAGGTCAAGCAGCACCTGTAGAAGATAAAGACGAAGAAGAATTCGACTTACTTGATGTTTAAGCATACGCTAATATGAACACAACAAACTGAATTAAATAGAACGCTCTACGGAGCGTTTTATTGTATATGGAAGCATTACCATGCCTGAAGACAAATTCCCCAAACTGATTGATTACGCTGCGCTAAAACAACAATTTGGCGAAGATGAGCAATCATGTAGCCGAACTGAGCAGATATATTCCGAAACAACGTCTGCCCTGCATTTTGCCTCAAATTCTGCGCCTAACATTAATAAACAATACCCTGCTCATACGGAAGCCATTGATGATCAAGAACACAATCACAATGAAGACCAAGACGAACAGCAAAACAAACGCCCAGGACTAACAGGTTCTCGTCTACGCAGCTACGCCTTTGCTGTCTTAACGCGTAAAGAATATTCTAAAAATGACTTAATTGAAAAACTGGCTTTATATGCAGAAAACCGTGATGAAGTGATTGAGTTAGTCAATGAATTGGCACGTGAAAATTATCAGAGTGATCAACGCCTAGCAGAAATGTTACTGGCTAGCCAAAAGCGGCAAGGTAAAGGGCCAAATCGTATTAAAATGGCTCTTAAAAACAAAAAAGTGGATAGCAGTTTAATTTCAGAAGAACTTAAAGAAACTGATTGGACAGAACAAGCCTATCAACTGAAAGTGAAAAAATTCGGCACAGAAGTCGCAAACGAGCCAAAACTTAAAGCCAAACAAATTCGTTTTTTACAGTATCGGGGCTTTGATATGGATGCGATTATGAAAGCAATTCGTAGGAAAGAGCAGGATTTTTAAAATAGTGGATATAAGATCAAAATAAGTAGAAGATAAATAGAATTATTATTTCAAAACTGGTGGCAACCCTACCAGCAAGCCTTCGGCACATCATAGTTCCACTACCGCTGCTACCTTCCGGTCCTGACGGGGTTCGTAGAGTACAATTGCGAAGTAACCAGCAGGGCTACCATTGCAAAAACAGAGTATAGAGATTTTTAACAAACTTGCAAGCGTTGTTCTGTATTTCCTTTTATAATGCTATCCAATTGATTATTTTAAAAACAATTGAAGACATTTATAGAATAACGTCATTTAAAATTTAGTCTAACTAACCCATCATAAAATTATTTCGAGATTTAAATCCTAGATTTACCCATATTGCGCTGAGATTGATGATAAGTTTGTAAAAGCTTATTGCAATTCCACGCGTGGACGTTTTAAATGTGGAAAATGACCAAATCAACAGGTTGAGTCCAATATGCTTACAAGGACTCACCTACACAAGATTAAGATGGATGTTCAATTATGCTAAAAAAGCATGCACTTTGTGCTCTTGCCCTACTGTGCTCAACGCCTATATTTGCCAATATTCCAATTGAAAGCCACAATCTCAGCCAAAGCAGTGCTAGGTATGCCAATAGCCCTGCGATTGCAACGAGTAATATGGCAACTGCCAATGTACCCACCAATATCAATTGGCAGTTGATGCAAAAAAACCAGCAACTTGAAAATGACATCCGCCAGTTACGCGGCAAAATTGAAGAACAAGACAATGAAATTGCGCAGCTCAAACATGAATTGCAAAATCGCTATACCGATTTAGATCAACGTCTAGAACTGCTCCAGCAAAAAATAGACCCTGAATCTACTCCTACCGCTGAGGAGGATAACCAAAAGGATACTGCACCCAGTCACCAGCAACAACCAGTTAAATAGCAATGCCCCGCAATCTGCGCAAAATACAACGCATGTTAGCCCAACAGCTCAAGGTTTAAATACCAATATTGAGCTAGAAAAAGCAGCCTATACTGTTGCATTGGATGCCTATAAACAAGGTGGTGCTAAAAAAGCCATTGCACCCATGCAAAACTTTATTAAAAACCACCCAAACAGTGTGTATATCAGCAATGCTTATTTTTGGTTAGCTGAGTTTAATTTAGCGATTGAACCGACCAATTACAGCGAAGCCAAAAAGAATTTTGAAATTGTGGCAACCAAGTACCCTCAATCTGCAAAAGCATCAAGTGCCCTATATCGTTTATATAGTATTGCGCAAGATGTAGATCACAAACCTGCTTTGGCAGCGCAATACAAAAGTAAAATTCTGAGCCAATACCCAAAGTCTGAAGAAGCAAGATTCTTTAAATAAGCCAATAAAAAAGACATCCGAGGATGTCTTTTAATATTCTGAAGCTTGCCGCATTCGACAAACTCAAAGCTTAACGCACAATACCACGTTCAGATTGCTCTAAAGAATCAATTAAACGCTGCGCTTCTGCCACATTTGGCAAAATATCAATGCGAATTTGCTGAATGGCTTGCTCAGTGGTTAATCCAGATTTGTAAATGAGTTTAAAGGCTTCACGAAGACCTTGAATCACATCCTTCGACCAGCCTTTACGACGCATTCCTTCCACATTCATTGCAAATGCATGTGCAGGATTACCAGAAACCATGACATACGCAGGCACATCTTTAAGAATGAGCGATGCACCACCAATCATGCTATAAGAGTCAATTTTACAGAATTGGTGAATACCAGAATTTCCACCGACAACCACATAATCCCCAACATGCACATGACCTGCCACACCCACGTTATTGGCAAAAATATTGTGATCACCCACCATACAGTCATGTGCGATATGCGTATTGACCATAAGTAAGTTGTGACTACCAATTTTGGTCAGGCTATTGTCTTGCACCGTACCACGATGCAAACTGCAGTGTTCACGAATTTTGTTGTGATCACCAATTTCTAGCCAAGTTTCCTCACCTGCATATTTTAAGTCCTGACAGACCTCACCTACGCTGGCGAACTGGAAAATTTCATTGTGCTGACCAATACGGGTGTAACCACCAATCACCACATGCGAATGAAGTTTTGTACCCTCACCAATCGTTACATTTGGGCCAATAATACAGTATGGACCAATCGTGACATCTGAAGCGATTACTGCAGATGAGTCAATAATAGCGGTTGGGTGAATGAGTGGGTTATTGCTCATGCTTGCTCTGTTTTCTGATGCGAAACCATAATTTCCGCGGTTGCTGCGACGACGCCATCAACGGTGGCGATACAATTATATTTGTAAATGCCTCGTTTTTGCATAACTAATTCAGATTTTAATACAAGTTGATCGCCTGCAACGACTTGTTTTTTAAATCGAACTTTTTCTGCGCCTGCAAAAAGGAACAAAGAACCTGCGCTCGGTTTCTCATTATTCATGATAAAACCTAAAATACCCGACACTTGTGCCATCGCTTCAACGATTAAAACACCCGGCATGATCGGATAATTCGGGAAGTGTCCTTGCAAGAATTCTTCATTGATAGATACGTTTTTATAACCCACGATACCGTTATCAGTGACTTCTACAATGCGGTCTACCAATAAAAACGGATAGCGATGGGGTAAATATTCACGAATGGTTTGAATGTGCATTGGCAATTCAGGTTTAGTGAAGGTGCTAGAATTCGACTCAGTCATCATAATTATTTACGCAATTTAAAAGTTGATTCAAGGGACTCAATTTGAGATTGCATATCATCAAGTCTTTTCACCAATTGGGTCAATGGCACATCTGCTAATTGTCTGAGGCGCACAACAGTACGTTTCCACTTTTGATTTTCAAACAAGCCTATACCTGACGAATATTTTCCTGATTCAGAAATATTATTTGTGACCATTGACATTCCTGTCAAAGTCACATTATCAGCAATATTTAAGTGCCCTGAAATTGCACTTCCACCACCAATGATACAGTTTTTGCCAATTGTCACACTTCCAGCCACGGCAGTTTTTGCTGCAATGGCCGTATGAGCACCTAATTTGACGTTATGTGCGATTTGCACAAGGTTATCAATAATGACACCATCTTCCAAAATTGTATCATTTAGTGCACCGCGATCTACGCTGCAATTCGAGCCAATACGAACGTCATTGCCAATAATCACCGAACCCAACTGTGCAATACGATGCCATTTGCCTTGATAAGGTGCAAAGCCAAAGCCTTCACTGCCAATTACAGTATTGGCGTGTATGCGCACACGATGTCCAAGCTTGGCTGCGCCTGTCAAAGTCACGTGTGAATCAATAAAACACTGTTGACCAATTTCGACAAAGTCATCAATTTTACAGTGCGATTGTACAATCGTATTGTCACCCACCACGCAATTTTCACCAATCACGACGTAATGACCAATATAGGCACTATCGGCGATGATGGCTGATGGATGAATTTGGGCTGTGCTTTCTATACCACGTTGCGTATGCTTACGCTCAAATACATGGGTCAGAATCGCAAAAGCCAGATATGGATTATCGACCACAATAAAGTTGTGATGATTGTCTAACTCGGCTTGTAGTGAAGCTGTCACAATGAAAGCTCCCGCTTGGGAGCTACGTGCTTGCGCTAAATATTTATCGCCATTCACGAATGCAAGTTGATGCGCCTGAGCAGACTCAAGGCTTGCCAAACCTTGCAAACGTAAGTCGGCTTGTCCAATGTATTGACCTTGAACTAAACTAGCAATTTCTTCTAAGCGATAATGTTGGGAACTCATTGATTATTTAAGTACGTTGACCTTTTGGATCATTTTATCAGTTAAATCATACTTCGGGTCATAGGCAAGTGCTGAGTTTTTATTCAAAACCACATCTAAACCATTTTCTTTACGCAATTGTTCAGCAACTTGCTTTAAACGAGTTTCAAAACCATCGTTAATTTTGTGCAATTCTGACTGAACACGAGTTTGCACTACTTGTTGCAAACCATTAAATTCTTTCAATTTCGCTTGAAACTGAGTATTCATTTTTTGCTTTTCAGCATCTGACAAATTCGTAGCCTGCTGCGCTCGTTGCTGCATGGTTTCTAGCTCTTTTGCCAGTTGCTCAAGCTTAGTGGTTTGTGGTTTGACCGACTGCTGCAAAGCTAGATTTTGCTGTTTGAGATAACTGCTATTTTCTACAACACGCTCTAAACTTACCACACCATAGCCTGCAGCATGTGCTACTGCAGCCATTGTAGATAAACCCAACAATGCCAAACTCAATATTGTTTTTTTCATGTGCTACATCCTGTGTTTAAACAATCCAACATGGGTCGTACTTAGAAAGTACGACCAATTTCGAATTGGATATTTTTAGTGTCATCGCCTTGTTTATCATTCAACGGATACGCATAGCTGAGTGATAATGGGCCAATCATGGTAATCCAAGTAAAGCCTACACCCACGCTATAACGCATTTCACCGAAGTCGAAGCCATAATTGTCTTTACAATATTGCTTGGCATTCACAGAAGCACCATTCACAAAAATATTTGAATCAGAAACATTACACTGAGTATCAAAAACTTGTGCGCCTTCTGCAAAAATTACTGGACGGACTTGACGCGTCCAATCTCCTTTAAATGGCACTGGTAGAGCCAATTCTGTACCGAACTGTACTAGAGCATTACCACCAACTTCTTCAGGTGAGCGATCCGTTTGACTTGTATCAGAGAAATAAACACCTGGATATTTCGGGCCTAAGGTGCTGTTGTCATAACCACGTACTGAACCATAACCACCTGCATAGAAGTTCTTATAGAACGGTAAGTCATTACCAAAACCTAACTTACCGTAGCCACGTAAGACAAAATCATGACCTAATGGCATATAAGCCTGTGCATCATAGGTCACTTTTTGGAATTCCACATCACTACCGGGTAAAGCAATTTCAGCATTAACACGATGCGACATACCATTGGTTGGGAAAATCGGACGATTTAAAGTGTTGTATGACCAACCTAAATTTAGGTTATACGTAAGGAAATCACCTTTAAATTCTTTGCCGTAAGGAATTGGATTTGCACAAGGCTCATACCCTACTACATCACCATTTGCATCTTTAATAGGGACTAAATCATCTGGACAATATTCGTCACTTTTGGTTTCTTTACCCCCATGGCGCTCTAAATAGTCTGCGACATAAGTTGAAACATAAGGTCCTGTGGTTACTTCGGTCTGATCAATATTTAAACCTGCACTAATACTTTGGTTTTCATCAATTGGATAACCGAAGTTAATTCCACCACCAAAACTGTCTGTCACATAGTTGTTAACGTTATAGTTATCATCTAGTTTGGTTTTACGGTAGTACATGTTGTAACCACGACGCACACCATCAATCGTGAAGTATGGATCAGTCACACTCAAGTTATAATAGTCTTGTGTTTCAGAACGCGACAAATCAATCGAAACCGAATTACCGGTACCTAAGAAGTTAGTTTGGCTTAAACCAGCTTGGAACGTCACACCACCGCTTTGCGAGAAACCTACCGCTAAAGTACTGGTACCTGAGTGCTGTTCTTCTACATTTACATTTAAGTCAATTTGGTCGGGCACATTTGGAATACGCACAGGCTTAACATCGACGGTTTTAAAGAAACCTGTACGCTCTAAACGGACTTTAGACAAGTCAATTTTTTCATTACTTGCCAATGCGCCTTCCATTTGACGCATTTCACGACGTAGTACTTCATCGGCAGTTTTACTGTTACCAGCGAAGTTAATACGACGCACTGTAACTTGCTGACCTGGGTTAATGTAGTAGTTTAAATCGACCAGTTTCGTTTCTTTATCAATTTGCGGCACAATATTAACTTCGGCATAGTAATAGCCTGCATTACCATATTTACGCAGCAACAATTGTTTCACCGCATTCACTTTTTCTTGTGAATAGGTTTCACCATCTTTATAAATTTGCAGTGCTGTAAGTTCTTCTGGTTTATATAAAGCATCGCCTAAAAACTTACTTTCTCCAAACTTGAATTGCTCGCCTTCATCCACCGAAACTTCAACAAAAATATGCTTTTTGTCTTCGCTCAAATTCAAACTAGAGTTAGTGATATTGAAGTTGATATAACCTTTATTAAGATATAACGCACGTAATGCTTCCAAGCTTGCTGCCATTTTTTCGCGTGCATAGCGGTCATTACGAGTAACAATCGAACTCCAGCTACTTTCTTTAACAGCAAACGCCTGCTTAATATCGCTTTCTTTAAATACCGTATTGCCAATGATGTTGATATCTACCACTTTGGCGGCTTTGCCTTCAACAAATTCTACAGTTAAATCTACACGGTTATTTGGACGTGCTGTGGTAATGACACGTACATCCGCATCATAACGACCTTGCTGCATATACTGCTGTTCAAGTTCAGATTCTAAAGTTTGTAGTGCTGACTTTTTCAGTACTTCACCTTCAGCCACACCCATTTTCTTTAAACCATCTTCCAACGCTTCTTTTGGAATCAGTTTATTGCCTTTAAATTCAACCTTAGAAATGATTGGGCGCTCAACCACTTTAAACACTAAAGTGTCGGCTTCACGACTGGCCTGAATGTCATCAAACAAACCTGTGGCATAGAGTGAACGAATCGCATTGGCCAACACTGCTTCATTGACACGATCACCACTATTCACTGGAATCATTCCATAGACATTGGCTGGCGTTAAACGAACAAGACCATCTATTTTTATATCTCGCGCAATAAATTCATCTGCTGCATATACTTGTTGTGTTGCCGCCATTGCACTAACCAGTGCCAAGGGCATAAATAAATGTGTGTGCTGCATGCCAGTCTTTTCCAGTGTTAAATTTATTTCGTATCTACGTTGTTATAAACGCATAATGTCATTAAATAATGCAAGGAGCATCATACTTCCAAGCAGTACCATACCAATTTTTAAACCAACTAATTGTATTTGTTCAGAAACAGGTTTTCCACGAATCAGCTCGATAAAATAATAAACTAAATGCCCGCCATCCAACATTGGAATTGGCAATAAATTTAGAATTCCTAAGCTTACGCTCATAAGTGCCATAAAGGAAATAAAAGTTTGCCACCCCATTTCCGCACTTTGTCCTGCAACTTTAGCAATGGTAATTGGGCCAGATAAGTTATCGAAACCAATTAAACCACGTACCATTTTGACAATAGAATTCAGAATCATGCTAGACAGCTGACCTGTTTTATCTACCGCCATAAATAAAGCTTCACTCGGGCTGTATTGAATGGTTTGCTTATAATCTTCTGGAATGACAATTTTTCCAGGATCACTTTGCACACCCAATACACCCGAAACATTGCCCATATTGTCACGTTTGCCTTGCGGCATCACTTCCAGTTGCTGTACTTGATTGTTACGCAGCACATCTACTTTCAGTAATTTTTCTGGCGATGCTTGAACAACTTGTACCACATCGTACCAGTCATTCATTTTGACGCCATCAATCGCAATAATTTGATCGCCGACTTGCATACCTTGACGAATGGCCGCACCATCTTCACTTAACTTACTGACAATTGCAGGAATTTGTGGGCGATACGGTGTAAAACCCAAGATATCTAAAGGTGATTGGGATTGATCATTTAAGAAATTTTGAATGGGTAAGCTAAATGTTTTGATTTCACCTGCGCGTTCCGCCTGTACCTGGATCTTGCCTGTTTCACCTACACGATCTACCAAGGCAAAGTTCAGCTTTTCCCATGTCGTCACAGGCGTACCATCAATGGCGGTAATCTTATCACCTACTTGCATTTGCGCTGCCGCCGCAGGTGTATCTGCCAGTACCTTACCCACACGGGTATTCAACTGTTCTTGAGAGGGTAAAAATAATAGCCAGAACAATAATATGGCAAAAATCAGGTTGATTAACGGACCTGCTGCCACAATCGCAATACGTTTCCACGGATGCTGACGATTAAAGGCATAAGGTAGGTCTGCTTCTGCAACGTTTTCTTCGCGTTCATCAAGCATTTTGACATAGCCACCCAAAGGCAGTGCCGAAAGCTGATATTGAATCCCCGATTTTTTAGACGTCCATTTTAAAATGGTTGGCCCAAAGCCTATGGAATACACCAAAACTTTGACACCTAATTTACGTGCAACAAAGTAGTGCCCAAACTCATGAATTGCAATTAAAGGTCCTAGCAAAAGAATCGCTGCAACCACAATAAATAAGGCACTCATGCTTTAGCTTCCTTTATTCAACACAAAATACTGTGCAATAGCACGAGCATTTTGGTCTGCCTGCAAAATCAGTTCAATGCTTTCTGCGGCTGAATTTTGTATTTGGTTCAAGGTATGCTCAACCACTGTCGCAATTTCAGTAAAACGAATTTTTTGCTGCAAGAATGCTGCAACTGCAATTTCATTTGCTGCATTTAAAATAGCAGGCGCCAGACCACCTTCTTGCATGGCTTGACGTGCCAGACTTAAGGCAGGAAAACGTGTGGTATCGGGTGCTTGAAAATCAAGCTGATGATTGACAAACAAATCTAAAGGCGGAACATGCGTTTGGATACGCTGCGGCCATGCCAAAGCATGCGCAATTGGCGTACACATATCAGGATTACCCATTTGTGCCAAAGTTGAACCATCCACATATTGAACCATGGAATGAATAATACTCTGTGGATGAACCACAACTGTAACAAAGTGTTCTGAAATTGCAAAAAGATGACACGCTTCGATTAATTCCAAACCTTTGTTCATTAAGGTTGCAGAATCTACCGAAATTTTTTGTCCCATAGACCAATTTGGATGTTTGCAGGCTTGTGCAGGGGTAACGTGTTGCAGTTCTTCTAGGCTATGATTTAAAAATGGGCCGCCCGAAGCAGTCAGTAAAATTTGTGATACACCTAGCTGAGGTTGTCCATTTCTTTCGGTTTGTAAATAATGTTCAGGCAAACATTGAAAAATCGCGTTATGTTCAGAATCTACAGGTAATAACAAGGCACCATGTTCACGTGCCGCCTGCATCATGATGTCGCCCGACATCACCAAGGCTTCTTTATTGGCCAATAACACGCGCTTACCCGCTTTAACCGCAGCCAGTGTAGGTAATAAACCTGCCGCACCGACAATGGCTGCCATCACCACATCCACTTCAGGATGTTCGGCAACTGCGATTAAACCCGCCTCATCGCTTAAAATTTCAATTTCAGAAATATGTTGCTGTGCAAGTGATTGCTGTAACTCATCAACTTTTGACGCAGGTACAACCACAATTTTAGGATGGTACTGTTTGCATATTTGAACCAGTTCTTGAATTCGGCTGTGCGCCGTCACGGCAAAAACTGAATACTGCTCTGGATGTTGTTGCAGTACTTTTAGGGTGCTTTGTCCAATTGAACCTGTCACACCCAAGATACAAACAGCTTGTGACATTTATAAATCTACGCCAATAAGTTTTAAAACATACATACCCGCAGCAAAAATTGGAGCTGCTGCAAGCAAAGAATCAATCCGATCTAGCACACCACCATGACCTGGCAAGACGCGCCCAGAGTCTTTAATACCTGCACGGCGTTTGATCATGGATTCAAATAAATCGCCCAATACCGAGCTAAATACCGTAATCACCGAAAGAATCAGGAATAAAATATGTTGTGCCAAAGTCAGGTCTAAATACACCACTTCAACAACAATCACGATTAGCATGGCAGTAAAAACACCGCCATATAAGCCTTCTACTGATTTGTTTGGACTGACATTCGGTGCAAGTTTTTTCTTGCCCAGTTTACGCCCAACAAAATAAGCACCTGAGTCTGCACCCCAAACCAACAAGAACAAGTACATTAACCACCACGGCGAACTATTCCATACGGAAAAAATTGCAGTGACCGCAGCAGAAATTAGAATAAAACCAATAAAACTTAAGCTTGGGTTATACCATGCATCGTATTCTGGATAAGACTTGACCCAATAAATACTGAGTAACCATGTCAAAATAGAAGCTGCCCAAAGTAACAAGGCAATATCACTAAAATAAAGTGCCATTGCTGCCAAAGCGGCAGTCAATACACCAAAGCCCCAAGCCACAGGTTTGAGGACATATTTAGTTTTTCTTGGCATGAGTTTGAACCACTCATAGCCCGCAACCCCTGCTGCAACAATCATCAGCATAAACATTGGATAGTGCGACTGAGTTGCAAACATACAACTCAACACCACAGCAACCAATACCAATGCGGTAATAATCCGCTCTAACATGTATTAATTCTCAATTTTCTCTTGTTGAATTTGCTCAGAAGTTTTACCAAAACGACGTTCGCGACCACCAAATACTGCCAGTGCATCGTCAAATTCTTCTATGCTAAATTCAGGCCACAAGGTTTGGGTAAAATACAATTCAGCATACGCAGCTTGCCAAAGTAAAAAGTTGGACAATCTAAAATCGCCACCTGTACGAATCAACAGATCGACAGGTGGTAGGTCTGCCAGACTGACATATTGACCAAAAAGTTGTGTATCTATTTGTTCAATATCAATTTTATGCGCCACAACATCTGCTGCAATTTGTTTTGCAGCTTGTGCCATATCCCACATACCACCATAACTAATGGCAATTGTGAGTGTCATGCTGTTGAAATTAGCAGTCCTTTGTTCGGCATGCAACATTAACTCACGCAAATGCGGCGACAAACGTGAACGATCACCAATAAAACGTAAGGCAATATTGAATTTTTCCATGCGTGGTAATTGCTCATGAATTGTGGTTTCCAGCAATTGCATGAGTAAATCCACTTCAAACTGCGGACGATTCCAGTTTTCACTCGAAAAAGCAAAAACGGTTAAAGCTTGAATGTGTTTTTTTCTACAATGTTCAACAATCGGGTCAAGTACATCTTTACCAGAGCGATGTCCTTCCCCTTTTTGCATTTGATTTTTTTTTGCAAAACGATTGTTGCCATCCATAATGATGGCAACATGTTTTGGCAAAGACGCGCTGTCTTCCGATGTGGTCATTGATTAGACCTTCATCAACTCAGCTTCTTTTGCAGCAAGACGCTTGTCTACTTCTGCAACGTATTTGTCTGTGATTTTTTGGATGTCATCTGCTGCACGGCGCTCATCATCTTCAGAAATTTCTTTTTCTTTCAATAATGCTTTGATGTCGCCCAATACATCACGGCGGATGTTACGAATAGCAACTTTGGCATTTTCTGCTTCAGAACGCGCAACTTTTTGCATGTCACGACGAGTTTCTTCAGTCAATGCTGCAAGCGGTACACGAATTGCATCGGCTGTGATTGGGTTTAGACCCAAATCTGACTCACGAATTGCTTTATCAATTGCAGACACCATTGAACGCTCAAATGGCTGAACCAATAAGGTACGTGAATCTTCTACACCAATGTTGGCTACTTGGTTAAGTGGCACATCGGAACCGTAGTAAGAAACCATCACACCATTTAAAATTGATGGATGTGCACGACCTGTACGTACTTTGGCAAAACCATGTTCTAAAGACTCTAAAGTCTTGCTCATACGTTCTTCGCTGTCTTTTTTAAGATCGTTAATCATAAGATCTTCCTTACTGTATTCTAAAATTTAAGTCAAAATATAGGGTTAAATTAAACCGTAGTATAAAGAGCTTTGTGGCTCACGTACATTAGTTCGTAACGTGAGTTCCTTCTTTTTCGCCCATCACTACAGAAAGCAATGCACCTGCTTTATTCATATCAAAAACTTGCAACGGCACATTGTGATCGCGGCATAAGCAGATTGCAGTTAAATCCATAACACCTAATTTTTCATCCAACACCTGGTCAAATGTAAGTGTGTCATATTTCACCGCATCTTCGTATTTGCTTGGATCTTTGTTATATACGCCATCTACTTTGGTCGCTTTTAAGATCAAGTTAGCTTCGATTTCGATACCACGTAAACATGCTGCTGTATCTGTGGTAAAGAATGGATTGCCTGTACCCGCAACGAACACACACACTTCACCTTGAGTCAGGTGACGAATCGCATCACGGCTTGAGTAAGACTCAACCACTGTACCAATAGGCAATGCAGACATTAAACGGGTTTTGATGTTACGGCGCACCAAGGCATCACGCATGGCTAAACCGTTCATCACCGTTGCCAACATACCCATTTGGTCGCCTGTTACACGGCCAACTAAGCCATCTTTTTGTAATTGGCTGCCACGGTATAAGTTACCACCACCGACAACAATACCCACTTGCACACCTAAACCGACCAAGTGTGCAATTGCCAAAGACATTTGATCGAGCACTTGCGCATCAATCCCCATGTCTTTATTACCCGCAAGTGCCTCACCCGATAGTTTCAACAAGATACGTGCATAACGTGGCTTTTTTGAATCTAACATTGTCATTACTCCAATTCTAAATTCTAAACTTTAATTTTTTACAATTTGTATGGCTTACAGCTAGCAATCCAAATCTGCAAAGCATTATGCAGATTTGACCTGAATCAGCTTGGCAAATAAGTCGTATTCATCGGCATCGGTAATTTCAACTTCAAGTAAATCACCTGCTTTAATCACGCTCTTGTCAATATCTTCTACAAAGACGTTGCCATCAATTTCTGGCGCATCTGCATAAGAACGTGCCACTGCGACTGGAAATTCTTCTTCCAAATCATCTACCAACACGGTCATGGTTTGACCAATACGTTTTTGCAGTTTAGCTGCTGAAATTTCTTGCTGAACCTGCATAAAACGCTCATAGCGTTCTTGCTTGATTTCTTCTGGCACATGATCTGGCAAGTCGTTTGCTGCCGCACCTTCAACAGGTGAATAAGTAAAGCAACCAACACGGTCTAATTGCGCTTCTTTTAGCCAGTCGAGCAAAATTTGGAAATCTTCTTCTGTTTCGCCTGGAAAACCCACCACAAAGGTTGAACGAATCACCAACTCAGGGCATTTTTCACGCCAAAGTTTTAAACGCTCCAACGTGTTTTCGCTGTGCGCAGGTCGCTTCATCAACTTTAATACTTTCGGGCTGGCATGTTGGAATGGAATATCCAAATAAGGTAAAATTTTGCCTTGTGCCATTAAATCAATTACAGCATCCACATGCGGATATGGATAGACATAGTGCAAACGCACCCAAATACCCAATTGCCCTAAGGCTTCACACATATCATAGAATTTGGTTTTAACAGGCTGACCGTTCCAAAAGTCCAATTTGTATTTGGTATCTACGCCGTAGGCAGAAGTATCTTGAGAAATTACCAATACTTCTTTTACGCCTGCACGTTTCAGTGCTGCAGCTTCTTCTAATACCGAACCCACAGGACGCGAAACTAAATCGCCACGCATGCTTGGAATGATGCAGAAAGTACAGCGATGGTTACAGCCTTCTGAAATTTTAAGATAGGCATAATGTTTAGGCGTCAAACGAATGCCTTGTTCAGGTACCAAATCAATAAATGGATTATGTTTTGGTGGCTCAGGAACATATTGATGCACCGCTTCCATCACGTCCTGATAAGCAGCCGCGCCAGTCACTTTTAATACGTTGGGATGCATTTGACGAATTTTATCTTCATCTTTACCCAAGCAACCTGTCACAATGACACGACCATTGGCATTCATGGCTTCGCCAATCGCGTCTAAGGACTCTTGTACTGCAGATTCAATAAAACCACATGTATTGACAACAACTAAGTCAGCACCTTCATAATCAGATGCGACATCATAACCTTCAGTTTTTAACTGAGTTAAAATTCGTTCGGAATCTACCAATGCCTTAGGACAACCTAAAGAAACAAAACCGACTTTGGGGGATTTCATAGAATCTGCACTCCACTAGAATGCGCGTATTGTATGACTTTTCTTTGCATAAAAATAGAGAAATAGCCGACTCTTTGCATAATGCACCAAAATACAACCATTCAGGCTGAATGATTTAAATATTGCACCATTTTAATGCATTTTTTATTTACAGTGTTTCTGTTATCCGTTATATCTTGAAAATTCAGTCCAGTTCCTGCGCATTTTTCCGATTCTTCAGTGATAAATGCACTAAAAACGAAAAGTTGGCGTGCATTTTGCTTAATTCGCCTCAATTCGATCCAAATTTGGAACATGGCTGACACATGACAATGCCCTTGCACAATATTTCATACAGGAAGCATTCACGAATGGATCAGACCCAGAGCATTGACTATCGTCTTTTGGTGGATAACCTCAGCACCGCAATTTTACTGGTTGATCGTGACCTGAATATTTTTTATTTAAACTCGTCTTGTGAAGCATTGTTTGATATCAGTTTAATTCGCGCTTCGGGGCAACCCGTTTTAAATTTGCTGCACATGCCTGATGATGAGTTCAATACGCAAGAGGCTTTCCTGAATACCATCAAAACAGGTCAACCCTACACCCGCCGTGAAGCGACCATTAATGTCAATTTTAAAGATATTCATGTCGATTACACTGCATCACAGTTAAATGCAGGCAAGCCTTATCATCCTCTTTTGCTGATTGAATTGAATCCGATTGATCGGATGCTCAAAATTTCCAAAGAAGAAAACTTTATTCAACAGCATCAAGTCGCACGTCAGCTGATTCGTGGTGTGGCACATGAAATTAAAAACCCGCTTGCAGGAATTCGTGGTGCGACACAACTGTTAGCACGAAGTTTAAATGACCCGAAATATGATGAATTTACCGACATTATTATTAGCGAGGTAGATCGTTTAAGAAACTTGGCCGATACCATGCTCGGCTCACGCCAACTACCAAGCTATGAACTGGTCAATATTCACGAACCTTTAGAACGGGTGCGCAGCCTGATCGTCAATCAAACTAAAAACAAAATAAATATTATCCGTGATTATGACCTTTCTTTACCTGAAGTCATGGCAGACCGCGATCAATTGATTCAAGTCATGCTGAATATTTGCGCCAATGCAGTACAAGCCATGACCGAACATCCCGATTTCTTTACCGAGCATCGACCTGAATTGATTTTAAGAACTCGTATTCAACGCTTGGTTACCATTAATGGTGTGCTGAATCGTTCTACCGTACGTGTTGATATTGAAGATAACGGCCCAGGCGTACCTGAAGACATTTTAGAATCCGTGTTTTATCCATTGGTGACTGGACGCGCAAACGGTACAGGACTTGGTTTGAGCATCGCACAAAATATTATGCATCAACATAACGGAATGATTGAATGCCAATCCATTCCAGGAAAAACAATATTTAGCTTATATTTACCTTGGGAGGCGAGTCATGTCGCGAAATAAAATTTGGGTGATTGATGATGACCGTGCAATGCGCTGGGTACTGGAAAAAACTTTTAGAGAAGAAGGTTTTGAAGTCACCAGTTTTGAAGAAGCACAGTCTGCACTAGATGAGTTAAACCAAGATGCACCCGATGTAATTTTGACCGATATTCGCATGCCTGGAATTGATGGTTTAACTTTTCTTGGCAAAGTCAAAGTCAGTTATCCCGACTTGCCTGTGATTATTATGACTGCGCACTCCGATTTAGAATCGGCAGTATCTAGCTATCAAACAGGTGCATTTGAATACCTACCCAAGCCTTTTGATATTGATGAAGCACTTGCTTTAGTCAATCGTGCAATTTTGCATATCACCAAACTACAACAGCAAGAATCTGCAAAATCGACAGTGCAGCCAATTCAATCGACAGAAATTATTGGTGAATCGCCTGCCATGCAGGAAGTGTTTCGTGCGATTGGTCGTTTATCGCAATCACACATTACTGTGCTCATTAATGGTGAATCAGGTACAGGCAAAGAGTTGGTGGCGCATGCACTGCATCGCCACTCACCGCGTAGCAGCAAACCATT
The DNA here is from genome assembly GCF_013420525.1 of Acinetobacter sp. YH01003. Taxonomy (NCBI): domain Bacteria; kingdom Pseudomonadati; phylum Pseudomonadota; class Gammaproteobacteria; order Moraxellales; family Moraxellaceae; genus Acinetobacter; species Acinetobacter sp. YH01003. The sequence goes on along the minus strand of NZ_VOXY01000001.1, from coordinate 682,998 downwards.
TATTGCGCTGAATATGGCAGCCATTCCGAAAGATTTGATTGAAACCGAACTTTTTGGACATGAAAAAGGTGCATTTACAGGTGCCAATACACAACGTCAGGGACGCTTTGAACAAGCCAACGGCGGCACCTTGTTTTTAGATGAAATTGGTGATATGCCTTTTGAAACCCAAACCCGCTTATTGCGCGTCTTGGCAGATGGTGAATTTTATCGGGTTGGTGGACATATTCCTGTCAAAGTGGATGTACGGATTGTCGCAGCAACACATCAGGATTTGGAAAAACTGGTACAAGATGGACGCTTCCGTGAAGACTTATATCATCGCCTGAACGTCATTCGGATTCATATTCCTAAACTGGCGCATCGCAGTGAAGATATTCCAATGTTGGCACAGCACTTTTTGGCACGTGCAGGCAAAGAATTAGGCGTGAGTCCAAAAATATTGCGTCCTGAAACAGTCGAATATATGCAGCAATTGCCGTGGCAAGGTAACGTGCGCCAATTGGAAAACACTTGTCGCTGGCTTACCGTGATGATTACAGGACGTGAGGTCTATCCTGAAGATTTACCAACCGAACTCAAGCAAATTCCAATTGAAAAATTAGCCGAACATTCTGCGCTTCATGTGGCAGATCGGGTATCTATGCAGCATTGGGATGAATTACTTGGGCAATGGGCAGTACAAAAGTTAAAAAATGGCGAGATGAAACTTCTGGATATCGCCATTCCAATGTTTGAACGCACCTTAATTAATGCTGCACTGCAACAAACCCGTGGACGTAAACGTCATGCCGCTGAATTATTGGGTTGGGGACGTAATACTTTGACGCGAAAACTCAAAGAATTAGGAATGGACAGTGCCGATGATGAAATAGAAGAAGATATGGAGAGCTAAACGCAGAAAAAATATCTAATCCATCAAAATATAGGGAAATTCAGCTTTTGAATTTCCCTATTTTTATATCTTAGACTCTCTAAGTTAAGTGCAATTAAGCCGCGGTAAATCCAACATAGCGAGATAAACCTTGCACGCCTAAATCCGTTTTATAAATCAAATATTGCGGATAACGACTTGAAGTCAGTTCTTGCCACATATCCAACTGATCATCATGTGCATGAATTTCATCGACACTGCGTGGCATGGTTTGTTCAAATACATCTGAGGCATATTCAAAACCCAAATCCATTGCGACAAACAAAGTATGCTCGCAAGGCTGAATATATTGTTCTTCTGCCCAATCAATAACAGCATGTTGGCAATGTGGGCAAAGCAAATTTTCAGTCGCAGGCGTATTCAGTTCAATGAGTTGATATGGCATAGAGCAGCATCACCAATAGTAAAATAGATAAACATAAAATCTGTTTGCATCATAACAAGCAATTTCTATATTTTGCGCTAAGCACGGCTTATAATTATAGAAATTTTTTTAATTATACTTATGGCAACTCTAGAAAATGCAATTACACTTGCAGTACAACAACATACAGGGCAGCTAGATAAAGGCGGTCAGCCTTATATTTTGCATCCCTTACGTGTAATGTTGCAATTACAACAGCCCGATCAGCAAATTGTCGCTGTACTGCACGACATTCTTGAAGATACCCACACCACAGCACAAGACCTGCAAAATTTAGGATTTCAAACGCATATTATTCAAGCAATTCAGGTGCTCACCAAACTGCCGCATGAAACTCGTGTTCAAGCGGCTATGCGTACTGCACAAAACCCGCTTGCCTGTGCTGTAAAAATTGCAGATGTGCAAGACAACATGAATTTAACGCGGATTCCCAATCCTACAGCACGTGATTTAGCCCGTTTAGAAGAATACCGACAAGTTTTAGAGATTCTGCAAAAAGCACAGCAATAAAGCACAATTAAAGATTGACAACATGCAACGATGCCACTTTAATTTAAGTATTGTTGCATAAATGGAATTTAGTCATGCTTACAGATTTGGATGATTTTTCTTGTTTTGCCCAAGTGGTCGAACATGGTGGATTTAGTGCAGCAGAACGCGCCACCGATATTCCAAAATCCAAACTTAGCCGACGCGTACACAACCTAGAAGAACGCTTAGGTGTGCGTTTAATTCAGCGCAGCTCACGTCATTTTGCGGTCACAGAAATTGGTATGAATGTGTATCGGCATGCGCAAGTAATGATGAATGCTGCCCAAGCCGCGCACGACTTGGTCGATCACCTAAGTATTCAACCGCGTGGTGTAATTAAAGTCAGCTTACCTGTTTCAATTGCACAAAATGAAATTGCCAAAATCTTGCCTGAGTTTTTGAAAGCCTACCCTGAAATTAAAGTACAGCTAATTGTCAGCAACCGTCGTGTCGATATCGTCAACGAAGGGATCGACATTGCCCTGCGTGTCCGCTCAAATTTAGATGATGATCCAAGTTTGGTGATTCGCAAATTCAGCAACATCGAACAACATCTATTTGCCAGTCAGGCTTATTTGAATGAATTTGGCGATTTGAAAAAACCTGAAGATTTAAGTCATCATAAAATTTTAAGCATGTCGGATGAGCATTTAGATCAATACATGGTTGTGCATGATCAACAACAGCAACCGAAAAAAATTAAGGTCAACCCTACAGTCATGGGTTCAGATTTAATGATGCTAGCGCAATTGGCACGACAAAATTGTGGCATTGTGTTGTTGCCTGACACGATTGTTGAAGATTATGTTGCATCGGGTGAATTGGTTCGTGTTTTACCCGACTGGCACGCACCGCATGGTATTTTCCATGCCGTCTATCCATCACGCCGTGGTTTATTACCTGCTGTACGTGTATTTATCGACTATTTGGTCGAAAAGCTAACCATTCGTTAGCACATAGGATCTTTTGATTTCAGATACGAAACAGCAAAAAAAAAGCTTATCTAAGACAGATAAGCTTTGAAAACTACAATCTAAAATAAGAAAGCTAAAACAAAGAAACTACAGCAAGTATCTTTGACTTCAATTATAGCGATTGTTCATTTTTTAACAAATAGTTTAAAACTAAAGTCTAAGATGTTTTATCTATCAGTCTTAACCTGAAAGCATTCGTGCATTAAATTTCAGGATAACTCCCCGTACCTTCTGGCCACGGCGATAACACTTCAAAGCCTGTATCAGTCACAGCAACCATGTGTTCCCATTGTGCAGAAAGTGATTTATCTGTCGTCACCACCGTCCAGCCATCTTTCAGTTCTTTCACACGCGCTTTGCCCGCATTCACCATCGGCTCAATAGTAAACACCATGCCTTTTTTAAGCACCAAGCCTTGTCCAGGCTGACCATAATGCAGCACACTTGGTTGCTCGTGATAAACCTGTCCAATACCATGTCCGCAATATTCACGCACAATACTATACTCTTCACGATGCGCTACACTTTGAATGGCATAACCAATATCACCCAAAGTCGCGCCTGGTTTCACAGCACGAATCCCAGCACGCATCGCCTCATAAGTGGTATCCACCAGTTTTTTCGCTTCTGGTTTCACCTGTCCCACATAGTACATACGACTGGTATCGCCATAAAAACCATCTTTAATTACCGCCACATCAATATTAATAATGTCGCCATCTTTTAAGATGGTTTTGGATGATGGAATACCATGACAGACCACTTCATTGGGCGAAATACAGGTGGTTTTGGTATAACCGTGATAGCCCACATTGGCAGGAATGACTTTTAAGGTATTTACAATATAATCGTGACACAAATCATCTAAGTATTCTGTCGTGACTCCGGGTTTGACATGCTCGCCAATCATCTGCAACACCTGAGCAGCCAAACGCCCTGAAATGCGTAATCTCTCAATATCTTGCTCTGATTTAATGCTGACTTTAAGGGCGCGCATGATGAACTCCTAACCTGAAGCCTGAGATTATAGCCCTTTCAGCTTGTAAAATCAGCTCAAGCTGCCAAACAAGTATCCATCTTCAAACGACTAACAGTTTTGTTTAAGAACTGAGCATTTAAAATACCATCCCAAACCCACACGAGATAAGCCAACTCTATTATTTGGGATCAGCATTTTTCAAAAATACATCTGACAAACAGCAAGTTATCTAATTTTTATATTGAAGATTAAAATAGCCTACAAACACATATCATAAAAAATATTCATACGACCTATAAAATAAATTAGAAAATCATAGCTCGATCTACTAAAATCGCTTTCCTTTGTTTACATCTTATTTTCTCTCCCATGACGAATTTACGCACACGGGATATTATTGCCTTGGGTTTTATGACCTTTGCGCTGTTTATTGGTGCAGGTAATATTATTTTCCCACCTATCGTGGCACAACAAGCGGGCGAACACGTCTGGCTTGCTGCGCTCGGTTTCCTCATTACCGCTGTTGGCTTACCCGTGATTACCATTATGGCGTTGTCACGTGTCGAAGGTTCTATACAAATTTTAAGTTCGCCGTTGGGTAAAATCGCGAGCTTAATTTTAACAGTCGTCTGTTATTTAGCGGTTGGCCCGCTTTTCGCTACACCACGTACAGCTACCGTCTCTTATGAAATTGGTTTCTCTGCCTATTTTGGCGATTCCGCGAACACCTTATTCATTTATAGCGCCATCTATTTTGCCTTGGTGATGTTAGTTTCACTGTATCCACACAAAATTTTAGATACAGTGGGCTATGTACTTTCCCCGCTTAAAATTCTGTCATTACTAATTTTAGGCATCACTGCATTTATTATTCCGACAGGTACAATTTCACCTGCAATTCAAAATTATGTGAACAGTCCTGTATCTGAAGGCTTTATTAATGGTTATCTCACCATGGATACTTTAGGTGCATTGGTATTCGGGATTGTGATTATTAATGCGATTCGTTCACGTGGCGTGACTGATAAAAAACTCATCACCCGCTATGCAGTATGGGCAAGTTTAATTTCAGGGGTTGGTTTAACGTTAGTTTATCTAAGCCTATTTAAACTGGGGATGAGCAGTCACGATGTTGCCGCCAATGCCAGTAATGGTGCAATAATTTTACATGCCTATGTGCAACATGCCTTTGGTAGATTTGGCTCGGTATTTTTAGCTGCAATGATTTTTATTGCCTGCATGGTTACTGCAATTGGACTGACATGCGCATGTGCGGGATATTTTGAGCAAATTACTAAAATTCATTATCGCCGTTGGGTATTTATTTTAGTGGGCTTTGCCTTTGTTATTTCCAATCTTGGACTCACCAAACTCATTGCAGTTTCAGTGCCTATTTTAAGCGCGATTTATCCACCTGCAATTGTGGTCATTCTACTCAGCTTTTTCTGGGGATTATTCCGTATTCCAACCCGCGTGATTGCACCTACTGCCGCAGTTGCATTGCTCTTTGGCATCATTGATGCAATGAAGGCCGCAGACTTAGCTAGATTCTTGCCAACCACACTGACCAATTTTCCCCTGAGTGAACAAAACCTCGCTTGGTTAATTCCTGCATTACTGATTTTTGTATTCGCTGCAATTCATGATCGAATGAAAAAATAGCCAGTACGGACTTCGAGCTCGGCTATTTTTTCAAGTCATGCTCTATTTTCGAGCTGTATTGTATTAAAGTCGTGTTTTATCCAAATACGAATTTAATTTAGACAATAATTGTCAGGTTTTACCCAAACCCGCACTTATTGTTTCTTGTGCTAAAACTGCCTCTTTTTAAGGCAATTTATCAGTCATGATAGTAGCAACCCAAATAATTATTTGGTATAAATAAACAAATGAAATTAAAATATTTTCAATAAAAAACTAAAACAAAATAAATCATTCACCCATTTTAAGCAGAGCTCAAATTAACGCTAAAGTCGTATAGTCGCCCTCAAAATTAGCTGGCATAAAATATGCAAGTACGATTGAAATCGTATTTAAATGGCTTAAAAAACACACTACTTTTTATTATTTTGTAAATAAATGATAATAAATAGTAGTATTTCATATGAAAATGATGTTTTTTATCAAAATATGACTATAAGGACTTGAAATAGTTTGCTAAACAAGGTAGAACAATAAAACCAATCTGACTAAAATGCTCTGATTTTAGTGATTTATAACAAGGAGGGATGGAGATGTTTTCACATTTCAATACGCAAGTCTTCATTAACGCTCTGAAGGCTAACCAAAATCTAGTTACTTTTTTAAGCACCACTTTTGCACTGATGCTGACCCTATTGCTCCAAGGCTCAATTCAAGGCAACTTGAAACCAACCTATTTTTTATATGCCTTATTGGTATGTATAGCCTTTGCGATTTGGACATCCATTGACCAAAAGTTTCGTGAACATAAAAACGTAGAAGTTCATTAATCTTACCCTAGCACCCACTCATTTTAGCTTTTTCGCTTTCACTTTGCGGCAGATGGATCACTCCTCTGCCGCCAAACTCAAAAAGTAGATTCTAATCATCATTCCTGATCTACAGCAAAAATCTCAAAATCTTCTACGGGCTACCAAGAAAAAATTAAACTGAGCAATTAGAATTACAACAATCCATAGATTGCGCCAAGCAATAACACACTAGTCCCACCCAATTCAGCCACAATCAATAACAGCATCGCCAAACTCATGCACCAACTTGGCAATGTCCATGCTGCAATTTGATGCGGTTGTTTAAATTGATTAGTGGTATCTTTAAGCAATCCATGCAAGATATAACTCAGAATAGAAAAGCTAAAAAATACTAAATTTAGAATCACACAAATTAAAATTACAGTGGCATCCCAAATACAAAAATAAGCCAAGACCGCTAAAATTAAACTTGCAGGTGCATATAACAAACTACTGCGATGTGCGATATCCACATAATAATGAGCACGCGCTTGGGCAGAAGCACGAATTTGCCAATATTTCCACACGCCTGTAAGCATCCCCACCCACAAAAATATTCCACTGAAAATAATCGCAAGGCGCACTGCCAAAGATAAACTTTCCATGTTTAACACTCTTTTATTTTTCGTGTGGCTATTTAACTACACTCGCAGACTACTAAGCTTGACTTTAGAGTCAGAATAAATACAAGTTTCTTTTTGGAACTCGTGTAAAGTAACTTTATTCTCATCATCCTTAAAACATTATGAGCACATTTGAAAGCTTAAATATTATATGTGCAGATGGTTATGCCCTCGCTGCCCGTTATTATCCAAATCAATATACACAAGCACAGCGTCTACCCGTCTTGATTTGTCCCGCGACAGGCATTACCAAGAATTTTTATCACGCTTTTGCCACATGGCTAAATGAACAAGGCTATGCTGTGCTGTGTTTTGATTTTCGTGGTATTGGTGATTCGTTACACGAACCATTGAAACAATGTGAAGCCAGTATTGTTGATTGGGGGCAGTTAGATATTCCTGCAGCAGTAAATACTTTGCTGCAAAAAACGCAAGCTGAACAAGTGGTTTTATTGGGACACAGCGCAGGCGGACAATTACTGGGGATTAATCCTGAATATCATAAAGTGGCAAAAGTCGTAGCTGTTTCAGGCTCTACAGGCCACACAAAAGGTTTAAAAGGTCGTACTCGCCTACTTGCCCCTGTGATGTTTAAAGTTATTTTTCCACTTGCCAGAATCACACATGGTTATGGCCCAACCAATGCAATTGGCATGGGCGAAAACCTACCTAAAAATGTGGCCCAACAATGGGCACAATTTTGTAGCAAACCCGGCTATGTCATCAATGCTATAGGCAAAACAGTTTCACAGCATTATCACGATGAAATTCGTTGCCCGATTACTGCTATTTGGAGTTCGGATGATGAGATTGCCACCGAAGCCAATGTGAAAGATTTACTCCGTCTCTATCCCCATGCATCGACTAATATGATTGAACTTAAACCAAAGCGTTATCAGCATAAAGCCATTGGGCATATGGCGATGTTTAAAAAGTCACATCGAAATTTATGGAATGTGATTGAAAATCAATTGGCAGTTTAATTTTTAGTGGCGAAGTCACATACAAATTAAACATTTGTTTTAGTTTCTCGCTTTTTCTTTTCCCTGTTTAAGCAACCAAATTTGTAATCCTGTTTGGTTGTTTCTTTTTTTCTATTCCATGCCACATTTCATGTTCAGCTTTTAAAATCCAGACTTATCGCTGATACACATTTTCAGGATGAAACATCACAATCTTTTTATTACACCATAAAAAAGCTCCACCATTTCGGTAGAGCTTTTTGAGTGATTTAATTCAAAGCTTAGTAATTAGCGTAAGCGAATCATCACAGTTTTAATACGGTTACCATCAAGTTCTGTCACTTCAAAGTGCACACCTTGATAATCCAACTGCGTGCCGACCTGAACTTCACCTTGGGTTTTATCTAAAATCAAACCTGCAACGCTAATGTAGCCTGCATCTTCTTCAATCAGATCCATCATACCCAGTTCAAGTTCAAGCTGGTATAAATCCAGCATACCTGTTGCTTTCCATTCGTTTTCATTGGTTTTAACCAAATCTAACTGTTCGTCTGCATCAGGGAATTCACCTGCAATCGCTTCAAACACATCAAGCGGTGAAATCAAACCTTGAACATTACCAAACTCATCGCTGACTAAAACCAAAGAACCTTTAGAGGTACGTAACGTATTGATCGCATCAATCACTTTCATTTTTTCAAAAATGTAAATTGGACGCTGACGTTTAATTAAAGCTTTAAGCTCTTCTTCTTCGTCCAATACATCCAACAACTCTTTGGCACGTACAATACTAATGACTTTATCTAAACTACCACGACACACTGGGAATAAGCTGTGTGGTACAGATAGAATCTGTTCGCGGATTTGTTCAGGTGAATCTTCAATATCGACCCATGAAATTTGGCTACGTGGCGTCATAATTGATGCGACTGAACGCTCTGCCAAGGTCAAGACACCACCAATCATGTAGCGTTCTTCATCTGCAAACGCTTCTTGCGCTTCGTTATGCAAATCAGGGCTACTGGTTTCAACTCGCCCCCCCATCAATTTTAAAATTGAATCTGCAGTACGGTGACGTAACGGAATTTTTGCTTCATGTTTTGCAACATTGCGCTGACCAAATTGGTTAAACGCTTCAATAGCAATCGCAACACCAATACCCGAATAGATATAACCTTTAGGGATATGGAAGCCAAAACCTTCTGCAATCAAGCTGATACCAATTAATAGTAAGAAGCTTAAACACAAAATCACCACTGTTGGATGACGGTTCACAAAAGCAGTTAATGGCTTAGATGCAAGTAACATCACCAACATTGCAACCACCATGGCAACCATCATCACATAGATGTTGTCGACCATGCCAATTGCGGTAATGACTGAGTCTAAAGAGAAAACTGCATCTAGAACAACAATTTGTGCTACAACTGCGGCAAAACTTGCATAAACCACATTGGTCGTGACTTTGACTTCGGGTTTGCCTTCCATCTTCTCATGCAACTCTCCTACCGCCTTATAGACGAGGAACAAACCGCCACCCAAGAGAATGAGGTCACGCCCTGAAAAGGTTTTTTCAAATAAGGTAATTAACGGTTCGGTTAAAGTAACCAACCAAGAGATTGCAAATAACAATCCTAAACGCATAAACAACGCTAAAGATAAGCCAATCACACGGGCTTTATCACGCTGTTCTGGGGGTAATTTTTCTGCAAGAATTGCAATAAAGACTAGGTTATCAATACCTAATACGATTTCTAGAATAATAAGTGTAATTAAACCAACCCATATTCCCGGATCTAATAAAAACTCCATTAGTTCATAGCTCCGAGATAGTTAGCAGAAATCGAAATATAAAGTAGACCTGCGCACGGCGACGGATCCATAAAAGTAACCTTTTTAGCAATAGATAGCTTAATTATGCACAATCTTGAACATTTGTAATTAAATTTTTAATTTTTTTGAATAAAACTAAACAGTACGATCTATAAGATGGTTTTTACTTTATTTTTCACATTCTTAATTTTTTTAGAGCGATGACAGCCAAACAAAAGCCGTGAGAATGGATTAAAAATGTCAAATGAATTGTAATGTATTTTTAGACGCATTAGTCATAGATTACAACTGTAAGCCAACCCACACTTTAATCTAAACTTAAAATATTGATAAAAAACAACTATTGTTAAAAGATTAGACCAAAGCTTATAATTTTTTTGCAAAATTCAACGCAATAACCCGCACTTTTACCTAAAAGCCAAGTGTACAAATGTATTTTTTTAACTAAAATGCAGCCTAAGTTGATGGTTAAATTGATAATTCAACTTATAAAACCAGATAACTCACTACTAATCCAAACTAAAACAATTCTATAGGATTAATTGATATGACACATGAATATGGATTGAAGTTAAACAAATGCCTACGCGCTTGGAAAAATAACCATTTCAAAGCCAGCTTCTAAATCGAGATTCATCATATTTCGTCAGATTTCAACCAAATTTTAGCCACTGAAAGCATCTTGCTAAGCACATGAGTTTTCACATAAAATGTGAAATATCAAAAATACAATTAAAACAATGCAGGGAATATGCAATGTCCAAGAAATATTCAAAATTTCTACCATCCGCCGACCAATATGATATTGAACAATTTCCGTATTATTGGGTCACACAAGTACATGCTCAATATGTACAGAATGTCGATCAGGCACTTAAAAAGTATGGTTTAGATAATTCTCGCCGTCGTATTTTATTGGCATTAAGGTCAAAAGCACATGCGAGTGTGTCTGATTTGTCAGACATGGTGGTGTCAAAAATGTCAACTACAACTAAAATTGTTTATCGTTTAAAAGATGAAGGTTTGGTTGAAACTTATTCTTGTGATGATGATGCGCGTATCACTCGTGTCGTGCTTACTGAAAAAGGTAATGAGATGACCAACAAAATTAATGATCTGACTAGCGTTGTTTTAGAGCAGTCATTTGATGGTTTAACTCCACTACAAATTGAAAAAATGATGGAAAGTTTACGTCATATTTTTAATAATTTAGCACGCTAAACATCACGTTATTGTTCCACATCTGTTCTTATCCTATATAAGCACAAGATGTACTTAAAGATCGAAAAAATTGAGCTGGGGGCTTACTTTTTCGATCTTTGCTTTTGGTACATGTGAACACTCAAACTCGTCTAAAGGAAAGCCCTGCACAAAGCTGTGTATGTTCGGTGTTTTCAAACTTAGCCATTCATCTAAACGTGCATGTGGAATAACAATAACAGAACGTTTGACTGGCCCAGGCTCATGAAATTCCTTCATCATCGCGTGATCAATTGCGTCCATGGTAATCATACTCGCAGAACGGACAATTTCTTCCGTGCCTTGCCCATCCTTTAAACGGCAAATTTCATACAGTGCTGCAATAAAAAAGGCCTGTCCATCTTTACGACGTACACCCCAACGCTGCGGTTTACTGTCTATATATTTGGATTCATAAAATTCTGACACAACAATCGCGCCAAATTTACACTTATAAGCAGCTTCACTAAAACTTGGTTTTTCTAATAAAGTTTCGTTACGGCAATTATAGGTTTTTTGCGCAATACTTCTGTCTTCCGCCCATTTGGGAATCAAGCCAAAATTCACCGAGCGCCACTCTAAACCTTGTTCAGACTTAAACAATAGTGGCACACTCGAATTTGGATACGCTTCTTCAGCATATTCAAACGGAATTTCAGGCAGACCTAATGCAGATAATTGCGCTATGCTTATTGGTTTAAAATTGGCACACATATACAAATTGGATGATTAGACACACGCACTATATTATGCGTTTTGATCATGAACAGTAAGTGCGCACCCACGCATTCCTTCTTACTCAAACAAAACGCAGGACAAATAATTACCGTTAAGCTGGCAATGTCAGCCAATGCGTGCGGGTAAATTCTTCAAATATCCAGCGCCCATTAAAACGACCTAAGCCTGAGTTTTTCTCACCACCAAACGGTGCATTGGCATGATCGGCAACGGTAATACCATTAATATGTGTCATTCCAACATCAAACTGTGCTGCAAATTCTGCACCGCGTTCTACATTTGTAGTGCATACAGCAGCAGATAAACCATAGCGTGTATCGTTCGCTAACTGTAAGGCATGTGCGGTATCTGCTGCTTTGAGAATCGGTAAAATAGGTCCAAAACTTTCATTTTGTACAATTTCTGAATCGGCAGCGACATTCACAAAAACATGTGGTGCAACTAAGTTCCCCGTAACCCCGCCCGCATAAACCAATTCTGCACCCTGCGCCTGTGCTTTTTGAATAATATGCTGATGCTTTTTCACCTGTTCTGCATTAATAATTGGCCCAATCAAGGTGTCATTTTTATTCGGATCACCTACTACTAATTGCGACACACTTGCTAACAATTTTTCAAGATAGGCTGCATAAATAGACTGATCGACAATGACCCGATTGGTACTCATGCAAATTTGACCTTGATGCAAAAAGCGCCCCATCACAGTTAGTTCTACGGCCAAATCTATATCTGCATCATCCAAAATGACTAAAGGTGCATTGCCACCGAGTTCTAAGGCGACACGTTTTAAATGCTCACCCGCAACGGCCAGTTGCCCTACATGCTGTCCAACTTCTGTAGAGCCTGTAAATGAAATCATTTTAGGAGTTGCATGCTCAACAAAGTAATCACCAATTTCACGACTCGCACCCGCCACCACATTGAGTACGCCTGCAGGCAAGTCTGCTTCTTCGAACAGTTTACCGAGTATAGTTCCACCTGTGACTGGCGTATCACTGGCAGGTTTGAGCACTACACTATTACCACAAGCAATCGCTGTAACCACTGAACGCATAGACAAATGGAAAGGGAAATTCCACGGACTGATCACAGCAATAACACCCAAAGGTTTACGCAAAACAACACTACGGACTTTCGAATCTTTGCTTTCCAGTTGCGTCGTGGTCATTTGCTCGGGAAATTGTGCAGCTTCTTGAATAATCCCTAAAGCAGCATCGACTTCGATATTGGCTTTTAAACGGGTACTGCCCGACTCATCAATCAGCCACTGGATAATTTCTTCGCGTCGTTGCTGAATGACTTGCTCTAAGTTCTTAATGATGTATTGACGCAGACTTGTGGATTGAATCAATTGTTCATCAAAAGCTTTTTGCGCTGTACTATAGGCACTATCAACATCTACCACGCTGGCGCCCTGCATCTCAAAAATTGTAGTTTGATGATATGGATTCAAGTTTGGAATGGTTTTAGTAGATGTCCCAACCGACCACTTGCCGCCAATAAATTGTTGATTCAAATCTTGATATGCTGGCATGTATTTGTCCTTGCGCTACTTTTTATATATGACTTTCACTCTACTCCGCAGCTTGATGTTTTTCTAGCAGCAAGTACATCCTGTAACTATTCAGCTGCAAAATTTTCAAAAAACCATAAGCAAAATACAGGCAACAAAAAAGCCTCCGAAGAGGCTCATTTGTTTGTATTACACAATCAGTAAATCAAATCCTAAAGGATTAATCACCTGTATAACCTTTTAACTTTAAACGCGCTGCGTGTAAAAGTGGCTCTGTGTAACCAGAAGGTTGCTCGCCACCTTTGAAGATCAAGTCAGATGCAGCTTGGAATGCAATGTTATTAGCAAAGTCGTTAGACATAGGCGTGTATAGTGGATCATCAGCATTTTGTTGATCTACAATTTTCGCCATGCGCTGCATTACTTCTTCAACCTGTTCACGCGTTACAATTCCGTGACGTAACCAGTTGGCAACGTGCTGAGAAGAAATACGTAAAGTTGCACGGTCTTCCATCAGGCCCACATCATTGATGTCTGGAACTTTAGAACAACCTACACCCAGATCAACCCAACGAACGACATAACCCAAGATACCTTGGCAGTTATTTTCCAGTTCTTTTAGTTTCTCTTCTTCAGACCAGTTGGTATCAGTTGCAAGAGGTGGAGTTAACAAATCATCTAAAGGCAATGCTTCAGTTGCAAGCAATTCTTGCTGACGGTTTGCTACATTAATTTGATGGTAGTGAATCGCGTGAATCACTGCACCTGTTGGAGACGGAACCCATGCACAGCTTGCGCCTGCTTCAGGATGTTCAGTCTTGGTTTTGTACATGTCTAACAGCATGTCTGGTTTTGGCCACATGCCTTTACCAATCTGTGCTTTACCACGTAGACCTGTTTGTAGACCTACCATGACGTTACGGTTTTCGTAAGCTGGGAACCATTTTTGGCCTTTGATTTCGCCTTTACGAACAAATGGACCTGCTTCCATGAAGGTATGGATTTCATCACCTGTACGATCCATGAAACCGGTGTTAATAAAGATGGTACGGTCTTTCGCCTGAGCAATACAGTTTTTCAGGTTAACAGAGGTACGACGCTCTTCATCCATGATACCGATTTTCAGGGTTTTAGCAGGTAAGCCAAGCGCTTGTTCAGCACGTTCAAACAGCTCAACCGCAAATGCTACTTCTTCTGGACCGTGCATTTTTGGCTTAACGATATACATAGAACCAGTACGTGAGTTCTTGATCGTGTTCTCACCACGGATATCAGCCACAGAAAGCAATGGAGTGACCAATGCATCCATGATGCCTTCATAAATTTCTTCGCCATCTACAAGGATCGCCGGGTTTGTCATCAAGTGACCCACGTTACGAAGCAGCATCAATGAACGGCCATGAACCTTGGTCTCACCGCCTTCAACATTTTTGAAGGTGCGGTCAGCATTTAGTTTACGGGTAATGGTCTTGCCATTTTTCTCGATAGACTCTTCAAGCGTACCTTTCATCAAGCCTAACCAGTTACGGTAGCCTTCAACTTTTTCTTCAGCATCAACTGCTGCAACAGAGTCTTCCAAGTCTTGAATCGTCGTTACAGCCGCTTCAAGCACAACATCTTTCACGCCAGCTGCATCTGTCTGTCCAATTGGGCTGTTTGCATCAATCTGGATGATTGCGTGCAGGCCGTTATTTTTCAGTACGATTTCAGTTGGTGCAGAAGCTTCGCCATTGTAACCAACGAATTTAGAGCTATCCGCAACAGTTGTTGTAGAACCATCTTTTAGGCGAACAACAAGTTTGTTTGCTTCTACAGCATATTGAGTCGCGTCGGCATGTGAACCTTGCGCCAATGGGAAAGTTTCATTTAAGAAGTTTTTCGCGAATGCAATTACTTTTTCACCACGAACTGGGTTGTAGCCTTTACCTTTTTCTGCGCCATTTTCTTCAGAAATAACGTCAAAACCGTAAAGTGCGTCATATAACGAACCCCAACGTGCGTTTGCTGCGTTCAAGCAATAACGTGCGTTACGTACAGGTACTACGAGCTGTGGACCAGCCAATAATGCGATTTCTTCATCAACATTTTCGGTGGTAATTTGAAAATCTTCTACTTCTGGTAATAAGTAGCCAATTTCAGTCAAGAAAGCTTTGTAAGCTTCTAATTCAAATGTATTATTGCGGTGCCATTCATCAATTTTAGCCTGAAGCTCATCACGCTTTGCGAGTAATGTTTTGTTCTTAGGGCTAAGATCGACAACGACTTGCTCAAAGTTTTTCCAGTATGTATCACTGTCCAAACCAGAACCTGGTAATGCTTCATTTTCGATGAAATCGTAAAGTTCTTTAGCAATCGCTAACTTGCCTTTTTGAATACGTGCAGTCATTGTCTTTCCTGATATTGCTACTTTTTATACAAGAGATTCTAGTATACTGATTTATATTTAGCTGAATAGTATTATCACATTTCAAAATAACGATCATTTATTACAAGATGAATGACAACAATCATCATAAATCCTGATCAGAAACACGACACTATTACTCATCTAAATACACTTTTACAGTGTATAAAGTTTTTGAAATGTCGAAATTAGACTTAAGTTCAGATTTTGTTGTAAAAATCGGCGTCAGTCTTATTGCAACCCTTCAAGATTAAGCCATGTTTATGACAAAATGTCGATAAAACCAACAGTCACATCTTTTCTATCATAAAAAAGCGCCTAGTTCTAGGCGCTTAAAAGATCAACTGATTTGATGTTTGGCTTCGGTGGCCTGTATCTGTCGATGTTCTTCATTTAAGTAATCATCAGACTGCATTTCCAATAAACGTGAACGTGTGCGTTCAATTTCAAATGCCAGTTTTTCGCCCTGATAAATTTCAATAATCGAATCTTCAGAAGTCAGTAATAACTTGACACCACGATCATAAAATTCATCGACCAAATAAATAAAACGACGTGTTCCTTCAGACAAGAAGTCTGTTAAATGCGGTACATTGCTCACCAAAACCGTGTTGTAGATGTTGGCAATTTCAATAAAGTCTGCAGGACTACGCGGTTTAAAGCACAGTTCTGAAAATTCACACCACAACACATCTTCAGTATGCGCAATTGTTTCAACAATACGTTGGTTGATAATAATTGGCTCAGAAGAATAATGTTGTGTATTACTCAAAGCACTGAAACGCTGTGCCATCCAGTTTTGATTATCATGCGTTAAAGGCGATTTAAATAATTGCGCCTGTTTCAAAACACGTAAGCGATAATCTACACCAGCATCGACATTTAGCACTTGGCAATGTTTTTTGACCATTTCAATGGTTGGAATAAAACGATCTCGATGGATACCATTTTTATATAAACCGTCTGGGGCGATGTTAGATGTTGCCACCAAAGTAATGCCACGATGGAATAATTTTTGGAACAAGTCACTCAGAATCATCGCATCAGTCACGTTAGATACGAAAAATTCATCGAAACAAATCACCACTGCATCTTTATAAATTTGGTCTGCAACAGAATCGAGCGGGTTACGCTGCCCTGAAAGTTTGTTCAGTTCACGATGCACATGCTGCATAAAGTGGTGAAAGTGCATACGTGTTTTACGTCTAAATGGAATCGAGTCGTAAAACTGATCCATGAGCCATGTTTTACCACGACCTACACCACCCCACATATAAACACCCTGTGGTGCTGTTTGGCGGCGGAAACGGCGGAACGCTTTTTTTGATGCTTTATAGCGTTGAATTAATTCCTGCCACACACGCTCAAGTTCGTGTACAGCCTGCGCCTGCGCATCATCTGGCATAAATTGTCCAGAGGCTAACGCTTGTGCATAACGCTCCGCAGGCGATAATGGAGTAAAGGCTGTGGTTTGTGGCGAATTAAAATCAGACATATTCATCAGTACTTATTTGGGCTTGTAGATTATAACGAAGATCGAATCACGAGATATAGCACTTTGGCATAGTTTGCAAAATACTTAGGCTATTTTGTATATTGGCGTGGACTTTGTCCAAACCACCGCTTAAAGGCATGATTAAATGCTGCGGGTTCTGAATAACCAAGTAACTCTGCAATCATTTCAATTGAATATTCCTGATATTCAATTAATCGCAATGCTTTATCTTTGATGAGATCTTCACGAATTTGTTTATAACTGGTGTTCAGTTGTTGCAGTTGATGGCGCAATGTCCGTTCAGGAATTTGCAAAGCATGTGCTGTTTCTGCCATGCTCGGCATACTGCCCTGTTGTAACTCCAAATAATCTTTTACGCGCTGCACTACCGAAGGCGCATCATCTTCAAGTTTAAGTCGCTCTAACTCAATCACACACTTGGCTTCATAACTGCTAAAAGTGACTGCATCGGCAGAGGGAATACGTGCTGTGAGAACTGCATCATCAAACCAAAATGCTGCTTGTGATTGATTAAAAACAATATCTTGACCGTAATAATCATAAAAAGTTTGCAAAACTTCACTTTGCTGCGGCTGTACAAATGGCAATTCTATGCGAATACGTGGCGCACTCATCCCCATCATTTTATATAGGTCTTGAATAAATTTGAATGTGCCTGAAATTTCACACTGCGCACGTAATACACCTAAACTACTATGTAAATCATTGGGTTGATAACACAATGCAATATGTCGCGTGCTATGTTGTAAACTTAGTTTCCCGCTTAAATGCGTCAATCCCTGATATTGAATCCCTTTTTCTAATGCAGTGGCAATATCTGGACTGGTCACCAATAACATCAATAAAGGACCATAACCTGCCAAAGCATAATGCTGTCCAATAAACAGCCCCATTTCAGGTTCTACATCTTCACCAATGACTTTTAGAATATCCCATTCCAAACTCGGATGAATGATTGAACTGGTATCTAGCGCATCTGCACGCAAGCCGATACTTTGCAATTTTGCATCGACATCAACGCCTGCTTTACGCATGCCTTGTATTAAATACATTAAGCCAAGTATGGATCTTTTCATAAAATGAACAGTGCGAAACGGAATATCCTTTTTACCCGATTCGTCCACAGATAGAAATTGCCGAAAATATCAATTTTTATGTCAGCACGATCATGTTACCGCATGCTGGCTTATTCTATCCTGACTCAAACAAACTCAAATCAAACAAAATAAATATAAGGATATCTTCATGCAGGATGCAGCAGCGTATTATCAAGTCGCAATTATTGGTGCAGGCTTTGGCGGATTAGCCATGGCGATTCGTTTACTACAACGCAATATTCATAACTTTGTGATTTTAGAAAAGTCTGATGAAGTGGGTGGTACTTGGCGTGAAAATCAATACCCTGGTGCGGCTTGTGATGTGCAGTCGCATCTGTATTCATTGTCATTTGCACCCAAAACTGACTGGTCAAAACGCTATGCCGAAGCACCAGAAATTTTTCAATATATTCAAGATGTGGTGCAACAATTTAATCTGCGTGAATATTGCCAATTTAACAGCGAAGTGGTGCATACCGAATACCATGAAAAAGACTGTGTATGGCATGTTGCGTTAAAAGATGGCAGACAATTGAGTTGCCAATATTTAGTCTTTGCTTCTGGCCCACTGCATGTGCCACAAATCCCGCACATTAAAGGCATTGAAAAGTTTCAGGGCAAGGTTTTTCACTCGTCTCAATGGGATCATCAATACAACTTAAATAGCAAAGTTGTGGCATCTATTGGCACAGGCGGCAGCGCGATTCAATACATTCCTGAAATTGCACCTCAAGTTAAACAGTTATATGTCATGCAACGTACAGCTGCATGGGTCATTCCACGAGATGAACGCAAATATCTGAATATTGAGAAAAAACTGTTTAAACAAGCAGACTGGTTTAGAAAATTGCATCGTGCGCGTTTGTATTGGTCGAATGAATCACGTGCAATTCCAATCATGCAACCTAGCGTGATGAAATATACCCAAAAACTGGCAGAAGCCTTTATTCGTTTTCAGGTCAAAGACAAACAATTGGCACAAAAACTCACGCCTGACTACATTATGGGATGTAAACGTATTTTAGTGTCCAATAAATACTTCCCAACTTTTAACCGTGACAACGTCGAATTAGTGACTGATGCAATACAGGAATTGACTGCAGACAGCATCATCACCAAAGATGGTAAAATGCGAAAAATTGATTGTCTGATTTATGGCACAGGCTTTATTACCGATCCGCGTATCTATCTACAGCCATTTAGCTGCATTGGTGAACATGGCGTTGAATTAAAACAGGCATGGAAAGATGGCGCAGAAAGCTATTACGGCATTAGCCACAAAGGTTTTCCGAACCTGTTTCAGTTGCTTGGGCCAAATACAGTTTTGGCGCATAACTCGGTTATTTTTATGATCGAATCGCAAGTCGATTACATTCTGCAAATGATGGATTTGGTGGCACAATCACAGAGCAATGCAATTGTAGTAAAAGATCAAGTACAAGATCAATTTAACCACGATGTGCAAGACATGCTAAATAACACGGTTTGGCAATCTGGCTGTGTAAGTTGGTATCAACAAGATGGTGGAAAAAACTTTGCACTTTGGCCAACCTATACTTGGAAATATTGGCTAAAAACCAAGTCGCTGCATCCGAGTGATTTCAGATTAATCAGTAAAGCGGCATAAATTTCCGCTTTTAAAAGCAAACTGGCATAATCAACAGGTTTTTATCTATCTCCCACCTGTTGATCTCATGCAATCTCTTTGGCTGATTTTCCAATTACTCTGCTGTTTATGTCTAGGCTTTGTACTGGCAAAACGCCTCCCTCGAATAATCGAAAAAATTGCGTTTCAACTGCTTCCATATTTTAGCTATATCCTGCTAATTGCAATTGCGATGGAATTTTCACAAACGCTCGGTTCACTACAGCAGCCATCGCATATTCTATCTACAGCTTTACAGATTGCATTTGCTACATCAATTGGTGCTTTTCTGTGTTGTTATTTGCTTTACAAAGGTTTGGGGCTGCAAGCAACGCAAGGCAAAGTTTCATTACAGTTGTTGATTCAATCCTGCATCAACATCAGTTATGCCTTTTTTGCACTTTTGGCAGGCTACGTGCTGCATCTACTTTTTAGTGCTATGGATTTCCAAGTTCAGATCAACACTTGGTATTTACTGTTGCTGTTTATGTGGATGATTGGACTCGATCTCGCTTATTCGCCTTTAGATCGTTCTTGGCTGAATTGGAAAATTTTAATGGTGCCCGTAGGCTGTATTTTCGGTTCAGTTGCAGGGGTACTACTTTGCGCACTTTGGCTCCCCATCGCTCTACAAGATTTGCTTATGCTCTCACAAGGTTATGGATTTTATTCCATGAGCGGGATTGTGGTGTCGGAACTTCGCAATGCCGAATTGGGTAGTATTGCGTTAATGAATGATTTATTCAGAGAGATTTTTGCGATATTGCTGATGTATATTTTGGGATGGCGTTATCCACGTGCTGCAATTTCTGCCGCAGGCGCAACTGCCATGGACGTCACTTTGCCCATGGTAAAACAAGCCTGTGGCAACGATTTTATTCCACATGCCATGGTCAGTGGATTTGTATTGTCAATCCTTGCACCCATTGCTGTAAGTGTATTGGCTGCTATTTAAAAAGAATCAACAATTGTCCTCTCTCCCTCTGGGAGAGAGTTGGAGAGAGGGTTTGCGCTCTATTTAGGCGAGAGTTAGAGAGAGGGCTTATCTCCCTTTTAGAGAGTCAGCGATAGTAAAATTAAAGCGTCGCTAAAATATCTTTCAAAGTCTGACGTGGATTTTCAGATTTTGTAATTGGACGACCAATCACCAAATGCGTAGAACCATCCAGCATAGCTTGTTTGGGAGTCACAATACGTTTTTGATCATCGGCATTTGAGCCTTCAGGACGAATCCCTGGAGTTACTAAGGCAAAATCCTGCCCTAAGATTTCACGCAACATTTTGGCTTCTTGCGCAGAACACACCACACCATCTAAACCACTTTCTTGAGTGAGTTTAGCTAAACGCTGAACTTGCTCAAAAGGCTCAATATCTAAACCTAAATCTTTTAAATCTTCACGCCCCATAGAGGTTAGTACAGTCACTGCAATCAGTTGAGTCTGATAATTCCCTGCTTTTAAACGCTCCACACAGGTTTCCATCATTTTACGACCACCTGAGGCATGCACGTTGACCATCCATACGCCTAAATCTGCTGCAGCACATACAGCCTGAGCCGTTGTATTTGGAATATCGTGAAATTTCAAATCTAGAAAAACCTCAAAACCTTTGTCATGCAAGGCTTTCACGACTGCAGGACCTTCATGGGTAAATAACTCTTTACCAACTTTTACTCGACATAATGCAGGGTCTAATTGTTCTGCAATGGTTAAGGCGTCATATTGGCTTTTAGCATCGAGGGCAACAATGATACTCAAGAGAATTACCTATGGATTTGACAAAGAGTCGCTATTATAAAGTGATTCGTGCCAAGCAGATAGTCAAAAAGACAGCTTATCCACCATCGCAGCGATAATCAGCCATTCGTCAAAGGCACACATAAAAAAACACCCCAAGATAACCTTGAGGTGTTGATGATCAATTCAGTCAACAGAGCAAATTAAAGTGCATTAGAAGAACGATCTTCAGTATGCACATCTAATACCGTTTTTTCATGACGAGTATGCGCAGCAGCTTCAGCAGCAGCCAGTTGAGCTGCATGAATTTGCTCTTTGCGTAGGTATTCAATATCTTTACGTAGTCGCTTAATTTCCCAACTATTTTGGAATACACGGAAAACCTGCACGCCCAACAATAACCCTAGCACCAAACCAAGTGCCAATGTAATCAGTAGCAATAGACCCAAACGCATTGCAGGCACTTGAGTAAATAGCAGGTCAACTGAAAGTTCAGTGCCGTTTTGCAAAACCAATGCCAGAGAATATCCAAATAGAATAACTAAAATAGCGACTAGAACGTAACGCATAAACACCCCTAGGAATTTTATTTATTTACAGACTCGTTTACTGCATCACGTAGTGCTTTACCTGGTTTAAAGTGCGGTACAGCTTTAGCCGCAACTTCTACAGACTTACCTGTTTTTGGGTTACGACCTACACGTGGTTCACGGTGATGCAATGCAAAACTACCGAATCCACGAATTTCAATTCGGTTATCTGCCGATAGTGATGCAATCATTTGATCAATCATGATCTTCACAGCTTCTTCCACCAATGGCTCAGCCAAATGTGGATTTTTCAAAGCAATTCGTTCTATCAAGTCAGACTTATTAAGTGCTTCAGTAGTCATCTGCGACCTCTTTAATTATCAAGCTACTTTTACCTAAACTGATAATAACCTGTTTAAATACAAAACGGTAGCGTAATAATTGAATACTACGCTACCGTTTACAGTATTTGTGTAAAAAGTATGTGCTAATTTACATTAACCATACAGTTTACCCGCAACTTAGTTGCCCATTTGAGCTTTGATCAAGTCACCAATTGTCTTAGGACCATTGTCTTGACCGCTAGTTGCAGTTTTCAAGTTAGCAACAGCTTCTTTCTCTTCAGCTTCGTCTTTCGCTTTGATAGACAAGTTGATAGAGCGAGATTTACGGTCTACGTTGATGATTTTCGCTTCAACTTCTTGACCAACTTCCAAGAACTTAGTTGCATCTTCAACGCGATCACGGTTGATTTCAGATGCTTTAAGTGTTGCTTCAACTTCGTCAGCTAACTTAACAGTTGCGCCACGAGCATCAACAGCAGTTACAGTACCTTTAACCAAAGCACCACGTTCGTTAGCAGCTAAGAAATCGTTGAATGGATCGCTGTTCAATTGCTTGATACCAAGGCTGATACGGTTGCCTTCAGCGTCTACAGAAAGGATAACCGCTTCAACAGTGTCACCTTTCTTGTAACGACGAATAGCTTCTTCGCCTTGCTCGTTCCAAGAAATGTCAGACAAGTGAACTAGGCCATCGATACCGCCTGGTAAACCGATGAAGATACCGAAGTCAGTGATTGACTTGATTGTACCTGAAACTTTTTCACCTTTGTCGTGGTTCTTAGCAAACTCTTCCCATGGGTTAGCACGAGTTTGTTTGATACCAAGAGAAATACGACGACGCTCTTCGTCCACTTCAAGAACCATAACGTCAACTTCGTCACCAATCTGAACAACTTTAGATGGGTGGATGTTTTTGTTAGTGTGGTCCATTTCTGAAACGTGTACTAAACCTTCAACGCCTTCAGCGATTTCTGCGAAACAGCCGTAGTCAGTTAAGTTTGTTACGCGAGCTTTAACGATAGAACCTTTAGGATAACGGCTCATGATCGCTAACCATGGATCTTCGCCTAATTGCTTAAGACCTAAAGATACGCGGTTACGCTCTTTGTCAAATTTAAGTACTTTAACAGTAACTTCTTGACCCACTTCAACCACTTCTGATGGATGCTTGATACGTTTCCAAGCCATGTCAGTGATGTGAAGAAGACCGTCAATACCGCCAAGGTCAACGAATGCACCGTAGTCAGTAAGGTTCTTAATCGTACCAGTAACAGTTTGACCTTCTTCAAGCTGAGCAAGAAGCGCTTCACGGTCAGCTGAAGATTCAGCTTCCATAACTGCACGACGAGATACAACAACGTTGTTACGTTTAGCATCAAGTTTGATAACTTTGAACTCTAACTCTTTACCTTCAAGGTGAGTTGTGTCACGGATAGGACGAGTGTCTACCAAAGAACCTGGTAAGAACGCACGAACTGGACCGATGTCTACAGTGAAACCGCCTTTAACTTTACCAGAGATAACACCAGTAACGATTTCGCCGTCTTCAAAGATTTTTTCAAGTTTAGTCCAAGTTTCAGCACGTTTCGCTTTTTCACGTGATAAAACAGTTTGGCCCATACCGTTGTCAAGTGCTTCAACAACAACATCAACGGTGTCACCAACTTGAACTTCAAGTTCGCGTTGTTCGTTTAAGAATTCAGCGCGGTCAACAACGCCTTCTGATTTAAGGCCAGTATCAACTGTTACCCAGTCAGAGTCGATGCTTACTACAACGCCTTGGATGACAGCACCCTTTTCAACGTTGAGGTTTAATTCGCTTTCTTCAAAGAGGGCTGCAAAAGATTCGGTCATGATATACCTGATAAAGTCAGCGGTCTTGGATCAGACAAGGCCGGTTTAGTTAAGCGTCTACATAGTCCGTATAGAACTGATCAAGCTATGCGTTCGCTGAATAGGTTTATTTCACGCGGTTAAGCGCGGCAAATAGCAAGCTTCTGATCGACATAAGCCGTCATTAATGCAAACACTTCATCAATGTTCAACTCAGAACTATCAATGATGTAAGCATCTTCTGCGGGCTTGAGCGGAGCAACTGTGCGCTCCATGTCTCGTTTGTCGCGAGCCTGTATATTCGCTAAAATGTCGCTTATTTTAGCATCCAGCCCCATACCCTGCAACTGTTTTACTCGTCTTTGTGCACGCGACTCTGCCGAAGCAGTTAAATAAATTTTAGCCTGCGCATTTGGAAAAATACTGGTCGCCATATCGCGTCCATCTGCAACCAAGCCTGGTGCTTGGGCAAAGGCATGCTGACGTGCAAGTAATGCTGTGCGCAATTCAGGTACTGCCGCAACTTTTGAGGCATATTCCCCCACACGTTCGGTACGTATGGTTTGCGTGACATCTTCACCATCAAGCAACACTTGTGTGCCATCTGGCTGGGTCACAAATTGAATATTGAGCTGTGTTGCAATGGCAACGCATTGACTCAGTTCAGTATCAAGTTGATCTAGCAAATTCTGCTTATGTAACGCCAAACCCAACAAACGATACAACGCACCAGAGTCGAGTAAATGAAACTGATAATATGCTGCCAATTTTGCCGCGAGTGTGCCTTTACCTGAACCGCTAGGGCCATCAATGGTAATAATTTGAACCGTCATGCTGTTTCCGAAATGATTAGAGAGATTTTGCGAGTTTGGATAAACCAATTTTAATTGCAGTTTTCAACTGCGCAAGAATAGCTTTGCTCACAAACGGAACTCGCGCTTGTAGCTCAATGCTATACGTGACCAAGGTTTTGTGATCTGCCACTTGCTGAAATTCAATTGTACCCAAATGATGTTTGATCAATGGATTTTTAATGATTTTATATTCAATCCGCTGATTCGGTTCAAGCACGGTAATTTGCTCTTGCAAAGGTTTAATTGGCCCAATCCCCATACGACGCACCGAACCTACACCATCTGGACGTTCAGGGTCAGCAGAGTCTTTAATGCGCACCACTTGCATTGGTGCAAATGCAATATTATAAGTTGCATGTTTAGAAAGTAATTCAAATACTTGCGCAACTGGCGCATTAAATTCTTTTTTAATTTGAATAGCGTGCATGGTTTGCCCTGATGATGAATGCTATGTTGTGTTTGATTTAGTTTAACGCAAATCAAGCCTAAAACTCAGAACTGGTTTTGATCATGGAGGTCATTTATCAACTATTGCTGCTTTTGTTGTTTCTTTTGCGCACGGCGCATCTTAAAAAAATCACTCAACTGGGCTGAACATTGCTGCTCTAAACAACCTGATTGATACTCAAAAATATGATTGTAATAACCCGACTCTAAAAGCTTTCTGGCACTGATCAATGAGCCAGCTTTGGGTTCAGTTGCTCCAAACACTACTCGTTTAATTCGCGCGTGAATGAGCGCACCCACACACATGGTACAAGGCTCCAGTGTGACATAAAGCGTGGCATCTTCAGGTAAACGATAATTTTGAATATGATCACATGCTGCACGGATTGCCACAATTTCGGCATGTGCGGTTGCGTCGTGTAAGGAAATAGGCGCGTTATAACCCGCGCCAATCACTTGATTTTGACTAACGATGACAGCCCCCACAGGAATTTCCCCCTGTGCTGCAGCCAAAGCAGCCTGCGCATAGGCAAGCTGCATCCAGTCTTCATCACTATAGTTCTGTTCTGACATTTAAATATGAGTAAAAATCAATACGAATTAAATAATCTCGTATTGTTTCAATAACTCATTCCAGCTTTCAATGCTCGTCACAGGTGGATTGTCTGCAAAAATGGTTTTGAGCTGCACTGGCCCATTTTGCTGCCAAGCTGGTGCAAGGTCTTTATCGACCAAACGTGCGCGCACACCTTCGACAAAATCTGCGTGGCGAATTTTCCAGTCTGAAATTTGCGTTTCCAGTTCAAACACTTCATTCCAAGCGTGAACCTTCTTACCCCATTGCCATAGTAACCACGTTAAAGCTGCTGTGGTTGGTGAACCTTTTTGCAAGTTTTCACTGGCTTGACGTAACCAATCGCTACGTGCATCGCTTAGACCAATGATGGATTCATAATCACTTTCAAAACTCACACCACGGCACACGCTTTGAATCACATCCAAAGAATTCTGTAGCGGCCCAGGCCCTACAGGACGGTGCATGCTGTTCAAGGTATCATCAATGGCACGGAAGTCACCTGCAGGGTAATGATTCCAGTCAATATTAATGACTTTTTCTAATACAGAAGCGCGTTGTGCATCACAAATATGGGTTGCCCAACCAATACCATACGCACCTGCAGCAGTCATAATTGAACCCGTTAAACCTGTGAACAAGCCAATCGCACCACGGTCAGCCAAGAAACGAGTTGCCCCTACATCTGGGTATAAACCAATGTTAATTTCTGGCATAGCTAAACGTGAATACGGTGTCACCAAACGGAATGGTGCAGCCATAAATAGACCTAAGCCACCACCCATGACATAACCTTCACCCCACACTAAAACAGGCTTGGCATAGTTATGTAGCAACAAGTCCAACGCATATTCTTGCTCAAAGAATTTATTGGCAGTTGCAACCTCATCATTAATGACAAGCTGACGTAATTTACGCACATCACCGCCTGCACAAAATGCTTTTGGTGTGGTCGAATCTAGCCAAATTGCTTTTACGCTATCATCGGTATGAAAGTCTTCAAATACTGCCAATAATGCAGAAACAATAGATTCATCTAAAGCATGCAAAGATTTTGGGCGATTCAAACGTACAATGCGCCAACCGTTATTTGCTTCTTCGACAATTAAATCCGGATGATATTCTTTAGAAATGGGAGAATGTGTCATGCGTCCAGCTGCCAGTCTATAGGCTCAATGCCATTTTGTTTAAGATAATTATTTGATTTTGAAAATACTTTACATCCAAAAAAACCACCGCGGTTTGCTGCCAATGGGGATGGATGCGCTGCCTTCAAAATCAGATGTTTATTTGGATCTATACGTTGTCCTTTACGTTGTGCATACGCGCCCCACAAAATAAACACAATATGCTCACGTTGTTGATTTAACACATCAATCACATGATCTGTAAAATCTTCCCAACCCTGCTTTTGGTGCGAGGTTGGTTGTCCTGCTTCTACCGTTAACACGCTGTTGAGCAGCAATACTCCTTGCTCTGCCCAATGGGTTAAATCACCGTGTCTTGGAATAGGCACACCTAAATCTGTATGTAACTCATGGAAAATATTACGCAAAGATGGTGGCAATGCAACCCCTCTTTGTACAGAAAAACTAAGTCCATGTGCCTGATTAGGTCCATGATAAGGGTCTTGCCCAATAATCACGACTTTCACCTGATTTAAAGGCGTGGTATTTAAAGCATTAAATATCAGTGAACTTGGTGGATAAATCACCTTATTCTGTTGTTTTTCCTGCAACAAAAAACCGCGTAGCGCATCCATTTGTGGACTCAATAAAAATTCAGCTAGATTGTATTTCCAACTCTCATCTAACTGAACTTTATTTAAGCTCGCATATTGCTGCTCAGTAAAAGACATACCGCTATCAATCCTTGTTGATGTCTAATGATGTGATTTAAAGTTTAACTTGTAACTCGACATTCGGGTTTTGGAATGTCATCCCCTGTTTTAATTTTTCATACATTTGTGGGTCTGACCACTCTGTCTGTACTTGCTCAGAGAAATGAATTTGATCCAGACTCAGCAATCCCATCTGCGCATTTTCAATATCTTCCAAAAAGCTTTGTGCATAGCCAGTATCGGTTTCATGCACAATTACAGAATAGACCTCTACATCACCCTCCCCATTTTGCGTGATGGTTGATGCCAAAACTTGTTGTGCCAAATAAAAGAAAATACGTGAAAACTGCTCTGCTGATGGCGATACTGGTAAAGAAACCCAACGTGCGCTGAACGTTTTGCAGGCTTGAATATATGCAGGATCGTCCTGCTCCCAAAAACAAATGGCATGATCAAAAGCATCAAATAATTCTTTGATTACACCTTTAAGCAAACCAAAGTCATACACCATTTGTCCATGATCGAGTTTTGAAGCTTTCAGTAACAATTCTACTTTATAGCTATGACCATGAATCGAGCGCTTACAGCGGTCTGAAGTGCAATTACGCACAATATGCGCATTTTCAAACTTAAATAACTTTCGAATTAACATGGGTCTTAACGTCATCAAAATATTTGGGGGATATTCTTTTTAAGTATAATGCAAAACGTGAACAATAAGCCAATTTTAGCCCACAGATTGCCAGACAAAAATCGTAATGATCAGTTTCAGCACAGACATGCAATGCATTTACATCTAAATAGCAGCACAAGGTTAATGATGATACTTAAAATGGCGTCAGACTTCGCCCACTAACATTGACAGATTTTTCACTACGCACCAAATCACTGCTAAATTGACGTTTGCGCTCGCCCAATACCACTTCAATTTTGGCTTTAAAATAATGGGATTGTACACCCAATAAACCTGTAAATTCATTGTGTATCGCGCTATCGACAGCTTGAAAGCCATCTAACTCCCACAAAGCGTTTACATTGCTAAAGTGTTCCAAATTGGCATTACGACGATCAAGTAGATTTTGCACTACAACCACATCCAGTTTTTCATCTAAGCTCGCCAAAACCAAAGCAGGTGCGGTATTAATATTGATAGTGGTATCCCGTTTTGGCAAGGCACTCACATAAGGCGCAATTTGCTGATACTTCGTACCTTCAAAACCACGGACTTGTTTTAATTCTTCTGCGCTGTGAAATAAGCTATTGGGCGGTAAATAAGGAATTGCTAAACCTTGGTAATAACTCGACTCTGCACCCATAGCACCACTCGGCTCATCATCTGCATCTTGCCAGTCAATCACGGCTTCACTTAATTGAGCAGGTAGCCCAACACGCTGCAACAGCTTTTCAAAATATTTTTTTGCTTTTTCGTTCACTTGATCTTCGGTTGTCAGCAAACTATTTAAATTAAATTTCCCCGACTCATCTTGCAATACGCCCGATACATAACCATCTTCGACTGGAAATGGCGGCATCGGTTTTGCCCAGTTCTCTTGTAAATGATCAACTTGACCAGCATTTTCAGCATCATCTTGCAGTAATTCTGCAAAAAATACTTCGGCACTTTTGGCATATAACAATGCCTGATTTTGACGCATCAAATAGGCGGTATTTTCACTGGTGTACATTTGCCGCTTGGCAATGGTCGCTGCCAAAATCGTAGCTAAGGCAACCAACATCAAAATCGTAATCAAGGCGATGCCTTGTTGTGATTTGATGATGCTACCTAAGCGCTGAGTCGATTTTGAATACATTGCCACTGTGCCTTTAATTGTCTTTCTTCTTTAAAAAATCAGTCTGCAATAAGCTAAATATCCATTCGTATTGCACGTCACGCACGGTTAAATTTATTTTTATTCCTTTCGGGAGTAGCCTTAATTGTTCAGTTTGCTGAGGATCAATATTGCTTTCAGGCCAACTACTTAATTCATTTGGATTCAATACCATAATCTCAAAGGCTTCAACTTCATCCAACATCACGCTCGACTCAGGCTGATCATTGCCCGTTTGATGCAAATTACGATATTTTAAACGATACAATTTTTTTTCATCGGCACGATATTGATATTCAACACGCTCATGGGGTGAAATACTCTGCTGCAAAGGATCGGTCACCCCTGTTTTACTGAAATTAAAACGTCCATTTTGTAAAACCAAAGCAGGTTGTTGCTGCCCTTTGACATTGGCCGTTAATGGAACAGCCTGCATCGTGTCACGTAATATTTGTTGATAGCTTTCTTGCAACTGTTCTAGATTGGCTTCATGCATCGCATTGCGATCTTTGACTTTGGCGAGATAATCAAATACTTTCCAACCCAAAGCAGACAGCACTGCAAAAATTGCAATAGCGACTAGCAACTCAACTAAAGTGAAGCCTTTCTTTGTACTCATGATTGCTGCTCACGGGCATTAAAAAACACCAAAGAAGTCACTCCTGCTTCAACTTGTCCTGTGTCTTGATTATATAAACTGATTTGAAGATCGACACGTTGCACATTCGGACTAATGGTTGGCTGTGTGGACTTGTCAATTTGCCATGTTTCGCCCTGTTGTGTCACTTGCTTTGACTCTGTTCCACTTAACCATTGCCGATTCATTTCCATCAATGCCACTTCATTCAAAGCCACAAATTGTGCTTTGGTTCTTAAAATTGCATTGGCGGTGGATTGGGTATATTGCATCGCCACTTTGGTCATTGCCATAGCTGCTGTTGCAAAAATTGCCAAAACCACCATAACTTCAAGTAGTGTAAATCCTTTAGCTTTCATGGATTTTTCCTAAATGATCGACCTCTATTTCCGCACCTACAGGACGCTGTTCTAAATAGAACTGAATACGCACAGGTTTGGCTTCACCATTGCCCAGCCAAATCAGTGCGGGTGCATTACCTTGCAGCAACTCACTATTGTTAGCATTCGGATAGCTTTGTTCTAAAGATAAAATTTGGATAGAAACTTGTTCAGGCAACGTTCTGCTTTTAAATTCGCCATAGTTTTGCCATTTTTGATTATTTTGCAGGGTTAATTGTTGTTCTGAAGCATAAGGCTGATATTCCAGTACATCATATCGCGCAGGTGAAACATCGGTTGCTTGATGCAAATTGAGTGCAAAAATACGCGCTTGATCATTGGCTTCACGATTCAGTTTACGCAAATCCAATAAAAACACTTCCCGCGCCTGCATGGCTTTACGCTGATCAACACCACCGATATTCATTAAAACCAGCGATGCCATAATCGCCATAATGACTATCACCACCATCAATTCAATGAGCGTAAAACCGCGAACCGAAGATAGTGGTGTGTTCATAGCGTATTAATTCAATTGCTCGAAAGATTGTGCTTGTTTGGGCATCGCCAACGCTTGATCGATATAGGCCACACGTAAAGTATCCCGGGAACCTAAATAACGCTGATAGAAACTTGAGTTTAAAATGGCTGCCGCACCATGCGTAAGTGCCCAAATTGAAGCCAGATAATCACGCACTTCCATGTGACTATTAATAGATTCCAAATATTGTTCAGTCATACGGATAATGATGCGTAATCGGCTTTTACGAACCTGATATAGTTCACTAAACAACAAGCCAATGCCAACACCCGTTGTAGAAAGGCGTTCTTCAATTTGATGAAAAAGCACAGTACGTTCAGGATGATGTAAGTGATGCAGCATAAAAAATGCTAGATGTTCAGGAAACTGTTTTTCCGCATCTTTAATCATTTCTAGCAACATGCGCTCATTACGAATAATAAGCAACATATATAGTTCATCTTTACTTTGAAAGTGTTTATATAGAGTACCTTTGGCCAAATCTAGTTCTGCTGCCAAAGCATCAAGGGTCATTCCTGCTTCACCATTTTCCAAAAGCAACTGCTCTGCCACTTGGAAAATTAACGTTTCTCTTGCTCGAAACTGAGCCTGACGATCCATCTTCACCCGATAAACTCTCTTTTCACTATTCAATCAATGGAAATTTTTAATATCACCAGAACATTAAATTTTTGCATCATTCCACTATGCAAATTAATGTCCTTTGAGCAGGTTTTCAAAGTTTTGTGTTGTTATGAAAGCCATTTCCTCTAAGGACTTATCATATACATCACTTAGGGCTTTGGCTACATACGGAACGTATTTTGGCTCATTTGTCTTACCGCGATATGGCACAGGTGCCAAATATGGACTATCAGTTTCAATTAAGACACGGTCTAAAGGTACTTGCTTAGCCACATCACGTAAATCTTGTGCATTTTTAAAGGAAACAATGCCTGAAAACGACACATAATAACCGCAATCTAACACCGCTTTGGCGGTTGCCCAGTCTTCAGTAAAGCAATGTAATACACCATGTGTCGATTTTTCTGCACGGATAATATCTACCGTATCTTGCTTAGCAGCACGGGTATGTACCACCACAGGTTTTTTTACAGCTTGTGACGCATGAATATGCCGTGCAAAACAGGCTTTTTGCTCTGCGACAAAATCGGTACTGTGAAAATAATCTAGACCTGTTTCGCCCAAAGCCCAGACTTTGTCTGCTTGTGCCAAAGCAATCAGTTGCTCGGTGGTGGCGCGTGCCATATTTTCAGCGTTTTCACAAGGATGCACACCCACGCTATAACCGACATCGGCATGACGTGCTGCAATTTTTGACAATGCAATATGATCGTCTAAATCGACAGAGATACCCATAATTTTAGACACCCCCGCTAGGCGTGCCTGAGCAATTGCTGCGTCTAAGTCACCATCATAAGGGCTTAAATCCAGCATCGTTAAATGACAATGTGTATCTACAAACACGATTTTTTCCTAAAAGCAAACAACCTACATAGTGTAACTGTTACGGTTGTCAGACTTAAGCCCCGCAAGGATTCTTTCGGCTTCAGATTTGTAATAAACGCCTTTTTCACCGCTCAGTTGAATGCCAAAGCCCTGCAATTTAATGCCATTTTGCTTTTGCGAAATCCAGATGACTTTTCCTGTAAGTGGAATTTTTTGTGATTGTTCAGGCAAAGTTGCAAGTACGAAGATTTCTTCACCCATTTTTACAGGTTGTTTTGAGGGTACAAATAAGCCACCACCCACAACGTATGGCATATAACTTAAATATAGCGTTTCGACATCAGGAATATTGGCCTGAATAATACCGCCCATACGTGGTTGCATCATGTTCCCCTTAAATATTCATTAACTTAATACATAGCTGATCAAGCACCAGATTACTTTGCACGTTTTGCTCAAGCATTGGCTTGGCTTGCTGTAATTCTGCATATAAACCAAACAGACTTTCCAAGTCATATTGTTCAGCCAAATGCTGCAAAGCGGTGCTTAAATCCAAATTTTTAATGCTTTGATTTAGCTTGACACAAATTAAATCACACAACAAGTATTCAAACATCTGACTAAAATCAGTAAAGCTCAGCGCCTTGTTCCACTTGGTTGCGATTGCCAGCGGCATATTTTTTTGCGTCACCAGTTTATACCAGTCTTTGAGAAAATCTGTACGCTGTTCCAGCCATTCTGCCTGTGCCAACTGCAAAGCCTGCAATGGCATTTGATTAGACAAATTCATCAACAATTGCTGTTTGTTCGCATCTAAATCGGGCAAATGCTGCTGCAAATATGCCGTAGCCTGTGCAGCATCAATACGGTCTAAAGCAAAATGCTGCAAACGGCTACGAATGGTTGCAGGTAATTTAAGATAATGATCTGCCAGCAAAATAATCACGATGCGATCACCCGGTTCTTCGAGGGTTTTCAGCAACGCATTGGAAGATGCAATATTTAAGGCTTCAGCAGGTTCAATCACAATCACCCGCCAGCCATCTACCGTTTGCTGGACAAAAGGTAATAAATCACGGATCTTCTCGATCTTAATTTTCGCGTTTTGCTTTTTATTCTCTTCATCGGTGCTGATATAGACATAATTCGGATGTGTATCTGATTTTAACCACTGACAACTGCTACATTCACCACAAGGCTGTGACTGCACATCACGCTGTTGGCATAAAATCCAAGCCACAAATTGCTGTGCAAAGGCTTCTTTACCACAACCCTGTTTGCCAAAAAACAATAAACCATGCCCCATTTTGGGAAATCGCCCTGTCAGGTTTTCCCAAACTTGTTGCTGCCAAGGATATACTTGTCCAATTACATCACGTTGCATGGTCGGTGATTCACTTACTCAAAATGGGCAATATCCATTGCATTTAAACGGTCTAAGTCTGCTTGGGTATCTACACCCGGTGGTAAATTGGCTTCTGCAACTGCAATGGCAATACGATGTCCATTTTCCAAGACACGCAATTGCTCTAGGCTTTCCAGCTTTTCCAATGTTCCCATTTCCCAAGTCACATATTCTTGCAGCAATTCCACACGGTACGCATACAAACCTAAATGGCGATACGCATGTGCATGCAATTGTGGTGTCGCTGCTTTCGCACCATCGCGGTCATAAGGAATCGTGGCACGGCTAAAATACAAAGCCTGATTGTGTTTAGACATGACCACTTTAACAATGCTGTCGCGAGTAAATTCATCTAGTTGCTGAATCGGCTCACATAGCGTAGACATCGAGCATTCAGGTTGAGCTTCTAACAACTGCGCCACTTGTTGCACCAATTGCGCAGGCAAAAGTGGCTCATCGCCCTGCACATTGACGATAATATCGTTTTTATCCCAACCTTTAATGCGCGCCACTTCACTTAAACGATCTGTACCTGATGGATGGTCTGCCGAAGTCAGCACTACATCTACACCTTCGGCACGGCATAATTCTGCAATACGAGCATCATCGGTCGCCACACACAAGTCATCAAAACCTGCCACTTTTTTTGCCTGATCAACCACACGTAAAATCATGGCACGACCATGAATTTCCAGTAAAGGTTTGCCTGGCAGGCGTGAACTAGCATAACGTGCAGGGATAACAATGTGCTTCATAATTTTCCTTATCATGGTCTTTCAGGCAGGTTTAAACCCAATTGTTTCAATTGTTGATGTAAGGTGACATAGCAGGCCGATGACAATACTGCATCTACAGGTACAACCCAAATTTCACGCTGAAAATCTGGATATTGTTTTAACAGAGGCAATAACTTTACTGCATCTTTTTCTGTGGTAATAATCGGTTGCGAATCTTCAAACTGCAAATCGGTAATTTCATAGTCATGATGGTCTGGAAACTCATGACATTGAAATTGGGTCACACCCATCGACTCTAAAGTTTTATAAAACCGCTCAGGAAAGCCAATGCCCACGACAGCATAAAAATTTTGGGTCGGATCAAAAATTAATTCTTGTGCGGGATGCAATAAGTATGGCGCTGCAACGGCCAAATGCATATTTAATTCAGAACTCGGTTGCGCTGCATGTTCAATCACCGTGGCATGCTCTAATCGAGATTTTGGTTCACGCAAATAACCTTCGGGCAATATTTTCTCGTTACCCAAACCACGATTATTATCTAAAACAATCCATTCCAATTGACGGTTTAAAGCCAAATGCTGCAAACCATCATCACTAATAATTAAATCCAATTCATGCTGTGCAAGTAACAATTCAATACTTTTTTGACGATTTGGCCCCACAGCCATCGGTACGCCTGTAGATTGCACAATCAAAGTCGGTTCATCGCCCACTACGTCAACATTAGCGTCAATGCTGACATAGGCTGGAAATGGGCCTTTTCCGCCATAACCACGGCTAATCACGCCAACACGAACATCTAAACTTTGTAGATATTTGACCAAGTGAATCAGCAAAGGGGTTTTGCCGCTGCCACCCACAGTAATATTGCCAATCACCATCACAGGTACGGGCGCGGTATAAGCGGTTTTAATACCTGAACGATATAAATTTTGATTGAGCAAACTCACACCACGGTACAATAAAGACAAGGGCCTAAGCACAACCAGCCATTTGGCTTGTTGCTGCCAAGCGTCCTGAATAAATTGTGCCAAAGACATGAATTAATGTTCCTCGAAGTTACGTTGATGCAACTGGAAGTACGCACCTTTTCGCGCTATGAGTTCCTGATGAGTACCTTGTTCTAAAATACGTCCTTGATCCATCACCACAATACGGTCAGCATTTTCAATGGTAGATAAACGGTGTGCAATGACAATGGTGGTACGGTCTTGCATGGCCGCATCAAATGCACGTTGAATAAAGTATTCAGATTCATTGTCTAAAGCACTGGTGGCTTCATCTAAAATTAAAATCGGTGCATTTTTCAAGATTGCACGTGCAATGGCAATACGCTGTCGCTGACCACCCGACAAATTC
Organism: Acinetobacter sp. YH01003; assembly: GCF_013420525.1. Classification (NCBI taxonomy): domain Bacteria; kingdom Pseudomonadati; phylum Pseudomonadota; class Gammaproteobacteria; order Moraxellales; family Moraxellaceae; genus Acinetobacter; species Acinetobacter sp. YH01003. The sequence goes on along the minus strand of NZ_VOXY01000001.1, from coordinate 646,596 downwards.
AAACCTTGCGCACCTAATGCTGTGTCGTAGCCTTGCGGTAAAGCCATAATAAAGTCATGTGCATAAGCCGCTTTGGCTGCAGCAATCACTGCTTCATCACTCGCACCTTCAAGCTGACCATAGGCAATATTTTCACGCACCGTACGGTTAAACAATACCACTTGCTGATTGACCATAGCAATTTGTGAACGCAGGCTATTCAGCTCAATGTCACGAATATCATGCTGATCAAACAAAATTTGCCCTGAAGATACTTCCTGAAAACGTACCAACAGATTGACCAATGAGGTTTTACCCGCACCTGAACGACCGACCAAAGCCACTGTCTCGCCTGCTTTGACATCTAGATTGAAATCATGAATGGCATGGTGTCCATCGGAATACACCAAATTCACATTTTTAAATTGCAAATTGCCTTTTAGGTCTGGTGTAAGCGTCCCGTGATTGTCTTCTTCAGGCATATCGAGCAATTCAAAGACTGAATGTGCTGCTGCCAAGCCGCGTTGTAATTTTTCATTAATATCGGTAAGGGCTTTAATTGGTTTGCTCAACATACCTGCGGCAGTAATGTAGGCTACAAACTCGCCTGCTGAAATATCACGTAGAATTTCTGGGCGTAAGGCAATCCAGATAATAATTGCCAAAGCAATGGACATAATGAACTGCACCACAGGGCTGTTCAATTGCTGCACTGCCACCATCTTTAAACCACGACGCAGGTTTTCTAAAGAGTTTTCTTTAAATCGGCTTTGTTCATAGGTCTGACCACCAAAACCTTTGACGACCAAATTACCATTCACCGTTTCTTGCACCACGTGGTTTACATCCCCCATGGTGTCTTGTACTTGAATAGATAAACGACGCATGCGTTTTGCAGCTTTACGAATCAGCAAGCCAATTAATGGGCCAAATACCAAAATACAGAGGGTCAAACGCCAGTTGGTATACAGCAAATAGCCGAGCAAGCCGAGTGTAATCAAACCCTGTTGTACCAATGTACGCAGCGATTCTGTAGATGCAGCGGTCAACTGCTCTACGTTATACATAATTTTGGCAGTAATGTGCCCACTGGTATTATCTAAGTAATACTGTGCAGGTAAACGCAGCAATTTAGCAAAGACTTCCTGACGGATATTGAATACCAAATTACGTGAAATCACTGCGGTATAGTAACCGCCAATAAAAGTTCCCAAACCACGGAAAAACATCAGTGCAATGACTAATAGCGGAAATAGTGTGGTGAAAGATTGGTCACGCTCCTGAATGGCATTAATAATTTTTTCCAAGAGTTTTGCCACAGATACTTCTGTGGCTGCATTAATGGCGAAACCGATAATCACCAAGATTGCCAAGCCCCAAAATGGGAGCAAATATCTCAGAAGACGGCGATAGACCTGTAAATCCTTCTTCACTAATAACCTCGAGTTGGGACTTTCGTACTGATATTGATGTTGACGAAACCAAGTTGTCCTGCGACATCCATCACTCGAATCACATCTTGATGAGTGGCTTTGGCATCTGCAGCAATGATAAACATTAAATCACGTCGATCTTGAGAAATTTGTTTAATTGCTGTGCTTAAATCTGCCACTTCCTTAGTCGAAAGTGCCTGACCATTGACAGAATAATGCCCTGAAGAATCTACCACGACTTCAATTTTATGTTCATAAGATTTTGGTGGTACGCCTTGCGCATCTGGCAAAGTTAAATTCATACGGCTAAATTGGTTAAATGTGGTCGAAAGCAACAAAAACACCAAGATGAACAGTAAACAGTCAATCATTGGAGTCAGGTTAATATGAATATCTTCAACTTGCGAGCGTTTGAATTTCATAAACTCACCTTAGCTTACTTTTTTCACATCTTGCACATCCGCATCAAGCTGATGAGGTTGACTCTGATGAAATAATCCTGCGTGAAACAAAGTCGCTTGCTGCTCTAACTCAGCAGTATATTCTTGCACCAAACGCTGAAAATAACGATAGGCAAATAAGGCTGGAATTGCAATTAACATACCTGCAGCAGTGGTAATTAAGGCTTTAGAAATCCCTGGAATCATTAAGGTTGGATTACTTGCACCCACATCAATCACTAAAAATGATTCAATAATCCCAAGCACTGTACCCAATAAACCCAATAATGGCGCAACTGCACTGAGCGTACCCAAGAAGTTGATATTTTTTTCTAAATAACCAATTTCTTGTGAAGCTGTCGCTTCCATTTGTGCACGCGCATAGTGTTCTGATTGTTGTTTGTTACGCGCACCCGCCTCAAAAATACGGCCTAATGTACTGTTTTTTAAGTTGGCACTTTGATTCAGTTGTTGCAACACAGTCGCTAAACTTTGCCCGCGGTTGAGCAACAACGCATTGGGCAAAATACCTGCTCTCTTTAAACGCATAAAACGCTCAATGGTAATTGCAACGGTAAATACCGAGCACAATACCAACGGCAGCATCAGCCAGCCACCTGCTTTTACCAATTCCCACATTCGCTTTTCCCCAATAAAATACGAATTAAAATTAATCGGACAGGCAAATATTTAAAATACCATCCAGCTCTTCCAGAGAGTGATAACTGATGGTCAATTTGCCCTTACCTTGCTTGTTAAAATCAATTTTAACATCTGCACTAAAACGCTCAGAAAGACGTTGCGTGAGTTGTTGAATATCAGGCGCAATAGCCGTTTTCGGCTTTTCTTGTTTTGGCGCATTAAAGTCACGTACCAACTGTTCGGTTTGACGTACCGATAAATTCTTTTCAATTACATGCTGCGCGACTTTGAGCTGATCTTTAGCTTTCAAAGTTAAAATAGCACGTGCATGACCCATATCTAGCAAGCCTTGCTGCATCAACTCTTTAACAGGCTCAGCCAAAGTGAGTAAACGCAATAAATTACTGACCGTGGTACGTGCTTTACCTACTGTTTCGGCAATTTCTTGATGACTCAAGCCAAACTCATCGTGAAAGCGTTGTAACGCCATTGCCTGATCAATTGGGTTGAGATCTTGACGCTGAATGTTTTCAATTAATGCCAAAGCAATCGCGACCTGATCGGTCAAATCACGCACAATTGCAGGAATTTCAGTTAAACCTGCCAACTGTGCAGCACGCCAGCGACGCTCACCTGCAATAATTTCATAAGGATGTTGTTCGTCATCTATCGGACGAATCACAATTGGCTGCATTACACCATGTTTTTCAATAGATGCCGCCAATTCCTGTAAATCTTGCTCTTGAATAAAGAGACGCGGTTGATATTCACCACGTTTTAATAAATTGACATCAATTTGTTTTAGCTGACCATGATCTAAAGATTGCACTTCAAGTTGTAATTTTTCTTTCTGGATTGACCCCAATAAGGCATCCAAACCACGACCTTTGGCTAATCCGCGTTTTTTTGTGGTCATGCTTTACTTCCTTTTTTCACTTTGCTTTTTTTCAACATTTCAGCTGCTAAATTCAGGTAGGCAACTGCACCCTTCGAGCTTTTTTCAAAATAAATGACGGGTAAACCGTGTGCAGGTGCTTCTGCCAAGCGTACATTACGCGGAATCACGGTATCGTATAATTTTTTACCAAAATAGTGCGATAATTCTTCAGACACGTCACGGGTTAAGGCATTGCGCGCATCATACATGGTGCGTAATACACCAATAATTTCTAAATCAGGATTGAGTGCTTGTTGAATACGGTCAATGGTTTGCGTCAGGTCAGCCAAACCTTCAAGTGCGTAATATTCACACTGCATTGGAATGATCACACTTTGCACTGCTGCTAAAGCGTTTACTGTAATTAAGCTTAAACTTGGTGCACAGTCGACAATAATATAATCAAAGTCTTTGGCAACTTCTTGCAAGGCATTGCGCAAAATAAACTCGCGCCCTTCTTGCTCAGCAATCACCAATTCAACCCCTGCCAAATCACGATTGGCACCCAAGACTTTATAACCAACTTCTGCCTTGCTAATTGCAGTTTCAATCGGCACTTCGCCCAACAATACATCGGTCACTGAATACAGCAAATCATTTTTTTGAATGCCTGAACCCATGGTGGCATTGCCTTGTGAGTCCATATCGACCAATAAAATGCGCTTTTTCAAAACAGCCAAAGATGCTGCCAAATTTACTGCGGTTGTGGTTTTTCCGACACCACCTTTTTGGTTCGCAATCGCAATAATTTGTGCCATGATCACCCCAGTCCTTTGAAAATTAGATACGTTTTAATAAAAGTAAATGACGTTGTTCGTCTAAGCGCGGAACTTTAAGCTCGATAATTTCACAGCTGAATTCATCTTTCAATGCCTCTACTTCATCGGCAGGAATCAAACCTTTCATAGATGCAATAATACTTTGCTCATGCATAAATGGTTTTGACGCGGCTACAAAGTCAGTTAAAGATGCAAAAGCACGACTGGTAATTACATCAAACTGACCTAACTCGCGGATGCTGTCTTCATTTTCAACACGGGTCTGAACTGCCACGACGTTTTTCAGTTTTAAATCGGCAATAAACTGTTTTAAGAAACGAATCTTTTTACCATTCGAGTCCAATAACACGCAATCGCGCTCAGGCTGACACAAGGCAATAATCATGCCCGGCATACCACCGCCAGTACCAATATCCAGTAAACGACCTGCAGGCAAGTCTTTGAGGATGCTCAGACTGTCTAGCAAATGCTTCACTAGCATTTCTTTCGGGTCACGAATTGCAGTGAGGTTGTACGCTTTGTTCCATAGCACCAAAGCATCTTGGTATTTGAGTAATAAATTTAAAGCCTCATCACTGAGCTCTAAACCTAAAGCCTGACTACCTTGCTTGAGTTCCTGAAAAAACGAATGCATCACAATTCACATCTCGAAAAAGTTAATGGAAGTATACCGATTTATAGTTGCAGTCATAGGGGCGAATGCTTAGTGAATATGCACTTAAGCGTACACACCCTGCTGAATTTGTTGATCTAGCGCATTTAATCGTTCAGGAGTGCCAACATCCACCCAAACACCCTGCAATTTCTGTGCAGAAATTTTTTCTTGCTGCATGGCTTGTTTAAGCAATGGTGCAAGTGGACGTTTACCCGATTCCAAACCATTAAACATTTGCGGATGCATCACCGCCACGCCACTATAAGTCAGATTTTCACCTGAACGTGCTTGCTCAAAAGTATAGGCTTTGTTTGCAGCCAAAATGAAATCACCTTGTGGATGCTGTATTGGATTTTCCACCAAAACCAAATGTGCCAAGTCATCTTGAAGCTGCACATTTAATAATGGCGCAAAATCCATGGTGGTCCAAACATCGCCATTCACCAATATAAAAGGTTCATTGCCCAATAATGGCAACGCATTGATGATGCCACCTGCAGTTTCTAAGCCTTCGCCTTCATGCGACCACAAAATTTTCACACCAAATTGCGAACCATCACCCAAAGCATCTGCAAGTTTTTCACCCAACCATGCCGTATTGATGACAATTTCCTGCACACCCATCTTTTGTAATTTTTCGATGTGCCACACAATTAAAGGCTTACCACCGACTTCCAATAATGGCTTAGGTGTATGCAACGTTAAAGGACGCATACGATTACCCATGCCTGCAGCAAGAATCATGGCTTTCATTTAGGCAACCACCTCATACTGACCATATTTGGCTGTAAATTTTGGCATTACTGTATTGTGAATGAATTGCATAAATGGTTGTAATTCAGGATACGGCTTGCTTTCTTCAAGCAAATACCACATTACTCTAGGTAGGTCTTTGAGATAACCCGACTTACCATCACGTTCAAACAGACGCACAAAAATGCCTAAAATTTTAATATGACGCTGAATTGCCATCATATCAGCATCTTTTTTAAATTGTTCAAAATCACGGTCTTGCTTAGATACTTCTGGCAACAAATCATAGAACATTTTAAACCAACGATACACATGCTCAGCATTCCACTGCACATAAGCATCACGGGTAATCGAAATTAAATCGTATGTATCTGCACCAATGACCGCATCCTGAAAATCAATCACACCAAGTTCCGTGTCATCGCCTACTTTCATTAAGTTACGACTATGAAAATCACGATGCACAATCACTTGCGGCTGTGCCACAGCTGCATTGGCTAAAATAGCAAAAGTACGTTTAATTAAGGCACTTTCTTCTGCGCTTGGCTGAATCTGTAAGGCAGGCAATAACCAATCGGTGAGCAATTCCATTTCACTGATGAGTTTGTCATAGGAATACTCAGGGAAATGTGCAGTGCCATCAATATCTTGTAATTGAATTAACTGCTTAAAGCACTGCGCATAGTAGTCATCTACAGTCTGATCATTCAGCAAGGTGGATAACAAGACATCACCAAAATCTTCAAGCAACAAAAAGCCTTGTGTCAAGTCTTTGGCTACAATTTTTGGCACGCGCACGCCATGGGCAGCAAAAAATTCATCAATCGACACAAAAGGACCACAATCTTCTTTTTCTGGTGGTGCATCCATGAGCATAAATGTTTTATTATTCAACTTGATTCGTGCGTAACGACGAAAACTTGCATCGCCTGCTAAAAAATGAGTTTCAAATTGATCTGAACCAAGTACAGATGTTATCCATGTTTGTATCAATTGTTCGCGTTGTGTATTCATTTGCAATAAATTCTAATACAGGCTGAGTTTTTAAAGTGCTAAGTGTAGCTACTTCTGCGCTTTTTCTCTATGATGCGACAATAATTAATTGCGATTAAGCACTCTTGGTTGATGAGATAAATGAAGCATCAGTTTAAATTTAATCCTTTAGCGACTGCGGTCTTAACTCTGTTATGTGGTCACTCTGTTTCCAGCTATGCGCAGACCACAGATCAGACTTCATCTGTCACAAATCTCAATAACCAGCAGCTTAAGCACACCATTCAGGAAGCTTATCCTGGGCAGCAGTTCTTTGAGCAATATTATGTTGATAAAGCTGCACCTGAAGCACAACAACAATTTGGTCACAGCCAAAGTTCTGCCTATTGTGAGGGTGCGTGGCTAACGCCGATCAGCTCAGGTACTGTTGCGGTAGATGCTGCAAATGCCACTTCTACAGTGACTGCCGATTATGGGCACTATGACCCAAATGGTGATTCAGTCTTAGAAGGCAACGTGGTGATTGACCAAGAAGGTCGTCAAATTCGTGCCGATAAAATTACCATTGATCAAACTCAGACCTTTGCCAAAGCCGAAGGTCGGGTACAAATGGCGCAAGCGGGTTTACTGGCGCAAAGTGATGAAATTAATTACAACCTAAAAACCCAGCAAGGTGACTTAAACAACAGTTTTTATATTGCCGAAGAACAACATGCACACGGCATGGCAGAAAAAATTGCACGCACCTCAACCAATACGATGGTGCTGAATAATGCCACTTACAGTACTTGCCCGCCTGAACAAGCCCCGACTTGGAAAATTCAAGCCAATGAAATTAAGCTGAATCAGGAAACGGGACGCGGTGAAACACGTGGCACCAAATTGTATGTGAAAAATGTACCAGTTTTGGCTGTACCCTACTTCAATTTCCCAATTGATGACCGCCGTACCACAGGTATTTTGACGCCTAGTTTTGGCTTTACCAATGATGGTGGTGTCGAGCTATCTGTGCCTGTGTATTTAAACCTTGCACCGAATTTTGATGCTACCGTTAGCCCACGTTATATTGCAGATCGTGGCGCGATGCTAGAAGGTGAATTCCGTTATTTAACTGAAAATTTTGGTTCAGGTAAAATTTGGGGCGGTTATTTAGCATCGGATGCCAAATATGATGACCAAGACCGTAAAGACTTACATTTTTTACACGGCTGGCAAATCAACGAACAATTTTCAACCAACTTAGAATATAACTATGCATCGGACAAAGACTACTTTGCCGATTTAAATAACAACCCGAACTCTAAAACCGACCTAAATTTACGTCGTGCTTGGGAGTTGAATTATCGTAACGGCATACCGGGTTTAAAAGCACAGCTCAAAGTTGAAGATTTCCAAACCCTGGATAAGACGATTCCATCTGTGGATCGCCCTTATGCACGCCTACCACAATTTTTATTGAACTATAAAACGGGCAATCCTCAAGGCTTCCAAGTCGAATTTAATAACGACACAGCTTACTTCAAAAAAGATCTAGCTGCGCAAGATGGGGAACCAAGTGGTACGCGTATTTATAATGACTTTGCAGTGCGTTACAACTACCGTAACCCGTGGTCATTTGTGATTCCAGAAGTATCGTTACGCAACATCAACACCTTCTATGATAAAGAAACTCTAAGTACAGACACGTATAAATCTTCAAGTAAAAGTGAGTCGGTTACTGTTCCGCAATTCACTTTAGACACAGGGATTACCTTTGAAAAAGATGGTCGCTTCTTGCAAGCCATTACCCCGCGCGCGTTCTATGCCTATGCACCGTACCGCAATCAAAACGACCACCCAAACTTTGACTCTGCAACAGCTTCGATTAATTATGACCAGTTGTTCAGTCCAAACCGTTTCTATGGTCATGACCGTTTAGAAGACAACAACTTTTTGTCTTTGGGTTTAAACTATAGCCTATTTGATGAAATTGGTTTGGAACGCCTTAGAGCAGGAATTGGTCAAAGTTTTTACTTTGAAGATCGTCGTGTCACGCTGGATAATACCGAAGACGAATTTAATACGGAAAACCGTACTGGGCCAATTGTTAGCCTAACCAGTCAGCTAAGCCAAAACCTTAGTGTGGGTGCCAATGCTGCATGGATGTCAAATGGCGACAATGCACAGCGCAGTGTCAATATGCTTTACACGGGTGATCAAGGCAACTTATATAGCTTTGGTTATATTAACCGCCGTGTTATTCCAAACCGTCAAGATCATTATGATCAAGTCGTGGCATCGTTTATTCAACCTATTCACAACAACTGGCGCATTTTAGGTCATGCTCAATATGACCTAGACAACAGCGTTGCGCGTGAATATTTGCTAGGTGTGAACTATGAGTCGTGCTGTTGGGGCATCTCAGTCTATGGTCGCTCTTACTATAACGACTTGGATGATGTGACGGATGCGGGCGTTAAACCCAAACGTGCCATTATGGCAGAGTTAAATTTAAAAGGTTTAGGCAGTTTCAATAATAAACTTGCATCTTTACTTGAAAACCGTATTTTAGGTTTTAATAAAATTAATCAATCTTGGACACAACGTTAATGAAAACAGAACAGTTAAAACGATTTTTAAAAGCATCTACCTTGGCACTTTGCATGACAGCAGCGCTGCCTGCATTTGCTGCGAATGATCAAATTGTGGCTGTAGTTGACAATAGTGTCATTTTAAAAAGTGATTTAGCGCAAAGCGTGGTTGAACTCAAACAACAACTTGAAATGCAAAAGCGCCCTGTTCCGCCACAACACATTTTAGAACAACAAGCTTTAGAACAACTGATTGTACGCCAAGCGCAATTAGAACAAGTCAAACGCTATAACATTAAAGCTGATGAAAAATCCCTGAATGAAGCTGTGTTAAAAGTTGCACAGCAAAATGGAAGCAATAGCTTAGAGGCTTTTCAGCAAAAGTTAGATAAATCATCTCCTGGCAGTTATGCGTTTTTACGTAATCGTATTGCCGAAGATTTAGCTATGAATCGTTTGCGTCAGCAAGTGGTGATGTCACGTATTCAAATTAGCGATCAAGACGTTGATAACTTTCTGAAAACCCCACAAGGTCAGGCTGCCTTAGGCAACCAAGTCCATATTTTGCATGTGCGTGTTTCTGGAGCAGAAAATGCCGCACAAGTTGCGCAACAAGTCAAAGCTGAATTGGCGCAGAACAATGACATTCAAGCCATTAGTAAAAAATATACAGGCAATGGTGTAACCGTTCAGTCTGCAGACATGGGTTTACGTAACTTGACCGATATTCCCGCGGAACTTGCTGCACGTATTACGCCATTAGATGTGGGGCAAACCAGTGAACTGATTGAAGTCCGTGATGGTATTCATGTCGTAAAATTACTGGAGCGCAAAAGTACTGAGCAACGTGCACTAGTTCCACAATATCAAACTCGACATATCTTGATTCAGCCAAGTGAAGTCGTAAGCCCTGAAAATGCGAAACACATGATTGACAGTATTCACAACCGTTTAAAAGCGGGTGAAGACTTTGCAACCTTAGCAGCGACGTTCTCTAATGACGCTGGCTCTGCACGTGATGGTGGTAGCTTGGGTTGGGTTAATCCTGGGGTGATGGTACCTGAATTTGAAAACCAAATGAAAAATACTGCAAAAGGTGAAATTAGCGCACCATTCCAAACCCAGTTTGGTTGGCATGTACTGCAAGTGACCGATACACGCCAGCAAGATATGACTCGTGAATACCAAGAACGTATGGCACGTCAAATACTAGGTGAACGCCAGTTTGATACTGAATTGGACAGTTGGTTACGTGAAACACGAAACAATGCTTTTGTAGAAATCAAAGACCCAAGCCTAGATCGTAAAAAGAACTCCTAAGCGCATATAGCTTTTAGAGCTTTAGATCACAATCAAAACCAGTGCCACCGCACTGGTTTTTTTATTTGCAAGGGTATCTGCTCAAACTTATGTCCTCATCCGTTCGACTTTCATCAAGAAAAGTTTTTATTTTCTATTAGTTCCAATGGTAGCTGCAATTCTCCACACTCTTCTTCTGGCTCAGATGGGATAGTAATTTTGACTTGATTATTTAACTGCCATACTCCTTTTACAGGTTCAAATAACTTGTATTTAAGCTGAAAAATACGCTCTTCATCTGGCATTAATTCAACTTTTTTAATAATGGAACACTGCATCTCAGGAAATAATTGATCTTTTGTTTCAGTATTATAAAAATCTAAAGGCACATTGCAATCAGGATATTCTAATATCACTTTATCCGAATAATTATTAAGAAAAGATAATTTAATCTCTATAGGAGTACCTTTATCTTTATCAACTTTTAGATCATACGAAGCATCTTTACGTAAATCTGTTTTTTGATATAAATCCAAAAATTGAATTTCACGAACGACTAGACCACACAAATCAGTTGCAGCCCCAGATAGTCTTAACGTATATTGATCCTGTTTAAAGACATCATCACTATTGCTGTCGTTAGCATTCCCAAGACCAGGTGGAGGTGGAAGCCCATTACCTGTACCTTCTAAACTAGCTCCCCCTACACTAAAATCCTGTCCGCAACCAATCATTGTTAAAAATAAAACATTAAAGCAAAATAGCTTAACCATTTTCTTCACGGTCATGTTGATAAACCCCAAATATAAAAGTTTTAGAAGCATCTAGCTTGCCTTCATCCTCTGTACATTTTTCAGAAGCTAGCTTGAGTAGTTGTAGTGAATATTCGTGCCACAATTTTAGACTTTGATCACGTAAAAACTGAACAGATGCTTCTGTTAAGCCATCCGCACACACAGCTTGTTCTAAAAAGTTTGTCTGATTATTTTCAAATAAATTATGTAAACCTGCAGCCAGATGGGATTGTAAATTTTTAATCAAAATTTTACGAGCTTCTTGTAAAGAAGGATCAGGAATAAACTGTCCTTTTTGCAAGAAAATATTACCCTCTTTTTCAAGTACTATGCCTAATCGGATCAACTCATTTAACACAGACCTAGGATGGCGTTCAGTAGATACTTTTTTTACCAGAATTTCGAAATTATTTTCTTCATCACTACTGAATGGTAAACATTCTCCCCAGCCTTCTGCTAACCACAAACCTATAACCCGAGAAGGAACACTAATTGGTTCAGAGATATTTGCTTCAGTCAAAGGCTTACCCGCCAGCTTTGTCTCTTTATATGCACTGACATCCTTACGGTGTAGACCAGATAATAAACTAATAGCAGAAATAGTAGGCTTTTGATCAATCCTTTCTAATTCTTGAAGAGCCTGTTGATAAAAAATTGGTTTTAAAGCAGCTGAAAATTCTGTATATCCAACACCAGAACGAATTAACCATTGGCTAAGATAATCCATGAGTGCAAGCACTTGCTTTAAATTAAACTCAGCATCATTAGTAGGAAGTTTAGTCATTACACCAACAGCAATAGAATTACAATTGAAATTTTCTCACTATTTTTAGTCTCTTACAAATTATATCAGATGAATTTTCATATCTTGTGAAATAAAAATACTCACAACCTGGCTCTCACTATATCACTTTTTAATTTTTTACTATTTAACGTTCATCTATTTACAACTGTTAATTAAATATTCTATCATAAAAATGCGAATTTTTCGCATTCCTAAACAAAGTATTCAATTTAAATAATCATCGTTAAGGAGTAAGTATGATGAAAATTTCACCCCTGATTCTTCTGTTTACCATTTATGCTAGTTCAACGTCTTCTTATGCTGGCTTTGCAGACAGTTTAAGAGATCTAAGAGGAACCTTAAGTCAAATTAACGAAACGACCAAAGAAGTAGCAGGTACAGCCAAAGAAATGACTAAGTTTCGTGGTAATGATGAAACATCTAAAGATATTGAACGTACTATAGGACAAAAATTAACCCCAAAACTAAACAACTTACCGCTTTATGAAACGTCTAATAAATCAAGCAAAGTAAAAACTAAGCTTTCTAAAAATTCTGACATTATTTATGCAGGTAATGTCAGCTCAAATGGATTAATCGAAGTAACAACAGAATATGGAAATGGATGGGTAGAGTCTCATTTAATTCATTAATTCTTAAAATGGGGGCGATAGTGATAACATAGCTATCAGAATTTTGATGGCTATCTCTGTGAAAAATATTTCTAGTGAGTAGCTTATTATGAACAAGATAATTAAAAGTGGCTTTGTGACTGTAATAATTACTGCTTTGGTTGGTTGTAACAGTGACAGCTCAGATAATTCCAATACACAAACACCAACACCAACACCAACACCAACACCAACACCAACACCAACACCAACACCAACACCAACACCAACACCAACACCAACACCAACACCAACACCAACACCAACACCAACAACAGTAGCGGATAAATTGGCTGGAGAGTGGATTCAAGGCTCATCTAACTTAGGTATTTCTGATTGTAATTTAGCTCAGATTGAAATTACTAAAACTGGGAATAATTCAGTAGAAGCCAGTAATGAAGGTGTTCAATATTCTCTATATAATCCTTCATTAAAAATGTGTGGAGGTGAATTGGTTAGCAAGCGTTATCAATTACTTGGAGATCTAATACTAAAAGATATTAAAACTGGTATTAAATATGATAATTTCTTTTACTATCCTGTTAAATATCAAAAATATAGCACAACTTCAGAAGAAAATAGAGTCTTAACTTTTTTAAATGATGACTCATTTTGTATTATTAATTCAACTAGTAATAATCCTGCTTACATTAAGTTAGAAAGGAATTCTATATCTAACCCCTACAAGGATAATCGCTGTTATGTAAAAAGTAATGTCGGATTATTTACTGCAGAAAAACCTAAGACCCTTATTACAACAGCAAATTTTTTAAATGTAGATGCGGTTAATTCAACCAGTAGTACTGCATTCCTATCTCAGCTTAATGAAATGGGGAAAAATGGATATAAAATTGTCGCATACAATAATAAGGTGTATGGAAATCAAACTGTAAATAGCTATATGAAGTTAGCTAATCAGAATACTCGCTACTCTGCTATTGTGTCTGATCGAACTGCAAGCTCTATTAGCAATATCTATTTTTCATGGTTAAGTAATCTTAATGAGAATGGAAAATCTGGATACCAATTTCTTCATTCTGTAAGGCCTTCTACTGACTTAAATTTTAAAGACTATTTTTTAAAAAATGAAAATGATAATGCATCATACACTTATGATAGTGGTTATCTTTCCCCACTTGTTGACACTAATCAATTAATAAATGTACTTAATAAATTAGGTCAAGAAGGTTGTCGCATTATTCAATTTAAACAATACTTTACAGGAAATCATGTAGAAATTTTAGATAATAAAGAAAATCAACCTAAGATAGTAACTTGTATAAATAGTAGTAAACATAATGGTACCTACACATATCGATACAAAGATTATCCAACAGAGAGTACAAGACTTGAACGTGCTTTAGCATTGCAAAGTATGATAAATGCTCAGGCTAAGGATGGGTATCGTTTAGTTAGTCGCTCTTTAGATATATCTGCCACTAAAAAAAATGGCTTATTATTTATGAAAGATAGTGAAGAGCTAGATGTAGGAGAATTTAAAGTATTTTCAGAAGAGATTTTCTCAAATACTCCTATCCTTAAATATTTGAATAAACGCTTTAATCAGCAAGGTCAAATAGGCTGGTTGTATACAAATGCAGAATTTGTATACGCAAATAATCCAAAATCTATTCAGGCAGATCTCAATGATTTTCAAATAATTGAATAATTTTAGATGGGCACGATTGCATAAAGAGACTATAAGCAGTAAGCATCCAGTGAACCCCCACTTTCGCTAAAATGCAATGCCCCAATAGTGTCCACTTAAATTTTAGTGGGCACTTATTTATGGGAGGATTACCCTGCCAAATCAGTGGCAACCCGACCAAAATCAAAAAATAGGTATGAGGTTCAGCACACGCTTACACTTAAGCTTATAAATCAGAGTATGTAAATTGACCAGAAAAAGAGTAAGACATAAAAAAAGCCTCTCAAAATGAGAGGCTTTTTTTCAGAATATCAATTAACGATTGTTGTCGTCTTCTTGAGATTCTTCAAATTTAGAATCGTTGTCAAAACCGCTTGCAGACTGACCACCGAAGCCACCTTGACCGCCAAAGCCGCCACCTTGACCACCGAAGCCACCTTGACCGCCGAAGCCGCCACCTTGACTACCGAAGCCACCACCTTGACCACCGAAGCCACCTTGACCGCCAAAGCCACCACCTTGAGCACCGAAGCCGCCTTGACCACCGAAGCCACCACCTTGACCACCGAAGCCTGCGCCTTGACCACCAAAGCCTGCGCCTTGACCGCCTGCTGGTGCACCCGCTGGACGTGGATTACGTGCAGGAACAACTGTAGAAATTGCATGTTTGTAAACCATTTGGCTTACCGTGTTTTTCAATAAAACAACATATTGGTCAAAAGATTCAATATGACCTTGTAGCTTGATACCGTTCACAAGGAAGATAGAAACAGGAATACGTTCTTTACGGAGAGAATTTAAGAACGGATCTTGTAAAGTTTGACCTTTAGACATGTTATAACTCCAAAAATAATTAAAAATCAGCGCAAAAACTATCTTTATTTTTCAATTAAAAATTATAAAAAAGACAGTGTGTAAATTTTGCTTTATCCGTACCAGTTTCGCAAGTCTTCTTGAGCCTGCTTTATCGTAAAATATGTGTGAAATTTATGCGATTCTTGCAACGATCTGAGCCAAGTATATTGACGTTTCGCAAGTTGTCGTGTTGCGAATAGCGCCTTATCCTCCATTTCCTGCATTTTTCCGCGACTTTCATCACCTTTTTGTAAAAACTCTAAAGCTTGACGATAACCGACAGAGCGCATGGAAGGTAAATTTGCATCTAAATCGTATTTTTCAATAAGATGACGCACCTCATTTAAAAAACCCATTTCCCACATGATCTCTAAGCGTTTTTCAATACGCTGATGTAATTCTACCCGATCAGGCACTAAGGCGTGGTTATGAAAAGTGTAACGATATGGTACATTTTTAGGTTGTTCTGCTTGCAGTTGGGTAATTGGTGTGCCTGTTAATTTATAAACTTCCAAAGCACGAATAATACGTTGCTTATCGGACACTTTAAACTTTTGTCCCGCCAATGCATCTACCGCACATAATTCTGCATATACAGCCTCCCAACCTTCACGCGCGGCTTTATCTTCAATTTCAGCACGTACTTGGTAATTGGCACTGGGTAAATTTGAAGATAAACCTTCAAGCAATGCCTTAAAATACAGCATGGTTCCGCCCACTAAAATTGGGGTTTTTCCTATCGCGTGCATATCGTCAATCAAGGCGCAGGCATCTTCGACAAATTGTGCAGCAGAATACACTTCAAGCGGGCTGATAATATCAATCAAATGATGCGGATAACGCGCCTGTTCCTCTTTAGTTGGTTTGGCTGTACCAATATCCATATCTCGATAAACTAGCGCAGAATCGACTGAAATCAGCTCAAAATGCCCCAATTCATACAGCTCACATGCCAAAGCAGTTTTACCGCTTGCAGTTGGTCCCATTAAATTGATGACCGGCAATTGATTTGACATGTAACGCTACTCTCCTCGAGCAAAAAGTTTATCTAGTTGTGCCAATGGAAAGGCACGCCAAGTCGGGCGACCATGATTACATTGGCTAGCAAATTCGGTTTGTTCCATTTGACGCAATAAGGCATTCATTTCAGAAAGACTTAACATCCGATGTGCACGTACTGCACTATGACATGCCATTCCCGCCAAAATATGATCACGCTTTTGCAACAAGGCTTGCGCCTCATCATTCGGGTCTAAATCATCAAGTAATTCAGGAATTAATTCGGCAAAATCTGCCTTATGCAAAATCGCGGGCACACCGCGCACAATGACCTGTTCATCGCCATATTGGTCTATTTCCAAGCCCAGTCGTGCCAATTGTTCTTTTAAATCATCCACCCGCATGGCTTGCATGCGGCTAATGCTGATAACTTTGGGGATCAGCAATTGCTGCGAAGTCCAAAACTCAGGTTTATCCCAAGCGGCTTTCATCTGTTGCAACACAATTCGTTCATGGGCGGCATGCATATCTACAATAATCAAGCCTTCACTATTTTGCGCCAGAATGTAAATACCATGCAATTGCGCAATTGCAATGCCGAGCGGATGCTCATCCACCGCAGGTGTTGTGTTTGTTTGCGTAAGATTGGCTGAGTCTTGATCTAGATCACGTAAAGGCGCGAGATAGCTTTTTAAAGCATTGTTGAGCTGTTGCGAACCTTGATAATTACTCTGCACAGGTCGGTTATATTGAACTGTCTGCGGCTGACTCTGATTAAAATCGGTAAGTAACTCACTTCCCGCTTGTGAAGCGGGCTGCATCGTGTACGCATCTACTGCATCGTCAGCGGAATTGTAAGGATTTGCCTCGGCATGTTTGTGCAGTAAAAATTGTTCCTGATAACGCGGTTGCACCACATAAGGCGCAGCTTGTTCGACAGGATCAGCTTTCATAGCAGTGGCTAAATCTGCTGTTGCAGTTTGAAATTGCGCCAAGGTTTCTTTGGCATAATGTCGTACAAACTCATGCACTTCCCGCTGATTTAAAAAGCGAATTTCATGCTTGGTCGGATGCACATTGACATCAATATTTTCAGGCTCAACCTCTAAAAACAGTAAATACGCAGCATGCTGATGTCCATGCAAAATACCTTCGTATGCCATACGCAAAGCATGGGAGATGGTCTTGTCTTTTACAATGCGCCCATTCACATACACATACTGCAAGTCGGCTTGCGAACGTGCATCGGAAGGATGCCCCAACCAACCCGATAAGTGCATGGTGACACTGTCAGCATCTATCCAATAGGCATTTTCGACAAAGTTTCGTCCTAAAAGTTGCTGCACGCGCTGAAAACGCAATTCGCCACTGTCTGCAATGGGTAAATTCAGTTTGATGCTGTCGTTGTGTTCCAAAACAAAACGAATATCGAAATGTGTGAGTGCCAAACGACGCACAATTTCTTCAATATGTCCGAATTCTGTACCCGCTTTTTTCAGGAATTTACGTCGTGCAGGCACATTAAAAAATAAATCCTGTACCCGAATATGTGTGCCTTTTTGTGCAGCAACGGCCTGAATATCTTGATGGTCAAAGGCAGTGCCATTGACTTCGACCTGATAACCGACACCATCTTCAGTTTGGCTACTGACCAAAGTCAAACGCGATACTGCTGCAATTGATGCCAGTGCTTCACCACGAAAGCCTAAACTGACAATAGCATGTAAATCATCAGCCGTTTGAATTTTACTGGTCGCGTGACGAGTCACCGCCAAAGGCAAATCTTCAGCATGAATGCCACGACCATTATCAATAATTTCAATGAGTGTACTGCCGCCTTGTGCCACACGAATAATCAGCTCGGTTGCACCTGCATCAATGGAGTTTTCTAGTAACTCTTTGACCACAGAGGCAGGACGCTCAATTACCTCACCCGCAGCAATTTGGTTGGCTAAGGCAGGTTCAAGCGTGTGGATCCGACGTAGATTTAACACATCATTAGGCATGATTAAATTGTTGCTCCAAAGCTTGTTGTAATGCAACCGAAGACGAACTTAGCATTGCTGTACGGCTTAATTCATCTTCCGATTTTTTAATTTCAATGATCAAGTCTGCGGGCGGAATTTCATCGCCACCTTTTGATGGCCATTCAAATAAAAACAAGGCATTTGGGGTTTCTAAATAATCACGAATGCCCATCAGCTCTAATTCATAAGGATCATTTAAACGATATAAATCAAAATGAAAAATATCTTGTCCTTGTATTTGATAAGGTTCCACCAAGGTGTAAGTCGGGCTTTTAACCGCGCCCTGATGCCCCAAATGCTGTAGAAAATAACGCGATAAAGTGGTTTTTCCTGCGCCTAAATCACCAATTAAATAAATCACACCCGACCGAAAATGCGTTGCCAAAACCTGCGCCAGATTTTGGGTATCTTGCTCATTATTTAAAGCCAAATTAAATGAATACTGCATAACGCTCACGACATGATTCAAAAGACCAATTATGATAGCATCGCACTGCTTTAAAGCCTATGTACTGATGGATAAAACTGTGTAAATGTGGACAATTTATAACAATTTTAGACAAGGCAATGAATCAAGATTGTTAAGCTTAGCACCCAAACTGCTTAGGCTATTTTCAATATGATGAAAAAGAAACTCTCACACCTGAATATGAGCAATTTGCAGATGAAGTCGACTCATCCCAACACCTTTGTTCCACCCATGCTAGATGGTGTGAGCGCCAGCAAATTGCATTTACCCAAATTAAGCACACAGCCTGAATCAATTTTTCGTTATTTATGTGCCCAGTTTGCCCATATTTCTGCACAGGAATGGCTGCAACGCTTTGAGGATGGTCTGGTTTATGATGCCGAAGGCAAGCGTTTAGATTTAGATACACCTTATAGCGCACATCAGGATATTTTTTATTATCGTTTTTTAGCGCATGAAGTTGCCGTGCCTTTTCAGCATCAAGTTTTATTTGAAAATGAACACTTATTGGTTGTAGATAAACCACATTTTTTGACCATGAGCCCTACAGGGCAATATGTACAAGAAACCTTATTAGTACGCTTAAAAAAACAAACACAGAATGAGCAGCTCACACCTATTCATCGTTTAGACCGCGAAACTGCGGGTGTGGTGCTGTTTTCCAAACAACCAGAAACTCGGGCGGTGTATCAGCAATTATTTGCAGAACGTCAGGTGCAAAAAACCTACCATGCCATTGCGCCTTATCAAGCTAATTTGTCACTACCATGTACTGTGCAATTACGCATGGAAAAAGGTGAACCTTTTTATTTGATGCACGTCGTGGCAGGCACACCTAACAGCGAAACAGAAATTCGTTTGCTTGAACATAATCAAACATGGGCAAAATATGAATTAAAGCCTACAACAGGCAAGCAGCACCAACTGCGTGTGCATTTAAATAGCTTAGGTATTGCGATTAAGAACGACCCGTTTTATCCCATTTTACAGCACAAACAAGCAGATGATTTTTCTGCACCGCTACAATTGCTTGCCAAGCATTTAAGTTTTTTTGACCCGATTAGCCAGCAACAATTCCACTTTAGCGCACAGCAAGAATTGACATTGTAATATGTTTGTCATTACAAAATAGTGGATTTTCGTTGTAGTCATATTGAAATTACAAATGAATTGTTTACAATATTGCTAAAATTTAAATCTATTTCCTTCTATTAAAAATTATGAGAAAAACTGAAGTCTATCAAGTACGCTTGGACTCTCAAGAGAAAAAACAAGCCTTTGCTGTGTTTAAACAGTTGGGGATTACGCCTGCGCAAGCGGTACGTTTGTTTTTTAAGCAAGTCGTGCTGACTAAATCAATTCCCTTTTCAATTGAAAATCAGAATATTAATCTGGAACAATTGATTAAGTTACGCAAATTAAAACAAGAGCAAAAAGCAACGCTAGTGGATGCAACCCCAAGCAATGAAGCATCTGTAACTGGCAATAATAGTGTTGAAGATTTTGAACTGGATGATGAACATCTAGACTTGTTTGATGAACTCAATGCAATTTTGGGTGAAACTGACAAAAATTAACAGTGTTGCATTTTTAAACAATTCTTTAAAAATTTACTTTAAAAACTTAGCTATGCTTCATGCAAGGACAATAAAAAAGCATGGAGTATCGTAATGATTGTAAGACGTGCCACTTTAGAAGACTTAGACCAGCTTGCTGTATTGTTCGATGAGTATCGTCAGTTTTATGGTGCATCCTCGAATTTAAGCCTTTCAGCAGCATTCTTAAAACAGCGTTTTGAAAATCAGGAAAGTGTGATTTTCATTCATATCAAAGATCAAAAAATCACTGGATTTGTATTACTTTATTTAGGCTTTTCTTCGGTTGCCTGCTCGACCTACTATATTTTAGATGACGTTTATGTCACCCCTGTTTTTAGACGACAAGGTTCGGCCAAACAGCTCATTGATACTGCAATTTTATTTGCACGACATGAAAATGCGCTACGGATTAGCCTTGAAACACAGAAAAGTAATTACCAATCCCACCAATTGTATGAAAAGATGGGTTTTGTCAAAGATGATGAATTTCAAACCTATCACTGCTTTTTAAAATAGTCATCTGATCTGACGATTGCAGAGTTAGACAATGGATTTAAATTTAACCTAGCCCAAGCCATTGCTCATGAGCTATTGATGAAAGCTCAGCTAAACTCATGTTATTCCATACGGCTTTTTGCCAACTCGACATGTTCAGGGCTTAAATACATCCATTCACCCACATCTAAAGCCAAATCAGTCAAGTTTAATGCACCAACTTGCTGACGATGTAATTGTTCTACTTTATTGCCCACTGCTGCCAGCATACGTTTAACTTGGTGATAAACACCTTGATGAATGGTCATCTGCAATTCATGTTCAGCAAGCTGTTGTACCTCTGTTGCAGCAAATGTCCCTGATTCATTGCGCAATGCGACACCCTGCTCAAGTTGCTGGATTTGTGTTGCATTAATCGGGTCTGCGGTGTGCATAGCATACACTTTTGCCACATGCTTTTTAGGATGGGTCAATGCTTGTAAAAACTGTCCATCATCCGTCAGCAATAACAGCCCTGTGGTGTCCTGATCTAAGCGTCCAACACACTGCAAACCACGATTCAGCAATACATCATCAAACAAGTCAAACACACTAAAATGATGGGTCGCCTGATGCGAACACTCATAGCCTTGTGGTTTATGTAAGGCGATATAGACCTTTTCACGATATTGATAATTTTCCCCATACACCGAAAATTGCAAAACCGTTTCAGGCGCAATTTTTATCGCGAATTTAGGATTGGTCTGGGTTTCGCCCATAATGGTGACTGCACCATTTTTAATGAGTTGTTGGCAATGTTTACGTGATCCAAAGCCTTGTGATTGCAACATTTTTTCCAACAACATGATGAGCGACCTAATGATAAAAAGTATAAATATATTTGCTGCTATTCTAAACCAAATACACCGTAAATTCTGAACACATTGCGTACCTTGCCCGCTTGTAGTTCAAAACAGTTACAATAACTGCACTTTTCCAATTTATTTCCCCTTTTATGGATCACCATGCTCTCTCAATTAGACCTTAACCTGATGGTGCTGATCGTTCTACTCGCATGCGGTATTTTTAGCCAAAATACGGCTGTGACCATTGCCGCAGCAGTACTGATTGTTTTTAGAATTACGCCGCTAAGTGAATTTTTCCCACTATTGCAGCAGCATGGCTTAAATCTGGGCATTATCATTCTCACCATTGGCGTACTGACACCCATTGCCAGTGGCAAACTTCCAGGCGAAGCAATTCTAAAATCTTTCCTGAGTTGGAAATCTTTACTTGCGATTGCAATTGGTGTTTTTGTGGCATGGTTAGGCGGGCGTGGTGTCAAGCTCATGACCAATCAGCCTGATGTGGTCGCAGGCTTATTGATTGGTACAGTCGCAGGTGTTGCTGTGCTACGTGGCGTGCCTGTGGGACCACTGATTGCAGCAGGAATTCTCACCTTGTTTATTGGCTATTCTTAACATAGATTTAGGGACGCTTGGTTTAGATGGTTTTGCTTGAATTCATCGTCTTGTATCAACCAATTTCAATAAAAACCATCCAAATCTAAGCCACTTTGCGAAACAAGATAGATGTTAATATCATTCCCATTGCAGATAAAACGGCCATTAAAATACCAACCCAAAGCCATGTTCCTGTGGCAGATACGATAGCTGCGACCACAGGCGGCAATAAAAATTGTGAAATTGCCGAGCACTGCAACACCAAACCTACGGTGGTACTAATCGCAATCGGTTGTGGTGCAAAATTAAGTACTTGCGCAAATACCACAGCTGCGACTAAACCACCAAATAAAGAGAAATGGATGACCAATAAAAACTGCACAATGAATGGTAAAACATCACGCAAAATATAAAAACTCAGTGCGCATAGCATCAATACCGCAAAACCCATTTGCATCAACACTTGCGCTCTCAGCCCACGCTGTAATAACAACCCACATACAAATGTACCCACCGCATTTGCCATTGCAACCATAGCTGTGAGCACACCTGCGGTTTGTAAAGATATTTGATATTGCTGATAAATGGTCGGCAAAAAACCCACCAAACTGAACCACTGCCCTGCATAAACACCAAAAACCAAAGCCAATATCCATGCGGGTGGATGGCTCAAAGTGCTTTTAATCAGTTCAAAGATGGCAATGGCTTGCGTGCTGATCTGCACACTTGGTACGGCTTTATAAATGATGATTGCGAGCGCAAAGGATAACAATCCCAAACACATCCACACGCCTTGCCAATCCAAGATGGGCAGTAAAAACGGCGTACTTAGTAAACCAATACCCATCCCACCGCCCATATAGGCACTCCACAGCCCCATTTTGGCAGGCAACTGCTCCACTGCAACCAGTTGACGAATAAATGCAGGGCCGCTGAGTGTAATCAGTAAAAAGCCAAAACCTTCAATTACACGCAGACTTAATAGTGCGGAAAAGCTATGTACAAAACCACCAACAAAACTTGCACCTGCCAATAAAGACAAACCCAAAAGTACACAGCGTTTTAAGCCAATTTTTGCGGTATAACTGCCTAGCAACAACGCCAAAGACATGCCCGCAGCTTGTACCAAAGACAGCAAAAAACCTGCCTGAACCAAACTAATTCCGAGTTCAGCTTGTAGGATGGGTACAGTCGGTGGCAACTTGCCAATATGCATTGCTGCCATAAAACCCGCAGCAACAATCCACAAATCCTTTGTCAGCCAACGTACCGAACTCACTGCGCTCTCCCTTAATTTTCGCAAGGCAAGCTTAGCAAGAACATCTCACTGTTTTTAGTGGAGATTTAGATGAGCTTAGTGTTTTTAGCGATAAATTAGCATTCTCTTTACGATGCTGATCGTACGATTTTTAACTTGAATAATACTGCGTGCGTTTTTGGGAAAATTTCTCTAATTGCTTCAAAAAGCCTTCAAAATAGCACTTTTCTTTTTCTTCGCTACGATAACCCGCATACAAGGTACGGCGTAATCCTCCCGCAGCAACGCAGTCTAAACGACGTGAAGTTACCCAGCCTTTTTGCTCATATTCATTCACCACCCAATCTGGCAATGCGCCAATCCCTCGCCCACTCGCCACCAGTTGAATCAACATTTGGGTTAAATCTGTAGTACGAATAGCTTTTGGCTGAATATTGGCTGGAATGAATAGCTTAGACATAATATCTAAACGGTGTTTATCGACAGGATAGGTAATCAGGGTTTCTTCTGCCAACTCCTGTACGGTAATGCGCTCGGCACGTACTAAAGGATGAGTATTTGACAACACCAAACGCGATTCATATTCAAAAATTGGAAAATATTCGATACCTTTTAAGGCAATCGGGTCTGCGGTAATCAATAAATCAAATTCTGCGTTTTGCAATAATTCATGCGGATTGGCTTCAAAACCTGAAGCAAAATCTAAATCTACATCAGGGTATTGCTGACGATATTGATTCAGCAGCGGCATCAACCAGTCAAAGCAACTATGACATTCCGAAGAAAAAATAATTCGCCCCGTTTGACCATGCACAATGCGGGTAATATCAGTTTGGGTGATTTGAATTTGTGGCAGGACATCATCCGCCAGTTTCAATAAACGCTGTCCGACATTGGAAAATGTCACAGGGCGACTACGACGGTTCACCACTTCTACGCCATACCAATGATCTAGTTCTTTGAGTTGATGAGAAATGGCAGATGGCGTCAGACATAAATCATTGGCGGCAGCAACCAAAGAACCATGTTCACGCAGGGCTGATAGCGTTTTTAAGTGGCGAATTTCAAGCATTGCTTGTTCCTAGTTTTTCAAGTTATTGACTGCATGTTTAGACCTAGGTCGCATTTTTATTTTGCAAAATAAGAAACAAAGCCAAACATGATTCAATTTAATAATGAATTAATTTAATCTTAGCATGTAAATAATGAGTTTTCTTCATCTTAGTTTTTATTCGATGATATTTACTACGAAATCAATACAATTCCATAAAAATAATATGGCTTTCAGCAAGCATGTTTTAGGCTTCCAACGTGCAGAGCCAAACTAGAATTGAAATTCTTAACCCAAGCCTCGCTTACTCCGACAACTTCTCTCCACAATGTGGGCAGTATTTATAAGGCTCCTGTTCTAAACGCAGCTCTTCTTCACGACGCTCACGAATTAACTGCAATAAAATATCTTGGGTTTGCTCAGTGGTTAAACCGACTTGTTTGCGTAAATCTTCAATTTTTTCTTGATCATTTAACAGATCAATCTCACTATTTTGCAATAGCTCTCTAAATTTCAACCCTAAATGCTGCTTACGTTGTTCAAGTTCGTTGGCTAAACCTGTGGCTAAAATACCTGCAGGCAATGCTGCCAAGCCGACACCCAATACCGTAATTAACGCACCTAAAATTCTGCCCCAAGGGGTAATTGGTGTGACATCGCCATAACCGACTGTGGTTAAAGTCACCACTGCCCACCACATCGAAGCGGGAATTGAGCTAAAGGCTTCAGGCTGTGCCTTGCTTTCCACCACATACACACCTGCGGCAGACATCACAATCATAATAGAGAGAATAAAAATGACTGCCTGAAATGATCCTTTTTCCCGTTCGATCACTCTTAATAAAATTTGCAATGATACAAAGTAACGTGTCAGTTTTAACAAACGCAGCAAACGTAAAATTCTTAGGAACCGTAAATCTAGATGCACAAAGAAGTTAATATAAGCAGGTAGAATCGCCAACAAATCTATAATTGCCCCACCGCTGGTAAGCCATTTTACACGCTGTTTCCACGGCGAAATAAACGGGTCTTTTTCGGCAATACTCCAAATCCGCAGCAAATATTCAAGCGTAAACACTGCGATGGAAAAGTTTTCAAAATGGTCAAAAAATACCTGATAGGCAAGATAGACATCATTCACCGACTCTAAAATAACCGCACTGGCATTGCCTAAAATCAGTAAAATTAAAAAATAGTTAATGCAACGACTAAACCATGTTTCATAGTCATCGTCGTGTAAGTTGTTATAGACAAATTTTCGAAATGTGTACCACGGTGTAAATGCCATACCGAATATTATATTTTAAGGCTTACAGTGATGGCAGTTTAACCGAAGTTTTTCTCAAAACGATAGTATTTTATGTGACGTTAAGCGGGCATTTTTAATGCAGAATTGCAGTATAAGTCATCATTATCCAAATGACTAAACTACTGAATAAACAGCAATGCTAAACGCACCTGATCATAGCCCATGCGTGGACTAGTCGCTTCAACAATCGGGCGCAGTTTAATTGCGCCATCATCGCTGAAGTGCTCTGCATTTTGACGCTTCATTAATCGCTTATAAATTTTACGGACCTCTTCCACCACTTCTTCACCTGGATGTGCCACTGAAATATCCAGATTTTGTTCTTTTTGCAAACGTGCCAAATGGTTGATAATAGTTGCAGGAGTTAAACCTCGCTCTACTGCAATATCCTGAATATCATAACCTTCTTCAAATAAAGCGCGGGTTTCATCTAACGTGGCAGTCGCATAATTGGTTTTTCCACCTTTGGCAATTTTCTTTTCATTGCGCAAAATTTCGGTTTCGTTCAACGTGCCACCACAGTGACGAATAAATGCATTATGTTGTGGTGTTAAATCCATCAGCTCATAGTGCGTTTCAGCTTCTTCAGACAATTCCTGAAAACGGCGGTCAGCCTTAATCGCTAAACTGTCGAGTTCCAAAGCTTGGCTATTAAATCCCAATAAACGCAAACCGCTTAACGATTTTAATCGTGACAACGCCACATAACCCTGCCCTTTTTCAAAAGTATGGCTAAGATTGATTTCTGCCGCTTCTAAGGTCATACCTTGTGATTTGTGGATGGTAATTGCCCATGCCAAACGCAGCGGAATTTGCTGGAAACTGGCAATGGTTTTGCCTGCATCATTATCCACCGACCAAGTTTCAGGCTCGACCAGTAATACTGTGCCATCGGTCAATTTTACTTTAGGCAAAATACCGTGATCGTCATCTTCTTCAAAGCCAATCACTTCGCCCAAACTGCCGTTGATATAGCCCATATCGAAGTTGTTTTTAACAAACATCACTTTGGCATGTTTTTTTAGATTTAAAATTTCAGGCGCACGTACGGATGATTTCAGCGTTTCAATCAACTTTTCATTGCCATCACACACGGCATCAAACTGCTTGCTCTCAGTTTCAATTTCATTCAAATGCTTAAAGTTGATATTGTCCACATCCATATTGTGCGTATATAAACGCGTGAAAGTGTCGCCAATATCTTGATGACGGGTGTGTTCCAAAGCCTGAATATGTTGATGATCAATACTTTGTGCACGAATCGCATTGAGAATGTCATTTAAGTAGTCATCGCCCTGACGGTGCTGCTCGGTTAAATAACAGACCCGAAATTTAGCTTCGACCCACGCATCTGACATAAAACAGAACTTGTCACGATTGCGCTCATCGTTTTTTCCCACAGGCGGTAACTGGAAAAAATCTCCCGCAACAATCACCTGAATGCCGCCAAAGGCTTCATCACTGTCTTTAAAATATTTTAAAACCTGATTGACTAAATTCAGTTGTTTGGCATGCAACATCGAAATTTCATCAATAATCAGCACTTGCGCATTTTCTAAATGTTCTTTGAGATATTTGCGCTCTTTCATATTTTTCAGGTCGGCATCGGACAAAAAATCTTTAATGCCTATGCCTGCCCATGTATGAATGGTCATGCCATTCATGTGCGTTGCTGCAATGCCTGTAGATGCCGTAATTGCCACGGGCACTTTACGCGCTTTTAAATAATTGATGTATTGATTCAGGGTATAGGTTTTACCCGCACCAGCCGAGCCTGTTAAAAAGACATTTTCGCCTGCTTTTAAAAGTTTAAGTGCAGTTTCCTGTTTCATAAGACCTATACCATGATTGAACGGCTATAGCCTAACGAGTTTTGAGCCAAAAGTTAAGGCTCAAGTCCGTGAATACGACAACGGTTGTCTTATGACTTGTAACTTATGACTTTGATGGTAATTGTGGATTCAGCCATGCAATAAACTGCGCTGCGATGGTAACCAACAATTGTTCTGCTTTTTGATTATTAGGATATTCCAATTGATCAAACACAAGTTGCCCATTCCTAAAGTGACAGCCCAAGGTCAATTGCTGCACATAATGTGGTGATGCCATGTGAAACGCCACATATTGTCCTTCACTCATGGCTTTGGCATAGCTCAGTGCCAAACAGTGTTTAAAGTTTTTCGATTCTTCAATAATACGGTCTAAATCGGTCAGTTCTTCAAAACACCAACCTGAAAAGTACAATATTTGCTGCGGGCTTTTCGCCTGCCATGTGCTACACGGAATTTCTTTTTTCAGTTTGGCAAATAGCTCTGCTTTATACACTTGTTGATGCCAACGCACCGCCTGATGAAACAACCCCAACCAACTCAAACTTTTTGGAATATGTGTATGCGCTACGAAATATTCCAGTAAATAGTCGCGCACATAACTGTCAAATACCGAAACACGTGTATTGTGTGCACGTAAATAAAAACGCTGCCGAAAATCATCAGGCTGAATCTGATAACGCTGCAATACCGTATAAAAATCACGTTGCTGCTGACTTTCTGACTGAATATAGTCCAACAAAGCTGTCGGTAAATCTTGAGTGATTTGCTGTAAATACAACATATAGCTTTGCATGACACGACTTAAACGCCGAAATACATGCTTGACCAAATGCTCATCATGTTGTGCCACGGTTTTCAGCAAAGTCATCCACTCATCCAAATACAAAATAGAAGGACTAATGGCAACTCGCGGATCATCCAACGATTGTTTTTCGCCATGCGGCATTAAACTGACATTATGCGCATGTGCGAACCACGCTTGCTGTGTCGCATATACATTACAGCTTTGAATGAACATACGTGCGGCTGAATATTGAAAATATTGCAAAGTTGCCAAAATAATCCGTGGATGTGCCTGACTACAATCGACAAAACTGAGCGCAGTCACTGCCACCCGCACACTGGTATGATGAATATTTAAACTAAGCCAATCCAACACTTGTGCAGACTGTTTAAACAGCCAATTCACCGCACGTGGATAATCAAATAACGGCAGTTTGGCGACTTTCTTTTGCCAAATTAAAGGGCAAGATTTTAAAAAATGCGGTTTCGCCAAAGCATCGGAACGCTGCCACACCTCACGGTGCATTAAACGCGCAAAACCCAATAAATGCCCATGTTCTTCGGCATGTCGATACAACAACCGAATATCATCCTGATGATCGATTAAATCCTGCAAATTAAATCGTTCAGGAAATGAAATACTTAAAATACGATGCATGGCTTTAGGTAAAAATTCTGCCGCACTAAAACAAAAATCATCATAACTTTGCATCAGTGCTTGCACTGGCAAAAAGGTTTCACCCTCTACAAATTCCAAAGCACACAGCATCGATAAGTTAGTTAAAACATCTTCAGGAATGTGCTGCCCTTGCTGCACAAATTTGGTCAATACTGGTTGATACTGATCGTCTGCCTGCATTAATGCCTGATCTAAAATTTGTGCCTGCATTGCATCTAAATGCAATAACAATTGCTTAACCCGTGCTGCACCATCTACCCACAGGTAAACTTGCTGCAGAATCAATTGTCGCAATTGCTGCGCCTGATTACGCAAAAATAAAGAATGCTGCGGTTTTAAATCCCCAGTCAAAAAATGCAGATCATGTAAGAAAAAATCTTCAAATGCTTCTTGCTGTTCCCCCGCAAATTCAAAGTGAGTTTCTATTAAATTTGTATGCGATTTTGGCGGATAAAATTCAAGACTAAACAGACCATTCAGCAATTCGACCCGATGCTGCAAAGGATCGATCCGAAACAAATTTTGTGCTGTAAAATGTCCAACCAAATCCATTTGATCTTGATAGATTTCTGCGGCCACACTGGAAATACGAACCAATTGCTGTGCAACGGCATGCAACTGGCTATGCTGGCAAATTGGCTGCATATACGCTCCTCATGCTTAAGTGCGGTCTATCTAAGTGTCATCTTATTTTTATTTGATTGCACCGACTAGACCCATCACGTGATACATCCCTATTTTTTGTTTTTTATTTCCATCTGCAAAAAGTGGACAATTCTTCAATCGAGCTTAAGCCACTTATTAATTGAATTACACCTGAAATTTATGTGAACGGTATCTACACCTTAAAATTAGAGATACAAAAACACTATAAACAAGATTTAAGCCCTTGCCTATAGCCTGCGCATCACTTCAGAAAAAATAAAAACCCATTAAAAAACAAATAAATTTCAATTGATTAGTTTGCATTATTTACTCAGAAAATAGGGTTGGTGTTTGGTAGGTAGGATTTCACCACAAAGCATTGAATACTCAAATCACGGTTCAACACCGCGATAACAACACATTATTCCAATACCCAATGCAAGAAGGAATCTGAGCATGGCTTTTAAAAATATTGCAGATCAAACCAACGGTTTTTATATTCCTTGTGTGTCTCTCTTCGGCCCTGGTTGTGCCAAAGAAATTGGCGTAAGAGCACAAAATTTAGGCGCTAAAAAAGCCCTGATTGTGACAGATGAAGGACTGTTTAAATTTGGCGTTGCCGACACCATTGCAGGCTATCTCACCGAAGCAGGCGTTGCTAGCCATATCTTTGCAGGTGCTGAGCCAAACCCAACCGACATTAACGTACATAAAGGTGTCGATGCCTACAATGCCAATCAATGCGACTTTATTGT
Organism: Acinetobacter sp. YH01003; assembly: GCF_013420525.1. Taxonomy (NCBI): domain Bacteria; kingdom Pseudomonadati; phylum Pseudomonadota; class Gammaproteobacteria; order Moraxellales; family Moraxellaceae; genus Acinetobacter; species Acinetobacter sp. YH01003. The sequence continues at coordinate 616,022 of NZ_VOXY01000001.1, read as the reverse complement.
GTCTTTAGGTGGTGGTTCTTCACATGACTGCGCCAAAGGCATTGGCTTAGTTACCGCAGGTGGTGGGCATATTCGTGATTATGAAGGCATTGATAAAAGTACCGTGCCAATGACCCCGCTAATTGCCATTAACACCACAGCAGGTACAGCATCGGAAATGACCCGTTTCTGTATCATTACCAACACTGACACGCACGTTAAAATGGCAATTGTCGATTGGCGCTGCACACCACTCATCGCCATTGATGATCCAAAACTCATGATTGCCAAACCTGCAGGTTTAACCGCAGCAACAGGCATGGATGCTTTAACTCACGCTGTAGAAGCCTACGTTTCAACTGCAGCCAATCCTATTACCGATGCCTGTGCGGAAAAAGCTATTCGTATGATTAGCCAGTGGCTCAGCCCTGCTGTGGCAAATGGTGAAAATATTGAAGCACGTGATGCCATGAGCTATGCGCAATATTTGGCAGGTATGGCATTCAACAATGCCTCATTAGGCTATGTGCATGCCATGGCGCATCAACTCGGTGGTTTCTACAACTTGCCGCACGGCGTATGTAATGCAATTTTATTGCCGCATGTTTGCGAGTTTAACCTGATTGCCTGCCCTGAGCGTTATGCAGATATTGCAGAACTGATGGGGGTAAATACTGATGGATTAACTACCACAGAAGCCGCCTATGCCGCAATTGATGCAATTCGTGAATTATCTAGCTCAATTGGTATTCCAACAGGTTTAGCAGAGTTAGGCGTGAAAGAAGATGACTTGGCGATTATGGCTGAAAATGCACAAAAAGATGCCTGCATGCTCACCAACCCACGTAAAGCCAATCATGCACAAGTGGTCGAAATTTTTAAAGCCGCGATGTAATTTGAATCTCCTGCTGAGTGAATCACGATTTGCTCAGCATCTCCCATCCTTTTTTCAATTTTCGTCTGTTGCTGTTTTATTTTTATCCTTCCCTTTGGCAGAACCATCTCAGATGCGTTCTGCTTTTTTTGCTGTTCAGAACAAAATGAACTCGCAGCATAAAACTAAAGCGATTTAGATGCAGAGGGTTTGCATAATTCAATTTGACAAATGCGCACAGCTCATCAAGGATATAGTCAAAATAAAATGGATGACGAACACCTTATGCTGTTAAGTAAAAAACAAAAAACAACACCAAGCTATCAACCCGATATTTTGGGTGCCGATTACCAACAAATGACGCTGGATTTTCCTTCGGATTATGAAGGCAAAGTGATTGCTACCTTGGTACGCAAAAAAGCCGAACAGGAAACCCGTAAAGCCGTACTTTATATTCATGGTTTTATTGACTATTTTTTTCAAACAGAAATGGCAGACCAGTTTAATCAGCATGGTTATGACTTTTATGCCCTAGATTTACGTAAATATGGGCGTTCGCATTTGTCACATCAAAATTGGTACAATGTGCGCAGCTTGTCTGAATATGATGCAGAAATTTCCGCTGCACTTGAGCAAATTGCCACAGAAGAACATGACTCAGTAATTTTGGCAGGACATTCAACAGGTGGATTAATCACCACGTTATATGTGGCACATCATCCCAATCATCCACTGATTCGTGGTTTATGGTGCAACAGCCCTTTTTATGATTTCAATATGAGCGAGATTGAGAAAAAATTCGGCATTCCTCGTTTAAGCCAATTGGGCAAATTGCTGCCAGAAATGAAATTTCCAAGCCGCCTTAATCCATTTTATGTACCAAGTCTACACAAACAATATCATGGTGAATGGTTATTTAATTTGGAATGGAAGAAACCGCGCTATCCTAAAGTGCGATTAAGTTTTGTACGTGCAATTCATGAAGCACAAAAAGAAATTCATGCTAGCGTACATTTGGGTGTACCAACCTTAATTATGCATGCGAGTCAAAGTAGTTATCCACGCCAATGGAATGAGATTGCGCAACGCACTGACGTAATTTTGGATGTTGCAGATATGCAAAAATATGGGCATCACATGCATGGTGATATTCAGCTTTGCCAAATTGAAGATGGCGTGCATGATTTGGTGCTTTCTGCGCCAGAAGTCCGCGCGGAAGTGTATCAGTCCTTGTTTGACTGGTTAAACCGCAAAGGGCTGTAAAAACTAAAAAAAACAGTAAGACTAAAGGACAGTGAAATGAAAGCCTAAAGACTTGATTCGTCATTTAGGCTTTGTATTTTAATAAAATTTGATGTGCAGGATGATGCTTTGGCATCAGTTCAATTAAACGCTCTACCGCATCAATCGCTTCAGGGCTATGCGCCAAATGTTTCAGCAATACATCGGTATCTTGTGCATTAAAAATGGCATCACTCAGGCGTGATTCTAAACAATCTCGCCATGCGCATAAAAATGGACTTTCAGTTTTCGCCAAAAATACCCCTGCACACGTTTGCAAGGCAGACTGCACATAACCTGCATCTAAAGCCTGCTCAGCTTGTAAAAAATCGGCTTCAATATGCGCCAAAACTCGGTAAGGACGCGAGCCGAGCATCCCCCCTAAAATATCGCGTAATTGCGACATTTCAGCTTTTAGCGTTCCCATGCTGACTTTACGCTCACCATATAGTGCTTGGTGTAAAGTGTCTAAACTCATGCCTTGTGGGCAAAGTGCCAAAATCACCAATATTTCAATTTGACGCGGTGTCATCACCACCACTTTGCCATTAAATAACACCTGTGGCACACGAAACGCGCGAATATAAAGCTGCTGTTTTTGCTGTTCCAGCAACGCATTTTGAATTAAAGAAGCACAGCGCTCTGCTGCCAACAAACCCAAACTGTTATGATTTTTCCAAGTGGTCGATAAATCAATCACGCCCAACACTTGTTTGGAATGTGGGTCTAAAATTGGTGCGGCATAACAAACCCAGTCATGTAACGATGACATATAATGTTCACTGGAAAACACACAACTGGCTTGCTGAGTTTTGAGTGACAAAGCCAAAGCATTGGTACCCACCAACTCTTCACGCCACTGTCCACCCTCTACAAAATGTACTCGTTCCGCCACATTACGCATTTGAGCGCTCGCTGCCGTCCAAATAATCGTACTGCCCACATCGCCCACGGCTGCCACCATGTCGGACTGCTGCGCGATATGTTTTAAATCTTCTGCGCAATTTTGCACAGCTCTCTGTAAAGCCGAACCGCCTTGCGGATGCGATAAACTGGAATTTAACGGAGCAGCCTGCCGATCTACAGGAATTTCTGCAATTTCAGAGCGTTGCCAAGAATTTAAAATACTCTGCTGAATTTGCTGCGCATGCAGCGGCGATAAACTACTGCTTTGTCTAAACCGTTCAATATGCAGTTTTTTTTCCAATAGATCTTGTTTTTTCATCATGACTGATTCTCACAATCCTGTGGGCATTACATCCATTGTACTGCTTACTTTTGTAAGGATTTGTTCGCTGCTTGTAAACCTGCAACTTTCCAACCTTTTTCCAACCTTATATTGGTATGCTAATCAAATAACGTACTAAAGTACCTTATACCTTAGCCGTAAATTTAACCTGATTTTAGACACAGGATTGTGATAAAAGGTAAAGATGACGGCAGATTATAAAAAACCATCAAAGGAAGAGAATTATGCGTTACGTAGATCCCAATCAACCCGGTTCAAAAGTTCAATTTAAAGCACAATACGAAAACTTTATTGGTGGCGAGTGGGTCGCCCCTGTAAAAGGCGAATACTTTGAAAATATCTCTCCTGTAGATGGCAAAGTATTTACCAAAGTCCCACGCTCATCTGCAGAAGATATTGAACTGGCTTTAGATGCTGCACACAAAGCCAAAGCTCAATGGAACAGTTCATCTCCAACTACTCGTTCTAATATTCTGTTAAAAATTGCAGATCGTTTAGAACAAAATCTAGAATTACTGGCGGTTGCCGAAACTTGGGATAATGGTAAGCCTGTTCGTGAAACATTGGCTGCCGACATTCCTTTGGCGATTGACCATTTCCGTTATTTTGCGGGCTGTATTCGTGCCCAAGAAGGCGGAATTTCTGAAATTGATGAAGATACCATTGCCTATCATTTCCATGAGCCATTGGGCGTTGTAGGGCAAATTATTCCATGGAACTTCCCTATTTTAATGGCAACATGGAAACTTGCACCTGCTTTGGCTGCGGGTAACTGTATTGTACTTAAACCTGCAGAACAAACGCCTGCCAGTATTTTAGTTTTAGTCGAACTCATTCAAGATTTATTGCCTGCAGGCGTATTAAACGTAGTCAATGGTTACGGCGTAGAAGTTGGTCGCCCATTGGCAACCAATCCACGTATTGCCAAAATTGCATTCACAGGTTCGACTCAGGTCGGTCAATTGATCATGCAATACGCCACTGAAAACATCATTCCAGTGACTTTGGAGCTTGGTGGTAAATCTCCAAATCTTTTCTTTGAAGATGTTATGGCGCAAGATGATGACTACCTAGACAAAGCACTCGAAGGCTTTGCTATGTTCGCGCTGAATCAGGGTGAAATTTGTACTTGTCCATCGCGTGCGCTCGTGCAGGAAAGTATTGCTGACCGTTTCCTTGAAAAAGCCATTGAACGTGTTAAACGTATTAAAACAGGTCACCCGCTTGATACTGAAACGATGATTGGTGCGCAAGCATCGCAAGAACAACAGGACAAAATCTTGGGTTGTATTGCGACAGGTCGTGCCGAAGGTGCACAAGTGTTAACAGGTGGTGGTGAGCGTCATGAAGTTGGCAGCGGTTTCTATATTGAGCCGACAATTTTCAAAGGCACCAACGACATGAAAATTTTCCAAGAAGAGATTTTCGGCCCAGTGCTTTCTGTGACCACATTTAAAGACTTCGATGAAGCCATTAAAATTGCCAATGACACCATTTACGGTTTAGGGGCAGGTGTTTGGTCACGTTCTGCGCACACTTCTTACCGTGCAGGTCGTGCTATTCAGTCGGGTCGCGTTTGGACGAACTGTTATCACATTTACCCTGCGCATGCAGCTTTCGGTGGTTATAAAAAATCAGGTATTGGCCGTGAAAACCACAAGATGATGTTAGAGCATTATCAACAAACCAAAAACTTGTTGGTGAGCTATTCAACTAAACCTGCGGGCTTCTTCTAAGCTTTGTTAAATTTTAAAAGCTAAAGCTCCTATATAAAAATGCGAACTTCGGTTCGCATTTTTATTTCATCCATTTCAATATTAGACTCAAAATCTGCCACACATATAAATACATCTAAAATACAGACACAAAAAAAAGCACCATATCAATGGTGCTTTTATCACATCATATCTGCTTATTTTTTTGCAGCTACAGATGCTTCAGTGGTGATGTTTACAGTAATTTTATCACCTACGTTTGGTACATAGCTGGCAATACCAAATGCAGAACGGTTGAATGAAGTTGTAGCATTAAAACCAACAGTCGCTGCCTGAGTCATTGGGTGTGGACCTTGTTTGTTCAAAACCGCATCAAGAACAACTGGCTTAGTTACACCTTTAACCGTTAAATCACCTGTGATTTTAAAGTTTTTCTTGTCTTGAGTTTCAACTTTTGTACTTTTAAAAGTAATGGTTGGATATTTTGCTGCATCAAACCAATCTGCTGCCATTAAGTGCTCATCTAAAGCTTTTACGTTGGTGTTGATGCTGCTTAATGGAATCGTGACATTCACAGATGAGTTCGCTGGTTTTTTCTCATCAATATTGATGGTACCTTGAATGTTTGAGAAGTTACCTGATGGCGTAGAAAAACCGAAATGATCCCAAGTAAATACAGTAGCCGTATGCGTTGGGTCAATTTGATAAGCCACTGGTTTAGCCATTGTCATTGTTGCTGCAGACGCGATAGCCAAACCTAAAGCAATTGATTTCATGTTCATATTGTTCATCTCTAAAAGTGTTGATACGTTTCAATGAGGTTTAGTTTATAGATTTTTGCTGCAAATACAGGATTAAAGATAAAACAGTATGTTGCATGACTGAAACGATAAATTTGTAAAAATATGCTTGCTCAATTTACATAGCGACTGTAGGACTTCGATATTGAATAAAACCTGTTCTTTTTGCGACACGATCATACAACTGCCGTGCCTGTAAATTATCTTCATGAGTCAGCCAATATACCCGATCACATTCACGCTGTTGCGCTGTTTGATTCACCTGCTGAATAAGCTGCTGAGCAATTCCCATCCCTCTGTACTCAGGCAAGGTATATAAATCTTGCAAATAGGCATAAGGTTTAAGCGTCCAGCAACTGTCATGTTCAATTACATGCACAATGGCGACAACTTGAGTTTGATATACGGCAGCCAAGCCATAAATATAGGGTCGTTGAGGATCAGTTAGTTTTGACCAAGTCTGTTGTGTCACGTCATCACTGAGTTGCACCCGATAAAATTGCTGATAGCCTTGCCAAAGTGCTTGCCATTGTTCAAACTGAATTCCGCTTAACGGCACAATATCTATTTTTTGACTTAGTTATGCTGTACTTGTGTTGTCTGCATGCTTGGATATTGCCTAATTGTTATATCTTGAAATGCTTGATGATTCACATTGAATATTATGCTTAGGCTATTTTATAAACTATTTTTCAGCAATAAAAAAAGCTTTACCCTACGCATAGAATAAAGCTATTTTTGACGATACACCATTTAATGCACCGCATTCATCGCAATAGATTAAAGCTTCTCAATCAAAATACGATCAACTTGCTTTAAGCCTGATTGCTTTTCATGGTTCTTACGGCGAATTTTGATTTGCTGATCTTCAGCCAAATCCTGTAACAACAACTCTACCGCCACCATAGCTTCAAGTGGTAAATCTTGTCCAATCCACTTTTGCTCACCCGCATCCATTAAAGTGACTTCATCATTAATTTGCTCGTACAAACTCATTTCTCATCTCACTCAATTACACAGAGGTTTATTCACAAACCTGACTTACACTGACAAAATTTGTTGGATCATCACATCGAATACCAAACAAATATGCAAAAATAAAAGACGTCCCTTTGCAGGAACGCCTTTAAAAACACTGGATTAAAAAATTAAGCTGTTAATTCTTTTACTGCAGCAACAACCGCTTCAGTGGTAATGCCAAAGTACTGATACAAGTCTTTTGCAGGTGCAGATTCACCATAAGTTGTCATACCAATAACTTTACCGTCTAAGCCGACAAACTTCCACCAGTAGTCTACATGCGCTGCTTCAACCGCAACACGTGCACGAATATGTGATGGCAATACCGCTTCACGATATGCTGCATCTTGCTTCACAAATTCTTCTGCACACGGCATAGACACAACACGTACACCTTCAAGCTGCGCGTATGCTTCCATTGCCAAGCCCACTTCTGAACCTGTTGCAATAATAATGGCTTTCAATTCACCTTTTTCTTCAGCCAAGACATAACCACCTTTTGCCACGTTCTCAATTTGCGCTTGAGTACGAGTTTGGAATGGCAAGTTTTGACGTGAGAAAATTAAAGCAGTTGGACCTTCGCTGCGTACTAATGCAGATTTCCAAGAAATAGCCGCTTCAACGGTATCTGCTGGACGCCATGTATTTAAGTTTGGCGTACCACGTAAAGATGCAATTTGTTCAATCGGTTGGTGTGTTGGACCATCTTCACCCAAACCAATCGAGTCGTGGGTATACACATGAATCACACGTTGCTTCATTAATGCAGACATACGCACGGCATTACGCGCATATTCCATAAACATTAAGAATGTTGCAACGTAAGGAATGAAACCACCGTGAAGTGCTACACCATTTGCAATAGCAGTCATACCAAACTCACGTACGCCATAATGCACGTAGTTCCCTGCTGCATTGTCCTGAACGCCTTGGCAACCCTTCCAAAGGGTTAAGTTTGAACCTGCCAAGTCTGCAGAACCACCCAATAATTCAGGCAATAATGGGCCAAATGCTTGCAAAGTATTTTGGCTGGCTTTACGCGTTGCAATAGTTTCAGCTTTAGCATTGGTTTCAGCAATAAACGCATCTGCCTGCGCGATGAATTCTGCAGGTAGTTCACCGCTTAAACGGCGTTTAAGTTCTGCAGCTTCCGTTGGATATTTTGCTGCATAGGCATCAAAAGTTGTATTCCATGCTGCTTCTGCTTCTGCACCTTTCGCTTTAGCATCCCAAGCGGCATATACATCTTCAGGAATAACAAATGCTTCATCTGTCCAGCCTAATGCTTGACGCGTCAAAGCGATTTCATCATGGCCTAATGGCGCACCGTGACAGTCTTCTTTACCTTGTTTGTTTGGCGAACCTAAACCAATAACAGTTTTACAAATAATAATAGTCGGTTTTTGCGTTTCAGCTTTTGCTTCAACCGTTGCAGCACGAATTGCATCGGCATCGTGACCATCAACTTTTAAGACTTGCCAGCCGTAAGATAAGAAACGTTGTTCGGTATCGTCAGAGAACCAGCCTTCTACTTCACCATCAATAGAAATGCCGTTGTCATCATAATAAACAACCAGCTTGCCTAAACCTAAAGTACCTGCCAATGAACATGCTTCGTGTGAAACACCTTCCATTAAGCAACCATCACCCAAGAAACAGTAAGTGAAATGGTCTACAACCTGAATATCTTCTTTATTAAATTGTGCAGCCAGTGTTTTTTCTGCTAAAGCAAAACCAACAGCATTGGCAATCCCCTGACCGAGTGGACCAGTGGTGGTTTCAATCCCTGGTGCATAACCTAATTCTGGGTGGCCAGGTGTTTTAGAGTGTAACTGACGGAACGCTTTTAAATCTTCGATTGAAAGATCATAACCTGTTAAATGTAACAACGCATATTGCAACATTGAACCATGACCATTAGACAGTACAAAACGGTCGCGGTTTGCCCATTGTGGATTGGTTGGGTTGTGATTCAAAAATTCACGCCACACCACATCGGCAATATCTGCCATCCCCATCGGTGCACCTGGATGTCCTGAATTTGCTTTTTGCACAGCATCCATTGCCAATACACGAATTGCGTTTGCAATACGACGTTCATTAAGCGGGGTCGTCATAGGTCAGAGTCCACAAAAAATCGTTAAATAGAAGAAGATGAATAGAATTCAAAACAGCCGCTATTCTCTCAAAAAAACGCCTGAGGGGTAAAGCCTATGCAACAATATTTCCGCATTAATTCCCATTCAGGGTATTTTTCGTGCAAATATAAAGACGTTTTCACGTTTATAACAACAAGAAAATAGCTAATTGCCGTGTTAAGCTCTATTCTTGGCAAAATTCTAAAGTATAGATATTTCAATTTATAGACGCAGGATGGAATTGTGATGTCGCTCTTGCAGCAACTCCAATCAAATGCCTAGCAACAAGTTAAAACACAACAGTATTCTGTAGAAATAATAGACAGATTTTAACACATCTTGAATTTTATTCACTTTTCACACAATAAATTGAATCACAGCCATCGTCCAAAATTTTAAAACAGCTTTTGAAAATGCAGCTTGATGCAGATAAAGTCAATTCAAAGTCTTTAAATTACCCATCTACAATATTGTTTTTAAAGATGATTCACCACTTAAAAACAAGGTGCTCCTTAGTTTAAAATTATGACAGCATACTTTAGCCAACATGAATATTTTTGAGTCACAATATAGTCATACCGATACTTTATCTATTTTTTAGCTAAAGATATGCGATAAAAAGTCATTGAATTGAAATAAATTCAGCCAATTTAGTCGTAATGCGCTAGTCCTAAAGTCTAACTCGATGTAACATATTGCGTCTTTTGAATTTAACTGTGATAGGACTTATGCGCGAGTACGCTGTATTTACCTCGGAATCTGTAAGCGAAGGCCATCCAGATAAAATGGCTGACCAAATCAGTGATGCCATTTTGGATGCAATCTTAAAAGAAGACCCTTATGCGCGGGTTGCTTGTGAAACGCTTGTAAAAACGGGTGCGGTTGTACTGGCAGGTGAAATCACAACAACTGCAAATGTCGATTTTGAAGCCGTTGTTCGTCAAACCGTAAATGGCATTGGTTACCATCATTCTGACTTAGGTTTTGATGGTTCAACCTGTGCGGTCATTAACATGATTGGTAAACAATCACCTGAAATTGCACAAGGTGTAGACCGTCAAAAGCCTGAAGATCAAGGCGCAGGTGACCAAGGTTTGATGTTTGGTTACGCCAGCCGTGAAACTGATGTATTAATGCCTGCCCCAATTTCTTACGCACACCGCTTAATGGAAAAGCAAGCTGAATTACGTCGCAGTGGTGCTTTGCCGTGGTTACGCCCAGATGCAAAAAGTCAGGTGACTTTTGCTTATGAAAATGGTGTGCCTGTACGTTTGGACGCGGTGGTGTTATCTACTCAGCACGATCCTGAAATTTCGCAAATTCAGCTTAAAGAAGCGGTAATTGAAGAAATTGTGAAAAAAGTGATTCCTGCAGAAATGTTCCATGCAGACACCAAATTCCACATCAACCCAACAGGTATGTTTGTGATTGGCGGCCCTGTCGGTGACTGCGGTTTAACTGGTCGTAAAATCATTGTCGATACTTACGGCGGCATGGCACGTCATGGTGGCGGTGCATTCTCTGGTAAAGACCCATCTAAAGTTGACCGTTCTGCTGCTTACGCAGGTCGTTATGTTGCAAAGAATATTGTGGCAGCTGGCTTGGCAGACAAATGTGAAATTCAGGTGTCTTATGCTATTGGTGTTGCAGAGCCAACGTCAATTTCAATCAACACCTTCAACACTGCAAAAGTGGCAGATGAGTTGATTATTGCTTTAGTACGTGAACACTTCGATTTACGTCCATACGGCATTACCAACATGTTGAACCTGTTACAACCAATGTATAAACAGACTGCAGCTTATGGCCACTTTGGTCGTCAAGGTTCTGACACTGCATTTACATGGGAAAAAACCGACAAAGTTGAAGCATTAAAAGCCTCTGCAGGTCTGTAATGTAAAACTTTTCAGTTTTATCAAGCTCACTTCGGTGGGCTTTTTTATGCCTAAAATTTAGCTGTCAAACCACAATATACAAAATACGAATATGTTATAGTGAATCATTCCTGAGATTTTTTAAATACTCATCTAAGATAATGATGTAGGAGTTTATTATGGCGGTTATTCTTCAAGTCGATTTCCCTTCTGAAGGCCCATTTGGCGAAAGCATGAGCCAAGCGTACCGTGAACTTGCAGAAAGCATTAACCTAGAAACTGGCATGCTTTGGAAAATTTGGACTGAGAACAGTCAAACACAGGAAGCAGGTGGAATCTATCTGTTTGATCATGCGGCCAATGCTGAACGCTATTTAAAAATGCACACTGCACGTTTAGAAAGTTTTGGCGTGAAGAATATTCGTGGCAAGATTTTTGAGGTGAATGCTGCACTGTCTGCAATCAACCAAGCTGACTTCTTAAGTCGCTAATCTTTTTAAATTGCTCATCCATATTGAAGAATAAAATGGTGAGTCTCTTCAATATTGAAAAAACAGTTGAATAAAATCCTGAGCCATTTAATGATTCAGGATTTTTTGAAATCTTGTATAGACGAAATAAGCGTTAAGCTTGGATGCAGCACTTATTGCGTACGAATCACCTCAAGCACCGATTGTTGCACGGGCACTTCTTGATGATCTTGCAAATAAACATGCACGACTTTAAACACAACGGCTGCTGCCAAGCATGCCAAAATACAGAATAACCAGAAACCATAAGGACTACGAATATTGTGTGAACCACAAGTACCACATTCTTTTTCTGATGATTCCACCACCCGATTGCAACATGCGCAACGATACTGATGATACAGCATAGGTATTCTCCTACTTCACTGTAATTCTTGTTTTTATTGTTACACCATCTACCCTGATGCAGTGTAATTTTGTTTAAGCAACTGTGACACTTTGTAGCCTGCATCCTTTGGATGATTTAACTGACACAATCGCTTGTGAATTAGAATGTCAAAGTTCTGCTATTCGCGCAAATCGTATTTTTGAATAAACAGTCACTTTATCCATCTAAAATAGGTATGCCATGCTAAAATTCTGCATGCTCGATTACTTGAAGTTTAGACTCAAGCTTGGCTTTCAGCACATATTTTTTTATTACACGGAGTAAAGTTAAAGTGGTGCAACTCATTAAAAAAGGTGGCTTGCGAGAACGTGCCAACCGTAGTCGTAAATACCAAGGTTCGGAAAATACCGAAGCAACTTTGCAATCAAACCGTACTTATCAGCCCAATCATTTAGATAAAACTGAAAACACGACTGCAACCGAAATACTGAATGAAAAATCGTCAAACTTGGCTTTGGACAACATCAAATCATCTAACTAATTGGCATCAAAACCTATGTTTTAAAACATACGCAGTGCATCTAACCACAACCACACAGCAAATAATAAAAATAATCCGCCCGAGACCATATCAATATAACTGCCTGAACGCTGATATAACTTTTTCATTTTTGGTGTCGAAAGTAGCAACATAAATAGTGTAAATGTCACAAAAGTTTGGATTGGAATAATAACTGCCAATTGGGCTTTCAAAGATGCACTTGCCGATGAACTCAACGCCAAAGCAAATACACTACTAAAATAAATTAAGGTTTTCGGATTAGATAAATTGGTGAATAGCCCCAATAAAAAGTAGTTTTTTGCGGCTGGAATTTGCACTTGAGTATCATCAAACTGTTTGCGCTGCTGCCAACTATGCCAACCGCCCGACAACATGCCCCATCCCATTTTGGCAAGAAATAAACCGCCTATCAGCATTAAGACTTGCTGAATCCAAGGAAATTGCTGCACCAAAACCGTAAAACCCAATAAGGTCAGCACCACCCACACCACAATCCCTGATGAAATACCCGCAATAATCTGCAAGGTATTACGGCGGGTATTGCTGGCTGCACTTTTGGCAATTAATAAAACATCTGGTCCTGGACTAAGCTGTGCCACAAAATGCAGCGAACAAATGGTGAATAACAAAGACATAAATACATTAGGAGAATTGAAAGTCCGATTATACCTTGTGCAGCAAGAGAATAAATAAGGCTTTAAAATAGGCCTCTCAATATTTGAATATTTACCCAAAAACACACATAAAAAAAACCGAATCAGCACGATTCGGTTTGATATCAAGCATCACCTATATTATTTAGGTGGATTGACATCTTTCATTTCAATTTTTTTCGCATCGGGGGTAATTTCACGTGCTTCACCATCAATAATACTGGAATCACGACCACCACCCTGCTGATTTTGCATGTCTTGCATTTGGCGCATTAAATCTGCAAACGGGTTTTGACCTGCTCCGCCCATGCCATTCATATCGCCCATCATGCCACCCATCATTTGATCCATCATGGCTTGCTGACGTTTCATCATGGCTTTCATCATTGCCGCTTTAAAGGCATTTTGTACGGCAGGAATCATCACCAGCAATGCCAAAACATCGCTAATTAATCCTGGAATCATCAATAAAAAACCCGCAAAAATTTTAGGTAAATTATTGCTCAGCGCAGGATCGGCACTCATCTGCCCCATTTGCATTTGCTGCATTTGTGGCATCACGCCTGCAGAATATTTACGAATCAGGTTCAAACCAATGAAGAAAGCAGCGACAAACCAAAAGAACACGTACCACATGCTCCCCACTAGGTCGCCCACACCAATCCAGACGAAGACTTCAAGAACTAAGCCAATTAGAACAATAAGAAATAATTTCATGAAAATTAATCTAATCTCAACAAAATAAATAAAATGCAGTAACCAAGTGCTTCATCGGGATCAAGCTTTTTTGATTCGCTGTTGTTTCAATATGGGCATTATTGTATTTTTAAAGGTTAAGTCTGTCATTAATATTTTCATCATCACCCAATAACAGACTTAATACGTCTATATATTTAAACGATAAAGATAAAAATACGCGACATAAGCCAATAATAACCACAACGCAATAAAAACTGATGCTGCAATATAACTGCTCGGTTTTTGACTGATCGCATCGGCTTGTAAGCGACAACGCTGCATTACTTCAGCAGGTACTAAACGCAATACCAACATGATGCCCAATGGCACTAAAATCAGGTCATCTAAATAACCCAAAACAGGTATAAAGTCTGGAATTAAATCAATGGGAGAAATGGCATAAGCAGCGACCAACAATGCCAAAAGCTTTGCCATAAACGGCGTTTCAGGATCACGTGCGACAAACCAAACCGCATAAACATTTCGTTTAATTTGCTTCGCCCACTGTTTTAGCCTATCAATCCACTTCATTGCCACTCTCATTTGCTACCGTATATAAAATATACACCTCAAAACTTAAAATAAAATGAAGTCCAAAATTGAAAATGTGGCGTGGGATACATTCCAATGGTTTAAACAGCAGCTTACTGACCGAATGTTTTGAAATTACTCCACACAAAAGAGATTTAAACTCCTATAATTCAACTTGATGTAATTTTTTAAGGCTTGGCATGTCACTTATTATTGGAATCGACCCTGGTTCTCGTCTAACGGGCTACGGCATTATTGAACGTGATGGCGCTAAATTACGTTTTGTAGATGCAGGAACCATTCGTACCGAAACCAGTGAAATGCCTGAACGCTTAAAACGGATTTTTGCAGGGATTGAACGGATTGTGAAATTTCATGGCCCGACTGAAGCTGCAGTTGAACAAGTGTTTATGGCGCAAAACCCAGACTCTGCCTTGAAATTGGGACAGGCTCGTGGTGCAGCGATTGCCGCTTTGGTGAATTTAGATTTACAAGTGGCGGAATATACCGCCCGTCAAATTAAACAATCTGTCGTGGGTTATGGCGCTGCCGATAAAGAACAAGTACAAATGATGGTCATGAAACTATTAAATCTATCCATTAAACCACAACAAGATGCTGCCGATGCTTTGGCTGCTGCAATTTGCCATGCTCATGCATCAGGCAGCATGACCAAATTGGCTGTGCTCAATGCCTTGGGCGGTATGGCTCGCGGGCGCAGTCGCTCAAGCTCCAGACGTCGCTAAATCAGCATCGCCATCGCTTATATTTTACCGATTCACAACCTGATAAATCGCTTGGCTCATGTGCTGTGCCTGTAAACCGCGCATGCCCTGCTGTGCCAATACATCCCCCGCCAAGGCATGTAACATGACAATTTCATGCAATTGAATTTTATGATGAAACTGGGCTTTTAAACTGGCAATCATGCCTGCCAACACATCGCCCATACCACCTGTACCCATACCAGGATTGCCTGCGGTACAAATCCACAATGAACTTGCTTGCGGTTCTGTAGATGCAGCTTGCAAAGTCAAACTACCTGAACCTTTTAACACCCAATCGCCTGCATAGCGTTGCTGCAATTGCTGAATCGCGGCAATACGGTCTGCTTCAATGGCTGCAACCGTAGTATTGAGCAAGGTCGCAGCCTCACCTGAATGTGGTGTGGCATAACTGTTCGGTTTTAGTTGGGCTGGATGATGCGATGAATGCGCTTGTTTCGCCAAAAACCACAAGGCATCGGCATCGTAAACTACTTCTACCTCGGACTGATTTAGTGCGGCAAACCAGTCTGCATAATGCTGTTCTGCCCAAGCATCTCGTCCTAGTCCCATCCCTAAACTCACGGCATCGACCTGTGAAATTAAGTGCTGAATTTCTGCGCCTGTCAGTGCGTCTATATCCCGCAACATTAAATTCGGCGCACGGCTTAATATCGCCACATGATGTTTGGCATGACAGACCACAGTCACTTTCCCTGCACCTGCGCTTGATGCGGCTTCTGCAGCCATCATCACCGCACCACCCATTTGCGCATGTCCGCCCACAATCAACACATGCCCATAACTGCCTTTGTGTCCAAAAGCCTGCCGTGCGGGTAATTGAATCAAATGTGGTGTGAGTTGGGCCAACGCTTTGAGTTCTGCATCGGCTGGAATCAAATCCAGCACATCGACCAGTCCAGTATATTCCTGTGCCTGCCCTGTAAATAACCCTGCTTTCAAACCCAAAGCTGTAAAGGTGTAATCGGCTTTAATTGCACATGGCAATGGCTGCCCCGTGTTGGCATTTAAACCGCTTGGAATATCAACCGCAATTTTTAAACCCGCTTGTTGATTCATTGCGTGAATAAGCGACTGCCACTCATCATTTAAAGGACGATCTAAACCAATACCAAATAATGCATCAATATAGCAGTCATAACTTTGTTGAAATGCAAAACCTTGAATTATATTGACTTGTTCTGTCTGAGCTTCTAAAAAAGCCTGATGTAAATCTGCCGATGAACCGCGTGTTGCGGCATAAATATCGACTTGAAAACCTGCTTGTTTTAAATATTTTGCAGTTAAATAGCCATCGCCTGCGTTATTGCCTTGTCCACAACACACAGCAATTTTTTGTATTGTAGATGGCTGTTTTGCAAAAATTTTGCGAATTTGTAAATGCAGTGTCCACGCCACTTGCTGCATTAAACCGTAAGAACTATTTTGACGGGCAAACCAGCGCTGCTCCCACGCTTGAATACTTTGACTATGATAAACAGGGCTATGGTACACTTGCTGCGGCATTTTCTTCCCTTCTATTTTGTTATGGCAACATCCACCACTTCAGCACATATTTCTCTGCATCAAGACGATCCAGCCGCCTTGAAAGCGTGGATTAAAGCTCAAGCTTTGGCGCTTGGTTTTGCTGATTGTGTCATTGCCAAACCAGATGCTCAAGCAGAATTAGCACGTTTTCAGGAATATTTAAAACGTGGCTATCATGGCGATATGAAGTTTCTGGAAGAAAATTTAGACAAGCGCGCCAATCCCACACTATTAGTCCCGAATACCAAAAGCATTATTTGTGTGCGCATGAATTATTTGGTGGAAACACCACGTCCACGACATATTCCCGATGCACCTAACTCTGCAATTATAGCCCGTTATGCACGTGGACGCGATTATCACAAAGTCATGCGCGGACGCCTAAAAACCCTTGCGACACGTATTCGTGAAAAAGTGGGCGAGTTTGAATCACGCCCCTTTGCCGACTCAGCCCCAATTTTTGAAAAGTCGCTTGCAGAAAGTGCAGGCATGGGTTGGACAGGCAAACACACATTACTAATTCATAAAAAATCTGGGTCTTTTTTTGTATTGGGTGAGCTGTTTACTTCACTAGATTTACCTTTTGATCCACCTGCAACTCCGCATTGCGGTTCTTGCACAGCCTGCATCGACATTTGCCCAACACAGGCCATTGTTGAACCTTATATGTTGGATGCGCGTAAATGTATTGCGTATTTGACCATTGAATATCAAGGGGTGATTCCTGAAGAATTACGCCGTGGCATTGGTAATCGTGTGTTTGGTTGTGATGATTGCCAACTGATTTGCCCGTGGAATAGCTTTGCCCAAGTCACCACGGTGGATGATTTTCATCCTCGACATGCCTTAGATCAGATCAGCTTGCTAGATTTATGGCAATGGGATGAAAGCACGTTTTTAGCCAAAACTGAAGGTAGTCCATTGCGACGTACAGGCTATCAAAGTTTTATGCGTAATATTGCCATCGGGCTTGGTAATGCCCCTTTTTCAGCACAAATTTTACAAATTTTGCAGCAAACGCGAACACAGCATGATGAGATTGTGCAAATCCATATGGATTGGGCGATTCAGGAACAATTGCTTAAACAGCCTAAAATTAAACAAAAATGACCACCAAAATAGTGCGATATTTTAAGTGCAGTTTTCTTGCCAATTTATGCAAATAACTAAATTTTAGCAACCAATTCATCACAAAAATAATAATCCATAAAATTTAATTTTGCAGCGAAATATCAGAAAAATTGCTTAAGTTTGCAACTAAATAGACTGCATGATTTTAATTCTATTCTGTCGAATATTTGCCACGAAATTGGGAGATTATGCCTTTCTGATTCAAACTATTTGTGTATGATACAG
The DNA here is from genome assembly GCF_013420525.1 of Acinetobacter sp. YH01003. Lineage (NCBI taxonomy): Bacteria > Pseudomonadati > Pseudomonadota > Gammaproteobacteria > Moraxellales > Moraxellaceae > Acinetobacter > Acinetobacter sp. YH01003. The sequence goes on along the minus strand of NZ_VOXY01000001.1, from coordinate 598,082 downwards.
ACTATGAATAATAGGGATGATGGACTTTTACTTATGTCAGTACGCAATGATTGGACTCGAGAAGAAATTCAGCAGTTATATGAACAGCCTTTTCTGGATTTAGTCTTTGAAGCACAGCGTGTGCATCGCCAACATTTTGCTGCCAATACTGTACAAGTCAGTACCTTATTGTCGATTAAAACAGGTAAATGCCCTGAGGACTGCAAATATTGCTCGCAGTCTGCGCATTATGATTCACAGCTTGAAGCTGAAAAACGTATTGCAGTGGATAAAGTCATTCAAGAAGCTAAAGAAGCCTTAGCATCAGGTTCTTCACGCTTTTGTATGGGTGCTGCATGGCGTAATCCGCATGAACGCGATATGCCGTATGTTCTAGAAATGGTACGTGAAGTCAAAGCATTGGGCTTAGAAACTTGCATGACTTTAGGGATGTTGAATCAATCTCAAGCAGAACGCTTAAAAGATGCAGGTTTGGATTATTACAACCACAACCTAGACACATCGCGTGAGTATTATCCCAATGTGATTAGTACTCGCAGCTTTGATGACCGCTTAAATACTTTAGATATTGTGCGTCAAACAGGTATGAAAGTGTGTAGTGGCGGTATTGTCGGTTTAGGTGAAGATACCCAAGACCGTATTGGTTTGTTACATGAATTGGCGACTTTACCGTTACACCCTGAATCTGTGCCAATCAATATGTTAGTTCCGATTGAAGGTACACCACTGGCTGAAGTCGAAAAGCTAGATGTGATTGAATGGATTCGTACTATTGCAGTTGCACGTATTATCATGCCAAACAGCTATATTCGTTTGTCTGCAGGGCGTGAATCGTTGTCTGATTCAGATCAGGCATTGGCATTTATGGCAGGTGCGAACTCGTTATTCTCAGGTGAAAAACTTTTAACTACACCAAACGCAGGCGAAGGCAAAGACAAACAATTGTTCCAAAAGTTAGGCTTAGTGCCTGAACGTGCTAAACCAACGGTTTCTGAATTGTCGGTAGATGCGATGGCAATGGCTTAAAGTTTTAGCATCCATCCAAATGTACAAAGTCCCGCAAAGGGACTTTGTTTTTTATGCAGCAAAATAAGTTTATGCGGCAATGCTTTTAAGAGGTGATTAAAATTCCGTAACTGGCATTTAAATACTGCCCTGTTTTAATAATATCTACCCCGTTGGCATGTTCTACCGTCAGTTGTTGCTGAATCGCATCATAATAAAACCGATCATAACAGTCCTGATGATGCAGCAACCACGTCAAAGTATCTGCTAGATTGTCATCTACAATATACGTTTTTTCTTGAAAGTTTTTAGCCATAAATACGGTCAGTTCAATATTTCTAGGTACTGGATTTTAAGCGGAATACCTTGTGGGATAAAGTGTGCGGAGGATAGAAAATTTAATTGTGCACTTGTATAAATCAAACTTCGTATAGCATGAGAAGTCTCCCCACCAAAAGAGGTGGGAATGATATATGTAGTTTTGAAGATGGATAAGTGCAGTCTAATCTATACATGCAGGCAAGACTAAGCAAAATATTCAGGCTATTAGCCTAAAATAAAAAAGTGAGTCATAAAGACTCACTTGGTTTTAATACAGATTCAATACTTAACATTATTGTGTCTTAGAATCCCCACACTTACGACACTCTAAATGCGCCCCGATTTCTTCCATTGCGTCATATTCATAAATATGGATACAGAAAATTTGCTTTAACAGTTTGATCATAAATGACATTCCTTTTGATTTTTATACATCACGTTTGTGATCTCATCCTGAGATACAAATGCCATCAAGGCTGATTGACATAAACTACTATTATCATATTTAAAAAAAATAGCAAATCTAATTTAGGAACTTTCCGACAAATGACAAATTCATCTGCATACTTGCTGAAATTGAGTGCATAAATAGCTGTAAATTCATTCGCTTATATTATTTCAATTTTCAGCGCACTCGAAACAAGAAAAACTGCTCAAAAGCTAATTTATTAAAAACCAAAGAATCGCAATAGCCAATAACATCATGCTTTCTGTTATTTCAATACTCGCACCAACGGTATCGCCCGTAATTCCACCTAAACGCTGCATAAATTTATATCGCAAATACAAGGTGCTAAGGATAAAAGTCAGAACGGTCACCAAACCCACCCATCCCCAAAGCACTCCTGCAAGCAAGGTCAATGCGATCACAATTTTTGTGCCTGTTTTAGGCAAATGTGCCTGAATAGCAGTGCCTAAACCATTGGCACGTAAATAAGGCGTGCTTAAAAATAAAACCAAAGCGCTTAATCGTCCCAATACGGGTACAAACAGCAAAAATGCCAAATACTGTTGTTCGAGCAATACATACAACGCAGACCATTTTAATAAACAGCAGATCAGTAAGCTCAATACTCCAATCGGGCCGCTGCTTGGGTCTTTCATGATGTTTAAGCTACGTTCAGGATCACCAAAACCGCCGACCCATGCATCGGCAGTATCCGCCAGTCCATCTAAATGTAAACCACCTGTCAGCCAAATCCAGAGCACTAAAATTAAGCTGCTACTCAGAACCAAAGGCAAGAATTGCAATAAATGCGCCATCCCCCACAGCGCAGCTCCAATTAGTAAGCCAACGAGCGGATAAAACAGCAGTGATTGTGCATTTTGCGCTGCAGTTGGCATCTGTTTTAAAGAAACAGGAAAAGTGCTCAGGAATTGCAAGGCAATCCAAAAAGGTGTCATGTTTGCCCCTGCATGCAAATGTTGCCATTGGGATGTAACTGGAATGAACTCAATTGCCCCAACGCTGCAGACATTTTTAAAATATCGTCTAAAGATTTTTTCTGCGCCAATACTTTGAGCAATTTAATTACCCCGCCATGCGTGACCAATAACACACGTTTAGGTTGTTGCTCGAGTTGTTGTAAATATTGGTTGAGATCGGACAGACCTTGCAAAACGCGCTGCTGAAAATTTAGCAAAGATTCTGCTTGTGGCGGACTAAATTGGGTCGGTGTCATCCAAAATTTAGCTAAATCTTCAGGGTATTGTTCATATAAGGTTTGAGTGGAAATAGCTTCCCATGCACCAAAATGCATTTCCTGAAATTGTGCATCAATATACAGTGGCAATTGCTGTGCTTGCGCAAAGGTCTGAGCAACCTGCAGACAACGCTGTAAAGGTGAACTTGCCACAACATCCCATCGCTGTCCTGTAGCTATTGCCGTGTTTAAAGTCTGCTGCATGTCTTGCCAACCTTTTAAAGTCAAAGCATCATCGGTTGAGCCACGCAAAGTATGACCCAATTCTGTTTCGCCATGTCTTAATAGGTCTAGCATGATCATAAAGATACTTTCTCACCAATAACCGCAGCTTCGGCAAAAGTCGCCATTTGATTATGCAAGGCACAGGCCAGTTGGATAATGCCCAATGCCGCGCCCGCACCGCTGCCCTCACCTAAGCGTAAATTTAGATGCAGCAAGGCTTGTGCACCTAATGCTTCTAATAAGCGACGATGTCCATATTCAGCCGATTGATGCCCAAACAACATCCATTCTCGGACTTGAGGATTTAAACGCACTGCAACTAATGCAGCAGCACTGCTGATAAAACCATCCACCACCATCGGCAAGCCCAACTGCGCACAGCGAATATACGCGCCCACCATTGCAGCGACCTCCAATCCACCAACTGCACATAAGGCTTTAAAAGCATCATCTTGCACATAGTTCTGATGTAGAGCTAAAGCAGCATCAATCACCTGTTTTTTATGTTGCAATTGTGCAGTGTCAATTCCTGTGCCTATGCCAGTCAAGGCTTCAGCAGGTTCTTGTAATAAAAAGCAAGACAAGGCTGATGCCGAACAGGTATTTCCAATACCCATTTCACCTGCGACATAAATCGAGGCCTGCTGTGCGATGGCATCTTCCACACTTTGACGTCCAAGTGCCATCGCATCTGCACACGCTTGTTCAGTCATGGCGCGGGTTTTAGCAAAATTCGCTGTGCCTGCACGAATACAATGCCGCTCTACTCCTGCATATTCATACGCTTCCCCGACCGAGCCGCAATCCACCACTTGTAAATGCGCCTGATATTGTCGGGCGATGACGCTGATACATGCCCCACCTGTGGCAAAATTTTGTAGCATTTGCCGAGTCACGGCTTGGGGATAGGCGGAAATATTTTCTTCCATCACGCCATGATCGCCTGCGAAAATACATATCCACGGACGTTCAATATTCGGCTGCGTTGTTCCTTGCAAAGCCGCCAGTTGAATCGCAATATTTTCCAATGCTGCCAATGAACCTGTTGGTTTGGTCAATTGAAGTTGTCGTGCAATTGCCTGTTGTTTCATCTGTTCATTTGGCTTTTGACACGCTGCAAACCACCAAGTCATTTCTTCTCTCCTTTTAAAAGCATTGGAAAACCTGCGACACAGAACTGCACTTTGTCTGCAATTTGTCCCAATTGCTGATGTAATCGCCCTGTTTCATCGACAAATTTTCGGGTTATTTCGCCCATCGGTACAACGCCCAAACCTGTTTCATTGCTCACTAAAATAATATCGGCTTGCAACTGAGGTAAAACTTCGAGCAATGCTGAAATTTGTTGTTCGGCAAAGCTTTCTGCAGATTGCATCAACAAATTACTCATCCACAAGGTCAGACAATCTACTAAAATCACAGCATTCGGATGATCCAGCATCTTTAACTGCTCCGCCAAATACAAAGGCTCTTCGCACAATTGCCAAGTCTGCGGACGCTGTTGTTGATGATGCTGAATCCGCGCCTGCATTTCTGCATCGCCCGCTTGTGCAGTTGCTACATAAATGACGGATTTGCCAAGTTGCTGCGCGGTTTGCTCAGCCATACGGCTTTTACCCGAACGCGCACCGCCCAAAATAAGTTGAATCACATGTGCTCCAAAGGAAATTGATGCGTGCTAAATAGCTGACCTTGTAAAGTGTGTGCCTGATAATAACCAAAATTTAAATGATGGATATCTAAATCGAAATATTGCACGGGGAGATTTTGAATACGCTGCAAAATCAAATTGGTTGAACACGCTGTTTGATATAAACCCAAAGTAATATGTGGATGATACTGTAAAGCTGCGATTTCAGCCCCGCCTACGCTAAGTGCCTGACGTATGTGTGCCAGTTGCTGTGATTGGTCCCGCACCTTTACAAATAAAGCACTATCAAAGCTATTAATGCCACCCACTTTTAGTTGAAAAGGCTTGAGTTGCATCTGCCGTAAGGCCTGAACTTGTTGTTGAAACTGTGATTCGAGAAAGTCATCTTCCCAATATTTTTTTGCTGCATAAAATCCACAAATATATAAAGTTATATGAAACTGACGTGTATTTGGGCGAAATAACACGTCTGAAAATTGCTGTTTTAATTCTTTTAAATAGCGCTCTAAATCTAGATTTTGAACAGTCAAATACCAAAGTGCATAACGCTCACGCCCACGATGCCATTCAGGATAATCGTGCTGCTCTGTTGGAATAACGTACTGATTGGCTTGAATAAACACGGAATAATTCAATGAATTTAAACGGCTTATGGTAAAACATTCACAACTGAATAGACATGAAAATCATACAATTTATGGTGAATATTTTTTCAGTTTAGTATTTTTAGCGGTAATCCCCCCCTAAAAATAATTTTAGTTTTAATGAGATGGATAAAATTCATAAGATGGCTGAAACAGGTCTGCAATGTTATGCTGAAATGAAGATGATATTTTCTAATCTACATAAGACATTACATTAATGTGAAGTTATATCCCATCAGGATCGGTACAACTGGAGTTTATGATGCAACAAGAATTGATCTGTTATAAGCAACTTCCAATTTGGAATTATGACTCAATTCCACAAGGGTTCAAAAAACAACACAATACCCAAGTCGGCACATGGGCAAAGTTGACTATTTTAAAAGGCGAATTGCATTTTTCGATGCTGCAAGAATCTGGCGAAGTACAATCTGAGCATATTTTTTCTGTGGAAAATCAACCACCTTTTATTGAACCACAAGTGTGGCATAAAATTGTATCTGCCAGTGATGATATTGAATGTCAGCTCAGTTTTTATTGTTTGCCTCAAGATTATTTTGTTAAAAAATACAAATTAAGCCCAACACATTCTGAAATTTTAGAGGCGCTTCCGCAGTTAAACGCGGGTAAAGCTTTGGATGTTGGCTGTGGTACAGGCCGAAATGCGCTATATTTGAGCCAAAATGGTTTTCAAGTGGATGCTTGGGATGTGAACCCAGTGAGTATCCAAAAATTAAATGAAATTATTGCTGCAGAACAGATTTCATCTATTCAAACTGCTGTTCGGGATTTCAATCAGGATGCCACTATTACTGGTGAATATGACTTCATCAACTGTATCGTAGTAATGATGTTTTTGGCGCCTGAAACCATTCCTACGCTTATTCAGCACATGCAGCAAGCGACCAAACCACAAGGCTTTAACTTAATTGTTTGCGCGATGGATACTGAAGATTACCCCGTGCAACAAGACTTCCCTTTTAGTTTTAAAGCGGGTGAGTTAAGTGCATATTATGCTGATTGGGATATTGTGAAATACAATGAAAATGTCGGTGAGTTGCACCGCACAGATGCAGATGGCAATCGCATTAAACAGCGTTTTGCGACGTTGTTGGCGAGGAAGAAGTAGATGTGCAAGTGGAATCTTAAATGAATAAGCTTTTGAGCTGCTCACAGACTACATTTCAATTGCTTACATAAAGCTTAAAATAAAAAACCACTTAGGATTAGTACACCTATGTGGTTGTTTTATATGGTGGGCCCAGACAGACTTGAACTGTCGACCAACGGATTATGAGTCCGTTAATATAAAGATTAAAAATCAAAAAGATATAACTATTAAATTAATATTATCATATACTTATTTAATTTACAAAGTTTACTATTCACTCTTTTTGTTGATTAATATATATTGATTTTGCTTACTACTTGCTTACCAGACGCTTACTAGAATGAAACTAACAAAACCCACAATTGATAAAATTGATTGCTCAGACCAAACTAAACCAACTTTCTTTTGGGATGAGAAAACACCTGGATTTGGTGTTAAAGTTACACCTAAAAATAATAAAAGCTACATTTTCCAAGGTCGTATTGGTCTTCAAAACCGTCGTATCAAAATTGGTGACGTTGATATATGGAAATTAGATGATGCTCGTAAATATGCACAAGAATTGGCGATTATGTGCCACAAAGGGATTGACCCATTAATCGAGCGTAAGAAAGCTTTAGCTGATAATAAAGAACTGCTAAAACAAGAAAAGCGTAAAACTATTAAATTTAAAGATGTATGGTTTGAATATTTAAAAGCAAGACAACCTAATTGGCGACCAAGAAGCTATCAGGATCATATCGAATTATCTAGGGGTGGTTACAATCCTGAAAAAAATAGTGTTTATGCTAATCAACCCATTTTTCAACTGTTTGAGTACAAACTTTCTGAATTAACTGCAGATGTATTATGCGATTGGCTTGATCACAATGACTTCCGTCCAACAACATCAGCTAAAGCATACAGACTTACACGAGCTTTCCTGAATTGGTGTGAGGAACACGAGGATTATGAAAACTTAGTGCCTCCAAAATCATACAACTCAAAAAAAGTTAAAGATAAAGTCCCTTCCCCAAAAGCCAAGAATGATTGTTTGATGAAACAGCATCTAAAACCATGGTTTGAAGAGGTAAATAAGTTAACTAATAGAAAAATAGCGATTTTTTTGATATGTAGTTTAATCACTGGTTGCAGAAAGAATGAGCTGCTTTCATTAAAATGGACAGATGTCGATTTTCGTTGGAAAACAGCAAAAGTCAGAGATAAAATTGAAGATGAAGGTCGCCTAATCCCTTTGACGGCATATGTTGAAAGCCTATTTTTAGAACTAAGGAAAAATTCTGATTCTAAATTCATATTTAGCAGTAAGGGTGCTGAATGTGGTCATATTGTCAATCCTTACGATAGCTTAGAGAAAATATGTAAAAAACTAAATATTGAACTTACACCCCATGGATTGAGAAGGTCATATAAAACATTAGCTATATGGGCAAAAATCAATGAAGGATCTTTAGCACAGATATCAGGTCATAAACCAAGTGCATTAGTTGAAAGACACTATATCGTACGACCTATGGATATGCTACGAGAAACACTGCAAGAATATGAGGACTGGATTTTGCAACAAGTGCGAAATGGCATTAATGAGAGTGTAAATAATTCTGTGTAAATACAGTTTTAAAGATACTTGGTTACACGCTATTCAAACGAGGGCGTTCAAAATTGAGACTGTAAATAAAACTGTGTAAACGCTTAAACTATCCCTCAACGCTGTTGGGGGGCAACACAGGTGTTTACCATGAAAGATGAAGCAATGCTGGCATTGGCAAAAGAATTTGCTAAGAACTTAAAAACAGAAGCTGACCTGAATAATTTCAGTAAAGCTTTAAAGAAACTCACCGTTGAAACTGCACTCAATGCTGAACTGACTGAACATTTAGGCTATGAGAAGAATAGTCCTCGTATAGGCAAAAATACACGTAATGGCTATACAACCAAACGGCTATTTACTGATGATGGTGAATTTGAACTAGACACGCCTAGAGATCGTGATGGCACTTTTGAGCCCCAGTTGATCAAGAAGATGAGAAGCAGCGCTTCGCAAGGCGTATCACACAAATGGATAGCCAAATCCTATCCCTATACGCCAAAGGCATGACGACACGAGATATTGTTGCCACATTCAAGGAAATGTACGATGCGGACGTCTCCCCAACGCTTATTTCCAAAGTGACGGATGCAGTTAAAGAACAAGTAATAGAATGGCAAAATCGACCATTGGATGCCCTTTATCCTATTGTCTATATGGATTGTATCGTCGTGAAAGTGCGTCAAGATAGTACGATTATTAACAAAGCGGTGTATCTGGCATTAGGTGTCAATACAGACGGACAGAAAGACTTATTAGGTATGTGGATGTCAAAAAAAAAGGTTCTAAATTTTGGCTCTCAGTCCTTACAGAACTGAAAAATCGTGGGTTAAAGGATATTCTGATTGCCTGCGTAGATGGACTGAAGGGCTTTCCTGATGCAATCAATACAATTTACCCTGATACGCATATTCAGTTGTGTATCATCCACATGGTACGCAACAACCTTAAATATGTGAGTTGGAAAGACTACAAAGCTGTCACAGCCGATTTAAAAAAGATATATCAAGCTGTTACAGAAGACGCAGCCTTACAGGCTTTAGATGAATTTGGACAAAAATGGGATGAGAAGTATCCTCAAATCAGCAAGTCATGGCTTGCCAACTGGTCGAATCTAAACACGTTTTTCGCTTATTCTATGGATATTCGCAAAGCGATTTACACGACCAATGCGATTGAATCATTGAACAGCGTTATCCGCCATGCAACCAAGAAAAGAAAAATCTTCCCAACTGATGATTCCGTGAAAAAGGTGGTATATTTAGCAATTATGGCAGCAAGCAAAAAATGGACGATGCCTATTCAGAATTGGAAAGCTGCCATGAATCGCTTTAGTATCATGTTTGAAGAGCGTGTAACCAAGTATTTTTAAAACTGTATTTACACAGAATTATTTACACCCTCTTAGTCCCGGCATTTGATGGATCTGATCATTTCTTACCAGGCTCCCCATGCACCACATTCTGGGCATTTCATATTAAAAGGCTCCAATGCTCTTGCTGAGTGATAGGACCAATAAAGCCCATTTTTTATTAATCGGGTACTATTTTGAGTCTTACTTGAACAATGATTATAAATTTGCATTTGTTCGCATTCTACGCACTGCATCCAAACAGACCTCGGCGTCCTTTTGATCCATTCCCCTACCTTGTTATAGTAGCCTGAAGATTTTTCAATTTTTATAATATGATTTGAACCACAGCGAATGCAGATAGGTACAGCGAAAGTTCTATCATTATTTGGATCAGTTTCACTAGTTTCTAATTTATATTGAAGGAACATCCCCAATAAACGTTGTAACTCATCACTATACAAATTACGATCAATTGGGTTTAAGAAAATTGCACCTTTGTTATGTGAGTAAAATATCTCATCATTTAAACAATCCAACTCCCCTAAGAAACTATATTTCCCCCATTCTTGTGCAGTCACTTGCTGGTCAATTAGATTCTTACATGGATGAACTAAAAAAACAGGGTTTTGATCATCTTCGCTATAATTTTTGTGCTCATACAATTCATTAATCTTAGACATCATACCTCCTGCTTTATTAAAAGTATTTTTGTCATAAAATTTAGCGTCTAATACAAACCTTTTAAATTGTGCATTCTTATTTTCAATATCATTTTCCTTAAACCAGGTTAAATCTAAGGTAAAATCAGGTTTTTTATTATTTAGTAATCTTTTCTCATACCATAAAGTGATATACCGTTTAGCTCCTTCATTTGAAAGATTAACTTGAATATCTTCTTGATTGCTTTTGATCGCATCAATAATTTTGTACTTCCAATCATCTTGCGGAATAAAACGAAATGTTTCTTTAAGAACTAGAATGATTTGAATAAGAGTCCATCTTTCATAAAGTAATGGCATATTGACTAAACCAATTTCTTCAATTTTTTCGAGACTGATTAAAAGATTTTCATCATGCAAATTCGTAACATTGCGTAGGACTTTATAATTATTATGTACTCCCTGATAATTCGGATTTTGCACAAAAGTCATTGAATTAGGGAAGTAAGAAGAAGCCTTAATCCCCAAATTCTTAAACTGCTTGAGAATCTCTTTTATAAGACGAAACTTCGGCTCCACTTTCTCGAAAACGTAGCCACATAGCTTCTGATTTTCAGTATAGAATCTAATGCGGTTACGTAAAGCAATTTTCTCTTTTTCTTGTTCTTCTAATTCTTGCTTTGATAAAGGTTTCAACCAATCATTAGCTGCTAACTTTATCCCTATCTCCTTTTCATTTTCATAAATTTCCTTCGCTTTATGAATATCTAGGCAATCTAATAACTCAATCTCTTGAATATTAGAAAATCCATATCTTATAGATCCAGATGTATGATTAAATGTACACTCACCATTAATTCTCAATACCATCCCAGGTTGCAGAACTTTTAAAAGCTCCGAAAAGGTATGTCTGAGATTTAAAATACCACTTTTATTCTGTGGCTTTACCCAATCTTCTCCATTCCATACAAGTACAAAAAATCCGTCTGGCTTATTTCCATATGGATTGGTTGTTGTATTTTCCAGTTTGACAAATATATCTTGAGAAGATGGACTAGAATGAAGTTCGAGACCAATATCTTTAATTTTTTGGTCTAGCTTTTTCTGCCAATATTCTAACCTTCTTCTTTCACCTATTTTTCTTAAATCTGAAACTACTAGATCACGGTCAACCTTAACATAATCTTTAAATGCATCATGTTGAGCTTGAAGTTTTTCAACCATATGTTGAAAGCGTTGCTTTTTATTATCAGCAAGTATCACGATTTGCTTGATAATACGATAGCATCGTTCAAGTGCAAAAAAGATATAGCGATTTTCAGCGACATTGTAGGATGGTTCAGTTGCACGACTTGTTAAAAATCGTTGATTGGTTTTAGTTGCAAGCTCCATGAAAGTTCGGTTGACTGGCTTTACCATTTTTCTAGGCTTCAAAGTCTGTATTTCACGAAGTTCAACTTTAAGATTTTTTAGGACTTTCTCAGCATGATCAGCGAGGTTCGTTATACACTCAATCGCCTCTTCGCCAATCCCTATTGTTTGACCTTCTTTAGCTTTAGCTTGTACAGCACTATTTTCATCAAGAATCAGTTCCCATAAGTCATTCTTGAATGTTCGCAAATATTGTTCTAACTGATCTAAGGTAAAATCAGAGCCATTAATCGCTATTTCACAAACTTTGCCTTGTAAGATAAGACGAATCGTCCCAACAATATTGGGGGCAATACTAGACCACTGTTTATGCTCTTTTACCCATTGATCTTTCGCGATCCACCAATTCATACCTGTTTCAGGGTCTTTAATAGGAGTTAAATAGTTTTTCTCTCCATTCGGCATTTCAATATATGGTTTATCCGATTTTTGATTCAAGAAACGAATAGCTAATAGACCTTTTTTTACCCCCTCTACTTTGGGATAAATGGTCGTTTCAACCTGAAATAAATCACGCTCTTCATCATACTCAACATCTAGAGAAACCAAAGATTCTGTGACTTTTGTTAGTGTTTTTTGGTCATACCATTTAAGTTCTAAATATTTAATTTCAAAAAATGGATTCATCATTATGACCAGAAGTTAACAATTCCATCGTTTGCTTTCGCATTTCTCACAACATTTTCGAGTGCATGAATTGACGAAAATATCTCACTATAATTTTCATGGTTTGGCAATTGTTGCTTGAGCCTCTCTACAAATACACGCTCTATAAGTTCAAGCTTGGTCTGCTCGCCAACATGCTTATTTCCATCAAAGGTTAGCTTTGGCAACACTTTATGCAATAGAAAATTATTAATTGCCATTTCATTATCGCTATTTACATCTTGGAATAAGTCAAGATAGTTCAGCCCCTGACGAATTGTTCTCATACCGAATTCAATCCCGAGTTTATGGAAAAACTCTTTATTAAGTTCAATAAAAAGTTTACAGAATGGGTTTTCACGATCAAATTTAGGATAGTTAGCTCGATAACCTAAAGCATCAATATTGAAGATCAGTGGTTTTGAAATATCATCAAATTCGTACTCTGAAACTTCTGCTAGAATTTCATCCCAATCAGATAATAGGGGTGACTCAAATCGCATAATATGCGCACGGTCTAAAATTTTTGGAGATAGGTAATGTGTAGTTTCATCAATATTGATTGCACCAATAATATGTATATTTGCAGGCATCTTGATACTTGAGGGCATGGTCATCACAGCAGAAAGCATACGACGAATTTCGTTATGATATTTAATCAGTGAGTCTTTATCACTAAATCCAAATGCTAATCTAAGTTGACTATTTAGTTTTTCATCTTTTAAAAGTTCAATGAAATTAACAACACCATTTTGGCTATATTTATCTTTGGTTGATTGAATAATATCAACAACTGCTTTTAGCTCTGACAGTACATGTGCTGATTCATCCTCAGCATAAAGAGAGATTTCAGGATCCTCATCGCGTGTTTCAAGAAGTGATAAAAAGTCTGCAAAATAGTATTCAACACGTGCAAGATTCATTTCATCTAAACAAATGAAGTATGGAATCTCTGGATTTTGCTGAGCTTCTATCATTGCTTCTAAAAAAGGCGTTGCTAAATATTTTTTCTCAAGTGGGTTGTAATAGCCCAATAGGTCTTCAGAGCTCGTCCAGTTTGGCTTCACTGGAACAATAATGGATTTACCACCGACTGCCTTTGCAAATGACTTAACTAAATTAGTTTTTCCTGATCCCGAGTCTCCAGCCAAAATAATGAGGTCTTTTGTTCTGAGAAGAGTCAGGTAGTTTTCAATAATATGACGAGGATACAAAATATCCTTGCTTACCAAATGTGCTTGAATATAAGAAACTGCTTTTTGGTAATCTCCATTTAGTATCTCACTAAAAGAGATCCCATCAACACATTGAGACTCTGGTTTAGATTCAAGTAAAAAAAGTTCCAAATCTTCTTCATCAACAAACTCAAACGTTTTAAGAAACAGAGCCTTGTCTGCCACATAACTTTTTAGTCGTTTAATTTTGTTGTTCATTTCAGCCTCTATTTGTTCAAATCTTTTAGTCAACATCTGTATTTCCTGATGCTTAACTTCCTTATCTTGAGTTAATTTTTCGTTAATTTGCTCAAGCTCTTTTTGTCTAGCATTTAATGTATCAACAAGTTTTTTGACCACATCTCTTTTTTGTTCGCTTTTCTCTAAAGCCACTGTACTCTTTTTAATTAATTTATCCGCTTCATTTTCTTGCTCAGATAACTTTTTCTCTAACTCGCTTCTTTTTTGCTTAATCTCTTCATCTATATCATCCCTAGCTTTTTCAAAATAAAAATCATAGATTGATTTGGCGATAAATTGAGAACGCTCATTATCTGCATGTGGATCGATTAAAATCTCTTGCGGAATTTCTTTAGGTAAATAACGAAGATTTTCCCCTGAACCTTTTTTTACACATAATTCTAGTGGATTCTTATGTTTAATACGTTCTGCTTTCGGAGCAAGTTCTAACTCACATCGAATATAACGTCTTTTTTTCTTAGATCCATCGCGTATTACATCCTGAGACGTAACAAAAAAACTGCAAGCTTCTTGATCGGAACCTTGTAATGGATAATGAAGTTTTTTGCCAGTTTTAATTAAGTAGGAATCACGTAGATAACCATGTGATTTATCACCTAAAGCAGGTTGTAATTCCCCCCACACTTCAAACTTACCATCATCAACCCCCCAAGATTTAGCTAAGATAGCTAAAAGCTCTTGATCTGAATAATCTTTCAATTCATCTTCTGTATAAATTATTTCATTCATGTATTCATCTTTGCGTATATTTTCAAATCAATAGAGTGCATCAGTCTAATCTAAATACTGTAAGCTATTGACTAGACTTCATCATTTACATGAGTTCAATACAACTTTATCTCAAATAACTTAACAAACTACCTATCTATATGATCTAGAAAGGTAAATCATCATCTAAATCTGTTGGTGTGAATACAGGTACGGGGCTTTTTACAGTTTTTGGTATACCTAGAGGAGAAACAATGTTTTGCTCTAAGCTAGTTTCGGTACTCGTTTGTGGTCGACTAGAGTCCAACATTTGCATTTGTTCACCACGAATTTCAGTAGTGTAACGTTCTTGACCATTTTGATCAGTCCATTGACGTGTACGTAATGATCCTTCAATATAAACTTTCGAGCCTTTACGCAAATACTGTTGTGCAATTTCACCTAATCTATTGTTTAAAACAATGCGATGCCATTCTGTTTGTTCTTTGCGTTCACCTGTATTTTTATCTTTCCATGATTCACTCGTTGCGATCGAAAATTGTGTTAATGATCCACCATTAGGGAAGTTTTTGGTTTCTGGATCTTTGCCTAATGTACCAATTAAAATAACTTTATTAATGCCTCTAGCCATTAGAGCCTCTTTATTTCAGAATATTTCACTAAAAAACTATAGATTAGACCTCTTTCGAAAGTATAGTTTTATCTAATTTTTGAATTGGCTAAAACGTCATAAAATATAGCTTTCGGCTATTTAAAATTTGACTAACGCAACAAGTTTATTTATTGCAAAATCATAAGGATCTGTTAATCAAAATAATTATAGAGTATTTTAACTTATATTGGGCTTTGTTGCACAAAGATTTGAATTGCAAAGGCCCCTAATTGAGCCAAATTTAAGGCGTAACTTGGGTAAGTGGTCGACCTAATTCCTTAAATCTGCTGAGGACTGCTACACGTGCATGAATTTCAGTCTCCGACAAACCCGGTACGGTTCAAAACGTCATTGATGCTATTTCTTTTAAGCTCACGATAGATCGTACTAGGATGTCTTTTAATGAGTTCAGCAAATTTTCTGGCTGAAAAGCCTTCTTTTCTTGACTCAAGCATTAATGCAGTACGATCTTCAAAGTTAAGATGATGGTATGACAATTTTATATACTCCATAAACCCTTTAAATTAATTAGGTGGTTTATGTCGCACTTCAAGTTTTACTCTGCCGCCTTTTTTTAATAACATCATTTATAATATAATCATGTAAGTCAATAATGCCATCCTGGCTAGCTAAAAATGGTAGCCAAATATCATTATGATCTATAAAAAAATCTTTTTGTTCCTGAGTTAAAGAAGAATTTTTATTTTTTTTTATAAACTCTTCTTTAATTAAAAGATATTCTTTTTGCTTTTCCTCAAACTGTTCCAAAAATATATCCATAGATTTGTACAGAGGTAAATTTTTAGTTTGTAACATAGAGTTCATAAATTCATAGCGTGCTTTCATCAGAGACTGTTCGCTTTTTATCATATTTTCAGCTACTTGAGCTTGAGCTTGTTCAGGCCATTTTTCTGTTTCTTGTCTTAATTCATGTATTTTATCTTTTAATTTTTTAAAAAAGTTCATATGCACTAAATCTGATAGAATTGAAAATATATGTAGTATCTTATTATATTTATTTAATATAAAAAAGGCTTTGTTGCATAAACCTAGCATGGAAGGCTTATTCAGCAATATAATTTCAAAATGCATAAACCTGCCCCCTAAGAATCTATCCAGAATATTTTCTATGCAAAAGTAGCCTTAAAAAGGCTAAATTAATGAACTGAAGGCTCATAAGTATCAACTAAAAAGTAAACATGTATTCATTAACAAAACCCTTTGAAATCTTCCCAACCCAACGCTCTATTTGATCTGCCTTCATCACATTAAAATCCCGCCAGTTATACTTCATCTGCTTCCAAACCATCTCAATTCTATTCAGCTCAGGACTTTACGCAGGTAGAAAATACAAAGTCGTTGAATACTCTTGTACAAGAAGCTTTCGCCAATCTACCATCTGTGTTTGCTGCGATGAATCGAGGCATTGTCAACAATCAACACCAAAGGAACTTGATAGCTGCGTTTCACCTGTGCTGCTACACCCATCAAATAGGCATAAAACCAGCGACTGTTAACGGACTCCTGTAGGCACCTGATGATCAGATGACCCGTTGACAGGAGACAACCATCACATTAACTCGCTTTAGTCTTACAGCATCAACCGCATGAACATCGCCTATCTTTGTCCATGCGTAACGGTTATAGTCAAATCATTATAAAAATAATACAAATCGGTCGATGAGTTATTTCGAGTTTTTTCGAATCCTGTATGAATAATAAAGTAGTTTGACTATATCTGACGTAGCCGAAAATCCTTTTTCGTCGACATAGCCCAATACAATTTCACCACGTGCCGCTTGCTCACGTAATGCTTCAATCTGCTGTTGCGCTTGTCCAAATGCGGTCGGGTCTCTTTTTTTTCAAGCTGTGGCGGATGCGTTTGAAGACCATGCCTGAATCTCGCAAAAACTTGCGAAGAGTTTCAACAGACACGGACACACCGTGTTTTTCATGCAGTTTGACTCGGATTTGTTCTGCATTGAGTGGGCTTGTGTTGACCCACTCTAAGATTTGAGCCTGATAGTTTGAGGTCAGTGTATTGGGACGGCCTGAGCGATGACCTTCTTGAATCGATTCAAACTGATGTAGCTCCCAATGTCGGCGTTGTAGCCTTATGGTTTCTGGGATACGCTCTTGTAACGCAGCAACTTCGGCAACAGTTTTACCTTCGGAAAGCCAGAGAATGGTTTGGGCACGTTGTCTTTCACGCCAATGTGCTGCATGCTTAGTCAGGAGAATTAGTTGTGCACGCTGTTCTAAGCTGAGTGGGACGGTAACAATCCATGGCATGTGCAAACATCGTTTAACCAAAAATGTCTTTTTGCATGTTTAGTTGTTTTTGTCAACTTAGGTTGATGACAATAAAAATGTTTAACCTATTTTTACCCGAGTAAAATTTTAGGTACTAAAGATTACTACTGTAATCTTTAGTTCATATATTGATTGAGAAAACCAACTCAATTCAAGTTGCTTTTTATGCCAGTCTACAATCCCATAAAGAAGAGAACTTACTAGCCTCTTCTGAGTTTGAAGCAATGTACTATGATAAGATTAAAATATTAGGTCAGGTGGCCTAACTTAAATAAAAAGTCTCCGACAATCCCGGTACGGTTCAGTTCCTTATTTGTAAGTTTTTGCCCAATTTCTAGCTTATTTATGGATAACATTGTTTTAGAGAATTCCTTTAAATCATAGCTGCTACAAGTTCTTGTCCAATCAAGACACCTTTTTCCAAATCAAAAGGAAGTACATATAAACAAAGCTCATCTGAATAGTTAAAATGTGGCAAATGAACTGTAAATTTTTGATGTTTTGGATAGATCAAAATCAACTGACCTTTTTGGCCTAAATACTTATTGCCATAGGCGTGCATTTGATACAAATCAGCCTGGCTGATTCCATATTTTTCAGTGGAATTAGCCTTCTCTTGATGAATAAATTTCCATTTGGTATCAAGAATAACCTGACAGTCCCCCCCTTTATAGACAGCTAAATCAGGTTCTAATGCAAACCAGTTTTGTAATGTTCTATTTTTAGGTGTGTGACTCACCAATGTTTGTCGACTCGGTTGAATCTGTAATCTATGGCAAGGTTTTAACTGAGTTTGTAGCTTTTTCGCCACATATTTTTCGAAGAGCTGTGGCATAGAAAATAGTAAAGACATGCCACGGCGTTCGCCATTTTGAAATGATGGATTGATATTCAGCAATAATAGCTCACACCATGGTTTTATATCTTCGTATTGACTAAATAACTTACCTTCACGCCATTGCCCTAAGCTTTCAACGGGATCATGACATGTTGGTATCTCATGCATTAATTCAGTAAAATCATGCCCGATTGCGATAGAATGATCATTCCTAGTCATTTCTAATGCATAAATTAACGCTGTTTTAATTAAGCGATTTTCAATACCATTAAACAGGAACTCATCATATTCAATTTCAAATAGATAATCCTTACCTACTCCATGGTTAATCTGTTGTTGAACTAATAGCCTTCCTTTCAGATAAGGCTGCACATCTTGTACTAACTCGTAATCACGTTTTAGCCCATGATGGATAAGTTGTTCGAGCTCTTCCAAAAAGCGTCGAATAATCCACTCATGTATTGGCAAATCAGTTTGCGTTAAATCAGCTTCACTCATCTCTTTAGGTCGTATATCATAAACCTCAGAGAGCATGTTTTTTAATATATTTTTAGATTTTTCAATTTGGCTATCACCTAATTCAATTTTAGGTAAAATCTGAATCTGCTCCTCATTGAAAGGGCTTTGTATATAGCCAACATAAGCACCTAACTTAAAACTGTTGCGCCGTACTTCTTCTAATACAAGAACCTGATCAGTTTCTTCAATACGAGTAGCTTGATACTTATCAATCATCCAATCCAAAGTCTTTTGACTAATATAAGCACGACGACTTGCTGTTGCTAAAGTATTCTCAGTCACTACAGTCTTTTGATAAGACTGTAGCTCTGCGTATTCTGTTACCGTAATCATCTTAGTGGTAGATCTGTTGGAAACGTTTTAAATCACTAAAGCAGCCTAGATTTAGTTCGACTGCAAACAATGGATTTCCTTTTGGTTGCTGCCCATAGCCAAAGATATTTTCATCAAAATTCAAGTCCTGAATTATCTTTCGCTCATCCATATCATCTGGATTATCATTCAATACCAAACCTATATGTTTTAAATTACTGAAGAAATATTCTTGCAATAGCGGAATGATCTTATTTTCAAAAATTCGTCGTAATGTTTCCAGATACTTAGTTTCGTCCATTACCGAACACAAAGGCATGAAATAGCTATGACCAATTTGATAATCTTTACCTTTTAAATATTGAATGCGTTGATTCATTTTTTTGAGCATTAGAGGAATATCCACATCATGCTGCGATGCTTCCATATCCTCTAGAATTTGGCTATCTGGACCAACTTCCTTAAACTCAAATCGACGACGCAAGGCTAAATCTAATTGTGTCAGTGACTTATCTGCCGTATTCATCGTACCGATCAAATATAAGTTAGAAGGTACAGTAAAAGGTTCCTTTGAGTATGGCAAAGTTAATTCACGTGCATCTGACTTACCCGCACGCTTATCATCCTCAATCAGGGTAATCAGTTCACCAAAGATTTTTGAGATGTTGCCTCGGTTTATTTCATCCATAATCAGTACGTGATTGACACTATTAGTTATGAGTGTCTTTGGGTTATGAATTTCTTCAATAATGATATCTTGGGCTTTCAACTCTTCAACAAGCTGTACCCAACTGATACGTGCTAACTCATGTACCGATTTGATTCCCAATTGAAAATTATTGTTTAAAGCTAATATATTGAAATTAATACCCGTTGCTAGCCATTTCACTTTTCTGACATGCGCAAAGTCGGAATCTAATTCATAGGCTTGTTCATCAAAATAATAGTCTGAACTGATAACACCTATAGCTTGGATACTCTTCCTATCACGTAAACACAGTATGACGTCACCAATCTTCATTCCTTCACTAAAATCATTTAAAGATGTTTGATCATTAGGACCTAATGATTCGAAATACTTGATTTGATCTTCATTACGCTCAGTTAATAAATTGCCAGTCGCATTCCACCCTATACGTATTTCACTATTCTCAAAATATTTTTTTCTGCGTTCTACATCCCAAGTTTCACCTAATGAAATTTTCCAGATTTTAGGTGAACTATTGAGTCCTAAAACATCATTCTTATTAATCCCCGCTGCCTTTTGTGCTTTTATGGCTATTTTTTTAAAAATCCCATCTTCAACTTTATAGGCAAAATTAGTTTGACCTTCAGGTACATATGCTTTTAAACCTTCAATAAAGTCTTCATAACTAAAACTTTGATGGAAAGTAGTAAAAGCAATTTGCTTTGTCTTGATTAGTTCATCATATTTTTCTTTAATGGCCTTATGATGTTCAATTGTGTCCGTTTCGGTTAGTGAGGCATACCAATCTGGGGCAGCAATTTGAACAGCAAGTTCTGTAGTTGCATACGTTTTACCTGTACCTGGTGGGCCATATAAAATCTGATTCAGTGGCATATTGGTTTCTATTTTATTTTTCGTGCTCAAATTATTGTCTTCTTGTTTATGCCCTTTATTTAATCTTGAACGATTGACATCAACGACAGCTTGATAATATAGGTCATAAAACTCTTGATCTTTGAATGTCTCTTTTATTCGCTTTAAAGTATCCAGATAATCATTCCATACTTGTAAAGCTTTATCTTCAGTTTCAACAACAGTATCTGTGTAACTAATTTTACTTTTATCTAGAAAAGCCTTTCCTGTCGCATTTAACGGAAAAAATAAATCTGGTCGACAACGATATAAGCCGGTTGAAAGTTTATTAATCCCAATGACATCTTGTGGCAATATTTCAATAATAATTTTTTCTATTTCTTTGATATCTTTAAGTTCCGCAAGTTTTCTAAACAATCCCCATAATCTAGATATGATTTCTTTTGGTCTTTCGTAAATATCACTACCATTTTGTTTAACTCTATAAGGGTAATACCATGCACTTTGTGCATCAGATTCGGCACAGCCAGTTAAATCAACACGAAAATCATCTCTATTTAGCAAACCACTATGCAATGTTGATCTTTTCTTCAATGTACCCACATTGATCAAACTAATTACAGTAAAGGGATCTATTTCTGTATGATGCTTTGGTTCCTCAATGATATTGCCATTTTCATCGAGTGTTTTATCTGACTTAAAACTTTGATCAACTTGTTTTTTTAGATCCTTTAAAATTTGAGCTAACTCATTCTGTCTCCCTTCAAATTTCAATATATGTGAAAACAGGGTATTTTTATAAAAATTTACCCATGCATTTTTATCAACAACTTCCACGGCTCTTTTCTCGACTAATTATTAAAAATTCTGTAAAATTAGTGACATAGAATCTAAACACCAATCATTGCTCACAGTTTAATACCATGTAGATCTCTGGTATCGTGTTACCTATTGCTCATGAGAGAAAACGAACTAAACTAAGTAGCTACTCTTCACCCCATAAGAAGAAATAACGACTTCCTTCTTAGCACGCGTTAAAGCAACAAATACAAGTGATCTCTCATGAGCATCTGCTTCAATCTGAGACACTTCATCTGCTTTATGCTCGACGGCATTCTTTAATGGTATAAGCCCCTCATTACAAGATGCTAAAACAATTAAATCAAATTCCAAGCCTTTAACACGATGGATCGTGGCAATTTTTACAACATCCTTTGGAGCATGTGTTTCAGAGGTTTCAATTCTATGGAATTTTCGCTTCTCAGCATTAAATTGTTGAGCAATTTTATCTATTTCCGCATTCGTTCTTGCAACAATACAAATACTCTCTAATGGATAAGATGACTGATCAATAAAAGCAAATACCTTTTGCATTTGTTCTTCAAAATTTTGACTATTATCAAAGATAAAAGGTGCTGGTCCATGCGTCAGAGACTTATACAAAGTATTATCATCCTCACCACCATCCAAATCATCTATTGGCATATCATTTAGAATTGCGCTTGCAAACTTTCTAATTTCATCCGTGGTTCGATAATTAATTTTGAGTTTAGCTGATCGCCCACGTACATTAATCCCAACTTGACTCAAAACTACTTTATTTTGATCATAAATACGTTGATGTGCATCACCAACAATAAAGAGATCATTTTCTTGCTCTGGCACAATCGCTCTTAACAACTTGAATGCTTGTGGTCCCATATCTTGGGCTTCATCCACAACAATACTTTGATAAGGAAAATCTATACCATTTACTTTGATAAAGTCTGCTGCATCTCGATAGGCATCTGATATTTCTTTGATTCCATGTTGATTCAGCAAACGTCTATATTCAGATAAAACATCCCAAACTTTAATTTTATCTGCTCGACTTAAACGTGTACCTCGTCCTACACGGCGTGCCTGCTTATATTCCTCAAGTGAGGTAATGCCCTGTGGTTGTATTACATGCAACCATTCTTCTTTGAAAAACTCTAAGCTTAATGTCAATTCTGGTGACATTTCTGCATAGGCCATTTTCCAATGCTCATCTAACTTTTCTCGACTGTAGACAATCTCAAAATCATATTTTTGTTTACGTAAGAAATACTGAACCCATCGATCTAAATTCACGACTTCAATTTTTTGCAGTAAAGCCTCTCCACATAAACTTCTAAGCTGATCTTCAATATCTTGTGCTAAGTTCTTGGTAAAAGTTGTAAATAGAATTTTATGATTCGGATCAGTTAAATTCTCAGCTAACCATTTTGCTCGGTGCATAGCCACTACCGTCTTACCCGTGCCAGCACCGCCTAAAACACGAATAGGTCCTTTTTTATGTCCTGTTGCTAGTTTACGTTGTGATGAGTGTAGGAAAACACGCCATTTTTCTAGCGATGCACTTAGCATCTCCTCCAATTCCGTCTCACCAGAAACCACAGAGAATTTGGCTAATGACTGATCCCTAGCCAGTGCAGCCTCAAAATCGGTCGTACTAAATTGACTATCTTCAGCAATTTCACGCTCAGCAAGAATGGACTCGTAGCTTTGCCCTGCTAGATACAAGAATAAGCCTTCATAGGCATCTTGTGGCAAATTGGTTTGTAACTGATCCAAATCTTCTTCCGTTTGCACTAATCGAACTTGAGGGATTAAATCTTCTGGCACCCCTAGTTTCATCAATTGCTTATCACGCAAAGAATTGAATAAACTTTCCGAAGTCTCCTGAGACTCTATTACCACTGCTTGGACTTCACTTTGATAAAGCTGAATAGCACCTGTTTCGGCATTAATATTACATTTATGCGTTTTCGCCCATGTGTAGGCATCATCATGGTGATCAACCCAAAGCAATAACAGAATATTGCCTTGTTCGGAGACAATGATGCGATAGGTCTGATCTACTCGTAAGGATCTAAAGCTATCATCTTTGACAACTTGTAATTTTTCTAGATTAAAACCAGGCAAAGAGGGATTGACCATAAACTTGATAATCTGTTGGTTTACTTTTGCCTGAATATTGGATGGCAATTTATTCAGTGATGCAAAATATCCATCAGAAAAAGCCAGCTTTAAATTTGTTTTCATAGCTTATCCCCCAATTCATTTACTAATATTTCCAAATTATTTTCAAATAGGTATACGTAATACCCTTGTTGTTCGAATACTTCTTTGTCATCGAATTGATATGGCAAAAGCACAATGATTTTTTGATCTTTCCATAACAATTCAGCTTCTGCCAAAATTTCACCTTTAGCACCTTCTAACTCAAAGCCAACTAAAGGCATAGAAATACATTGATCCTTTAATGCGTATAGCAACGGATGTATAACTTCTGATGCCTCTTCAAATACAAATGACCAGTCATCATGATCTGAAACAGACGGTGTATTCCAACTCAATCTTGAATAGACACCTTCATTGGTTTGTTTAATTTCTCCAGCATATAGATTTGGACAAAACTGAAACCAATTCATGAGTTGCCACAACTTCATCCACAGCAATTTAGTTTCTTCGAGATTTTTTTCACCTAATTGGACTTGAATACCAATCATGAGTTCGTTTAAATCCAGACTATTAATAATGCCAGTACCTGCAGCATACGCTAATTTAAGCTGATTTTCGTTATGACCAAGTTCGAATATATTTGCCAAAAGAAGTGACTTAGATTGAGAAAGCTCATTAAACTCCAAAGGAAAATACTGAGTAAAATTTTTCCATTGAGCTAAATTTTGATCTGATTTATGCCTCGGGTCGATTAAGCGTAGAGCTTGTAAAGCACTTAATTTTTGCAGATCTTCTGTATTTGGGTGACTTAAAAATTTCATCAATAAATTAAAACTATTAAGTTGTAAATCATTGAACGTATATGGCTTCAATTTTTGTTCATGTGCTCCTTTCAATCTAGTATATGCTGATGTTTCTTCCACAACACTTGGAAATACATTAGCAACTTTAACTTCATTTTTTGCAAAGCTAGATTCCACATCGTGCCATGTGAGAGACCAGACCCAATACTGTCCTGAACGTAGCAGTGCCTGACGTTTAAGTAAATCATCATGCACACTTTGTGCATGATACTCATAACCGTCCAAGAAAATTGCAATCGGTTTAAAGCCTGCTTTCTTTGCCTCTTTATTTTCTGGGTAAATAATAAAGTCTGGCTCACAAGCATAAGCAACGCCCTGTGATGGACCCAATTGGACATGCATTTCCATACGGTATTGTTCTTTGTCAATACTTAAATGATATGCCTTATTTCCTTTGATCAAATCAACTTTTACACTGACTTTCTTACCACCAACAAAGGGTTGTAATTCTGGTTCATTAAATGTTTTTATTGCTTCTGGGAAGCGTACTTCTAGCTGGCTATCCTCCCAAACCACTTTTTTCACTTTCCCTAAGTGTTCAACTTTTTTAAATGTCGGATCATCACGTAATAACTCATGCAACATATTCAAAGCGACTTTACGTGAAGTGCTTTCCATACCGTAGGAATTACGATAGGCATACAAGCATTGATAGCAACCATCCACCTCAGGAATGACATGTTGACATGAGCATTCAGCCATTACTTTTTGGGCTGCTTTAAATGTATCTAACAAATGCTTTGGGTCCGCGAGCAATTCATGTAAATAACCCGTACCACCAGGAACGCTGTCATAAATTACTAAGTAGCGTTCTCTAAAGTCACTACCAGCAACAGGCTGTTCAGAAATCATAATTTGTAAGTGATCGACTTTGCCGCCAAATTTCTTTTTAAGGCCTAACTGCATTGCTGCAACAAAAGAGTTGATCTGTTCATCTGGCGTTGCTACAGCCATACTCGGCATAAGAATACGGATGGCTTCTGAAACATATTGTCGGTACAAATACAGACATTGTTCAATGCCACTTTCATCTTGATTTTTAGCAAAGCTACAGTAGTGCTGATGTTTTGCAGGGCCTTTTTTATCTTGTACAGTGCCGCATTCCTTGCAGATTCTAAAACCTGGGCGCTCTAACTCCTTACCAGCGATGTAAAAGGTTAAGTCAGTAGAGCCCGTACTTTCACCAAAATTCATTTCAATAAATTTTGCTTTTTTAACGAATTCAAAACCAAAAGGTCGGTCTTCGTTTTCAAAAGCATATGCAAGTTCCACATCCTGCGGATCAACATCCACGAGCATCTGCTTATTAAAGAATAATGGTTCACGTGTTTCACTATCATCAGATAGCATCGCCTTAGATTTCAATGTATTGGCATACACCTGCACCAATTTCAATACTGGAAACTGCTGCCTTACATCTGCCCATTGAATATCACCACAACGGGGACAACTTGATGCCGTGACCATTGAACCCACCGTCTCATGATAACTGCAGCTTGGGCACATTCGCATCATTTCAATGGCTTTACCCTTTGCCGTTTCGACGCGGGTAATCTCAACCTTGTGATGCGACGCATAGAAAATACTATTTGGTGCCAATTCGCTAATCGCTGCATGAGCTGGTCGTGTATATTCATACTCTTCGGAATGATACGGTGAAGTACTCGAGGGATCTGAAGACTTTCTAAAAATGACAGATTTTAATGTCGTACCTTCCTCAGGGAAAGCATAGTTAGGGAGTAAGCCTTCATCTGTTAGAAAATTAAATGTCGCTTTGCTATAAATATTACGTTTAAGCCTTGCCACACCTGTAATTTCCTGATGAAGCTCCTCTAATTTCTTTTTCTTTTCTTCATCATCAGGTAATGCTTCAGTTTTCTTCAGCGTTTTTTCTAATGCATTCTTCTGCTCATTTAAACGATTGATTTCCTCTGCTAACTCTTTAATTCGATTAATCAAAACCCATTCAATTTGCTCTTCTTCAGCTTCATTATTAATGATTACTTTTTTGAGTCGTTCACGATTATCTGCACTCATTGTAGGAGGCAGTAATTCACTAAACTCATCCCATAAACGATCACGATTGGTCCGTATGTATTCAATTAAAGTGTATGGGAAACGGTCTGTATTATTGGTTTTGACTGCACCAATGACCAATTGCATGGTTTCTGGAATACTTTGTTTACCTTGTTCTGCTCGTCCCCAGTCATCAAAACAGTACGCAAATAATTGTCGTTTCAACACCATGGAAGCTTCTAAGAAAATTGCAGGTGGCTCAACATTGCCCGCCATCATTTGCAATGGATTTGCATAAAAATACAAATCATGTGGTTGTCCTTTAGCAACCGTTAACGCCACAGAGTTCCCCGTCGAACGTCCAGCTCGACCAATACGCTGTAAATAGCTTGCCTGTGATGGTGGTACTGAAGCCAAAATCACCGATGACAGATCACCAATATCAATACCCATTTCCAATGTCGGTGTCGCAGACAATAGGTTTTCAAACCATGGCTTACGTTCACCTGATTTTTCTTTGGCTTTAAACTGATTTTCAACTTTTTCACGTAATGAACGTGACAATAAACCGGTATGCTCATGCCCAATTACACGGTTAATTTGCCCATGCAAGTAGAAATGTCGATAAAAATTATTCAATGGCCGGCGATCTTTTTTCCAAACATACATCCGCGTATTGTTCTTTACGTTTAACTGTAAAGACGGAAGATCTTCAATCTCATCATCCCATTGCTGTGGAACATTAAGCTCACCATGGCCCTGGGATAAATCTAAACTATCTGAAGCACGTAAGGTAAACGTACTGAGCTGATGAGTAACAAACAGTTTTTGCGGATTTAAGCCCCAAACCCGTGCATCTTTGATTTTAATCACCCGTTCAACAACTAAGTCCACGCTTTGTAATGCTTTTAAGCAATATTCAAATAAATTGCTATAAAAGTCTTTAGCCACCAATTGTTCTGTATGTACAACCAAAGTCAGCCACTTTTCATACCAGCTTTGACCTTTTTTAAGTGTGATACTTTCAAAATTTTTACATTTATCATTCGCAGGAAATACGGGTAATTGCGAGTGTGAACCAAAGGTGGGTAAGGTCTTGTCATTGGTTAAAATATAATAATCACCACCACGCTCTACATAACCCTCTAAGAGCTGATGATAGATCGCGCCGTGGTTACGTAACCTTAGGCAGATGCCCCACAGTACTTGTTGCGCTTGTTTTTCGGAAAGCTCATATCCCAAATGATTAAGTGCATCGTGTTTTAATTGATTCGCTGCTTGATGGACTAAGGTTGCTTCCCAATACAAAGTTGCCACCCCAGTACGACGTAAAGAACGCCCTGTTTGGCTTTTAATACCTAGCTCGTGCAGTGCTTCCCATGCAAGGCGACGCTTAATATCTGCCAATAATTGAGCAAGTTGAGGGTTTTTACCCTCTTTCATATCAATATACGTTTCACGAGACTCTAAATTAGGCGCAATAAATTCAGTAATGAATTTTTCATGCGTCCAACCATTTGGGTTTTTCTCATTCAGTTCATAATCTTCAAACCAATGATTCACAAAGTCCAAATAAGGCACTGAGCCATGTTTAGCAATGTATTGTGCCATCCCTGTTCTGAGGTTCATTTCCCAAGTACGTGCACTATAAAAACCAGCACGATGAGTGGCATCTTGAACAGAGTCGGAAAAAGCGATGACTTTTTTATCTTGATTGAGTTGATTTGAAAACAGTTGGTTAATCGCAACCGAAGTTAGGCTTGCGGCCTGAGAACCAAAGATAATCAGCGAGTTACGAGATTGACAAGATGGGCATGTCCGTTCTTTTTTGGTGGTATTCACCCCCTTTTCTTGAACTTCTTTAATCTCAGCACTTTCTACAACACAAACAACGTTTTTAGAGCCACATTTATTACATTGCTCTGTTTTAACACCACTTTGGTGACAACATTCACCACATAAATAACTCACCTCGCCCGTAACATCATGACACTGTTCAGGAACAATCGGCATCAGATATTTGGCCTGTACATCGTTTTTAAAGAAACGGTTATACAATTTACGTAGGTCCGTTTCAATTTGGGTATCACCCATCTTCTCTGCCGCTAGCCAAGACGTTGCGTGACATTCCGAACATTGCAGAACGGGTAATACTACTTGATCTTTTTGTTTTTTTAAATCGTCATGAAAGTGTAAATGTACATGCTCAGGGTCTTTATTTACCGTGGCGACAATACGGCGAAGCTCTCGAATCCACGCTTGGAATCTTAGTGAGACAAAGGGTTGTCCTGGGTAGTCTTTACCACGTGCATGAGATACCAATGCCAATAATGACATCAGAATATGCTCCGCATAAGGTCTTAAACTTGGTGGTAAAGTTCTAGCTTCAGGGACGAGACTTGAAAAAGGTGTCAGCGTTTGTGCGTCATTCAACAGTTTTAAGAAGAAAGCATGACTCTTTAATTTAAGCCCTAATTCTTGGCGGGATTGCATATCGCTAGGATCAAGGTCAAAACCACCATCTGCTGCTTTACCAAAAAAGAACCAAGCCTGATGTTTTAGATACTCTTCTTCCGATTCAAATTGTTGTTGGTTTAATAGTTTTGGATCGAAGTCATAAGAGATGCTGTAATACTCAATCGGTGCTTGGAATTCGGCTGGGCTGACCCGTGTTTCCCCAATAATACTGTCTGCGGTAAATTCCGCATCAAAGATTTTCGAAACAAAGTCGAGTAGATCCCCTTTGCTTTCTTCAGAGCCAATGGTTGCAGAAGTCCCTACCGTGACCAAATGATTCTTTGGTGTTTTTAAATGCGCTTTTAGACGACGAATCAACATCGCCAAGTCAGAACCTTGTGCCCCGTCAAAGGTATGCAATTCATCGACAACCAAATACTTTAAGGTATCCGCTTTGTTTTGCACCCAAAGACTTTGGTCTTTTGGACGCATCAGCAAGTAATCCAACATTTTATAGTTGGTTAGCAAGATATCTGGCGGTGTTTTACGCAGTGTGTCATGGTCGGTAATGACTTGTGTCGCCGACATTTGTTTGGTACCAGTGGCTGCATTGTCATCTTGTCCAACAAACAGCCCGACATTGACACGGTTTTTCAGTTCAGGTGTGTTATAGATAACTTCTGCAAAGCGTTTGGCTTGGTCAGTTGCCAAAGCGTTCATTGGGTAAATAATAATGGCTTTAATGCCTTTACCCGTTTGTTCTAAACAATGATTCAGCAATGGATATAAGAAACACTCCGTTTTACCCGAACCTGTTCCCGTAGCCACCAAAGTGGGTTTTGCCGTTTCTCCAACAAGGCGTTGCCATGCTTTTTCCTGATGCGCAAACGGTGAATGTTCCGTTTTAAAGTTTGGGAAAAAGTGACAAGTCGCTTTCGGATTTTTGGCAAAAGGAAGCCCTAAAGAGACATAAGGTCCCTTGAAGAAAGCCTCTCCATTGGCATCTTGATCGACCAATGCTTCAAACTTGCCTTTAAAGTGTGGTGTTTCCGTTTCATACCCTGTTGTAATAAAACTTTTTAATGCTTGCTCTATATCTTTTGAAATTAAACTCGGAAACATGCTTTACACACCCTCTTGCGCTTTGAATCGTGCCGTAAACACGTCCCACGCTTGTTTATAATCTTCTTCTCGATTTGGTAAATACCATGGACTGGTATAGGTAATCACACGTTCAACAGGTCCGCCCGGTTGCGTGTCATCTAAAATGGTTCTATGGATTTTTGTGCCATCTGGTAGTTTTTGGGCTTCGGTCCACCCCAGTGGTTTAGTTTCTTCTTTGCCACATGGATATTTAATTTTGACAGGTGGATCATTTCGTCCCACAGTACGATCAAGTCCAACACCGACTAGACCTTTTGATGGTGTAAAGACTATACGTCCACTTTGGTCATAGTAGGTTTCACGTTCGTACTGTTGCATGACTGGGAATTGCACACGGTAAATGGTGAGTAATTCCTGTAGGGTCATACCGAGTTCCATGGCAACAAGTACGTCGATTTCTAGGAGTGCCTGACGGCGTTCGAAATCGGTTCTTAGTGAGAAAGAGGATGTTAAATCTGTATCTAACTCTTTAAAAAGTTGATTATTTAATAGCTTATTATTGGTCCATTGATCTTGTATGAACACTTCTTCCCAACACTTTCTCCATAAGTCTTCATAACTTTTTGTTAAGCAATTTAGAAGTAACACCCTTAGTTTTAAATATTTATTTGGCTTACATATTGGTAGCGTTGGTGTAATACCACTCGATGCTAAACGCCCACTTGTTCTGATATAAAAATCAAATATTATTGAAAAACCACCCGCTGAAAAAAATATTAAATTTTCAATATCCTTAAAGGCATACGATATAATCGTATTAATATGATTGTGATAAGGTGGAATAATCGCCGTAAAGAAACTTCTTTCAGCTCCTTGAGACATCTGAAACTTAGTTATTACCCTGTAATATTCAGTAATTTTTTTTGAGCAGACCTCATTATTTTCAATCCAAGTTACGTGAGGGATCTTATCAATAAATTTATTTTTATCGCTAGGTATGTAATTATATCTAGGAGAATAATCGTAATTTAAATTAGTATGATCTAGAACATCATAGTCTGCTTTTTGAATACATATTCTACGAGGCGTTTTATACAGTGGATTACCAACAAAAAAGTGAGGTCCCGATAAAATAATATCCTTTGCATCACTAGCAAATTCAGTAGATCTTTTGATTAAACCATCTCTCTGTGCATAAGTTTCATCAAACATTACTGTCGAAGAGTAATTTTCTCCAAGATCAGACAATCTTTGAGGAACATTAGCCAATTTAGCTAATGCCGATAGCAAATCAACAGAATGTATAGCTGGTAATCTTGCTTTATTAATCGAATCACCATCACCATCGTAGAGTTTATAAAAAATCCTTAAACTATCTTCATTAACATACAAAATTCTATTTTTATGTCCTCTAGTTTCCCATTTATCCTCAGAATTTTTAAGTCCAGGTGTTAAACCTGAGCTATCATGATTTAAACATTGTTCTATAGTTTTTGGAGAAAATAAATTACAAATACTTATAAAATCAATTCGATCTTTTAACTCTGCATAAATATTTATACTAAATTTTACTCTATCTCCGATAGCAAATAATAAAAATTGATTTTGGAACTGAAAATGAGATCTTAATCTTTTATATATTAATGCTCTAAAATCTCCTCCTTTAGGGTCATCATAGATCCCTTCTGGATGTAAAAAACCACTAGCACCATTACCTCTTGCCCATTTCCAAGCTTGTGGTAAGAAACACTTATATAAATTAGTTTGAATGCCTTTTAATTCCGGATAGTTTTGATATGCATTCAAAAAATTTAACGTACCTTCAGCTTCTTCTAGCTCTGTAAACCAAGCATTTTCCAATGCTGGTTTAAGTTCGAATTCTTGCTTTCTACGCTCACGCAATTGTGTCGCAGAAAAGTTTTTAATCAAAAACTCAGGATTGTAATCCCCTAATACACCACCTTCATTCCATTCCACCTTTAACCACGGCGGATTCCCCAACATCACATCAAAACCACCACGGTCAGCAAAAATATCTGCAAACGTCAGTTCCCAATGGAAAAACTTAAACTTATCTGCAAGCTCTTTTACCAGTTGTAAACGTGGATGTTGTTTGTAAAGACTAGGTAAATGCAACTCACCTTTTGCCGTTAAAACTTGGCTCAGCTTTTCTTCTTGTACCGTTAAACTGAGTTGATCATCACCAAACAAATCATGCTGAGTCTTTTCAAAACCAGTTAAAGCAGGTTGTGTTTCTACTACTGCTGCATCAAAATCAAAACCACTTTGTTCAGGCTGATGAAAATCATAAACTTCACTTTCCAGTACCAGCTTAAGCTCCATCATCCATGTGGCACGGTCTGGTAGTAAATCTGCTTTTTCAATGGGCCAAAACCATAACGCACACCAATAATCCATTACCAATTTCAAACGATGATATGGTGTTGCAATTGGCGCATCATGGTTAAAAATGCCAGTAGCATGAATTTCATCTTTAGCAGCAGTGGTCGTGGTTTGACCTTTCGATTCATGCCCCCAAATTTTAAATTGATCTTCCGTGCGGGCACGGTCAGCTCTTAAAGTCTGGACATGCTGTGCCCAAAGCTCATCAATCACATCGCTAAATTGTTGTAGCGTTTCAATCTCCCAAGCTTCTAAATTTGATAAAAAGCCTTTACGCCAATTTTTAATCGTTTCAAATTTTTCGGGCTTTAATGCTTTGGCATCACGGTCTGTTACGTTTGCCATATCTGGATCAGGTAATAGGAAGTGATACACTTCTGTCTCAGCACGATCTGATTTTTTTTGGGCCAAACTTTCAGGTGCTAAACGCTTCGGTGCAAAGTTAAACCACTTATCCGCTTTGACTTTGGTTTTAATCTGCTTCTCGTCATACACCTGACGACGTGCACCAATCAGCGAGTTACCGTTAAATAATTGATAGCCAAACCATGGCACCTGATTTGAACCATTAATCGAGTTCAGCCATAAAGACACTTCTGCAAGTTCAACCGCAATCGAGTTTAAATCCACACCAAATACATTATGGTCGGCAATGTGCATTTTGACCGTCTGTAACTCGTGCTGATAATCTTTCATCTCAATACGTTGATTGAGCTCAGACTGCTTCTTAACTAAATATGCTTCAGCCAATTGATTGACAGCTTCGTTCAAGAAGGCTGCTGAACCCATTGCAGGCTCACATACTGTGAGTTTTAAAATATCATCGGCACTGACTTTTTCTAAATCTGCACCGAGTTTTTCACGTAAGGTGTATTTGACCAAACTCTTGGTCAGAACTTCTGGTGTGTAATAACTGGCTGACTTTTGACGGTCACGACCAGCTAAACGGTAAATAAACTTACCTTTAGGATGTTTCTTGAGGACTTTTAGTCCTTCGTCATTTCGCTCATAGACTTTTTCATCATCCGCATAGCTATCAATTTCTGTTGCAGTAACAAAATAGCCTTCATGCAGCTCATCGTAATTGTCCTGCGGTCGCTTCACCTCATATAAGTCTTCTTTGGCAAAGAAGCCACGATAACTTAACAGTGCTTCGTAAACTGCACCCAATTGGTTAATACCGAGTTGCGCATAACTAACACGACCACGGCGCTGACGACCACGACCGCTGGTTTCACGCGTCAAAGACATCAAGCGAATGACGCGTTGTAGTGTTTGATTGGTAAATTTTACTTTTTCTAAATACGGTGTTCTTTTCGGGTCAAATAAATGACTGTCTAAAGCATGAATATCGAAACCCGTTAAGCCCGTACTCGCTGCGCTATAACTCCCATCAAGTGCAAGATCACCTTGATCATGCGGTTTACCCGTATGAATCAAATTAAACAGCTTTTGAATTGAATAATGGAAATAGTGACCTTTTAAAGACTGCTCGCTCTGTAATTGCACCATTTCCAAGTCACGTAAACTTTCTAAGCTATAACCTTTAAGATAACTGTGACTAGTTTTAATCGGCACATAGCCCAGCTCGGGACGTGCTTCAATATAAAACAGGAACAACAAACGATACATATACCGTAAGCATTCTCTTGAGAGTTGCTCTGGGTTTAGCCCCGTTTTTTCACCTGCCCAACTAATATCTTTACGTTGTAAAAGCTGTTCCGTTGCTTCATTGCCTAAGAGTTCAATTGCTTCACGCAGGGCATATTTCAGGTCCTCAGATACCCCAAAAGCATGCTTATGTGCATTTTCATCTAGGCTGTCGAGTAACGAATCACCATTTTCAGGAACAAGACTGTCTTTAAATAACAGTGCTGTTGTGGCCTGTAAGGTCTTGGTATCTTTACGGCCTAAAATTTCATCCCAATCAAAACGCAAAACGCGGTTTTGTAGCCATTTAAAACGATCAACCAAAATCGCTTGTCGATCACCTAAGACCAAGACCCAACGTGGTGGTTCTTGCATTTTAAAAATGTGATCATTGATAATGTCCGACCACTTGATTGCAGTCCCATCTTTCGCTTTATGCACTAGACCATCCGCATATGGTCCTGGTCCAAAGAATTGCTCTTTCAGCAGGCTTAGTGAGAATGGGTCAAAACCGTCATTTTCTTTATCAATTGCCTCTACAACCATCAATTTTGGTTGTTGCTGATTTGGATAAGCAGACAAAACTGGTAGCTCTACATCCTTATTACCCATAGAAAAAACATGGTTATACGGCGCAAAAGGAATATCCAAAGCACTCAGTAATTGTTGGTGTAATTGTCGACGGTCTGCTAAAGATGCTTTTAGACTACGTTCGCGCTGAATCTGCTCATGGGTTTTAAAATATGAACGTGCTAAGTTTTTTAAGCGTTGATATGGCGGTTCAAAAATAACAGTTTGTTGGCTCTCTCTGTCCTGTTGCTCTTTCGCTTGCCACTGTTGAATTAAATCGCGTATATCACCATCAAAAACTTCAGATAAATAATGTGCTGAATAGAATTCATTTTCGTTTTGAATGCCCAAATAAGTCGCTGCATTGTCACTAATAGCCATGATCTATCCTTAGTTTTGAGTTGCTGCAATAACGGCAATTAATTGAATATAAGGTGAATTTTCTGTCTGCCAAGTATCTTTAATCCAGACTTCGTATTCATTAAACACTTGATCGATATAACGTTGCTTAGCTTCTTTTTTGGTTTTAGCAACAGACTCGAGTCCTTGATCGAAATCCAGATGTAACTGTTGTTCTTGTTTACCTTTTAAAGCACTTAATTTTTCAAGTTGTTCAGCAAGCTTGGGCTGCATCTCTTCATCAAAACTGACTTTCTTCTTGAGCACTTCTTGAGTCACCCCATCCACAACGGCAGAGCGTAAATTTTGCAAAGCATCTAAATCGACTGGTGCACCCGTATTCGGTGCATTTTTAAGGATCTGACCATAGACATTCAGCATGTCTTGTAAAGGCTCAATTTTGGCAATGCGATTGGCTTTGGTATGTACGGCGTACCATTCCCAAATCACTGGATGTGCTTTACGGTTAGGAATCAGTGCAGACACTAAGAAAATCGCTTCATCTTTTTCAAGTTGCGTATTTAGACCAATCACTAAAGCTTCATTACGCCCAGTATTGCCCAACATACGTTCTTGTAACCATTCAGCGACAGGATGACGTTTCCATAAATAGTGTTCTTTTGGCCAAGAGTTCTCTTCATTACGAGAAGCCTTCACCACTTCCATATAATTTTCTTTATCTTCAGTGAGAATAAAGTCTCCATGCTCTGGATAAATTTCAGGTGGATAAGCTTTAAATTTTTGTTTTAAGTCATCGGGAGCTGTTAGTTTTATTTTTTTAATAGCGTCTTCGAACTCAACAGCGATACGTCTTTGGTCTTTATTAAGATAAGACAATGCTCTTTTAGCGAATTCATATTCACATTCAAATAGTTTGAAATTGTCTTTTACGTCTTGTGGCTGTATATCCACAATCGGTTCTTCATCAAATGAACTGAAGAAATCCGCTAAAATATCATCACCTTCATTCTGTTCATTTTCAGGCGTATATTGAGTATTAAATTCGTCCGCCTGCATGGTGAGCATGGCATTTGTCACCAACTCTTCTTCTTTTACGACATCATAAACACCAAGGAAGGTCGCCGGATCACCAATATTTTTATAAGCTTGGTCATCCTTTTCTTGTAAGATTTCTAAAATACGGACATCGCCACGGATCGTTTCATTACTACTTTCCGTAATAAGATAATAAATTTCTGGCTCTTGGGTTTGACCATAACGGTCTACACGACCATTACGTTGTTGGAACACCATCAATGACCATGGCAAATCAAAATGGACTAAGCGATGTGATAAATGATGGAGGTTAATCCCTTCACTCGCGACATCAGAACAGAGTAATACACGAACCTTTTCTTCACGCTTGCTAAATTTCTCAACAATATCTTGCTGGGTAAGATCATCCATTCCCCCATGCAATTGCTGAATTTGATCTTTATTTAGACCTAAATCACGGCTTAAAACACTTTCTAAAAAATTCAGTGTTTCAATACGTTCAGAGAAAATAACGATACGATCATCCGTGTTACGTTTATCCCAATTAAATTCAGAGCTTTTAAGTAATTCAATAAGTTTGGTGTATTTTGTAAACGCTACTGAATCGATTGGCTCTAGACAAGCTTTCAAGTCTTGAAGATGGTCGAGTTCTTGTTCTACATCTGGTGTAAGCAATTCTTTTTTAGCAGTGAGAGTTTTAATTCTTTGTTCAACAGACTTCAAACAAGCTGCGGGTGATGAAAATAGTGCTTTCTGTAAGCCAATACGAACTAATTGACCAGGCTTATCACTGTTGTATTGACCCTTAATAGTAAACGGGACTTTAAGCAAAGCTTCATAAGCCAATTCTTCTTGAGCGGATGCTTGGTGCTTTAAAGGAAAAACCTTACGATCCTTAAATTCAGCTTTGACTTGATCTTTAATGTCATTTTTGAAACGACGTACCACGAGCCCCTTATCGGCAAAGTCAGCTTTTTCATAATTATTCGGATCTGGAATAGCCGTCGGATCAAGCATATTCATTAAGCTTGCAAAACTTTTGGCTTTACCATCATGTGGTGTTGCTGAAAGCATGATTAAAGTATCTGACTTTCGTGCTAATAACTGCGCGAGCTCAGTACGCTGTGAGCTAGTTCCTCGATCTGCAACATTATGAACTTCATCAATGACGATGATGTCCCAATACGCCTTATCTAAGTAAGACTTAAACTCGTTGTCTTGCTTAAGGGTGTCAATTGAGATAATTGACTTATCATAATAATAGAATGGGTTATGATTGGTTGGGATACGCCCACGAACTCGTTGTAAACCATTTGAATCTAGACGAATTAGAGGGATTGAAAAACGATTCCAAAATTCCTTTTGGAATTGCGTCATCATGCTTTTTAGCGTCAGAACTAAAATTCGTTTACCACGACCACGTTGAATTAACTCCGTAACCAAAATACCTGCTTCAAGCGTTTTACCGAGCCCTACCGCATCGGCAATTAAAATACGTTGTCGAGGTTGTTTCAACGCTTGATACGTTGGAACTAATTGATATTCAACCACGTCCATTGCCGCTTCTTTGGCAATGTGAATTTTTAAATCATTGGGCGTGGACTGGCGTAGCTGGCTTTCAATAAATAATAAACTTTGAGAAAATTGCGGACTTTTATCCTGAACCAATTTGGTGAGCTTAGGATCTAAAATTTGAATTTTGTCTTCGAACTTAGTCAGGAAAATGGCTTCTTTACCACGGACGAGCTCTGATATTCCTTCACATGTAAGTTGATCACCATGATTCATGGTCGGGTCCACTCGTCGGATTACCCATTCTTCGTCACGAATCTCTACACGAGCTCCAGGCGCAAATTTCCCCGTCATGTTCTTATCTCAATCATTCAATAATGGTTTTAATCTTTATTCCATTTATAACTTTGCCATAAATGCCTCTATACAAAGCCCTCACTTTGTATGAATCACATTGCTCAGGCTACCATTATAGCTCAAAGTATATTAAATAAGATTTTAAAAAATATAGGCTTATATTAAACAAATTGTCAAAAAAACTATAATCACGATTGATCAAAAACCCTACAAATAGTTTTTTTTCTTAGATAAGTACCCCTCTAAGTTATAACAACTGTAATCCTTGTCTAGTTGGCTCCCACTTCTTTCCACTTCCCATCGTCAACGTAGCGCAGTTATAAGCATCCTGTAAAAAACCACGGCGCGCCGGTTCAGTAAATCCTGTTTGAGCAATTAATGTTTCCCTTAATGGATGATGACTGGTAATCAAATACTCATTACGCTTATGCAAACGCTCTAATAAATTGACCGATGGTAAACGATCAAATTTCCCCTGTTGCCCTCGATTACAACTCGGACATGCCAATACCAGATTCGCTACGCCGTTGATTGGTTTTTGAATATCGCATTCACGTAATTTGTGTGGAAAGAAATGATCTACATCCGCAGAATGCTCAAATAACTGTTCGATGGTGATCGGTGCAAAACAATAGAAACAGCGACTCTTTTGATAGCCATTTAAAGCTGACTTCGCTGAAGTGACATTCACACGTCTGATTTTATTGTCCGCAACCAAAATTCCCTGATCATCATGCTCAATTTGTACCAAATGCTTGGGTAAGTTCATATCCCAAGCTGTTTCAACCAATCTCCATCTCGCTTCAGTTTCATCTACTAAATCCACGGCGTTCTGTCTGTCAAATAATTGGAATACTTCATCCGTCAGAATGATGCCATCTTGGGTTTTACGGGCATCCATGAAGAATCGTTTAGGCAATTCTTGACCATGTACGTTATGAAAGGCATCAATCACATTGACGAAGCCATATTGCACGGTTTTTGTAATCAAGGTTTGCTGATCAATTTCACCTGCATTATAAGAACGACAAAAATCCAAGAATTTACTAGAGCTTGAAGTCGCCTGTTTATCCACTAATTTGAGGTGCTCGCAAATATGCTGGCTAAAAGGCTTTGCTAATTGATCAAGCGTAATAATGGTATTACCTTCAGCTTTTAGGTCATAAAGTGATTTGGCTAAGGCAAATTTATAAGAGGCAACATTACGTCCGAATAGAATCACCGCACGCCAATAACTTTCTAATGATGGCTCTATTTCATAGAATTCGGACATATATTTCTCCCAAATTAAGGATTAAATCCCTTAACAATGCTATTTTTTTGTCCTTTTAAAACCTAATTCATTCACAATTTCTAACATTCTTGCTTGATGAATTGCTTCTTTTCTCAAAGTGGACAATGTATTTTTAAAAACATGCTCATTCCCTTTTAAATTCAATGGTAATGAAACTGATTTAAACATATTTTCTTCAAGCACCCATGGTTCAGGATCTAATATCCATGAAATACGCGTATTCTCCTCCATCCAATGATCTAACCAGTGTTCACCCAAGTGAGTAAATGTCATTCGTTTACCCGAACCAACTCGACGTAAAGGAAAACCACTTTGCTGGGCGAGTAAAATACCTAGTGTTCGTCTTAATGTAGATCCTTCAGCATTGCCAAAATAATGTGTTCTGAGCCGAGTTCTTAAAGTCGATTTACTATTTGGTTTCCCTTTTTTATCTGGGGAAATACCTGAATACACAAGATAGTATTCCTTAATCTGAATACAGTCCTCTAGCGGAACAATCTCAGGTAAGTTTTTAATCCACCAAAAATAGATGCCATTCTCAGTAGGAATCAGTTTGGAGCTTTCTTGTAAATCAAATCGTGAATAAAGAATATTAGGAAACGAACAGGAATGTATCATTGTTTTTTCCAAAGTACATTCAGCCACTGTTCATCACGATCAGGTCGCTGATCTACTGTAATCCACTGTTTTAACACCCTAACCCCACTCAACTGATCTAACAATTCCTGAGCCTGCTCTTCATTTAAGTCAGTAAACGCCCTACCGCCTTTTACTCTATCTGCTGTTCCATATTTAAAAGACATATAGCACACACTGCCACGGCGTAATGCAGCATGAATACGTTTTAAAACATCAGGGAGTCTATTACGAGCACAATGTAGTAAAGAGGCACATGCCCATACCCCATCATAAACATCTTGTATATCAAGCTCATAAAAACTTTGTTGCTGAACAGCGATACCAGTCAGTTGGGTCGCTCGTTCGACCAATACTTCAGAATAGTCGATAGCATCAACTTGATAGCCTTTATTTTTAAAAGCCAAAGTGTCACGACCTGACCCACAGCCTAAATCCAGGATGCGTGCAGAATCTGGCAACTCAGCTAAAAATGGTTGGTATAGGCTTTCCATATCCACATACAACGTAGCTTCTAAAAATTGATCTGCGTATTGGTTGTAATAGTCTATTGTTTTCATATTGGTTGCTTAGGCTAAATACTAATCCCAGTCTACTAAAAAACAAAAAAATAAGGGAGCATTTGCTCCCTTATCTTTTTAGTCAAATAAATCTGCTCTTACTTCTTCCAAAGCACGATCTGACTTAAAACGATTACATATCGGATGAATAATTGCTCCATTTTCTAAAACACCGTAACCACCTTCTGCTTTCGATTCACGATGATCTACTTCAGTCGATTCAAGGTATAAAGCGCTATCACATACTTCGCAATAGCTCCAAGTTTTCCTTTCCTCACGTTGATACAGGTTTCTTTTGGCTGCGAGTGAAAAATTTAGAGGTTTTTTCTTCTTTGATGATCTTACTGATTGCACAAAGCTCACAACATCATCAACAATACTCTCATCATAATCACCACCAAAACGGTCAAGGTAAAAATCATTAAAATTAATATAATCAAATGATTGACTCATCGAAAGAATGACGGTGTTCAAACAAACTTCATCTTCAAAATCTAAATCCATATTCAGTCCAATACAGATAAAGGCCTGATACACGTTCTTCAATCGCTCATGTGATTTGATCCCGCTACCAAACTTACCGACAGTTTCTTTAATCGCCACAGGAATTTTTTCAATTAAACTTTCAACACCACGGCGTGCTCGAGTAAATCCAATAAAATCTATCTTTTTATTCTGTATTTCAAAACAGTCTTTTTCAATTTCACAGACGATAGAGAACCAGGCCAAAAAGGATGTCACTTGAAAACGATTATCTTTATAAAAATATAGTTTTGGGTGTAAGCCCAAACTTGGAATCCGAATACTAATTGGTGGTGTAGCGATACGACACAGCACAACTCTAAGTTTTAGCATTAAATTTTCTACACGCTGACCTTGGTCTATATTCACAGTATTCTGACTAGTATCACCAAACATGATATTCAGGAGTTCATTGACCAAGCCGATTTTTTTACCGTGTGTTAAATCTGGCTCTAAAAGTATTATCTTAAAAAGATGATCATGAATTTGCTCACCCAAAGTGATCACTTCATTTATCCGCTCGTAATTCAGTTCAGCCAAGTTGGATTTATTATCGTTTATATAACAACACGCATAAATCACATAAAAAGCATCACTTCCCCTATTTTGTAAATGATATTCTTCATCTGGATCTAATCGTTTCGTATCCGAATTGATTGAACAAAAGGCTTTTCGAGCTTCCTCAGGTGTCCCAATGACTTCAATAAAATTAATTTTGGTTGATTTTAATTTTTGCTGAAACTCAGAATCGCTACATAACTCTTGAAAATCAGCTAATCCACCTAATCGATTACGAATCTGACGAATATCTCGTTTTTGTGGTGCCGTGAATTTTGGGGCTCCTATTACTTGCTCATCAATAAAGTATCTTTTAATCCAAGCATAAATGATTGAAATCCTGTGCCCACCATCGATGATATAAATATTACCAGCAGCATCTTTCCAATAGCGAACGCATAAATTGACATTACGATCATTCAAACAGTTTAGAATAAACTCCTGAATTTCATCAGGGCTCCAACATTCTGTTGAACGTTGATTGTCTGCCTTATAAAGTTTTTCTAGAATCTCATGCTGTGCGAAATCATAAAGCGATATTTCAAAGTTATGGTGCAGATTTGAGTGCGACATTTCGTCAAGCAACATCATTTTTCTTTGAATAATATTGGTTAAAAGCTTAGTACGGGCCATTTTATTTTCTCTAGGCAATACTTCTCTAGATCTCGTGAGATTACGAAATTTATGAAGTCATTAATTTAAAATTTAAGTAGGTTGTTAGAATTAAAACAGGTGATTAATTCAAAAGTACTTTTTTGCTAGAGATAATAAAAATAGGGATGGGATATTTTTTCATTTGAAGCCTCGTTGATTAATTGTTGTTTGCCAACATCCTTTCCACGAGATGGAGGCAAACCAAATAGGGTGTGGAAATACCGCTCAACGAAACGGCCAGTCAAAGACTGCCCTACTTGGCTTACCATAAAAGCGCCATGTAGACACAAAAGAGCCACTAAAAGCGACTCTTTAGTTCGTTGAGTAACAGGTTTCCACGCCTGGTCACAGATTTTGCTGTAACATCTTTATCTTATGTGCATAAATTCAATTGGTCAAATTTTATGATTAATATTTAATCAATTGATTCAAAAATAATTACCTATATTTTTAGAGGCTTAAGAATACAGATAAGTATCTTATAATTTCTACAATATCTAGTTGCTGTAAACTGATCGCAATGAAATTCTATATATTTAAGCAGCGTGATTTAATAAAGGAAGTAGATTGAAACTGCAAATTTTATCGGATACTCACAATTCGAAATATTCATTATCAGATGAAGCTGACGTCATTATTCACGCTGGGGATTTTTCGAATCGCCTGAGTGGTGCTATTGAATTTGCAGAAACATGTAAAAACCTGAATAAGAACTTTATTTTTGTTTTAGGTAATCATGATTATTACTGCTCAAACTACAATTTAGTCGCAGACTTTTTAAGAGAAAATTATCCTCAAAATGCTCTGCTTGATGACAACCATATCAAGATACAGGATAAAATATTTGTTGGCGGTACATTGTTTACGAACTTTCGTTCCAACTCAGCTCGTACAACCACTAACGAACTGCAAAAATTTAAAGAAGATGCTGAACAATCTATTTATGATTTTGATCAAATCATGATAAGTAGCGATAATCGAACTATAACAGCTGATGACTACATTGCACTATTTCAACGATATCATCAAAATATTATGCAGTTTAGAGGCCAAGATCATGTGATCGTTATTACGCATTTTCCACCGCATTTAGCTTGTCTTGATCCTTATTGGGGTAAGCACCCTGTTGCATCAGCGCTTAACCCCTATTTTATTAATGATTTAGATGTCAAAGGCTTTAAGTTATGGATTTCAGGACATACGCATACATCAATTGATACTGTAGTCGATGGATGCAGATTAGTGATCAACCCTTTAGGGTATCCTCAGGAGCAAGGAAAAAATGGGTTTAGAGAAAATTTGATCATAGAAATTTAAGTATCATACTCGTATTGAAACAATCTAAACTAACTTCAATATCATATAACCTATAGGACTGTTGATTTAGCTTCTACACAATGAACTAGGAGAAGCTCATGTCGATTACTTTAGAGCCAGAAGATGATTGGAAAAATAAAATTGCA
Organism: Acinetobacter sp. YH01003; assembly: GCF_013420525.1. Lineage (NCBI taxonomy): Bacteria > Pseudomonadati > Pseudomonadota > Gammaproteobacteria > Moraxellales > Moraxellaceae > Acinetobacter > Acinetobacter sp. YH01003. The sequence goes on along the minus strand of NZ_VOXY01000001.1, from coordinate 554,368 downwards.
GATCAAATACTTAAAAATCTACTCGACATCTATAAAATCCAAGGTAATTCGATTAAAAAATGAAAGTAGATCTAAATGGTGTTTTTTGCGTGGAACAAGAAATATCAACTGAGGACTTACTCAAGAAGTTCTAAGTTTCTCTCATTAAGATAACATCATAAGCTTTAAGGTATTAAAAACTTAACCAAATTGTATCACCTGTAGTTGCATACATAGTCTCAGCAGTTTGTTTTAACATGTCACATTCATCAATTTCTATTGCTAAATCATCACATAGAGTATGATCACTGTCATTGATAGAAATTTCGTGCGATTGAACAACTGTACCATGTTGAATGAGTTTAATTCTATCTTGTCTTAAAAGTTGCTCACCTCTGTAACTAGCACGCATTTGATTTAGAGCTTGAAGACGCCTTTCATTTGTAGTCATTATTATTTTTCTCGACATCAATTGCCTCCTTGATTTTTATCTGAAATTAAGATTAACAAATTACGACATAAATTGAAATTGGGTAATGATCTAGCTATCCGGTAATCCCCCCCTTAAAATCACAGCGATCAAATAAAATTTGATCAATGCATTTAAAATCAGTCCAAAAGTGTGCTGTGGTCGTACACCACTTGAAACTTTACTTGATGGAAAACGGATTTGGGCTGAGAAGAATTTAGCTCAAAAGTAACCTGACAGGCACAATAAAAAATGGGTAACTGTCAGCTCAGGTTTGAGTACAGATAAAAACTAAGATGGGTTGCATCAAATTATTGGAGGAGTTGTATCTCGACTTTATATTTTTTAGAATAATTCAATCTTTCTAATCTTTATGCAACCAAGCCACTAGAATGTTAAAAAAATGTCCTCTTAGCTAAATTAAAAACTAGAATCATTATTTTAAAAATACTAAAAAATCTTTAATTAAAATCAACTTGTCAATTAGCTTTCCAGAACTCTTAAAAACCTATTTAACATAGATTAATTTTAAACCAAATTAATCCTTTTACTACCAGTAAAATATATTACTCATATGAATAATAATTCCAGATCATTTTATTAATTTTAGCCTAAATTGAATATGAAATTAATTCTCAAGAAAATTTCCAATTCTGAATAAAAAATGTTCAAAAAAGGCTAAAAATGGGTGGAGGATTTCTACCCTTATTTACCCAGTTTTTGAGAGCTAAAACCCGATTTTTTGCAAAAATACGGAGAAAGAGAAAAACTGCAAAATTCAAAACAACAACATCCATTTGTTTTTATTTATTTTTATTTTACAAGATTTCCGTTCGTATGCGTAACCTCAGGTAGAACCCTGAGCTATCTTTTTGGGGCGTTCTTTATGCTCTTTCACCTTATAGAAAATGCTCTGCAACAGCATCTTTTGAATAAAATTATTATATTTTGGTATTTTATTATTACGGATTACATATTTTATTATTTTAATTTTACCCTCTTTTAAATCATTCAATATATTTGAATCAGGTTGCTCCCACTCTAAATATGATGTGCCTTCTGAATAAATTTTATCAATACAATCTATAAATTTATGGTAGTCATTCAGATCTTTTTCACAGGATACCTTAAAGGTTAAAACAGGACGATCTTTTGCTAATGAAATGTTATTTTCTAAGCAATAAAAGAATTCTTTAAGAACTTTCCGGGTTATCTTTTTATTTAATCTAAAAGGTTGATCAATCTGATAGTGATCGGACCATTTCACCATTTGATTCCAGGTTGAACCAATATAATCCTCACTGTTACCTTCATTTTTTACGCGCTTGGTGTAGATAAAGGACGGCTGACTGATCGATTGAATCAACTTCAATAATTCAGCATCAATCGTTTCGCGTGCGTTGCCTTCTATCCACTTATGGTAATTGTCTAAAAATATTTCACGGTATAAAAATCCATCCTGCTGTTGAGGCAGTTTTTGCTTTAGCTTGTTTTTTAACGGGTCAAGTTGAAGATCATTTTCTGTGGGTGGATGAAATTTCTTCATCGCTTTTAAAATATCTCTTTCATTCGACTGAAATTCAATTTTGAAGCCGTGATGCATCAGATGACTATCTCCTAATAACACTTTGATCAGTTGAGGCGAATATTCACGGTTGGCTTGATAAAACATATCGGCAATCAGAATCTGCAGATGATGTAGATATTGTCTAGCGGTCATCCGAATATCTTCATGCCCCATCAAATGCGCGAGTCGAGACCAGGCCTGGGCACTACGCGATGAAGCATTCTTAATATTGGGCAAAATGTGCTTTTTAAGCTTAGGTCCAAACCCGGGATGTGAATCGGAATTATAGTCAGTAAAACAATCTACCAACGCTTTACTGCCTTTTAACAGGATAGCCAAATGTGAAGCGGTACTATGCCTGAAAGCATGAAAGGTATATTGATGATCATCTGTCCCCAATACAGTATTAAACAGCTGCTGGGTAATTCTGGATAAATTTGTACTCGATAAGGGTTGTTCACCCAATACAAAAAGTTGTTTGGTTTTTCTTTTACAAACGGCTGCAGCCGCTTTAGAACCAGGTAACAGGTTTTGATAAAAGCGACAGAATCCTGTAAATTCATCCGGTGCTAAAAAATATACCAAATCAAACTGGCGGTTAGCATTGTCACTTTTCAGACCACGCTCTGAATTCAGACGAATCCTAAGGGTTAGATCATCGATATCACCCGTTGTTTTATTCCTTTTCTGGTCAGACTGATCACCATTCTGCTGATCCGAAGGAAACTCGAATACATAATAAAGCTGTCGATTGTCTGGATGTTTACGCAGCTGTGGAGATACAAAATCATCGATACAAATTCTGGCAGCCTCATCAATACGTAAGCCTAGTCTAAATGCCAATATATAGACCCATTGCAGACAAGTTGCATCCTGCTCGGTCAGGCCTAGAGCCGTTGGATACTCTCTAAGAATTCGCATCATCCATCCAAACATCTGAGGACTAATCAATCTGGTTTTCAAAAATAAGCCATCACTTTGGCGGTCATATAAATATTGCACAATCGGTGCACGATGTTTATGAACCAAGTACTGGTGGAAGGCTTTCAGCCGATCGAAGGCATCACCAGAGGTATTGTGTTTTTTATTGTTCTTGGTTCTAGCGGTTTGTTTCTGTTTTTCCTGATCATTCAGCAGTTTTTCTTCAACAATCGTGCGGTACATTTCCTCAAACTGATCTTCAGTAGCGGTCTCTAGATTGAGCTGCTGTTCTAGGACATAATAAAGTAGGTTAAGTACGAAACTGCCATAGTAACGTTGGATCGTCGATACCTTAAGGACACTTTTTCCCGTCTTCTCTTGGTAAACAAATTCGCCTTTTAACCACTGGCATATGCGTAAATGTGCAATGGCAACCACATAATCCAGATACTCGCCATTTCCAGCTTCATAAGCAGATTTATAGTCCTCGGATTTTTGGATGCATTCTTGGAGTTGATCCGCGAGCTGTTTGAGTTTGATACCCTGATGAAAAGATAAAAGCCAGGATTTCAGATTATGTCGTTTACCAATGCGTCGATCATGAAACGTTTTGACCGTAACTGTAGGCATCTCCAAGTCTAAAGTGGGAGGATTTTTTTCAAGATTTTTGATTCTGGCTTGAATGGTTTTCCAGCGATCAGGTTGATCATAGAGCTGTGTATACTGCTGATAGATTAAAGGCGAAGTGATGATCTGATTATTCAGTACATTGGTGCTGAACACATCCAGATCGGGAATCTCTTGCCATAAGACATAATCCATATGTTTAAAAATAGCAAAGCCAGTTTTTTCCAGACCTTTTAAAAATAGCTTCACGTGATGATCAAGCTGTTCAAATCGCACATTCTTAGGCGATTTTTTAGAGGCTTTCTCGTCCCCCGTATCCTGCTTCTTCAGATTCAGTACATTATCGAAATGCGTCTTGAGTTTTTCTAGCAGTAAGGCTTCGCGCTGAATCGGCGTTATAGCTCCACTATATTCTTTTTCCCAGCACTGCAATGGTGACGTGTTTTGTAATTCATACGCTTGTGGTCCATTGAGTAGCTGCTGGATCCTTCTGTAACATAGCATCGCAAAGGCATTGAAATAGATGTGCTGAGTTTGCCATAACTCCGCCTCTTTCTCACCATACTGCTGATAGATGTTGCCATATTTTGTCGAAGGCAAAGTGTAAGAAAAAACATAAGCATGATGGCAATTTGGATAGATAGAGAGCAAGCCACTATCGAGGTTCATATTAAAAATGGCATCATGAATGGCCAATAGCCGTTCAGGTTGAATGCATCCTTGATCAAAAATTAATGAAATACACAGACATTCAAACAAGGTATTCACTAATTTTTGTTGCTCTTCGGCCGTAGAGTCTAAGAAGATACCTTGGGTTTGTTGTTTGAGATAATCCGCCCAATTCACATACAGTTTTTCTTTTACCTCGGCAAGCATAATGCCCTGCTGTAGTTTGCGGTCAGAAAAAACATTGTCATAACGTTTAGCTGAGTAGACTGTCCAATCTGGCAACTTAATCTCATAGCTTTGGGCATAGGAAGGGTAATCCTTTTGCCACTGCTGGTTTTTCACCTTACAAATCCGTTTCACTTGTTTAAAACAGAATTGAAGGTAATCTGCAGCCTTGTCCTTAAATTTGGATGTTTGGCAGAGCTGCTCTAAAACTGCTCTATAGAGAGTAAACTTGTCCAGAATTTGCTGATCAAGCCACTTAAAATCAATTTGAGTAAGGTCAGAATTTACATCTGTGTATGTAACAGTGATCAGCTGAGAAATTTCCTTAAAAATGTCGGCGATCCCACTTTCAATGGCATTTTCTAATTGAACTTCGATTTGTTTATCAAGCACGGTATGATCCTTTAAATTACTTCAAGCTTTACGATTTCTAGTTTGTTGAGCAAGCTTTCAACTTGTTGCTGAATGTCGTATTTGTAGAGATAAGGGCTTAATCCAGAAATGTGACTGAATCCCATCGTCTGTTTGTCATGGGCATACAGCGTATTGTGAATATCACCACTGAGATCAAGATGATTTTTAGTGAAATGCCTTGGCCAGTTTTTATAAATCTGCACAGTCTCTTTGAGGTAATGCGTGACAAAATCAGCAGACATCGGCTGTAGCTCCAAATGCTCCACGACTTCGGCAAGATTCACTGGACCTTTCTTGGACTTGATCCAAGGATATGAGATGACATAGAGCATAAAACCCTCGTTTTCCAATTGCGCTTGCAAACTTTTTATCCCGAGTGATTCGATGGTTTTCGTCAGATATTTTCGATATGCATTGAAATGATCCTGCCAGTAGCCTGTAACAGGAACAGGACGTCCTACTTTTCGTGAATCAGTTTTTTTATCATGCACGTAAAGCAGTTGTGCCTTAGGATCATAATGTTTCAGTAACCCCGGCATGCCGACTATTGGACGCACCGTCAGGCAGATTAAGGAAAGATGCCACATCCAAATGCTGTAAGCATTCAGCTTCTCGATCCGATTGGCTTGAGCACTCGCTAATGTGTTTTTGACAAAATGATAAAGCTGATTAAAAAATTCACTCGCTGCCTCTATAGTCCAGCAACGCTGACTGCCGATACGTTCCTCACGATGAAAAATATAACCAGGGTGTTTATGCTCAATCCATGGATCACCTTTTCTACGGTCTAATAGAACATTGATATAGCCTTGAAAATGCTGGTCGATTTGATCGATCTGGCGCCCTTCATAGTTCCATTGCACGATATGATGGGTATCCCGATTGGCCAGCAAGTGTGCAACCAAGTTATCACCAGTCTCCATATCCAAATGGAAATAGATTTGTCGCTCCAACATCCCGTAGGTGATTTCACCAATCTGATACTCTTTAAAGACTTCCCGCAAAAAATTATTGTATTTAATCGCACAAAATTCACGTCGCTTTAAATTCTCTAAAGCCTTTAAACTGGTGATCCACGGTTCTGGAATACGCCATTCCAGAGTTAAGGCCCGATTATAACGCTGTGCTTTATCCTGCATGGCACCAGAATGATTGGGATTGAGCTTGGGATCAATCACCCAGTAATAATGGATGACTTTGTTGATTGATTTTTCTTTGATTCTGCCACCCTCAATCAAATTCTTAATCTTTTGAAAGATCGTTGGACTCAGCCCCGTCAAGAGACACATCAAACCACACACAGCTAAAGACGATTGATATGGATCAGTTCTGATCTTTTCTTGATAACATTCCTGCAAGAGATGATAGACCAGATGTAGTAAACTGGGTTTCACATAAAGCGGATTCGTTTTATAGGGTAAGTCACGTCGCTGAATGCGCCGTCCCTGTTTTTCAAGCTGTTCCTGATTTTTCTGCTGGTCATCAGAAAAAATCTCCTTCTCCCGCTTAGCGATCCCATCCTGTTCAGGATCAGAAATATTGATGTCTGTATCTTGTCCAGTATCCTCATTCTCTACATCCAACGATGATGTGCCTGAATCAGATTTATAGGTCATGCCCTTTTTAATATCGTTAATTAAAGCCTGAACATTAATTACTGTTGAATTTAATCTACTATTGGCAATCTCGTTGAAAACAATAATAAATTGTTGAATATAGCGGCCAAGATTAAGCTGTTCAAAATCATTTTTTATTGTTTTACGCTCTAAAAGAATTTTTAACTCGTTGGCATCAAATTCATCCATAGCTTGGAGTTTGCGTGTAACTTTTTTATACAACAGTTTATTTTTCTCAGTATTCGATAACTGCTTTTGCAAAAGAAGTTTTAAATTATAAGATACTGTATTGATTTTATTGTTGTTTTTACAATTATTTAGAATAACCTGTTTTTCATCCTTTTCATCCCTTGTAATCTGAGGCTCTAACAAGATGATTTCCTTCAGTATTTCACACAAGACTGCAGTACAAAGATAGGAATAGATAAATACTTCTTTTTGTTGGTCGCTTAGTTGTCCTATAGATGCACTTTTAGTCCATTGCGTTAACCCTGCTAATAATTTCTGTTGTGTCACTATCCGATTATTTTTAATCACCACATGTATTTTGTGAGCAGCAGCATAGAGTTCCTGTGCCTGCTGATCTTGCGCCAGGAGCTGATTCAAAATTTGTTTTTTTTCGCTCAGGGACTGATTGACCCATTCTTCCAATAATTTGGTTTCTTCGTCTAACTCTGACGATTTATCATTTTGACTCATAAAATCACCATAATTTTTTAGGGTAAAAATTGAAAGTTAGGTTTTGCTCTAACTTGAGGTTCAAGTCTTTATGCAACTTGAAGTATTTTTTATAGGTGCTGGCACTCAATTGAACACAACGCTGTGGATGACGATCTATCCTCATATGGTGAGATAACTGCAGAACCAAGGCATCGGACAATTGAGTAAAAAAGCAGCTAAAAAGCACAGCGTGTATCTGTTTATGTTTGTGCTTTGGGATCTGCTTAATATCTTGAGAAATTTTTTGGATTAACAATTTCAGGATCTCAAATTCATTATTCACTTGATTGGCTCTAGCATCCTTTTTCAAGGTTTTTTTGATATAAACATCTAACTTGTTTTTTAAATTCAATATAAATGAATGAATAAAATCTGGCAGGTCTAATATCAAAACTGCTCTGAGTTTGATCAAGACTTCAAATGATTTTTTTTGCATGTTGAAACCTAATAAATAGGTATGAGCAATTAGTCCATACCATCTTCAAAATCAGTCTTCTTTTAAGCCAGCAAATTTGTAGACATCCGCCTTACTCCAACGAAGAGTACGTCCATGTCTAATAGGATTAATTGGGCCGTTTTCATACAACGCCCATTTACGCAATGTTTGTTCTGCATACCCCAAAAGCCTAGCTGTCTCTCTAGTGGTCAATAAAAGCCGATCATCTGTAATCGGCCTATGTTTATGCTTAAATGACATTTTTTTCTCTTTAGAATGATTTATAGCTATAAAAACATATTCCAACGGGTACAGAAAAGAAGTATAATTTTAAAATATCTTTACCCCAACTTTAGTATGGAGTAGCAAAATTTGGGACGCAGAGCTCGTGGTATTTTGGAATATGCCAAAACGATTACTTGGTATGATTATTTATTCAATGAAGCTAAAAAATTGAAGGAAATAAAAATAATAAATGAATACCAGTTTTATAAATTTATGTATTCAAACTCTATATATTCACCTGAGGCTAAATTATTTAGAAAATATAAATTTGGTTTATCTACACCTCAAAAAGCATGGAAAAAGAGTACTGAGGAACTTATACCTAGTGCGATCGATATTATTGAACATCCGATTTGGAATATTGAAAATCTTGAATTCAACTCAGATAAGGTTATAAGCGAAATGCACAATTTAACTTTAGGTATTCGCGAACATGTAATATCCGAAGGAGTATATACTCCACAACCAGTATCATATTCAATTTTAAAAAAAATCTCTGCTTTCCATGATCTTGATGCTATTTATGCTATTTATCTTTTATATCAATGGGGATTAATCATTAATAATTATCAGTTATGTAACTGTTGTGCTGTAACACTTGAAAAAAACTTAGAAAAATTCTTATTAAATATTAGCTATCTGCATAGATCTCACATTTTTTTGTTTGACATAATTTTTAATAAAATAAAAAAAGTGAATTATAAAGACTTAACTATTGCTGAAGTAACTAATATAAATTGGCGCAAGTTAAGAGGTACTGATTGGAAGAGTAATATTCGAATGAACTCATATGTATCCGAATATAATTTGAGCAAAAATGCTGTTATATCAAAAAAATTGAAAAAAAAAGAAATTTACATTTCTTATTCTGATTCTTTAATATTGAAGGTGAAAATTGCTACTGATCCAAATGATCTAATTGCCCTTAACTTTAATGATTTGTTTCCTTCCCACATCATATTCTATATCCAAAAAAATAAAACTGAAAATCACAATTAAAATCTATGCATAAAACTAAGTAAAGGAGTATCTAATATCTCCACCCAACGCTGCAAATGTTATACAGGTCAAGAAAAAGCACAATTTTTTTCTATGACTATGCAATCTGGATTAAATGCTAGCCATTGAAAAATTAAGCGAATCAAATTTACAGAAAAAAATGGCTTTGTTGCATAAATACATAACCAACTGATTTTGTTCATTTAATTTTTAGGTTGAAATTCATACAAACCTATTTAAATCAGAAGCTTACAAAATCTTTATGCAACAAAGCCTCGCTGATATTTACTTTTTAATTTGAGCAGGTTTTGTTGCATAAACCTAGCCTAGAAAGATTATTCGGCCCTATAATTTCACTATGAATAAACCTGCTCCTAAAATCTATCGTACAACTAACTGGTCTTCCTACAATCGTGCCCTCATTAACCGAGGTGATATTTCCATTTGGTTTGATCCAAACACTCAGTGGTATGCACAACCACAAGGCAAGCAAGGTCGAAATCAAACTTACTCTGATACCGCTATTCAATGCTGTTTAATGATCAAATCTCTATTCAGACTCTCTTTACGCATGGTCACAGGTTTTGTTCAAAGTTTGATTAAACTGTGTTGATTAAATTGGACTGCGCCAGATTACAGCACGCTTTGTCGAAGACAAAAACATATTGATATTGCGATTAGCTATCTGCTTTGTTGCATAGACATTCAAAAGCTGAGTTTTCCCAATTCATTCAAATTTAAGTGATAACTTGGGTGTGAGGTCTACCCAATTCCGTAAATCTATTCAGAACTACTACACGCGCATGAATTTCATTGACCTGACTTTAAAAATGTCTTGCCGTCAGCTTATCTCCTAATAATTTGATACATGGCATTTGAGTTTCCACCAAACTACGACGGTGATAGCCCATATTAGGCCGCCCTATACCCACCAAATTGTCACTTTAATTTGAGTACCTACAGAAATCTCTATTTTTAAATCGTTTGTTTATCAAAGCCAATGGAAAATAATGTTGATTCATTCCGCTTACTATTTGCTTACCAGACTCTAAAAACAAAAAAACCACTTACGATTAGTACACGTAAGTGGTTGTTTTATATGGTGGGCCCACCCAGACTCGAACTGGGGACCAACGGATTATGAGTCCGCTGCTCTAACCGACTGAGCTATAGGCCCTATAATTGAATTTGTTATATTTCAACAAGTTCAAGCGCAAAGAATACTAGCGAAGATTTTTTAAAAACACAAGCCATTTTCAGAAATTGCTGTATAGATAGTCAGCAGACGAATTTGATTATTATTGAAATATAAAAACTACACCTTCACTTTCCGAAACATTGCCCGATGCAACTTTAAACGCTTCTCTTTACGCACTTCTAAAAACAACTCAAACATTGACCATACCAAGACCAATAACAACACAGTCAATGCCACAAGAAAAGTCGTCAAATAAGCCACTTTAGTATCCTTCCATGATGCGTGGAATAGTGAAATGATGAATAGAATCATAGCTAATTACGACCAAAGTCTAATGATTTACAAATCATTTGAATAGTGCATTTTTGCTCAATTTAAGACTTAATTTCTCTCAATTCATATATTTTTAATATTAAAAACAAAGTATTTAGAGTTAAAACCAATAAAAGATATAACGCTATATCAACTGCATCACTTGAGATTGCTATATTTCAAACAATTTTCTGTTGACTCTTATATAAAACAAGCAGAAATTATGCATTTCCAGATTCATCAGCTGTTACATCTATGTTGAAAAAATTTATAGGCGAATCCGCATTCAAACTTGCAGGATGGCAATATCAGGTAGAACCCAACGTCCTCGAAAACAAACAAGTGATCGTCGGTTTTGAACACACCTCAATGATGGATGCAATCCTCTCGCTTGCTCTGTTCCAAATTTATGATATTAAAATCCATACTTTAATCAAAAAAGAGCTTTTTAAAGGGCCACTTAAACCTATTTTAGAAAAAGTCGGCGGTATTCCAGTAGACCGTAAATCTAACAAAGATATTGTGTCGCAAATGGTCGAACTTTTTGATCAAAATGAACATTTCAATTTGGTCATCGCACCCGAAGCAACTCGCGCAAAAACAGGTGAAGCCCGCAAGCCAATTCGTACAGGTTTTTGGCATATTGCCAAAGCAGCCAATGTGCCTATCGTTTTAATGTATGCCAACTCACAAACCAAACAAGGTGGGATTTTTGGCAAAATCTATCCGACAGATTTAGATCACGATATGGCACTTATCCAACAATTATATAAAGAACAAGTGGGCTTAGATATTGTCATTCCTGAGCCAAAAACAACTCAAAGCAACACTTAAAAAACCTAAAACTCTGCCCTTTATCTAAAAAAAGGGCTTATGTTAGAATGGGCGCAATTTTGATAGGCATACTGCCAATCTGTAAGGAGCATAGTTCGCATGGCGGGTCATTCCAAGTGGGCCAACATTAAGCATCGTAAAGCCAAACAAGATGCTAGTCGTGGTAAGTTGTTTACCAAATTTATTCGTGAATTAACAACTGCTGCAAAGCTCGGCGGTCCAGATGCGGCAAGTAACCCTCGTTTACGTGCTGTTGTGGAAAAAGCACTTTCAGTTAACATGACACGTGACGTCATTAACCGTGCCATCCAGCGTGGTGCAGGCGGTGAAGATAACGACGATCTTAAAGAAGTAACCTATGAAGGTTATGGTGTAGGTGGTGTTGCGGTTATTGTAGAAACCATGACAGACAACTTAAACCGCACCGTGCCAGATGTACGTCACTGTTTCTCTAAAACTGACGGTAACTTAGGCACCAATGGTTCTGTAGCATTCCTATTCACCAAACGTGGTGAAATTTCATTTGAAGATTCATCTTTAGAAGATCAAGTGATGGAAGTGGCTTTAGAAGCTGGCGCAGAAGATATTGAAGTGTCTGAAGATGGCATTTTGGTTATTACTACGCCAGAAGCTTTTGGTATAGTTCAAGATGCGCTAACAGCAGCAGGTTTGAAATCTGACAATGCTGAAGTGGTTATGAGTCCATCGACCAAAGCAGAAATTACAGACATCGATCAAGCGAAAAAAATTATGAAAATGATTGATATGCTTGAAGATTTAGATGATGTTCAAAACGTATATACCAACGTTGAATTCTCTGATGAAGTTTTAGCACAATTAGACGCATAATCGGTCTAACTGCAATTCCTAAAAACGCACGTTCTCGTGCGTTTTTTTATAGATCCAGTCAAAATAATTCTAAGATTCTAATAAATTAAACTTTATTTAATAAACCATGACAGTTTAAAACATCATATTCTTTAATCACAAAGCTAGAATGCAAACCTGCCACATGCTCAATTTTACCAATCCGTTTTAATAAAATTTCGCTGTAATTTTCCATATCTCGTGCCACAACCTCTACAATAAAATCTGCAGTCTGTCCTGTCACCAAAAATGCACGTATCACTTCAGGAATGCTTTCCAATTCATCCAAAAATTTGGCAAAAATATCGGTATCGTGTTTGCTCAAAGACACCTGCAACAACACATGCAAACTAAAGCCCAGTTTTTGATAATTAATTTCACGCTTTAAACCTGAAATAATTTTATGATCGATCAGACTTTTAATACGGCGATGCACCGAACTTACCGACAGATTAACCCGCTCGGAAAGTTCATTCAAATTGACATCTTCATTGCTTAAAATTTCTAAAATATGCTTATCGTAGCGATCTAATTCCATTTTCAAGCACTCAATCTAATCTGATAAAATTTAAACTCATGCTGCCATTATACTTAAATTATTTTGCAGATTAAGCATCTTTATCGAAAATTATTTTCCATTATTAAAGCAAAATGTTTATGATTCAACAGATCACCGCTTATCGTTTTGAACAACTTAACAGACAAACGGAACAGCTTTCTAATTTATTGATTTTCAAATTTTTAAATTTAAAAAACTCAACAAAACAACGAATCTACTCATACATTTTCACAATCCCGACCGTCTATCTTTTACAAGTGTATAGAAATGTATTAAAACAGATGCGCTCGACAATAAGCACAATGCAGCACAACAAAACCAATAAAAATACAAGGAATCGTCATGGCTTTTAAATCTCTAAGCTTGCTGAAAATAAAATTAGCTCTGTATTTACCGTAGAAACTCAGACCAGCTCTTTATTCGATGGACTCTTAAGTGGTGGCTCTTTAAGCAATACCTTTTCTGGTTTGCTTGGCAGCCTGACTAGTTCGACCTCGACCACACCTACCCTAGATTCTTTATTAAAAAGTTTACTCTCTGGCAGCAGCTTAGATAGTTCTAGCCTAACCAATCTAATCAGCCAATTTTCAAGCTCAAATACCAACTTAGATATCACCAGTTTAATTAGCAAACTGACACAATCCAATGGCGGTAGCTTCGATATTGCTTCCATCACCAATTTACTCAGCGGCATGATTGGCAGCAATGCAGGTGATTTAGATATTACGAAACTCACCCAATTAGTGAGTGGGTTAATCGGTGGTAATACGGGTAATCTTGATATTGCTCAAATTACTCAATTGGTCAGCGGTTTGATTTTGGGTAATAGTGACCTCGATATGGCCGCAATCACACAACTGGTTGGTGGTTTAATTGGCGGCAATACTGGCAGTTTGGGCGGTATGGATTTTGGTGCTATCGCTGAACTGGTGGGTGGTTTAATCCAAGGCAATGGCGATCTTGATATTGCTCAAATTGCTCAACTGGTTAGTAGCTTGATTGGTGGCAACATCGGTGGAGGTTTAGGCGGTCTAGATATCGCAGTGATTGCTGAACTTGTAGGCGGTTTAATCCAAGGCAATGGCGATCTTGATATTGCGCAAATTGCTCAACTGGCAAGCGGCTTGATTGGCAGCAATATCGGTGGCGGTTTAGGCGGTATGGATATCGCGGTCATTGCTGAATTAGTAGGCGGTTTAATCCAAGGCAATGGCGATCTTGATATTGCACAAATTGCGCAACTGGCAAGCGGCTTAATTGGCGGTAACATCGGTGGTGATTTAGGTGGTCTAGATATCGCTGCTCTAGAACCAATTCTTGCGTTGCTTAATCCTGAAGGTCAGCTTGCAAGTGACTTTGATCTAGGTGGTTTATTAAATAATCTGACTGGAGATACAACTGGTGGTTTCAGCTTAGATGGCTTGAGTGATGGTTTTGACAACTTAATTTCTGGTTCAGATTTTAACATCAGCGACTTACTGCAAGGTGCGTCATCTACAACCAGTTCAGAGATCAATATTGATAGCTTAGTCCCTGCATTAGGCGATGCATTTGGCAATTTAACTGGTGGCACATCAGACACTCAATTTGATTTAGCTACCCTGCCAAATTTGGTACAGACTTTTGATTTGAATAACTTAAATTCTTTGTTCTAATCCTTGGTTTTAGGTTTTTATACATCAGTATCCAAAAAATACGCGCAGATTGCGCGTATTTTATCTGAGGCGATAACATTTAAATACCGCGCCAATCTACACGTGCATTACGCTCAGTTTGATAAATACGAGAAACATATTGCCCTAAAGGTAAATCCAGCAAATATTTTTTATAATCTTTAAATTCTTCAGAAATCACTTCATCATGTTCTTTTTCCCACGGCGTTCCAGAAATTTCCAAAATAGGTGCAAGCATCGAACACACTGAAATATCGGCTAAACCTAAACGCTCACCCACAAAATAACGCCCGTAATTATCAATCAAATGCTGATTTAAAATGACAATTAATTCATCCATCCGCTGTTTGGATTCTGCAACTTTATCTTGATCGAGCTGATAGCCCTTAGACACCAAGGCTTTAATAATTGGCTTGGAATATTTAGAAAATTGACGCAAATAGCCTTTTTCGCCAATTAAAATTTCCAAAGGTTCTTCACTTTCAGATAATGCATGCGCCAACCCCCATCGACGCACATGCTGCCCCAATTCATCAGCCAAAGTATTTATGGCCAACGCATGTTTATATTGTTCGGCATCACTGCGTAACAAGGCATGTTCGGGGTAAATATCATCTAGATATAAAGCAATTTGAGTCGAATCTGCTATCCAGCGGTCTTGATCACGTAAAATAGGTAATTTATTTTGCCCTGTTTTTAATTGGGCAAAAGCGCGATGCACGCCTGGAATTAAGTTTTGCGCATCATAATCTAACTCTTTATGATCCAATAACCAGCGAGCTTTCTCACAAAAATGAGACAAAGGAAACTGGTATAAGATGCGCATAAAATCTCCATATTTAAAATTTTGATATCCAAAGCAGTATCAATACTGTGCTTGTCATACTTTAGTCATAGCCTCTTATAATTACAATGTACTTTTTATTCAAAATTCAGGCGAAACAGTCAGCAATTCAAAATCAATTCCGAAAAGAAATTCAACGTACAGCATCAAGCACGCTAGATTGGAGAAACATCTGTCCGATGACCTGACTTTATCTGCCCTTTCATGTAAAATCGTGCCTAATTTTTAAATAACACGTTGTGAGTTATTCATGGGTTTTAATTGTGGTATTGTGGGCCTGCCAAACGTTGGTAAATCTACGCTTTTTAATGCTTTAACCAAAGCTGCAATTGCAGCGGAAAACTTCCCGTTCTGTACCATTGAGCCAAATACAGGCATTGTACCTGTGCCAGATTCACGTTTGGACAAATTGGCGGAAATCGTAAATCCGCAACGTGTATTACCCACCACGATGGAATTTGTGGATATTGCAGGTTTGGTTGCAGGTGCATCTAAAGGTG
Organism: Acinetobacter sp. YH01003; assembly: GCF_013420525.1. Classification (NCBI taxonomy): domain Bacteria; kingdom Pseudomonadati; phylum Pseudomonadota; class Gammaproteobacteria; order Moraxellales; family Moraxellaceae; genus Acinetobacter; species Acinetobacter sp. YH01003. The sequence goes on along the minus strand of NZ_VOXY01000001.1, from coordinate 538,654 downwards.
AAGGTTTAGGTAACCAATTCCTTGCCAACATTCGTGAAACTGATGCGATTGCGCATGTAGTTCGTTGCTTTGAAGATGAAAACGTCATTCACGTAAATGGTAAAATTGACCCATTAGATGACATTGCAACCATCAATACCGAACTTGCGTTGGCCGATTTAGAAACGGTGAGCAAAGCCATTACACGCTTAGCAAAATCTGCCAAAGGTGGCGATAAAGAAGCCGTAGCGACCAAAGCCGTTTTAGAAAAAATCCAACCTTTACTGGATGATGGCAAGCCTGCACGTGCAGCCAATTTAGATGACGATGAACGCAAATTGGTTCGTGGTTTTGGTTTATTAACCTTAAAACCAACCATGTATATTGCGAACGTGGCAGAAGATGGCTTTGAAAATAACCCGCACTTAGATGCAGTCAAAAAACTTGCTGCAGAAGAAAATGCGATTGTGGTGCCTTTATGCAACCAAATTGAAGCCGAAATTTCATTACTTGAAGATGAAGACCGTGCAGAATTCCTAGAAGCTCTTGGTATGGAAGAACCAGGGCTGAACGTAGTGATTCGTGCAGGTTATGCGCTGTTAGGTCTGCAAACTTACTTTACTGCAGGCGTACAAGAAGTCCGCGCGTGGACAGTGAAAGTAGGTGCAACTGCACCACAAGCAGCAGGCGTAATTCACACTGACTTTGAAAAAGGCTTTATCCGCGCAGAATGTATTGCTTATGAGGATTTCGTACAATACAACGGCGAAGCAGGTGCAAAAGAAGCAGGTAAATGGCGCTTGGAAGGTAAAACTTATATCGTACAAGACGGTGATGTTTTACACTTCCGTTTTAATGTTTAATTGTTTTTATGTTTAGTTTTAGAACAATGCTTACAGCCGAGCATTGATTCAATAAAAAAACCTCGATGCTTACATCGAGGTTTTTTTATGGGCGATTCCGCATCACATTAATGCAGAACAACCTCAATTAAGACTGCACCACATTGCCCTTTTGTTTCGGGTCAGTATTGCCCAATTCAGGATGCACCAAAGCATCAGCACATTGTTTTTTATCCCGTTCATAATCAGCTTGTTTTTGTGCAAGACTGCTTGAACTGTCAATCGTCGCACGTGCCCAAATTTCCAAACTGGTCAAAGCCTTACGACACAGCGCATATTTCCCTTCCGTTACAGAGTCGGTCATTTTGACATTAATACGCCAGTCGGTACTTAATTTACGGGCAGGTTTGCGGACTTTATCTTCAATTAAGTTACGCTGTTTACGATACACGTACGGCTCAACTTCATTCATTAACTCCCACGCGGCTTGCGCATACACAGTCGCATCATTGGTGAGTTTTGGCGCAGGCTTAATTTCTACTGTTTTTTGCGGGTTGTTGTCATTGCTACACGCTTGCAATAACAGGCTACTGCATAACATTGAAGCAAGCAGGATTACAGGTGTTTTCAATTTCAACATATCGGTTCGCCCATACAAACAATTCGGCATCATGCTAATGAATTCAAGTATAATACACAATCTTCATTTGACCCATCGTTCAACTTTCTCCCACAAGGTGTGTCGTGTCCGTACACAATATTCAAACTGCGCCCGCAGCAAGTTTTTGGCAAGGTGCAAAAGATAGTCAGGCGATTATTTTCACCTATCTGCCTGTTTCTTTTGCTTTTGGTGTTTCTGCAACTCAATTCGGCTTTAGCGCATGGGAAGCCTTATTTTTATCTTGCTCGATGTATGCAGGGGCGAGTCAATTTTTAGTCGTTGCCTTATTGGGCAGTGGAACTTCAATCTGGATGACCGCATTAACGGTAATCGCCTTGGATATTCGACATTTACTTTACGGCCCGGCCTTACAAAACCTGATTCAAGATCGTTTAAACCTCAAAAAAACTGCAATTTGGTCATGGGGTCTGACCGATGAAGTTTTTGCCTCAGGCATGATTAAACTGTCACAGCGCCGTCAGGAATGGTCTGAATCATGGATGCTTGGACTGAGTTTATTTAGTTGGTTGTCTTGGGCATTAGGCTCTTTGTTAGGCGGATTATTTGCCGATCAAGTCACTAAAATGCCACAGTTTTTGCAAGCGGCGCTCGACTTTTTATTGCCTGCTTTATTTCTTAGCTTCTTATTGGCAGCATTTGAAAAGAAACACACCTTTGTCGTGGGAATCACCATTCTAGTATCTGCCGTAGCTTGTTATTTTATTGACTTATCTGCTGCAATTTTTATTGGGATTTCTTCAGGTATTTTGGCGGGATTATTTAAACACTATGTTTTAAAACAACCCGACCCTGAACATACAGGATCAAAATCATGAGTTTAGAAATTATTTTGGTCGGTATTATAGTCGGTATCGCAAACTTCGCCTCACGTTTTGGGCCATTCTTTGTGATTCAGAAGTTTCAACAAGGCTCGCAACAACGTGGTGCTTTATGGCTTAAAATCGCTTTAGGCAGTATTGGTATTGCTGCAATTAGCTCTATGCTCGTGGTTGCAACCTTGCCACCTTTGCTTGAAACACCCAATAAAAGTTTTGCGATGTTGATTGGCTTTTTAGTGCTGACAGGTTTGTATTTTAAGTTTAAGAAAATCGTACCTGCAACGCTTACCGCAGCCATCACCTATGGTTTAATTTATACTTATGTGCCATTTTCGTTCTAATGTTGCTGAAATTTAGAGGTTGAATCGTCCAAATGATCTATTTCAGGATTCAGCCTTAACTGCTTTAAAGCACTGAATGCAATATAAGTAGATGACAAAATCATGATTTTGTTGCAAACAGGGCTTAACTCATGGAACAGTTCTGCTATGCTAAAAGCCCACTTTAGCAAGGACGATTCACATGAGCGTGACCATTGGTACTCCCCTTCAATCTTCTGCTTTTAAAGTTTTGCTATTGGGTTCAGGGGAACTCGGTAAAGAGGTGGTAATTTCACTGCAACGCTTAGGCGTAGAAGTACATGCCGCCGATCGCTACGACCATGCGCCAGCCATGCAAGTCGCACATTATGCTTATACTTTAAACATGGCAGATGCCACAGAATTAAAACAACTGATTGAAAAAATTCAACCCAATTTAATTGTGCCTGAAATTGAGGCCATTGCGACATCAGTTTTACTTGAAATTGAAGCGCAAAATATTGCAACAGTGATTCCATCTGCCAAAGCGGTAAATTTGACCATGAACCGTGAAGGCATTCGTCGTTTGGCTGCAGAAGAATTAGGTTTGCCGACATCCGCTTATCGCTTTGCCAATTCTCTCGAATCTTTCCGCGCTGCATGTGATGACATTGGTTATCCAAACTTTGTGAAGCCTGTGATGTCATCTTCAGGCAAGGGACAATCGCGTGTCACCTGCTTTGATGAAGTTGATGCAGCTTGGGAATATGCCCAGACTGGCGGGCGCGTTAATCAAGGCACTGTGATTGTTGAATCACAAATTGACTTCGATTTTGAAATTACCTTATTAACCGTACGTGCTAAAAACCCAGAAACTGGTGCGATCGAAACTTCATATTGCGACCCAATTGGTCACCGTCAAGATGCAGGCGACTATGTAGAAAGCTGGCAACCTCAAGCCATGAGTGATGCTGCCTTGACTGAAGCCAAACGAATTGCACACAAAGTGACTACTGCCTTAGGTGGTTGCGGTATTTTTGGTGTAGAGCTGTTTGTGAAAGGCGATAAAGTCTGGTTCAGTGAAGTATCTCCACGTCCACACGACACAGGTTTGGTGACATTGGCTTCACAATTCCAAAGTGAATTTGAATTACATGCCCGCGCGATTTTAGGCTTACCTGTCAATACCACACGCCATAGCGTTGCAGCCAGTGCGGTGATTTATGCAGGTGTCGATGCAACAAATCTTTCATTTTCTGGCCTGAATCTTGCATTAGCACATCCCGATACAGATTTACGTTTATTTGGCAAACCTGAAGGTTTTGAGCGTCGTCGTATGGGCGTTGCCACTGCACGAGCAGAAACCACAGAGCAAGCGCGTGAGCTAGCTCAGCATACTGCGGACACTGTTCGCGTACATTTAAACGAAAATCAAAATTAAGCTCGTCATTGCATAACGGAATTGTCCATGATCATTACATTACCCTTGCTGAATTATGTAAAAAGCAACCATGACATTCAGGCCATTAACCAATGGCGCACCGATGTCGAAAATCAGCTACAACAATGTTTTGAAAATGGACAATCCATTCGTGAAGTGATTTTGGCGCGTTCTAACCTGATTGATGAAGCGCTCACTTTCTTATGGCAACATGCTGAATTAGACAAAACCGATTTGAGCCTATTTGCAGTGGGCGGCTATGGGCGTAAAGAAATGCTGCCCTATTCCGATGTCGATATTATGGTGTTGTCGGAAGATGCAATCACATCAGAACAAGAACAACTTATTTCGACCTTTATTTCATCTTTATGGGATGTTGGCAATTTCAAACCTGCCACCAGCGTGCGGACTATTCAGGACTGTGTGATTCAGGCAACCAGTGATTTAACTGTTGCGACTGCCTTGATTGAAGCGCGTTTAATTACGGGAAATCAGCAGCTTGCCAAATGGCCGCGTCGTATTGTTTCGCAAACTTGGACAGATAAAACTTTTTTCGATGCCAAAATGGAGGAACAAAGCAAGCGTTATGCGCAGCACAATGACACCGAAAGTAATTTAGAACCCGATATTAAAAATGCTCCGGGCGGTATTCGTGACATCAACCAAATTGGCTGGATTGCCAAACGCCATTTTCGGGTCAATCGTATTTACGACTTAGTGCATTTAGGTTTTATTTCAGAGTTTGAATTGGGTGTACTCGAAGAAGCCGAAAGCTTTTTATGGGAAATTCGTCATCATCTCCACCGTTTAACCAAACGTGATGAAAACCGTTTATTGTTTGATTATCAACGAGATATTGCAGCAACTTTTGGCTATGTTCGAGAAGAAGGTAAACCGCAAAATTACTCGATTGAACAATTTATGAAGCGTTATTATCGCTCTGCACAGCAAGTTTCCACTTTAAATGAAATGTTGCTGGCCTATTTTAATGAGTCGGTCATTACCCCGCGTTTGCCTAATTATGAACGTAACATTGAAGAAATTAATGAAAATTTTAAACTGGTCGATGGCAAACTTGCCGTGCAGCACCACAAAATTTTCTCAGAAAAACCAAGCGCAATTTTAGAAATTTTCTATTTATTGGCCAATCGTCCTGAAATTGAAGGAATTCGCGCACGAACACTGCGCCTGCTGACACTTGCAGCCAAGCGTATTGACCAAAGTTTCCGTGATGATCCAACGCATCAAGCGCTGTTTATGGCAATTTTGCGCTCACCGCACCGCTTGTATAATACCTTGGTGACTATGAAACGCTTAGGTGTATTGGGCAATTACATCCCCGCTTTTGGTCAAATTACAGGTTTAATGCAATACGACTTATTCCATATTTATACAGTCGATGCGCACATTTTACTATTACTCCGCAATTTAAGCCGCTTCAAAGAACCTGAATTCGCGAAAGATTTTCCTGTGGTCAGTTCGGTATTTCAGCGTTTAGCCCGTCGTGACATTATTTATTTGGCTGCGATTTTCCATGATATTGCTAAAGGTCGTCGTGGTGATCACAGTGAACTTGGTGCGGTAGATGCGATTGAGTTTTGCCGTAAACACGGATTTACTGAACGTGAATGTAACCTTGTGGCATGGTTAGTCAAAAATCACTTGTTGATGTCAGTCACAGCACAGAAAAAAGATATTTCTGACCCCGATGTGGTCAAGGAATTTGCCGAAAAAATGGGAGATATGGAGCATTTAGATTATCTCTATACCTTAACGGTTGCTGATATTAATGCGACTAATCCAACACTCTGGAACTCATGGCGTGCATCCTTAATGCGCCAACTTTATACGCAAGCGCGTGATGTCATTCGCTCAGGACTTGGGCGTCCCGTCGATTATCAAATGCTGATTGAAGACACCAAATTTGCGGCAAGCGAGTTACTGGTTAAAGATTTTGAACTCAGTGCTGTTGAAAAAGTCTGGCAAGAACTGGGCGATGAATACTTTATTAAAGAATCTGCCGATGAAATTGCATGGCATACCCGCGCGATTTTGGAGCATGGCGATAATCCTGCACCATTAGTGCTCATGCGCGCGCACCGAAAATCAGCACAAGACGCAGTACAAATCTTTATTTACACGCAAGACCAACCCAACCTATTTGCCACAACTGTCGCTATTTTAGACCGCATGAACCTTGACGTTCAGGATGCACGAATTATTACTGCGACCAAAGCCTTTAGTTTGGATACTTACGTGGTCTTAGACCGTTTTGGCACACTCTTAACAGACCCTGAACGTGAAGAAATGGTGATTGAGGCTTTAGTGAATGCCTTGAGCCAGTCAGATAAATATCCGGGTCTGATGCAACGCCGCATTCCGCGTCAATTACGTCATTTTGACATTGAAAATATAGTAGAAGTGACTTTCAATGCAGCGCTGAATCAAAACATGGTCGAAATTGCCACACTAGATCATCCCGGGTTACTCGCCAAAATTGGCGGCTTGTTTATGATGCAAGGCTTAGATATTCACTCCGCCAAAATTGCCACCCTGGGCGAACGTGCCGAAGATATTTTCTTCGTCACCAAAAAAGATGGCAACCCAATGACAAAGTCTGAAGCAGATACCTTTGCCATCCAGCTCAAAGCTGCTTTAGATGAGGCCTCTAATCAGGTCTGTGGTCAACATTAACTTCAATTTACGGAACATCCATGAACTCAAGTTTGTCCTTATTACATCCTTACCCTTTTGAAAAGTTAAACAAACTATTTCAGGACGTACAACCTGCAAATTTGCCGTTAATTCCACTGTCTATTGGCGAACCTAAACATCCTGCACCTGAATTTGTCAAACAGGCCATTATTGATAATTTTCAGCATTTATCAACTTATCCGAACAGCAAAGGTCTGCCTGAATTACGTCACAGCATTGCCCATTGGCTGACACAACGCTTTCATTTAAAACAAGTTAACCCAGACACTCAAGTACTCCCCGTTTCAGGTACACGTGAAGCGATTTTTTCCTTTGTACAAGCCTTGATTCGACGTGAAGATGCGCCTTATGTAGTGATGCCCAATCCGTTTTATCAAATTTATGAAGGGGCAACTTTATTGGCAGGTGCTCAACCCTATTTCATCAATTGCACCGAAGACAATAATTACTTGGGTGATTTTGATGCTGTACCTGCAAAAGTCTGGGAAAAAACTGCTTTATTATTTGTCTGTACACCGGGAAATCCAACGGGTGCTGTCCTTTCAAAAGAACAATTTAAAAAGCTGATTGCCCTGTCAGATCAATATAATTTTGTCATTGCATCTGATGAATGTTATTCAGAATTATGGTTTGACCAAGCGCCTACAGGTTTACTGGAAGTCTGTGCCGAACTTGGACGCGATGACTACAAAAACTGCATCGTATTCCATTCTTTGTCTAAACGCTCAAACTTACCCGGCATGCGTTCAGGCTTTGTTGCGGGCGATGCCAACTTATTAAAACCTTATTTGCAATATCGTACCTATCATGGTGCGGCAATGCCTGTACAACATCAATTGGCATCTATTGCAGCTTGGGATGATGAACAGCACGTTGAAGATAATCGTCAACAATATCGCGCCAAGTTTGAATTATTCCAAACGGAACTTGGGCATTTACTGCCATTAAAAAAACCAGATGCAGGTTTTTATTACTGGCTCAAAGTCGACCATGATGAAAATTTTGCCAAAATATTGATGGAAAAAGCCCATATTAAAGTGCTGCCAGGTCGGTATTTATCTCGTGAAACCGCACAAGGTAACCCGGGTGAAAACCATGTTCGCTTAGCTTTGGTTGCAGATTTGGCGCAATGTGAACAAGTAATTCAACGTCTTAAAGCGATTTTATAAGTTAATGATTTCAATTAAATTTAAGGCGATCATCTGATCGCCTTAATTATCTTACTTGCACAAGCGCAAGCCTTTATCGTAAAGCCTTTTCAATTTCCGCCTGCAAATCTTCAGGTTTTGTGGTCGGAGCAAAACGGTTCAACACCTTGCCATCTTTGCCAATTAAAAACTTGGTGAAATTCCATTTAATTCCGTTGCCCAAAATACCTTTACTGTTATTGGTCAGGTAACGGAAAATCGCATGTGCTTCAGGACCTTTCACATCAATTTTGCTAAACATTGGAAAACTGACACCATAGTTTTTTTGGCAGAAGCTCCCAATTTGCTCATTGGAGCCTGGATCTTGCCCACCAAACTGATTGCACGGAAAGCCCAAAACTTCCAGACCTTGGTCTTTATATTGTTGGTATAACTTTTCCAAACCCGCAAATTGAGGCGTAAAACCACACTTGCTGGCTGTATTTACAATCAACAAAACCTTCCCTTCATAATCGCTAAAGGCTTTATTTTGTCCATCTAACAACTCAGCTTCAAACTGATAAATGTTGGTCATGGATAATTTCCCTCATCATTTTTTTCTTGTGTTTTGAGTTCTAAAGAAGCCGAATTGACACAATAGCGCAATCCTGTTGGCTGTGGACCATCATCAAAAACATGCCCTAAATGTGCGTCACAATGATGACAAACAATCTCAGTACGCTGCATGCCATGCGAACCATCCTGATGTTCTTCAATCACCCCAGGCTGGATTGGACGATAGAAACTTGGCCAACCGCTACCGCTGTCATATTTTGTTTCAGATGAGAATAGCGCTGTACCGCAACAACGACAGGTATAAATCCCCTCTTGTTTAGTATTCCAATATCTCCCCGTAAAAGCAGGCTCCGTGCCTTTTTGACGTGTAATCCGAAATTCCTCTGGTGATAACTCTCTTTGCCATTCTCGGTCTGTTTTATTGAGTTTTCCCATCACTAACTCCTTTAAATCTTTGACATTCAGTGTCATGCTTCAGTACTTCCATTTTTACGCTAGACCTTGCAAAATATCTAGCTAAATTTCAGCATAGATTGTGATATTTCAGTAATCTATAATTTATTTATCTTCTAATCATTGGATGGAACTATGTCCGTACTAGGTAACACGACTCCGCGCGAAATAAAAAAATCATCAAAACTTGAGCATGTATGCTACGACATTCGCGGACCTGTGTTACGAGCGGCCAATGAAATGGAAGAGGCCGGTCATAAAATTATTAAACTGAATATTGGCAACCCTGCCCCATTCGGTTTTGAAGCGCCACAGGAAATTATTAATGATGTCGCATTGAACTTGCCTAATGCGATTGGTTATACCGACTCCAAAGGGATTTTCCCTGCGCGTAAAGCGATTTGTCAGTACTATCAGCAAAAAGGCATTTTCGATATGCATGTCAATGATGTGTATATTGGCAACGGCGTGTCTGAACTGATTGTTATGGCGATGCAAGGCTTGTTAGACGATGGCGATGAAATGCTGGTACCAATGCCTGACTACCCGCTTTGGACTGCGGCAGTGAATTTATCGGGCGGTACTGCTATTCACTACAAATGTGATGAAGAAAACTTTTGGTATCCAGACATTGCCGATATGGAAAGCAAAATCACGCCAAATACGCGCGGTATTGTCATTATTAACCCGAATAACCCAACGGGTGCGGTTTATCCACGTCATGTGTTGGAACAAATTGTAGCATTGGCAAAAAAATATGACTTAATTTTATTTGCCGATGAGATTTACGACAAAATTATTTATGACGGCATTGAGCATGTTGCGGTTGCAGCTTTAGCGGGTGATCAACTCTGTATCTCATTTAATGGCTTGTCTAAATCGTATCGCATTGCGGGCTTCCGTTCAGGCTGGATGGCGATTACAGGCGATAAATCACGCGCTGCAGACTACATTGAAGGTTTAGACATGTTGGCGTCTATGCGCTTGTGTGCCAACCATCAGGCGCAGTACGCGATTCAAACAGCATTGGGTGGTTATCAGTCTATCAATGACTTGATTCGTCCGGGTGGTCGTTTATACGAACAACGTAACATTGCATGGGAAATGCTGAACGACATTCCTGGCGTGTCTTGTGTCAAACCTGAGGGTGCAATGTATTGCTTCCCGAAACTTGATCCAAACGTCTATCCAATTGAAGATGACGAAAAGTTAATGCTCGATTTACTCAAAGCAGAAAAAGTTTTATTGGTTCAAGGTACAGGTTTTAACTGGCCAACGCCTGATCATTTCCGCGTAGTGTTCTTGCCTGCAGAAAATGAATTACGTGAAGCAATGACACGTTTAGGTCGTTTCTTGGCAAAAATCCGCTAAGATCAAACCGAATCTCTCTTTTAAAATGCCGTGTTAATTACGGCATTTTTTATGGATTTTAATTTATTTCTATTTTATCTTTACATCTCTGGTCCATCATCAAGCAGTAACACAGCAAAGCGATAACCTGACACTTGGGGATACACTTTTACACGCCCGCAAAAGCATGCTGTAATAGCCACAAGCGATTAAGTTTCAGGAATTGAGCATGCACTACCAAGTCCATCTTATTGATGCGCAAAAACCATCACAAAACTATATTTGGTTGCTTGAACATTGTGCCAGCAAACAAGTGGTGGTGGTTGACCCTACCGATGCCAAACCTGTTGAAGATTTTTGCCAAAATCATGGTTTAGAGATCGCGCAAATTTGGTTGACGCATTGGCATCAAGATCATATTGGCGGTGTGCCTGAACTCATTGCAGAACGTAATTTACCTGTTTATGGGCCACGTGAAGAATTGAGCAAAATTCCGTTTATCACGCATCCTTTACAAAACCAAGACCATATCAATTTTCATGATTTACAGGTCGATGTTATTGCCGTTCCGGGACATACCTTGGGGCATATTGTGTATTTTATAGATGCGTTGGATGTATTGTTCTGTGGCGACACTTTATTTGCGATGGGCTGTGGGCGTGTTTTTGAAGGTACATATTTGCAAATGTATCAATCTTTAAACCGCTTGGCAGCGCTGCCTCCGCGTACCCGAGTATATTGCACCCATGAATATACATTGGCGAATGCACAATTTGCACTGCATGTAGAACCCGACAATGCTGCCATTCAAGAGCGTTATCAACAAATTGAAAGTTTACGCATGCTTAATCAACCCACTTTGCCAAGCAGCATCGAACTAGAACTAGAAACCAATCCATTTTTAAGAGCCGAAAGTGTCGAAGAATTTCAGAAATTACGTGAACTCAAAGACAACTTTTAAATTGATGCTTTGATCATAAAGCATCTGATATTTCTCTCGGATTATAAAATCTGATTACTGGCAGCAAACTCATCTAATTGAGTTTGCGTCACCACACGCACAGCATTCATTTCATCGACCCGCACCAACAGCAAATTGGACAATGCAGGCTGATAACGGCGTGCGCTGCCAAAAGGCGTATAATCCACTTTGGATTGTGAGGAAAACAGTAACCAATCTTCATGCCCGAGCATCACAGCAACAGGCTCTAGTCCTTGATTTTGCATCTGCTTCACCATGCACTCCACCTGCTGTTGAATTGTTTGTGCGGTCATGTCTATTTCCCAAATCTTCAAACTCAACCATAGTATAAGCTAATGTCTATTAGGTACCGACATGCTCCATACTAATATCCATTGCATTAAATTAAAGCTTGGCATAAAAAATGGATAATCTTTATGTGTTAATGCTGAAAATAAATACAGCCTAAAATTAAAAATCATTAACAAAATATTTCTAAGTCATCTTTTGGCAATACATTTAAGAACTTAAAATTAATTATGCTACCTCAATTAAAACAATAAATATCAATAACTTAATATTCAATAATTCTTTTAAAATATTCTATTTGCTGAAAAGGACTTTAGATTTCTAAAAATCAGTGAAAAAAATGTCAAAGAAATACATTTCTGCCCTTTAAAAATTCAAGAAATATCCCTATTAATAATTAAATAAATGGATAGGAGTTCTCTCGTGAAAAAAGTTGTTAAAGCAAAAAATTTAATTGCGTTTCGTATTTGGTTAGAAAAATTAGGTTATTCAGTCAAAAATTTGGCGGATGGTCACGGTTTCACATTTAGCTTTCAAAAAGAATATGGTTTGGTCACTTGCGAGCTTTCTGGTAATGCTTTAGCAATGAAATTAGGCGAGGAATTTGAAGACCATTTAAAAGCATAAGTACTTATACAATATAGATAAGTATGCGATAACGGTTGAACTTGATAGGATGCAAAAATAAAAATTCAAATCGTATTTCATCAACACTTAAAGATGATCTTGCCCATAACCTGTTTATGGGCTTTTTTTTATACTGAACTTTAAATCTTAAAATACATCTAAGCCTTGTCAAAGAGATGCAATGATTTAAAGCTAAAATAACAGGCAATAAAAAAGCAAGGTCATTGCCTTGCTCTTTAATGTATGGTGGGGACGGAGAGACTCGAACTCTCACACCTCGCGGCGCTGGAACCTAAATCCAGTGCGTCTACCAATTTCGCCACGTCCCCAACATCGGGTACCAACTGAGTTGTTGGATTTTAATTTGGCAGAGGATCAAGGATTCGAACCTTGACGAACGGTTTTGGAGACCGTCATGCTACCATTACACCAATCCTCTGTAACTTAAAATCAAGCTGACTTGATATTTAAGTGGTGGGGACGGAGAGACTCGAACTCTCACACCTCGCGGCGCTGGAACCTAAATCCAGTGCGTCTACCAATTTCGCCACGTCCCCGATGGCTGTGTATATTATAGAGATCACTTCCTGATGACAAGCCTTTTTTATAAAAAAGCACAATGACTGTTTAAATAAAAAACAAAAAACTATTTTTTGATTTTTTCTTAAGCATATTCAGCCACTAAGCCATAATTTCAACTCTGCAATACTCGTTGCACGCTGCGAATAGGACTTTGCCAACATGTGATTCAGCAGTGGTAAAAATGCTTGTAGATGCGTAGAAAGTTGGATATGCAATCTTTGACAATGTAAATACGCCCAATCGTGGTAACTATTTGCCTGCAAGCGTTGTTGCGTTAACCATTCATAAAAAATAATGCCTAAAGCATAAATATCACTTTGTGCAGTTTTGAGCTGTCCGTGAAATAATTCTGGTGCCATATAACGTGGCGTTGCAGTCATCCCCTGACATTGAATATCTGCAATTTGCTGTACTTGCTCAAAATCTAACAGTTTGATTTGCCCATCCAACTGCACAATATGTTCAGCTTTTAAGTCAGCATGAATCCAACCTAATTGATGTAATGCTTCCACTGCTTCAAAGACACGCAAAAATATGTGTTTAATCGCTTCTGTATATTCAGGTAAATTACCCATCACAAAAACAGCTTGCGCTTCAGGTAAAATTAAAGCACGTGAATAGACCTGTGAATAATGCGATGAAATGTCATGTGAATTACCCTGCGACTGAATATGAATGGGTGCAGCATCCATCAATTCACATGGCAATAAAAAAGATAAATATGATGATTGCGCGTACTGTTTATAAAAGTCCCATTCTTGTGCAAAACCCTGCTCTACTGTCGCATGAACACCTTGTTGTTGGGCTTTCAGCCAATAAAACTGCCCTTGATGTTCAAAACGATAGATATGCCGACCATATTGCAAACTTTGCGCTTTACTGCGCAGCTCGAACTGCGCAGTATCTAACTGTTGAACATCCAAATTTAAAACATTAAACAACACTTGCGCCAGTGCGCATTTCTGCTGCGACTTCGGTGGATACCTCTATTTGTGGTACATTTAATAACTCTAAGCAATGTTGCAAAGTTTTACCGACACGTGCATGCGTTTCAATTGATGAAATTTTCGGCCAAGTCGCACGCTCGCCTTCACGCTGTAAAATTTTAAATAAATGTGGTTTCGGGTTTTGCAACATATAGCTGTAATGACGCAGGTTATAGCTTCCTACAATATTCACATCACCATAATAGCGTTGATCGACAATGCCATAGCCATGATCTAGCAAACGACGCACTGGCGGTACAGCTCCTGCGCGCTCACGTACAAAATCCATTACCCCACGACTAATGACTTTGCCCTGACGACGAATAATCCGTTCTGGCCAACTCAGCATATCTTTACGATAACGCTTAATATCATCCTGCATAAAAGGCACTACATGCGGATTGACCTGACTGGCGATGGTGTAGTTAATATTATACAAACGTGCCATTTTTTCCTGTGGGAAATCGCTACGCACACTGCCATCCACCCAACGGGTTTTACCCATATATGGAGTGTGTTCGCCATCATAACGCTTGTTGGTTAAACGTACTGGTGGAAATAAAATTGGCACAGCACACGAGGCCAACACCGCACTCCAAACCAACAAATCTGGCGCAGTGAAGCTGTTCATAATGCGTGAGTCTTGCGATGCATCATAAGGCGCAACCGCCACATTAATATGCAAACCTGATTTTTGAAAAGCTTCTTCAAACGTGGTATCGCCCAAGTTTTTGATCAGGAATTTTTTTAAATAATGCACATCGGCAATTCCACCATTGCCTTTAAGAATTTCGCGCATTTGTCTAAACTGAAATGCTTCGTGGAAAAATGACTCACCACCCAAAATATGCTGTACTTCTTCAGGTTTTGCGATGCCTAGCATTGCAGTCATTATTGCACCCGCGCTCGAACCCGACAGCACTTTAGGCATTAAATCCTGTTCAAGTAAGGCCTTACAAACACCAGTATGAAACAAACCTAGCGTTGCCCCACCAGAGAACATCAAGGCAGGTTGTCCGTATGCAGTTTGGCATTGCTGAAAAAACTCTATTTTTTCTACTTTGGTTAAAGCCTGACATTCATCTGAAGCGACAAAAGCCAAACTTTTACTGACTTCATCCACATAATCTTCAATAATTTTTTTAGTACCCACATAGGTTGCAGTAAACAACATCGGATGGGCAATATTGGCGATGTCAAAAGTTAAACCTTCACGCAAAATATAAATTAAATCGTGACTGCGTTCGGTGGTGCGATAACGGCGTAATAAATTTAAACGATGCGAGATAATTTCCGCATCAAAATATGGCGAACTGTTGTCATATTTCCATTCTTGCGCACCAGTTTCTTCATCTATACGAATGGCAATACTTTTCCATTCTTCATACGATTCGGCATTTTGAATTTGGCGCTTGAGTTTTTTTATGCGATAGGCTTGATGCGGATTAACATCTTCGGTGAAATCTTTAAATAACATAGCATTCCTCAATCCGTTGGTTTATTCGCAGCACTACGCTTGCCTATGCCTACTATACACAACAATATCTAAAAAATTGTAATACGCGTCAATGACTCGATTCACACTTTGATTGTCAAATCTAGGTCAATTGCGCTAGTCTTAAAGTGTAGCAATCTGATCTGCATTTTTTAAGCTGAATTATCATGGCAAACCTAGATTTACCCGACAACATCTTATTATCACTTTCTCATGTACTCCAACAACTACAGCAAAGTTTACCTGCTTTAAAACAAGAAACCGACTTTTCCGCCATCGCATTCAAATGGCAAGATCGACAATTGATAGCGATTCAACAACCAAGAAAAATTGATTTAGATGATTTAAAAGGCATCGAAAAGCAAAAAGAAAAAGTCATTCAAAACACCTTGCAGTTTTTAAATGGCTTACCTGCCAATGATGTGTTACTTACAGGCTCACGCGGTACGGGAAAATCATCTATTGTACGTGCCCTATTGACCGAGTATGCCAATCAAGGATTACGTTTAATTGAAATTGAACGCGATGATTTGTCTGAATTGCCAGAAATTCAAAAAATCATTCAGCATCGTCCTGAAAAATTTATTGTCTACTGTGATGATTTAGCTTTTAACGCAGAAGATGAAAATTATCGTAGTTTAAAAAGTGTTTTAGATGGTTCATTACAATCAGGTTCCAGTAATTTTATTATTTATGCAACCAGTAACAGACGTCATCTATTACCTGAATTTATGCATGAAAATACACCTGTCACTCGTGTAGATGTACCGCAATATACTGAGTTGCATCCTCAAGAAGCAATTGAAGAGAAAATTTCACTGTCTGATCGCTTTGGTCTATGGCTGTCGTTTTATCCAATGGATCAAAATCTATATTTAGAAATTGTGGAGCATTATTTACACAAAGCCGAAATGCCAATGACTGCCGAAGTACGTGCAGAAGCATTAAGATGGTGTCAGGCACGTGGACAGCGTTCAGGGCGTGCTGCCTATCAATTTTCTAAACACTGGATTGGCTCGCAGCAACTTAAAGCACTTTAAATATTTTAATGGGTTGTTTGCATATAGAAGATAGTCAGCAACCCACTCTATTTAAACGCGCTAAATGACTGAGCGACTACTGACCTTGTTCTGCAGCAATCCGTGCCAATGTGTCTTTATAAAATTCTTCGCCATGCGCCTGCATTTCTGCCACAGTCGGCTCTCCTACATATACTTCTTGCGGTGCTGTCGCTTCAGGTGTGATAGCCGAAGGATGAGTTGCTGCAGTAGTCAAACGAGTCGGTACTTCGACCTGTTGGGCTGTCACTGAACTCGGCTGATTTTCTGTACTATTTATATTTTGCTGTATTGACTCAGCGCCCTCGCAAGCGGTCAATACCATCATCCCCATCACACAAATAATGCAAAATGTATTTTTAAATCGCATGTTTATCTCAATTAGTTTTATATTAAATATCTACCAAAAATCATAGTTTAAAGTTGAAAACACAACAATTGGACAGGATTCACAGATTTAAATACTGCTGTCAGCTACTTTATGGATTTCTATAAATTGTAGGATGAGTGCACAAAAAAAATAAAGCAGTTCTATTTGAAACCAATACGTGAAATAAAGTTTGGGATAGAATATGACTATAAAACTTCAAAAAAATTAAAAATATTTATATTGCAATTATTTAATTTTACTTAATAAGATCAACTTTAGTCCATTGTATTATTTTATGAACCCATTATTCGCTTAAGATGCAATCTCTTTAAAACAAACAACGGTTAAAAAATAATGTTTAAATTTAAAAATTTGTTAATTACAGTAAGTTTAATTACAACGCTTACAGCATGTACACAAGTGAAAACGCAAGAGTATTATGCCGAGAACTTAGATGAAGCTAAAAAAGTTTTGCAGAAGTGCGAAGAAATGGCCAATCAAGGTAAATCACTAGAAGGTAAAAAATTAGAAAACTGTACAAATGCAGGGAATGCTGTGATGCAAGGCATGATGAAAGATCTTACCAAAGGTTTAATGGACGCAGTTCGCTAAGTCTTAAGTATTCGTTTCTAATATTAATGTAAAAATTTAGCATATAAAGTCAGAGGCAGATTATTGCCTCTGATTGATTTTATGCTACGAACAACTTAACCCGCAGTTGGATTGGTAAGCTCCGTCATCGGCCAACGTGGTGTAGTCGTAACCGATAAACCATCTTGCTGCCCTGCTTTTAAACGCTGATAGCCCGCAAAAGCAATCATTGCACCATTGTCGGTGCACAATGCAGGTTCTGCATAATAAACCGTTGCACGAATTTTAGCTAAATCTGCTTCTAAACGCTCACGTAACCGAGTATTTGCACTCACCCCACCCGCGATCACCAAGCGTTTTAAACCTGTTTGTTTTAAAGCTTTTACCGATTTTTTCACCAAAGTATCAACAATCGCTTCTTGGAAACTTGCCGCAATATCGGCATCACGGTTTTCATCACCTAACTTTTTCATTTGTACTGAAACCGCAGTTTTTAAACCGCTAAATGAAAATTCTAAGCCTTGGTGCAACATTGGACGTGGAAATTCAAAAGCTTTGGCATCGCCTTGTTCAGCTAGTTTGGCGATATTTGGCCCACCTGGATACGGTAAACCCATCATTTTGGCAACTTTGTCAAAAGCCTCGCCTGCAGCATCATCAATCGACTCGCCTAACAATTCATATTGGCCAATGCCATAAGCTGCCATGAGCTGTGTATGTCCACCCGAAACCAATAAAGCGACAAACGGAAATTCTGGCGGTGTCGCAGACAATAATGGTGCAAGCATGTGCCCTTCCATGTGATGCACCCCAATTGCAGGTTTATTTAAGGCAAAAGCTAAAGTTCGTCCAAATAATGCGCCTGTCATGAGTGCGCCCATTAGCCCCGGCCCACGGGTATAAGCCACTGCATCAATTTCAGATTTTTTGACTTGGCTCTGCTCAAGCAATTGATTGATTAAAGGAATAAGTTTGCGCACATGGTCACGTGAAGCCAGTTCGGGTACCACACCACCATACTCTGCATGCAATTTAATTTGGCTATACAGTACTTGCCCGCGCAAACCTAACTCGCTGTCATACAGTGCAAGTCCTGTTTCATCACAAGATGTTTCTAAGCCTAAAACGATCATTAAATTGCCTATAACCTGTATCAATTCTATTGCGAAACCTATTATAGACTTGTGATATGAGATGTAAATGAGTAAAATACTGACCTTCACTTGTGATCGTGGGCAATTTCGCCCAGATCTTATCCATAACTTAATGAGGATTCTTCATGCCACAAGTTAAATTGAAAGAAGGCGAACCAGTAGACGTAGCTATCCGTCGTTTCAAACGTTCTTGCGAAAAAGCAGGTGTTTTAGCTGACGTACGTAAGCGTGAATTCTACGAAAAACCAACTCAAGAACGTAAGCGCAAAAAAGCTGCTGCTGTTAAACGCTACCAAAAGAAATTGGCGCGTGAATCAGTACGTACTACTCGCCTTTACTAATTAATTTGTGATTGCCTGTCTGGATTAAATGATGACGACTTTGAAAAACCAAATTACTGACGTTTTGAAAGCGACAATGCGCGCCAAAGAAATGCATAAGTTAACGGTAATTCGTAGTCTACAGGCGGCAATTAAGCAAATCGAAGTCGATGAGCGCAAAGAGCTTGACGATGCTCAGGTTCTTGCGGTCATTGAAAAGCAAATTAAACAACGTAAAGAATCGGTTAAAGCCTTTGAAGGCGCTGGCCGAGAAGATTTAGCTAGTAAGGAACAAGCCGAAATTGAGGTGTTATCTCAGTTTCTACCAGAAGCTATGACTGAGGAAGAACTTGATTCCATGATTGCGCAAACCATTGAAGCGCAACAAGCTACTAGCATGAAAGATATGGGTAAGGTGATGAACTCTCTGCGTCCGCTCATAGCCGGGCGCGCCGATCCTGCTCAAGTATCTGCCAAAATTAAAGCCAAATTAAGCTAATTAGCTCACCCCAAATTTGTGCTTCTCCGAACACTGATTTAAATGTCAGATTAAGCCCGCTTTAATCTTTCTATCTAATGCTATTAAGTAAAATGCTAAACCTAGGATGAGATAGATTATCTATTCACCCTTAGACACTTGTGCTTTAACTTTTTACTTTAAATCGCAGTTCACTTGATATTTTTTCAGTAATTGCATTTCTTTAGATGTGCTGACCTGCTGAATCACGTCCTGTTTATTAATATTCTGATAACGACGATCCAAATAGGCACGGTTTTCATCTGCTGCCTGATATAAACGATCAACATAACGACTAACAATGCCGCAAAACTGCTGCTGTTGCTGCGGATTAAAACCCTGCTGTTGTGGGTTTAAGCCTCGTAAAAACTGTCGGGTATCTTGTTTATATTGCGCATTAATTTCTTCAACAGCCAACACATACTGCTCTGCACTCGCAGCATAGACATTTTGCAAGGTCATCCCCAAAGTAAGGCATAAATAAATATATTTTTTCATTTTCAAGTCAGGGTCGTTTCAACTCAAGTTCTATTTTAGCATTGTATATTCGGTGAATAACTATTCACACGACTCAATTGCCAAAAAGTTGGGTTTGTATTGCGCAAATGCTTGCTCACATGGTTCGGGAACTTTGCCTTGAGTCACTGTCCCTAAGCGTAAGCGAATAATATCGGGTAAATCTAGCCGATAAGAATAAATCGGGCTGCCACACTCCTGACAAAATACCCGTGCTTTATTGGGACTATGAAAATATTCTTTTAGATATTTTAAGCCACGCACCACTTCAAAATGTTCGCGTGCCACTGGACTATTCCATCCCATAATACCGCCTTGCGCACGACGGCAATGCTGGCAAAAACATAATATTGTTTTTTCAATTTCGGCATGGTAACGGTAATACACCGCACCACATAAACATTGTCCCTCAATCATTCTTAAACTCCCTTTCTTTATTGTTATGCCACCGTATGTACGCCCGACTTATATTTTTAACTGTCGTTCTCTTTGCATTTCAGTCACACGGTTTTTTATATTTGCCGACATCGCCTGATTGTCTTTGGCTAAACGCTGCGCGTGCAGTAATGATTTAATTGCCTCTTCTTCCCAACCTGACCAATACTGTACTTCTGCACGATACCGTAACACATTTACCGTGCGTAATGCAGAGCTTCGGTCTACATTTGCCGCTTGCTGCATTAAATTCCATGCCGATAAATCACGTGGATTTTTTTGCAAGAAATCCTTCAAAATACTTTCTGCTTGCGTAGTTTGATTTTGACGAATCAAAACCTCGGCCCATTTATAATTCAGCGCACGATTTTCAGGCATAATTCGCGCAGGTGAACCAATTGTTTTGAGCGCTAAATCAATTTTATTTTGCCCTAAATAAATGTCAGTTTGAATAAGTGTCAATAAATTATGTAAACGATTGTGACTTTTGGCCTGATCTATACTTTGTTGCGCCAAAACAAAATCGCCTTGCTGGCTATAAAAATAAGCCAAAGCCAAATTCGCCGCAAAATGGTTACGGGTTGCAAATGCTTTAAGCTGCTGTTCTGTCGCCTGCTGCGAAACCACCAAACTATATAACTTTAAAATCTCAAAGTCTTCATCACGCAGCGAGGTTGGCACTGGTGGCAATTGATTGGCACGTAAACGCGCCTCACTCATCCGCTCTGTGGTTAAGGGATGGGTAAACCAAAAGTCAGGTAAGAAGCTCACTCGACTCGTAGTACGGTGCATCACCTCAAAAAAGTCTGCCATGCTTTGTGGGTTATAGCCTGCGCTATACATATATTGCATGCCAATACGGTCTGCTTCACGTTCCTGATTACGGCTATAAGTCAATTGCTGATCCATTAAAGCGGCTTGAGAACCCATCATCACCGCTGCGCCTGCATCACCATCGGCTTGTGAGGCAACCAATGCACCAACCACAACCCCAGCCAGTGCCAACAAACCCTGTCCTTTAAATGCCTCTTGGGATCGGCTGTAATGACGTTGCGACACATGGGCAATTTCATGCGCCATCACACCCGCAACTTCATCCATATTGCGGGCAGAATTAATGAGACCTGTGTTTAGCGCAAATAAACCGCCTGGCACAGCAAAAGCATTAATTTGTGGATCATTGATAATGAGTAGCCCAATGGGTTGCCCCAACTGAGTTTGGCTGAGTAGATGCGAAAATGTATTGATTAATTGATCTTCCAACCACGGGTTTTGCGTGACAGGCATTTTACGCTGCACTTCCCGATAGACTTTTTCACCAATACTGCGTTCTTTTTGCTGATCAATTAATCCCACACCACTACCTATTTCAGGCACATTAAATTGTGGTGTGGTGGTTAAATTGGCACTTTGGGTTGTCGCAATACTGGCAAAACTCAAACCGCAAATCAGTAATAGACGTTTCAATGGATGATCTCAAATACATATCTTGCATAATGATTCACTATAACATTGAAAAATGAACGCATTTGCAATGATGTGTTATCAATTTTTACCAAATCATCTTTAACTTTAAAGCGTATAGCATGCAGGATTGACCACATATTGCGGACAACGCCCTTCCAACGCATCAACCAAATTTTTATAGGCCAAATTTGCCATTTTTTTTCGAGTTGCTGCGGTTGCCGAACCAATATGTGGCAAAGTCACGACATTATCTAACTCAAATAATGGCGATTCTTGCAGTGGTTCTTTGTCATAGACATCCAAAGCCGCGGCAAAAATTTTGCCTGCTTCTAAAGTCTGAATAAGTGCCTGCTCATCAATGACTGAACCACGCGAAATATTGACCAAAATTGCATGTGACTGCATTAAATCAAGTTCACGCTGACCAATTAAGGCTTTAGAGTCTGCATTTAAATCGACTGCCAGCACCACAAAATCAGACTGTTGCAGCAATTCATCCAGACTTAAATATTCCGCATTGAATGCCTGCGCCACTTCCATTTTTTCACGACGATTGTGGTACACCACATTCATATTAAAACCATGAAATGCACGCCGTGCGATAGCCGCACCAATATGCCCCAAACCTACAATACCAATGGTTTTACCATAAATATCCTGTCCAAACTGTGCTGCACCCACGGTACGTTTCCATTGCCCTTGTTTAGTCCACCGATCTAAATATGGCACTTGTCGTGCTGCACTCATCAATAAAGTAAAGGCTAAATCTGCTGTGGTTTCAGTCAAGACATGCGGTGTATGGCAAAGACTAATCTTTTGTTGGGTTAAATAATCTACATCATAGTTGTCGTAACCGACACTTACACTCGAAATCACTTTGAGTTTAGTCGCAGTATGCAAGTTGCTTTGATTAAGCAAGCGCCCTGCACCAATCATGCCATCCGCATCTTGCACATGCTCAAGCAACTGTTGATTCACGTCACCCAACTTCGGGCTGACCTGCACCACCTGATAATCTTGCTCTAGCTTACTTAAAATTTCTGCATCAATTTGACTAAACACTACCACTTTTTTACGCATGATTATCCCTGTTTCGTATCTACAATTGCTTGTATATGTAGAGTTTTAAATATCTGAATTGACTTAGGCTTTAGGCTGTAACGATGTGATTTGTATCGCATCCCACAGACTTTTTTTCAACAGCGGTTGATCTAACATCTCTTGCAAGCTGGCTAAATGCAAACATTGTTCAGATTTAAAATGTGGTAATTGACCTAAAATCAGCATGTTTTTATCTGTGCTCAAGACATCAACAAAACCTTGCACATAATTTTCTACCCCGATGCCGTCTTGTAATACTTCTAAAGCAAAAGGCCATTGCAATACGTGATATTCGGCCTGTAGCGCATGTTGAATATTACGCCACAATTGTTGCTGTTCCTGACTCAAGGTAGTGCTTTCTACCAAAATGACACAATGTGGCAACTGCAAAGCTTCAATACTAAATGCTTCAATTTGCAGCATGACACGCGCTTCAGGAACAACTTCTGGCGCGGCCGCTTCAACTGTCGTATGTTGCGGAGATGGTTCTTGCTTAGGCTTTTCGTGAATAATCGGCTGTTGTTGTTTTAATTGTTGAGGTACTGCAGCAGGAACAATAATTTCGCTGTGTATTTCAGGTGCAGCTTGGTCGCGCCAAACCGATGATTGTGGCAAAGTTTGAGACACAGCCATTCTGGAAACCCAAATATCGATTCCCAAACTGGCTAAAATGTCACGCTGATGCCCCATCATGTTTATCATCACCCATCTAATTTTTCGCTGCACGTATTTATCACAGAACAACATGCAAGATAGCACCTATTCTACCTAGAAAGGCTGCACAATGCTGTGCTTTCTTTCACCCAATCTGACCTATTCGTATTTTTTCAAAATCTGCTTTAAACACACCTAGTCAATCAGTGTCACACAATCATCAAACTGTTTTGTTTTTGCATTTGCTCGACAATTTCTTCGGTTTTAAAACCTAAACGCCAATAGAGCAACTCCAAAACATCCAATTCATCTTGGGTGATAATACGGTCATTCCACAAACAAATTTCAGCAATGCCTAACACCATCAGACGATCACGCAGCAGCAAACCTGCCATATCATTTAAAATTTCTGATAAATCAATCGGTTCATCTGAAATTTCTTCATAATCAATCAATTCATCTGCAGTTAAAACACGTTCTAAAATACGTTCACGTACATCTAACTGATTAACACTATTAATTTGCTGCACATGCAATAAAGCATCGATTAAACGTACAATTTGCGGTTTAACTTCGTGTAACGCTGCAGGTGTATGTAAAGGCAGCAAGTTCAATTCAAACTTAATACGTTCAAGCAGCAAGGCATCCAACAAACCAATCTCGCCATCTTCCTGAATGATTTTTGCCAATTTGGTTAGAAACTGCCGTGCGATACTCAGCGGCATACCACCAATATTTTTACACGCTTCATGGAAAATCGAGATATGTACTCGCCCATCCAAATGTAATAAAGCATCTACAATTGCACGACTCACTTCTGCTTCAGCAGGAATAAATTCACGATATTGGCGAATCATCAAAATAGCGACAATCACCTCACGCGAACCCGTTGCCGTTTGTAAGGCACGCTGAATTAGCTCTGGACGCGGCATGTTATTGCGAATTTCAGGCTTGAGTGGCTTAATTGCATCATTAATTGCAAAGCTAATCGGCGACAAGCGCAGCAAAGGCAAAGGTTGCGGCGAGCTCCACGGCGCATAATATTCAGCATTCATTTCTTCTAACGAGCGAAATAGGCTAAACAAAGGCTGATTGCGTAAACGCTTCAAATTTTCGAGTTGTAAGTCTTGCACCAAGGTTGGATCAAGCTCAAAAATACGGGCTTCAATACTTGGATGAATATTCATCCAGCTTTGCGGACTGAGCGAGTTAGCAAAGCACATGTGGGAAATAGATTCTGAATATTCACTATGAATTTGCGACCCTGCATGATGCACATAAATTCGCAGCAAAGTTTGAATATTGGCATTATTTTGAATCAAACGTTTGGTTTTTAAATCATTTTTAAAGGTACGTCCGCTTAGACTAATATATTTAATTAAGCGGGTAATCAACACGCCCAAGCTACCAAACAACCAGATACCACCACCTACAGCAACAAAAAAAGTCGCTAACTTATGTGGCGGTGCATCACGATGTTGTCCAAAGCCAAGTTTGGCGATGCTACTGCCCCACTTACTAAACGTGGTTAGGCTACTGTAGAGGATTTTAAGCTTGGTATTATCAATGGTTTCACCACTTAAAATATGGTTAAACTCATGGCTGAGTAGTCCATAAAGCTCTTGCTCATCCAAGTTTTGCAAAGCACCCCAAGTCAAAATAATCACAATATCTTTATGACTAAAGCCTGCAGTGAGGGCATTTACCCCAATTTCATCGGGCAATACATATACAGTAGGCGCTGGGATTTGAAAGGTATCGGCCAATTGTTCGGTCAGTTTAAGTGCGGTACTTTCTTCTGGGGTACTTTCGAACTGGGTTAAACGACGCGCACCCAATTGTTTTGCCAAAGAATGACCACCTGAGCGAAAAACGTAAAATTCCAAAATGACGGATACTGTCATAATCAGCACCAAGACCGTAATCCAGTATGGGCTTAGACTGTGCCAATAGATGGATTGGCTTGAATCGACATAATAGACCAACAGACCCAAAACTGTGTTTAAGATAAACAGGGTCAAAGCGACTGCAACCAAACATAAAATTGCAGACCAAATCATATTTTTGTTTTTAATCAAGTAACTACTCACAGACCTCAATGTAAACATCCTGAATTACATTGTATTTGAGCCACCATCATAAATGAAAAAAGCGGGAATTTCCCGCTTTTCTCACTGAGCTGATCAGAAAAAAAATTAACTCTCTTTTACACCAGTTAAGTCTACTGACGCGGCATCAATATTGACATCAATATAACCATCTTTGCCTTTTTTAGCCAAGTCGTTGCGCTTTTGCTCAAGATCATTCAGATAAGCTTCGTCAATTCCGCCAGCTACATACACGCCATCAAATACTGAACAATCGAATTCAGTTAAATGCGGTACTTTATGGGTACGAACGGCTTGTTTTAAATCTTCTAAATCTTGGAAAATTAAACGGTCTGCACCAATAATTTCACGAATTTCTTCGACATTACGGTTAGACGCGATTAATTCATCTTTGGCTGGCATATCAATACCATACACGTTTGGATATTTCACCATTGGCGCTGCAGAAGCAAAGAATACTTTTTTCGCCCCAGCATCACGTGCCATTTGAATAATTTCGTTACAGGTCGTACCACGGACAATCGAGTCATCCACCAACAGTACATTTTTGCCTTTAAACTCAAGCTCTACAGGGTTCAGTTTTTGGCGCACTGATTTTTTACGCAATTGCTGACCTGGCATAATAAAGGTACGTCCGATATAGCGGTTTTTCATAAAACCTTCACGGAATTTAACCCCTAAAGTATTTGCCAATTCTAAAGCTGATGTACGTGATGTATCTGGAATTGGAATAACGACATCAATATCGTGTTGCTCGCCCCACTCTTGGGTAATTTTATGCGCCAGTTTTTCACCCATTTTCAAACGCGCTTTATACACTGAAATACCATCAATGGTCGCATCTGGACGAGCAAAATATACATACTCAAAAATACATGGGCGATATTCAGGTTTAGCGGCACATTGCTGGGTAAATAATTCACCTGCGTCATTAATAAAGATCGCTTCACCCGGCGCAATATCACGTTCAACTTTAAAGCCAAGTGCAGTAATTGCCACAGATTCTGATGCAATAATATATTCCATGCCCTGTTCAGTTTCACGTGAACCGTAAATCAATGGACGGATACCATTTGGATCACGGAAGCCAACCAAGCCTTGACCTGTAATCATTGCGACAACGCCATAAGCACCCTTGCAGCGCTCATGCACACGGCTGATCACATGAAAAATATCTTCAGGCGTTGGATTTAATTTGCCACGTTTTTGCAACTCATGTGCAAATACGTTCAATAACACTTCCGAGTCAGAATCGGTGTTCATGTGACGTAAATCTGTTTTAAACAGATCTTCGTGAATTTCTTCGGCATTGGTCAAATTGCCATTGTGTGCCAAAGTAATCCCGTACGGCGAGTTCACATAAAATGGCTGCGCTTCAGCACTGCTTGATGAACCTGCAGTTGGATAACGCACATGCCCAATACCATAATTACCTTGCAACGCACGCATGTGACGCGTATGGAATACATCACGCACCATACCGTTATCTTTACGCAAGAACAAACGCCCATTGTGGCAAGTTACGATCCCAGCTGCATCCTGTCCACGATGTTGTAACATCGTTAATGCATCAAACAACATTTGGTTAACAGGTGATTTACCAGCTATACCAACAACTCCACACATAGCAACCTCGCAGACCAGCTAGGGATTAATAAAAAGGATTATTCGTTGAGCCATCTGCGCCAGAGCGATTTTCTTTTGCGTCAGATGCGATGTCGGAAGATGGCGCGGCATCTTTCGACTTGATGTGCTGTAAAGCCTCATTGGCAGCGTCTTTGGACAGTTCTGTTGCCCACGGTGCATACGGCAATAAAGTTTGCACAAATTTAGACTGTTTCCAATAAGGCGAGCTTTCGACCCAAGGACCAATGCCTTGAATGGTAATAAGAACAATGAGTAAGCCTTTCAAGGTACCAAATGCACCGCCTGCCAAACGATTTAATGGGCCAAGTTTCAAGCTCTTTAAAACACCATTTAAAACAGCGGTTACAATCCAGGTCAGTACCACAATCACCAAGACAATAAATGCAAAGGCTGCAATTTTTTGTACCACAGGATCGCTACTGAGTGCTGTCATCGAAGGTGCTAGGACAACTGCATATTTTGCCGCAACAATTAGGGCAAAAATCCATCCTACCAAGTTCGCAAAGGCTTTAATAAATCCTTGTCGCAAACCGTTCAACCCTCCAATAAGCAAGAGAATCAGAATAACGATATCAATGGTATTCATAAGTTATAAGGCGTTCACACAATCTTGAACCAACTCAGGACCTGCATAGATTAAACCACTATACACCTGAACCAAGCTTGCACCTGCATTTTTTTTGGCAACCGCTTGTTCGCCCGACAAAATGCCACCGACACCAATTAAAGGAATTTCACCTTTCAGTGCTGCTGAAAATGCTGCCAAACATGCAGTACTTTTTTCAAACACAGGCGCGCCCGATAAACCACCAGCTTCATCGCCATGCGGCAAGTTTTCTACGCCTTCACGCGACAAAGTGGTATTGGTCACAATCAGGCCATCAATTTTGAATTGCAATAATTGCTTGGCAATAAACTGAATATCTTCAGGGTCTAAATCTGGAGCAACTTTTAAGACCAACGGCACATAATGTTGATGTTCTTCTGCCAACTCCAACTGACGCTGTTTGAGGGTTTGCAATAATTCAGTCAGCGCATCACCACTTTGCAAACTGCGCAAATTTTTGGTATTGGGTGATGAAATATTTACAGTAATATAAGAGGCATAGTTATAGACTTTTTCTAGACAAATCAGATAATCATCTACCGCATTTTCAACAGGCGTATCGGCATTTTTACCAATATTAATCCCTAAAATACCTTTAAATTTTGCCGCTTTGACGTTTTCAATCAGCTGATCGACCCCATCATTATTAAAACCCATACGGTTAATAATGGCTTTGGCCTGTGGAATACGGAATAAACGTGGATGCGGATTGCCCGCTTGAGGACGTGGCGTAATGGTGCCAATTTCAATAAACCCAAAGCCTAAACCAGCCAAGGCATCAATATATGCACCATTTTTGTCTAGACCTGCTGCCAAACCTACTGGATTAGGGAATTCAATTCCCATACAAGTCACAGGTTTCGCTACAGTCTTTTGACGCATCAAGCCCATTTTATGGCTCGATTTCAATAGTGATAGTGTCAGCTCATGTGCACGCTCTGGTGCTAAAGAAAATAACAACGGGCGGGCTAGAGAATACAACATATCTGCAAAAGTCTACTGCTTTCTAAGTCGCCATATTATAGGCTTAGCCCAGTCAAAACGCTATGCTTGACATGGGTTTATTTTCCGAGTTTCGGACTTTATTTTTAACCTTTACTGGACTGTCGCTGTTAATTTAATCTGCCCTGCTTCAGAAATTAATTCCATTTTTTCGATACTTAAACCCATTTGCGCCAATTGGGTTAAAAAATTTGCCAACACAGCATAATTGGCATGACTCGCCACCAGTAGCATCTTGTCACCACTTTGCTGCGAAGCAACCGATAAACCCTGTTGCTGAGCCACACGCTGAATTTTATCGGCTGCACTGAGTTGTGCATCATTGGCAGGTTTCATGGTGACTGCATGACTTTGCATCACCACCACCAAATCTTTAAGGTCATTTACCCGTTTTTGCTGTTTTTCGGCTGCGGCATGCATATACCACAACGCAGAACCCACAGCAGCAACGATCACAAAGATTGTGGTAAATACCACCAAAACACGTTCACGTGTATTTAAACGATCTAGATAATCTTGTATCAGTTCAATACGTTGATCGAACCAAGTTGACATTTTTTCCATGGCTTTCATTATTGTATTTTCACCAATCCTACTGCACCTGACGCGCTCGGCTGAATATTACCCAGCTCGACCTTAAAACCCTGCTGATTCAATTGCTGAGTGAGCGCTTGTAAGGTCGCTGCCGAGTTGGCATTCAATTCCATGTTCAACATATTGGCATCAAAACTCACACGATTGGCCACAATTTGATTTTGCATCAACACAGGGCCAACACGACTGAGCAATTGCAGCGCTTGAGTATCTGCATTTTTACTCATGCGTACCTGACTTTCAAACTGGCTTTGAATATTTTGTTCGGTAATACGACTATTTGCACCAAACCAATATTGATATTGTTCTATGGCTTGAACCGCTGTTTGATCTGCTACTTTTTTAAGTTTGCTCCAACGCAGTGCATCATAGCTAAACTGTACAATTAAAATCCCAAGAAATACTGCTGCACAGGCTTTCCAATAACCTGAAACACCCGTGTCTTGCTTGGATTTTGGCAGCATATTGAATGGATGCTGTTTGGCTTTCACTAATGCAGGTACTACATAATGAAAGCTTTCTAATTGTTCTTGTGTTGCAAATGCTTCAATACTTTGCATTTGTTCTGCACTAAAGTTGGTGATTTTATAGTTTCGTTCTGCAGTTTGATAATCTAGATAAAGTGCCAGATCATCAACTGAATAACCTAAAAATTCACTTTCACGTACCAACAAGCGTCCGCAAATATTTCCAATCACCGTTTGCCCTGGTTCAGGTTGCGGCAAAATTAAAAAATCAGGTAACAATGCACTGATTTTAACTGGCAACAAACTTAATACATGCAAATAGGTTTCAATACTATGCTTGGCAACTCCCAGCACGGTTATTTGCTCAGGTGGCTGAAAATGATGAACCACCTGCATCGCATCAATTGGCAATACGGTATATTCTTCTAATAAATACTTCACGCCATCGGTACCCAATTGTTTATATTGAGCTTTAGGCAAAGTTTGTTGCATG
Organism: Acinetobacter sp. YH01003; assembly: GCF_013420525.1. NCBI lineage: Bacteria > Pseudomonadati > Pseudomonadota > Gammaproteobacteria > Moraxellales > Moraxellaceae > Acinetobacter > Acinetobacter sp. YH01003. The sequence continues at coordinate 508,311 of NZ_VOXY01000001.1, read as the reverse complement.
ATTTGCACATCACGGCTTGGGAAAAACACCACAGCATCTTTTCCTTGAAAAGCCTGCAATGCCTGAATCAAGGCATCAAGACTATCTGCCTCTGTCCAGTATTCCTCATTTGACCATTGCCAAACCCCATTGGCTTCTGGCATCCATAAATACAGCATTATTATCGTTCTACCGTTGAATTATATTTAACTTTATACATTTATTTTATGCGTTTGGAATAAAACTTTTGATTTGGGTTGAAAGCCCCGCAGCAATTACTGCCTGCTCATAAATCCGTGCTTCTGCCAAATGATAGGGATGGAATGATTCTGAAGTCAAAATCTCTGCCATGTGCGCCACTACATTCATGTGACACACCACTGCAATTGACTCATACGGCAATTGTGACAACCATTCCACAGCAACTTTTGCATCATCTTCAGGTTTAATGGTATTGCAGACCACCACAGGCACATCTTTAAAATATTGCTGCAAATGTGCCAAAGTTTCTTGTGCACGCAGTAAAGGACTGACTACAAACACATCGGGCTGAACGATATTTTTTAAATAATCTGCCGTTTCTTGTGCTTGTATATGACCACGCTCAGTCAATGGACGCTGATGATCATTGCCCATAATCGCAGGAGCGGCTTCACCATGACGAACAAGAGTCAGTTGCATAGAATTTCCTTATAGGATGATACACATTAAGTTGTGTCAATTTAACTCAAATTATGCGCTCAGTATAACCTGAGAATATGACAATTCAGTTCACCAAACTGTCATATTCCACGCAAGTTTTTACCTACTGTGGCGCAGTTTTATGGATGTAAAACTAAACTTGATGATGCGGCAAGACAAATTCCACATCACTGCGATGTCCATTTTTCATTAAAGACAGTGCAATATTCATAGGCGGCGCACCTTCAAAAATCACTTCATAAAGCGCACAAGTGATTGGCATATACACATCTAATTCATTCGAGCGCGCCCGCACTTGCACGATGGTATTAATCCCTTCGGCTGTTTGCCCCAATTCTTCTGTGGCTTGTTCCAAAGTTTTGCCTTTGCCCAATGCATAACCCACTTGATAGTTACGACTCAATGGACTGCTACACGTTGCAAATAAGTCACCGACACCAGACAACCCTAAGAAGGTCAATGGATTTGCACCAAGCTTAACCGCAAAACGACTCATTTCTGCCAAAGCGCGGGTTAAAATCATACTCTTAGTATTTTCACCCACGTTATAAGCGGCTGCCATGCCCATTGCCACAGCATAAATATTTTTTAGCGCACCGCCTAATTCCACACCATTCACATCATCGCTGGCAAAAACACGGAATAATGCACTGTGTAAAGCTTGCTGCACTGCATAACGCACCAATTCAGAATGACTGGCAATGACCGTACCTGCAGGCTGCCCCGCCACAATTTCTTTAGCAAGGTTTGGGCCAGACAATACACCATACGGCACTTCTGGCAATTCTTCACGGATAATATCGCTCATAAAACTAAAGGTTTTGGCTTCAATACCCTTGGTTAAAGACACCACTGCTTGTGCGCTAATAAAAGGTTTAATTTGGCGCAACACATCACGGAAAGAATGACTTGGAATAGCCACTAAAATAATGTCACGGTCACGAACTGCAGTTTCCAAATCTGAAACGGCTCTTAAACCCTGCTCCAACTGAAAATCTGGCAAATAACGTCGATTAATATGCGTTTCATTAATTTCTTTGGCAGTCGCTTCATCACGAATCCAAATCATCGTGTCGCAGCCATTACGTACTGCTGTATTGGCCATTGCTGTGCCAAAACTGCCACCACCCAATACTGTAATACGTAACGCAGTTTTTCGATCTACTGCAACAGGTTCAACCAAATCGGTAAAATTTAATTCTGACATTATTGTTATATCCTAAAAAATAAAGACTTATGCGTTCCAATAACGAACATAAGCTTGCGTATTCAACTCAGTGCGGGCAGGAATGGCTTTGGCTGCTGTTCCCACATAAATAATGCCTGAAATTAAATCATCTGCATTTAAGTTTAAAGCTTGTTTCAGCAAGTTTGACTCAACGACTGCACCACTGCGCCACATACTGGCAAAACCCTGCGCCTGCAAAGACAATAAAAAGTTCTGTACCGCAGCACCTGTACTTAAAGTCTGCTCAAAACATGGCACTTTTGGATGATCCTGAAATTGTGTTAACGCCAATACTAAAAGTGGCGCACGAAATGGATGCTGTTTCACTCGCTCCAACTGAACCGCATCGGTTTCGCCCATGTCTGCCAAGGCTTGAGAAAGTAACTCACCAAATGCTGCACGTTGCTCGGCAGTAATCACCACAAAGCGCGTAGGTTTTAAACGATGATGATCTGGTGCGGTTAAAGCTGCCTGAAAAGCCATTTCTAGCTGCTCAGTATTTGGTGCAGGTTCAACTAACTGCCCCGTAGACTGACGTTGATGAATATTTTGATGAACGATTTCTACCGCTGTATCCGTCATTGACTTATATAACTATTTCAAAAAGCTCGGTTAAGATTAGCATAAACTCAAAAAATTGCGCTATTTCCGTATGCTTATTTGCAAGATTCTGATTAGGGTCTATATGTCTGCACTTTTAAGATGAACCTGCTCAGCACATCTAAACAATGATGCTTTGACGCATTCATCTATAGTTTAAGAGCATGAAAATACATTATGGATTGGGTTTGATGTGTATAAATGAATGACGAATTATCAACACAGCCTATACAGTGTCTACATCTAAAACCATCCAAATTATGTTCAACTAGATCAAATTGTTATTTTCAATCTCTACACATTTGAATTGAAATATCATCAACAAACAATACGCGCTACAGCGTTTTAGCCCCGAGGTAGATATGAAAAAAATAGTCGCCTTTTCTAGCCTTGCCGTTTTTGCACTTTTAACCGCATGTGCCACCACGCCAAATAATTCTCTTGCCATTCAAAAAGAAAACAACCTATATGAAGTCACAGGTTTAGGTAAAAGTAATATTATTGCCAAAAATAATGCAATTATAGCTGCCAATAAAACCTGTGGTACTCGTGCCGCTCCAGTCTTGGTTGATGAAAAAACATCTTATAACGGCGCACTCAAAGGTGTAGTCGATGAGCAAACGGGACAAATGATTCAGGCGGCAGCAACTGTTTTAGGTACAATTGCGGGACGTAATACTGATATTGCCCGTGATGATGATTATCAAACTGTGCTGACCTTTAGATGTCAGGCAAAGTAAATTATTACAGCACGACATAAGAAGCAAATACAAAAAAGTCGCTCCACTGAGAGCGACTTTTAAACTAAGAACAGCAGGATTTAAACTAAAAAATAGCTTAAATGAGTAATTAGCAATAACCATCTAAACGTGTTAATGGCAATTTTTGACCAATGGCTTTTTCAATTTCTGGTAAATAGAACGCATCATCTTCCGACAAGAAGCTAATACTCACACCACGTGTACCTGCACGACCTGTACGACCAATACGGTGCACATAATCATCTGACTGTTCAGGCAAAGTGAAATTCACCACATGCGAAACACCATCGACATGAATACCACGCCCTGCAACGTCTGTTGCAATCATGATGTTATGTTTGCCATTTTTAAACTGATCCAGCATTTTTAAGCGTTTGTCTTGGGCAATTTCACCTGACAACATCACCACTTTATAGCCATCACGCTTTAAATGATCATAAAGCTTACGCACCTGATCACGCCGATTGGCAAAAATCATGACTTTTTCAATCGGCTCATCACGTAAAATTTCTTCAAGCAATTTGTATTTATCGGTTTTGGCAACCATATATACCCGTTGCTCAACATCGGCATTGGTTTTCTTTTCAGGTTCAATTTCGACTGTAACAGGTTCAAATAACCACTGTTGAGCCAAGTTCAACACATCATAACTAAAAGTTGCCGAGAACATTAACGTCTGACGCTGTTCCTTACGCGGTGAATAACGCACAATACGTTTTACCGATGGAATAAAGCCCATATCCAGCAAGCGGTCTGCTTCATCAATCACTAAAAACTCAATCTGATCTAGCCAAACTTCTTTTTGTTCTACAAAATCAATCAAGCGCCCTGGTGTCGCAACAATAATATCGACAAAGTTTTTATTGAGTTGTGACTTTTGCTTATCAAAATCTACACCACCCAACAAAGTCACCACATTTAAGTCGGTAAATTTGGTTAAGTCTTTTGCATCACTTTCGATTTGCAAAGCCAATTCACGCGTAGGCGCTAAAACCAATGCACGTGGTTCACCACGATAACGCTGTCCTTGAATTGGGTTATTCAATAAATCGTTGATCACACTAATTAAAAAGGCAGCAGTTTTTCCTGTACCTGTTTGCGCACGACCAATGGCATCATGTCCAGCCAAAGTAAATTTTAAAACCTTTTGCTGAATTGGCGTCATTTCCTTGAAACCCAAAGCATCAATAGCCTGTTTCAATTGCGGATGTAAATTTAAGGTTTCAAAACCAGATGACATAAATATGTGCTCGAACTTATACAGACAAAAAACTGACCTATTATAAACAGAAATACAAATAAAAAACGCCCCAATCAGGATTGGAGCGTTTTTTTAGAATAATCGAGTGATTAGTCTAATGGCTGTACTTCTTCAGCTTGGAAGCCTTTTTGGCCTTTTACTACGCTGAATTCAACACGTTGGCCGTCACGAAGTGAACGGTGGCCGTCACCTTGGATCGCACGGAAGTGAACGAATACATCGTCGCCGCCATTGCGTTGGATAAAGCCAAAGCCTTTAGTGTCGTTGAACCATTTAACTACGCCTTGTTCACGAGCTGTCATAAGTTAATCCTCATTGATTAAAAAGAAGGACCACCCGGTGTTGCAAACAGCAGAGCAAACAAAGTTTAAAAATATTTTTATTTCTAAGCTTGTAATCATTCTGTATAACTATTAACAAAATCCCGGTTACATCCATTTGTAATAGGGCGACAAACAACGATTGTCTATCTAAAATCCTAAATACGCATCGAGCTTAACACGGGTTTATGACAATTAATAGATTTTTTTTGATTTATCTTGTTCAGTTTGAAACGATTTGAACAAATGGAAAATTTTTATTTCTGTTAAGTGACTTAGCACAATTTTGATCTATAAATTTTATTGCAAATATCTCACAAAATAAGCCAATTCTCTTGCCCTTATGCGCAGTAAGCCGCGCAATGAATAGCCCCGATGCTTCAGATGAAATTTATTTGGGATTTGTGAACGAATTTGCTAATATGATCATTCTGTTTTTTAAGGCGAAATTTTACTTCAATGCTGTGTGATGCTGAACAACCTATCATAGTGATTGATGCTATGGGACAACCTTGTCCTATGCCTTTATTGATGCTGAAACGTGCCCTTAAACATTCAGATTCTACACGGTTTTTATTGAAGTCATCTGATCCGCACAGCCAGCAAGATGTGGCGCGTTATTGTCAGTTACATCAATACGGCTGTGAAGCAAGCCAGATTTCGGCAACAGAGTTTCATTATGTGATTGATGTTGCCAAGCCAAAATCATCGCAATAAGTGCATCTATTTGATTGTTCATTTGTTTTAATGACTTAATATTCGCCGCTTATTGCTATAAAGATTTACATATCTACACCAATTTTACTTATTTAAGTAGAATATTGGCATTAAGATAAAGACATCGGTTATTTTACCTACCCAATCCTATAAGGAGATCTCATGAGTGACAGCAGCAATCAGTTGATGCCCCTGTCATTATCTGCACCAGGGGTAAACCTCGGGGCTTATATTAGTACTGTTAACCAAATTCCTATTTTAACGGCTGAACAAGAAAAAGAGTTAGCCGAGCGTTATTATTACGATCAAGATTTAGACGCGGCCAAAATGTTGGTCATGTCGCATTTACGTTTTGTGGTGCATATTGCACGAAGTTATGCGGGCTATGGTTTACCGCAGGGCGATTTAATTCAGGAAGGCAACTTGGGCTTAATGAAAGCCGTGAAACGCTTTGACCCGAATATGGGCGTGCGTTTGGTGTCATTTGCCGTGCATTGGATTAAAGCTGAAATTCACGAATATGTTATTCGTAACTGGCGTATTGTTAAAATTGCCACCACCAAAGCACAGCGTAAATTGTTCTTTAATTTGCGTAGTCTCAAAAAATCTAGCAAAAAACTGACGCTTGAAGAAGCACAATCTATTGCCAATGACTTAAATGTAACTGCAGAACAAGTCTTGGAAATGGAAGGTCGTTTAACCGCTTATGACGCAGCTTTTGAAGCACAGGGCGATGATGACGATGAAGGTTCAACTTATGTTGCACCTGCATTGTATTTGGAAGATAACCGTTACGACCCTGCACGTTTAGTCGAAAACGAAGACTACGAAGAACAAAGCACTTCTGCTCTGCATGAAGCTATGGAGCAGTTGGATGATCGTTCACGTAATATTTTGCAGCGTCGCTGGTTAGATGATGATAAATCGACCCTGCATGAATTGGCAGCAGAATATAATGTTTCAGCAGAACGTATTCGTCAGCTCGAAAAAAATGCCATGGAAAAAATTAAAGTGGCAATGTCATCAAACTAAACTGACACTCTCAAGATGAATACAAACACATCGAAAAATAAAATTGGGCAAACTGCCCTTTTTTATTGTCTTGGATTTGTACAACCCACATACGGGCAGGCAATTCTCAGATTTTCCCAAGCTTAAAAATGTGCTAAGGTTAAGCGCAAAATTAAATAGGTCAATTTGCGTATGTGGATTGCAATTTCTGCCTTGAATTTAGCGGTTGCGGTATTACTTGGTGCATTTGGTGCACATGGTTTAAAAGCCCGTGCAACTGAGGTTCAATTGGATTGGTGGCAAACTGCAACAGATTATTTTTTCTATCATGCTCTTGGACTTTTGGCATTAGGCATCTTAGCTAAAGTGATTCCACAACTTCCCATTAAAGCCAGTTTTATTCTAATCCAACTGGGTATTTTATTTTTCTGCGGTTCACTTTATATCATGGCATTGGACATTGTACGCGGCTTGGGCATGATTACCCCAATTGGTGGTGTGCTCATGATTGCGGGCTGGCTGACCTTAGCATGGCAAGCCATGAAATATGCTAAATAAAGCTCAATTGTATTTTGTAATTTTGAAGATGGATTCACGGTCATGCAAATTTATCTGAATGGCGAAACACAACAGACCTCTCACACGACCCTGTTACAACTGATTCAGGCATTAGATTTAGAAGGCAAACGTTTTGCTGTGGAGCAAAACGAAAAAATTATTGCCAAAAGCAAACTTGCCGAAACCCCTATTTGCGATCAAGACCGCATTGAAATTATTCATGCCGTTGGTGGCGGCTAAACTCGGAGCACCCATGCAAGATACCTTTAAAATCGGTTCACGTACCTTTAATTCACGTTTATTGGTGGGTACGGGCAAATACAAAGATTTAACCGAAACAGATTTGGCGATTCAAGCCAGTGGCGCAGAAATTGTTACGGTTGCCATTCGTCGTGTAAACATTGGGCAACATCCAGATCAGCCAAACTTACTTTCCGTAATTCCACCAGAAAAATACACCATTTTGCCAAATACAGCAGGCTGTTTTGATGCCAACAGTGCCGTGCGCACCTGCATGTTGGCGCGTGAATTGCTAGATGGTCACAACCTCGTCAAACTAGAAGTTTTGGGCGATGAAAAAACCCTCTACCCAAATATCACCGAAACTTTAAAAGCTGCGCGCACGCTAATTGACGATGGTTTTGAGATCATGGTCTACACTTCCGATGACCCGATTGTGGCGCAAGAATTGGAAAGTATGGGCTGCGTGGCAATTATGCCATTAGGTAGTTTAATTGGTTCAGGCTTAGGTATTCTTAACCCGCATACCATTTCAATTATTAAAGAAAATGCCAAAGTGCCTGTATTAGTAGATGCAGGTGTAGGTACCGCCAGTGATGCTGCGATTGCAATGGAATTGGGTTGCGATGGTGTGCTGATGAATACTGCCATTGCAGCAGCACAAAACCCAGTGCTAATGGCATCTGCGATGCGTAAAGCAGTAGAAGCAGGACGTGAAGCTTATTTGGCAGGACGTATGCCACGTAAGCGTATGGCGAATGCCAGCTCACCTGAAACGGGTTATTTCTTTAAATAATCATTAGAGTCTGTTCCAAGTCCGACAACTCAAATAAAAAGACGTTAAGTGTTAACTCAACGTCTTTTTTATTATCTGATTCTGGCAAGTAAAAGCCGATTAAGGAATCAAGCCTTCATCACGCATAGCAATTTGTACCGACTGACGCGCAGCAACTTTATTACGGATTTCAACCACATGGCTATACGGAGTTAAATCATGCTCAATATAGTTTGACCAATTAGTGATAACAAACAAATACGCATCGGCTGGACCAAAGTTATCATCCACCAAATATTCATGGTCTGATGATGCAATCGCTTGATCAATATAAGTCAACAAGCGATCAATTTCTGCATAGGCTTTTTCTTTGGCTTCTGCATCTAAAGGCGCGCCAAAAAATACTGCGTAAGCGTCATGTAATTCAGAGTTTAAATAACCCAACCATTCCAAAACTTTAGCACGACCTAAACCAGATGGCGGAATTAAATCCTGTTTAGGGTCTTGCTGCGCTAAAAATGGCAATAGCGCTACGTTTTCCGTCAAAATTAAACCTGGGTTAATTTCTAAAGCAGGTACATAACCTTTAGGGTTAATTTCATAATAATCGGCACCCTTTTCTGTTTTATGGGTTTTTAAATCTACACGCTCAATATCAAAATCGACATTCACTTCATTTAAAATAATATGTGCTGCCAAAGAGCATGCGCCAGGTGAATAATAAAGCTTCATATTTGATCCTTGTTATATAACTATCTCTGTTGTAAATCGCTTGTCACAAACTTGCAAGTGATTGAACCTATAAATTGCAAAAAAGCGAAAATGTCTTAAAAAGCCCTTACGCTTTGACTATCCTGCAAAAGACAGGCTTTTTCAAGTCTGTTTTGCCTGCTTTTTTATCTCTAGATGTTTTAACATACAGCCCTTTAAAGTTTCATGAAATTGAGATTGTGATTAGCCTGAAAAAAGAAGAATGGTTTTCCAATATCCGCACCGATGTTTTGGCAGGTTTAGTGGTAGGTTTGGCATTAATTCCTGAATCAATTGCCTTTTCGGCTATAGCAGGCGTCGATCCGCAAGTCGGCTTATATGCATCGTTCTGTATTGCGGTCACGATTGCTTTTTTTGGTGGGCGTACTGCCATGATTTCTGCCGCGACAGGCGCTATGGCATTACTGATGATTACCCTCGTCAAAGAACATGGTTTGCAATATTTATTGGCTGCAACAGTACTCACAGGGCTGATTCAGGTTATAGCAGGCTATTTTAAAGTTGCCAAACTGATGCGTTTTGTTTCGCAATCGGTAGTTTATGGCTTTGTAAATGCCTTGGCGATTTTAATTTTTGTGGCGCAACTGCCTGAATTATCGAAAATGGATGGCTTAGGCTATTTATTTGTAGGATTAGGTTTAGCGGTAGTCTATCTGTTTCCATACATTCCTAAAATTGGTAAAAGCATTCCCTCGCCTTTGGTCTGCATTATTGTGCTGAGTGTGGTTGCTTTATTACTTGGTGCAGATATGCGTACCGTAAGCGATTTGGGACAATTTCCCGACACGCTGCCTATTTTTCTAGTGCCTGACATTCCACTGAATTTTGAAACTTTATTTATTATTTTTCCTTATGCCATGACCTTAGCCACAGTCGGTTTACTCGAAACCATGATGACCACTACGATTGTCAATGAAGCCACAGGCACAGAAGCAGATCGGCATCAGGAATGTCGTGGTCAGGGTTATGCCAATATTGTGAGTGGCTTTATGGGCGGTATGGCAGGCTGTGCCATGATTGGGCAATCTATTATCAACGTCAGTTCTGGGGCGCGTACACGGCTATCTACACTTACAGCAGGCGTATTTTTGCTGTGCTTGGTGGTTTTTCTCAAAGATTGGTTGGCATATATTCCTATAGCAGCCTTGGTTGCGATTATGATTATGGTGTCATTCACGACTTTTAACTGGGATTCCATCCGTAATTTTAAAAAGCATCCGAAACAAAGCAATATAGTCATGTTAGCTGTGGTGATTGTGGTGTTAGCTACCCATAACCTTGCTTTGGGTGTTTTTGTTGGCGTACTGCTTTCTGCTTTATTTTTGGTGAATAAACTGGAAAGTGAAGTTAAAGTCAGCTCATTTTTATTAGGCGAACATACCCGCCAATATGTGATTTCAGGGCAAATTTTCTTTAGCAGTTCAGAAAAGTTTTATCAGTTTTTTGATTTTTCAGAAGATATTAGCAATGTCACCATCGACTTAACGCATGCGCATATTTGGGATATTACCTCTGTAAATATGCTGAATAGCGTAGTGAACAAATTTAAAGCGCAACAGATTAAAGTGCATATTATTGGATTGAATGAAGCCAGTCATACCTTAATTGATCAATACAGTGCCCATTCGTAATTACTGTATTAAAATACCGTTGATGATGTTAAATGCTGAATCTTGATGATTCTGCATTTTTTATACTCAAAAGATGCAGATTTATCGCAATCTTGCGCGATGCTACGAAAAACAGCGAAAAAATTTGACTTCAATGGCTCAGGACTTAAAATACCGCATTCGAATTCATTAGATTTGCCAAAATTATGTCGAACGATCAATTAGACCAGCACGTTGTCGAGCTGGACAACCTCAACGAGCATCGTGAAATTGTAACGTTCATGCGCCGTTCTTCACCATTGAATACGTCACAACGTAGCGCCTTGGAACAATACGGCGACTTAATTTTGGAATATCCTGTTGGCGATTTACGTCAGCATTTTGAACACCCTGGACGCCCGCTTACAGTAGAAATTGGTTTCGGGATGGGTCGTTCTTTGGTACTTATGGCGCAAGCTAACCCTGAACGTAACTTTGTCGGGATTGAAGTCCATATTCCAGGGATTGCACAGTGCGTTTATGAAGCAGGTACAGCAGGTTTAAGCAACTTACGTGTCTTAGATGCCGATGCAATTCAAGTGCTACGTGAAATGCCAGACAATAGCATTGATACGGTACAGTTATATTTCCCAGACCCATGGCAGAAAAAACGTCACTTCAAACGCCGTTTTGTTGCTCATGAACGCATGGAGTTGGTAGAGCAAAAATTAGTGTTAGGCGGTACGTTCCATGCAGCAACCGACTGGGAACCATATGCAGAATGGATGCTAGATGTATTAGACAACCGTCCACGTTTAGAAAACTTGGCGGGCAAAGGCAATAGCTACCCTCGTCCTGAATGGCGTCCACAAACTAAGTTTGAACGTCGCGGAATTGAAGCAGGTCATAAGATTAATGATTTTATCTTCAAGAAAATTAACTAATTTCTGCTAGAAAAGAATGCTTCCACTGGGAAGCATTTTTTATGTGAACTCGTTTTATCTCATCAAATGGCTAAGATTGATGCCGCTTTAAAATCTGTTGGCTCATCATCGCATAAACTTTGGCAAGTTCATGTTGCTGCCCTACTGCCAATAAGTCCTGATGCATTTTTAAAATATTGTGATCGCCCCGCATGGCAGGCCCTGTTTGCATTTGACGCGGATCATTCTGGGTCGCTTTATGCGCAGTTTCCAAAATAAGAGGATACAGCAGACTGAAATCTACTTGCTGAGCATCGACCACTTGCTTGGCCATGTCATAACAATAATTACTAAAATTACAGGCAAATACCGCAGCCAAATGCAAACTCAAACGCTGTGCTGAAGTATAGGCATAAACCCTTTTGCTTAGGCTATTTGCCAAAGTCATTAAAAGCTGCTGATCTTCAGCAAATGCAGCTTCTATAAATAAAGGCGTTTCTGACCAATCAATTTCACACTCTAAACTAAAGGTTTGCAAGGGATAAAATACCCCTGAACGTACATGATGCTGTTGCAATACATCTAATTTAGTACTGCCTGAGGTATGCACAATCAACACATGATTTAAGTCACGATGAACTTCCTGAATCACCTGTGCAATGCCCTGATCACTCACTGCAATAATCACTAAATCTAGATCTGAATGAAGTTTTTCTACTTCAGCAATCGCTTCTGCGCCAACCTGCGCAGCCAAATGCTGCGCCTTGTCCAGACTACGGCTATAAATTTGCACAATTTGATGCTGTGCGTTTAAAACATGAGCCAAATGATGTGCAACGCGCCCTGCACCAATCAAACTAATTCGCATAATATTTTCAGATAAAATAAGATGAAATAATCTGCACACAGCATGCCAATAAAAAAAGGACGAAGCAATTCGTCCTGATGTTTTTTGTTTGATATCGAATAGATTTAGAATTGACGCAAAGTTAAAATCTGCTCACTACGTCCAAATGGCCCTTGAGTATCATGCAAAACTGCACTCGTTAAGCCAATACCATCTTCACCATATTGTTGTGTTACTTCCAAGCCTAGCCATTCGCCTTGCGGTAAACGGTGTAAATGCATTTGCAAATCTAAATTTGGAAAACCCCAACCCGCATTCGGGTCTAAACGTGGCACTACGCCATTGGCGGTATCCACCATCCCCAATAAACGCACAAAACTAGATGTGCTTTGATTTTCAACCATATCCAATTGGTTTCTTAACCAAACGATGCCCTTACCTGCACGACGATCTAAATGCGCACGGGTTTCAATGCTTTGAATATAGCCGCCCGGCCAACAACGCATGCCATCCCAATCGGGCAAATATTCAGGGTTTTCTATCGGTAAATCTTCCAATCCTGCAATTGCGCGTGTATCTGAGGTTTTCATTTTCCATGCACGCGCCACAATACAGGTTTTTCCTTCAGCACACATTTCCGCTTCAATCAGCTCAATGGTTTTACCCGGTCGAATCATACGGGTGGTGATACTAAATTCACCAAAGGCAATTAAGCCAAAAATATCTAAACCAACCCGACCAATTCGCATATCATCACGCGGCATAAATTGCTCAAGTTCTGCACACAAAATACCCGTTGCAGGTGCCATGTGTTGTTCATGCGGATTCCACGCGCCTTGTGCATGAATGTTGCAACGATAGTGCGCAGTACAGCCACCATCGGCATGTTGTTCACGTTTGAGTAAAGTGTAATATGCTGACATTTTTTCTCTTTCCCTGATCTAACTTTTCTTGTGCGGATACTTTTACTACAAAGATTACTGACTAAATAATGTTATTTATCAACTATTTCTCTGCAAAAAAACCATAATAATTCATAAGTTGACAATATGTTTTACACTGACGAAAACCCACTTGAGTAAGCAATGCTGCCTGCGCATCTGCCATAATTAAATGAAAATCATCGGCCAGTCGTGCAAGCATTTTTTCCGCTTGAGTCGTAGTTAAACCACAATCCAAAGCCAAATTCTGCATCCAGCGCAGTTCTATATTTTCAGTCTGCTGCATCAGATCATAGCTTAATAAAATCGCTGTAGGTTTTAATGTTTGGTAAATATCTTGAAAAAATAATGTTTTTTCTGCGACTGGCACAAAATGCGCCACCAAAATCGCCAATGCCGCATCAAACTGCAAATTTTCAACCTGCGCTTGTTGGGCAAATTGGTGGGTATCTGCCTGTATAAAACGTACTCGCTCATGCCCTGCCACAGACTGAATGTTTTTTTCTGCCTGCTGTAACATGCTTAAAGATGGGTCGATGGCCGTAAATTGCCACTGTGGATGTTGCTGCAGTAAATACTGCAACTCATAGCCTGTGCCACACCCCACCACTAAAACTTGTGCTGTTTCGGGCAAATGACTACTTAAAATTGCATTGATGTGTTGATGTACCAATTCATATCCGGGAATGAGTTTCCGAATATGACTGTCATAGCCTGCAACCACAGTTGCACTGTGAAAATCTTTTGCCATATCACATGATTCTTCTTTAATTTACTGACATTAAATATCTGAGTCTTTTTCAAGATCTGCTTAAGCCACAGCCATTGCATCTACCGACAATTCCGAAACGGTTGGCTTGGCACGTTCAGGCACTAAGCCTAATTTTTGGAACAATTGTTTGTCTTTGCCTTCGCCTGCGTTTGGTGTGGTCAAAAGCTTTTCACCTGAGAATAACGAGTTCGCACCTGCCATAAATGCCAACGCCTGATCTGAATCAGATAACGATTCACGCCCTGCAGATAAACGAATATAGCTGTTTGGCATGATAATACGTGCAACTGCAATGGTACGAATCCACTCAATCACATCCAGTTTTTCTACTTCAGCCAATGGTGTACCTTCAATCGGAACTAACATATTGATCGGCACAGATTCAGGATGTAACGGTAAAGTCGCTAATTCATGTAATAAACCAATACGGTCTTGGGTATCTTCACCTAAACCGACAATACCGCCACTACATACTTTCATACCTGTTTGACGCACAATATCCAAAGTGTTTAAGCGATCATCAAAACAGCGGGTACTAATCACATTAGGATAATACTCACGCGATGTGTCTAGGTTATGGTTGTAATAATCTAAGCCTGCATCTTTTAAGCGTTCTGCCTGCGATTGGTTTAACATCCCTAAAGTCATGCAAGTTTCTAAGCCCAGAGCTTTGACTTCACGCACCATTTCCAGAACATAGGGCATATCGCGTTCATGCGGATTACGCCAAGCAGCGCCCATACAAAAACGTGAAGAACCTGATGCTAAAGCTTCTTTGGCTTCCTGAATGACTTTATCCACTGCAATACGTTTTTCAGCTTCAAGCTGTGAATCATAATGCGCAGACTGCGAGCAATATTTACAGTCTTCAGGGCATTTGCCTGTTTTAATAGACAATAAGGTACTGACTTGTACGGTATTGGCAGCAAAATGTTGGCGATGCACACGCTGTGCTTCAAAGACTAAATCCAGAAAAGGCTGTTCATATAACTGCTGAATTTCTTCTCGAGTCCAATCATTGCGTACGGTCATTATTTTCATCCTTGATTATCACGCATCATGCTTAAACTTGTGCCATCTTTTATTAAGCCGAGCATGCGATATATTTTTAGTGTGATTATTCCTGTATAGAGTATCCCTTTATCTCTGCGTGAGAAATAAAGGGTGTGTGCTGACAAAATTAAAAGGTCGATCTTGCAGCAGTAAATAGCTGAAATAATGCCTTAAGCAATTTCCTTTAAATTTAATTCTTCACGCATAAATTCACGTAATTTAAATTTCTGTGCCTTGCCTGAAGCGGTCATTGGAAATTCACTAAAGAAGCGCACATAACGTGGGACTTTATTGTGTGAAATGTGTTCTGCACAGTATTGGCGAATTGCCTCTTCGGTACATTCATGGTGTTCATGCAAAATAATACAGGCACATAGTTCTTCACCATAACGATGATCTGGCACGCCAATTACTTGCACATCGCAGACCGCATCGTGAGTATATAAGAAATCTTCAATTTCTTTCGGGAACAGGTTTTCACCGCCACGAATCACCACATCTTTAATGCGACCTTTGATTTTTACAAAGCCTTCATCATCCATTTCTGCAATGTCGCCTGTGTGCATCCAACGTGCAACATCAATGACTTCTTGGGTTTTGTCATGTTCATCCCAGTAACCCAGCATGACTGAATAACCACGCACACACAATTCTCCTAACTGTCCGCGCGGCACGACTTTGCCTTCTTCATCGACAATTTTTACTTCCAGATGTGGATGTACACGCCCCACCGTACTGACTCGACGTTCCACCGAATCTTCAGTCGAACTTTGTGCGCTCACAGGCGCTGTTTCGGTCATGCCATAACAAATGGTGATTTGCGCCATGTGCATACGGTCGATGACGCGTTGCATAATTTCTTGCGGACACGGACTGCCTGCCATGATGCCTGTACGCAAGCTAGATAAATCAAATTCATCAAACTGTTCATGCTCTAAAATGGCAATAAACATGGTCGGTACGCCGTAAGCAGCTGTACATTTTTCTTGCTGAATGGCTTTTAAGGTATCGAGCGGGTTAAACACTGCCGATGGATAGACCATGGTTGAACCATGTGTGATACAAGCTAAATTACCCATCACCATACCAAAGCAGTGAAACAGCGGCACGGAAATACAAACACGGTCTTGTGGACTTAAATGAATTGCTTCTCCTACAAAGTAACCATTATTTAAAATGTTGTTGTGGGTCAGCATAGTGCCTTTCGGATTGCCCGTCGTGCCTGAGGTAAATTGAATATTAATGGTTTCATCGAACTGCAACTCACTAGCAATGTGTTGCAGTTTTTTCAGCATGTGTGTGGTTGGAGCTGTCAATAAATCCTGAAAACGATGCATTCCTGTATGTGCTTGATCATCAATTTTAATCACATGCTTTAAATGCGGTAAACGCTTGGCGTTGAGGACTTTATTGTCTGCCTGACACAGCTCTGGGGCAATTTTCGTTAAGATGTCCTGATAGTTGGTACTTTTAAACTGCGATGCAATTACCAAACCTTTACAGGAAACTTTGTTGAGCACAAATTCCAGTTCATTGCTTTTATAGGCTGGGTTTAAATTCACCAAAATCACCCCTGCCTTAAAGGCTGCGAATTGAGTGATCGCCCATTCCACACAATTCGGAGACCAAATGGCAAGGCGGTCACCTTTTTTAAAACCGAGTTTTAATAAACTACAGGCAAAGGCATTGACCTGTTGCTGCAGTTGCTTATAGGTCAGACGCACATTTTGATGCACGCTTACCAAAGCATCCTGATCTGCATATTGCTGGCAAGCCTGATCAAACTTTTCACCAATGGTCATGCCTAACAAAGGCTGATTACTGGTGCCATAGGCATAACTTAACCGTACTTGTGTCATTGAATCGATCTCCTTGATTCTTTGTAATTCTGTTTTCCATTATGACGACGATTACTTTTTGCCTGTTTTGTGCGTTGTTTTTACTACCCTCCCTGCTGTTTTCGCACTGCATTTACACAAAAGTCGGCAATTTGTTTGACAAAGTAATCTTTATAATTTTGATCAAACATCACATTGCGAGACGGGTTTAAAGGTTCAATCACTACAAAAGTCATGGAGCCAACCACACCTAAAGCAGCAGTGTTCAAATCTTCAAAATCAAACTCACCATTGACTTTTCCTTCAGCCAAAATTTCCTTGATGCTCTGTTTGATCAGTTGTTTACTGCGAAAACGCTCATGTTCCATTTCTGGGTCTACAGGCTCGAACATTAACGAATACGCCAATTGAGGGCTGTTCATCGCACGCTTCACAAAAGTGGTGACAGATTTTTGCAATTTTTGTTTTGCACTTAAATCTGACTTCGCAATGTGGTCCAAAATTTCGACCTCACGACGAATCGCATCCGATAAAACTTCAATCAAAATCTGACTTTTATTTTCAAAGTAGCGATACACCAAACCTGTAGATACGCCTGCGCGTTCTGCAATGGCTTGGATAGACGCTTCTTTAAAGCCCCCATGAGCAATAAGTTCACGAGCAGAATCTAAAATCGCCATGCGATTTTGTTCCATACGTTCCTGCATCAATGATGATCTTTTATAACTCATATCTTATTCTCAACCAGATAAAATGAATTGTAAATCATTTTGTGAATTTTAGTTCACTTTTTTAAATTTTCGATGTATGTTAGAACCTAAGCACAACAACAATGCTTGTTTTAGGAACAACAAATATAACCACAGGATGAATGAACACATGATTTTACAAAGCTTAGACTTCGGCTTAGATGAAACCTTAATCGCCCTGCGCGATTCAATCGCTGCTTTTTGTGCAAAGGAAATTGCACCCATTGCTCAACAGGTTGATCGTGATAACGAATTCCCTGCCCAGCTTTGGAAAAAATTTGGCGATATGGGCTTACTTGGCTTAACCGTGAGTGAAGAATACGGCGGCACTAACTTAGGCTATTTAGCTCACATCATTGCCATGCAAGAAATTTCTCGTGCATCAGCATCCATTGGTTTGTCTTACGGTGCTCATTCTAACCTATGTGTGAACCAAATTAAGCGAAATGGGACAGAAGAACAGAAGCAACGCTATTTACCAAAACTGATTTCAGGCGATTACGTCGGCGCTTTGGCAATGTCTGAACCAAATGCAGGCTCAGACGTGGTTAGCATGAAACTGAAAGCTGAAGATAAAGGTGATCATTACTTGCTCAACGGCTCAAAAATGTGGATTACCAATGGCGGTGATGCCGATGTTTTGGTGGTGTATGCCAAAACTGACTTACAGGCAGGCGCCAAAGGTATGACTGCTTTCTTAATTGAAAAAACCATGTCAGGTTTTAGCCACGGCAGCCATTTAGACAAACTCGGGATGCGCGGCTCAAATACCTATCCATTGTTCTTTGACAATGTTGAAGTACCAAAAGAAAACGTCTTGGGCGGTGTGGGCAATGGTACAAAAGTACTAATGAGTGGACTGGACTATGAACGTGCAGTTTTAAGTGCAGGGCCGCTAGGCATTATGGATGCCTGCATGGATACCGTGATTCCTTATATTCATGAGCGTAAACAGTTTGGTCAGGCATTGGGTGAATTCCAGCTTATGCAAGGCAAAATTGCCGATATGTATTCGACTTGGTTGGCATGTAAAGCACTGGTCTATGCCGTTGGCGCAGAATGTGACAAAGCTGAACACAGCCGTAGTTTACGTAAAGATGCAGCCAGTGCCATTTTATACGCTGCCGAAAAAGCCACATGGATGGCAGGTGAAACCATTCAAACCTTGGGCGGTAATGGCTATATCAATGAGTTCTCTGCAGGACGTTTATGGCGTGATGCCAAACTCTATGAAATTGGTGCGGGTACTTCAGAAATTCGCCGTATGTTGATTGGCCGTGAATTGTTTAACGAAACTGCCTAAAAATAAATCACAAGAATAGACAAGGATGTTGGCATGAATCAATTACAGAGCAAAATTAATATTCGCAGCGACGAGTTTAAAAACAACCAAGCTGCGATGCAAAGCCTAGTCGATGACCTCAGAGAAAAAGTCCAAAAAATTGCTTTGGGTGGTGGCGAAACTGCACGCCAAAAACATTTAGACCGTGGCAAATTACTGCCACGTGAACGGATTGACCACCTGATCGATCCGGGTACTGCATTTATTGAAATTGGTCAGTTGGCCGCTTATCAGGTCTATCAGGATGATGTCCCTGCTGCGGGTGTAGTGGCGGGTGTCGGTCAAGTGAATGGCGTGACCTGCATGATCATTGCCAACGATGCCACAGTAAAAGGTGGAACGTACTATCCACTGACTGTGAAAAAGCATTTACGCGCACAGGAAATTGCCGAACAGAATCACCTGACTTGTATTTATTTGGTCGATTCTGGCGGTGCATATTTGCCGCTACAAGATGAAGTCTTTCCAGACCGTGATCATTTCGGACGCATTTTCTATAACCAAGCGCGTATGTCGAGCATGGGCATTGCCCAAATTGCCGTTGTGATGGGAAGTTGTACCGCAGGCGGTGCGTATGTCCCTGCCATGTCAGATGAAACCATCATTGTGCGTAATCAGGGGACAATTTTCTTGGGCGGCCCACCGCTGGTTAAAGCCGCAACAGGTGAAGTGGTTAGCAGCGAAGACTTGGGTGGTGGCGATGTACACACTCGCCTTTCAGGTGTAGCCGATCATTTGGCAGAAAATGATGAACATGCCTTGGCAATTGCCCGCAACATCGTTGCCAATTTAAATAAAAAGCCAAACCCGCAGCCTGAGCATATAGAAGCACCATTATTCGATGCCTCTGAACTGTATGGCATTGTTCCGACTGACGCGCGTAAACCGTTTGATGTACGTGAAGTGATTGCCCGTATTGTCGATGGTTCACGTTTTGATGAATTTAAAGCGCGCTTTGGCACCACATTAATTACAGGTTTTGCCAAACTATATGGTATGCCTGTCGGGATTATTGCCAACAACGGTATTTTATTTTCCGAGTCGGCACAAAAAGGCGCACACTTTATTGAACTATGCACCCAACGCAACATTCCCCTGTTATTTATTCAAAATATCACAGGCTTCATGGTTGGACGCCAATATGAAAATGAAGGCATTGCCAAAAATGGTGCCAAACTGGTGATGGCGGTTGCCACAGCCAATGTGCCTAAACTGACTTTGGTGATTGGCGGTTCTTTTGGTGCAGGTAACTACGGGATGTGTGGTCGTGCTTATTCACCACGTTTTATGTGGACATGGCCAAACTCACGTATTTCAGTGATGGGTGGCGAACAAGCATCGAGCGTATTGTCTACCTTAAAGCGTGATCAGATTGAAGCCAAAGGTGGTAGCTGGTCTGCAGAAGAAGAAGATCAGTTCAAACAGCCAATTCGTGAACAATACGAACGTCAGGGTCATCCATATTATGCGTCTGCACGCTTATGGGATGATGGTGTGATTGATCCAGCACAGTCGCGTGAAGTTTTGGCATTAAGTTTAGCCGCTGCCCTCAATGCACCCATCCAACCGACCAAATTTGGCGTGTTCCGCATGTAAGAGGTGACAAAATGGATTATCAGTTTTTACAGCTCGAACAGAACAACCAAGTGGCTACGGTTTGGATTAATCGTGCGGAATTGCATAACGCTTTCAATACAGAGGTGATTGAAGAATTACACGCCTGCTTTCAGGCACTGAATAGCCGTGATGATATTCGAGTGGTGATTTTGGCAGGACGCGGCAAAAGCTTTTCTGCAGGTGCAGATTTGAACTGGATGAAACAGGCAGGTCAAGCTTCTACAGCAGAAAATCAAGCCGATGCCCTAAAACTGGCAAAAATGCTGCAAAGTTTAGCGACGTTAAAACAACCGACTATTGCCCGTGTGCATGGTATTGCCTTTGGTGGTGGTATGGGTTTGGCAGCTGCCTGTGATATTTGCGTTGCCAGCACCGATGCCAAGTTTGCGACCTCTGAAGTACGTTTAGGTTTAGCACCATCTACCATTAGCCCTTACGTCATTCGTGCGATTGGCGCACGTCAGGCATCACGTTACTTTTTAACGGCAGAGCGTATTTCTGCAGAACAGGCACAGCAAATTGGTTTAGCGCATGAAGTCACTTCAGCCGAAGACTTAGACAGCAAAATTGATGAAATTGTGCAAGCCTTATTGCTTGGTGGCCCAGAAGCGCAACATGCTTCTAAACAACTGATTCAGATGGTTAATCATCAAGTTTTGACCGAAGATTTACTCCAACAAACTGCACAGCATATTGCACATGTTCGCCAAGGAACTGAGGCGAAAAATGGCTTAAATGCTTTTTTAAATAAACAAAGCCCGGCTTGGATCAAGACCACGGCAGAATAAAAGAAGGATCGCACGATGTTTGAAAAGATTTTAATTGCCAACCGTGGTGAAATTGCCTGCCGTGTAATTCGTACCGCAAAAAAACTTGGGATTGCGACTGTCGCGGTGTATTCAGATGCCGATGCGCAATCACAACACGTTAAACTGGCAGACGAAGCCATTTATATTGGTGAATCGCCTGCGGCACAAAGTTATTTGCAAGTTGAACGTATTATTCAGGCAGCCAAAAGCACAGGTGCACAAGCGATTCACCCGGGTTATGGTTTCTTATCTGAAAATGACCAATTCGCACTTGCCTGTAAAGACAACAATATTGTTTTTATTGGCCCGCCAGTTGAAGCCATTTTGGCGATGGGTCTAAAAGCAACCTCTAAAGCCTTGATGGAAAAAGCAGGTGTGCCACTAACTCCGGGCTACCACGGCAGCAATCAAGATGCGGCATTTTTAAAGCAACAAGCCGACAGCATTGGTTATCCTGTGCTCATTAAAGCCAGTGCAGGCGGTGGCGGTAAAGGCATGCGTTTAGTAGAACGCAGTGAAGACTTTCTCAGCTCACTCGCTTCATGTAAAAGTGAAGCACGTTCTAGCTTTGGTAATGAAGATGTGCTGATTGAACGCTATGTGATTCAACCACGTCATATTGAAGTACAGGTTTTTGGCGATACTCACGGCAACTACGTGCATTTGTTTGAACGTGATTGCTCGGTACAACGTCGCCACCAAAAAGTGCTTGAAGAAGCACCTGCACCAAAAATGCCAGAAGATAAACTCGAAACTATGCGCCAAGCCGCAATTGATGCCGCACGTGCTGTAAATTACGTGGGCGCAGGTACGGTAGAGTTTATTGTCGAGCAAGACGGTACTGCTTATTTCATGGAAATGAATACCCGCTTGCAGGTCGAACACCCCGTCACAGAAATGATTACAGGGCAAGACTTGGTTGAGTGGCAATTGCGAGTTGCTTTTGGTGAGCCATTGCCAAAACAGCAACATGAATTGCAAATTCATGGTCATGCCCTTGAAGCGCGTGTGTATGCCGAAGAACCAGAAAAAGGCTTTATTCCTGCCATTGGTCAAATCAGCTATCTGCATTATCCAGAGCAAAATGATGCCGTACGTGTCGATAGCGGGATTGTCGAAGGTGATGAAATCAGCACCTACTACGACCCAATGATTGCCAAACTGATTGTTTGGGGTAAAAACCGTGAAGCAGCATTAACGCAAATGCACCATGCTTTAGGTCAGTTCCACGTCGATGGTTTAGGCAACAACATTGCATTCTTGGATCGTTTGGTGCTGTGTGATTCCTTTAAACATGCCAATTTGGATACAGGGCTTATTCAACGTGAGGAAGCATTTTTACTTAACGCAAAACCTGAAGTCGCTACAGAAACTGTCGTTGCAGCTGCGTTAATTGATGTACTTTCTCGTATTCAAAACAACAAAGCGGCAAACAACGCGGTTTGGCAAAAAGACCACTTCTGGCGCTTAAATCAGCAAAGCGCCCACACAGTGCAATTACAGTGCAATGACCAAACACTCAAAATCCAGTTAAAACCATGCACTTCTGGTTTTGAGGCTCACTACAATGGGCAAACGCTGAGCGTTCAAGGCGAGCTTTTGGATGCACATCGTCTACAGGTTTGTATCAATGGTCAGCAACAAAAAATAGCATTTAACCAACATGCGCAAGGCATCACCCTGTTCCAAAACGGTCAGCGTCATGTGTTTAGCTATGTACAAGCAAACTTTAACAGCGATGATCAACAAGACAATGCCAACAATCTGACTGCACCAATGCCGGGTGTAATCACCCAAGTTTTGGTGGCAGCCAATGCCCGTGTGAAAAAAGATGATGTACTGATGACACTGGAAGCCATGAAAATTGAATATTCAATTCGTGCGCCTTTCGATGGCATTGTGGCAAGTTCGTACTTCCAAGCGGGCGATCAGGTCAAAG
Source organism: Acinetobacter sp. YH01003 (assembly GCF_013420525.1). Classification (NCBI taxonomy): domain Bacteria; kingdom Pseudomonadati; phylum Pseudomonadota; class Gammaproteobacteria; order Moraxellales; family Moraxellaceae; genus Acinetobacter; species Acinetobacter sp. YH01003. The sequence continues at coordinate 484,969 of NZ_VOXY01000001.1, read as the reverse complement.
CAGGCGATGAACTGGTTGAATTTGAAGCCTTGACGGAGGAAGTTGCATGACTGAATTTGTCAAAATTGTAGAGGTTGGCCCACGAGATGGTCTGCAAAATGAGAAAACGCCACTCACTTTGGCAGACCGTAAAAACCTGATTTTGGATTTAATGCAAACAGGTTTAAGCAGCATTGAGGTCGGTTCTTGCGTATCGGCCAAATGGGTACCGCAAATGGCAGACAGCGATGTGCTGTTTGCCAGCCTGCCACAAAACCCAAACATTCAATTCAGTTTACTGACCCCAAACTCAAAAGGTTTTGAGTCGGCTTTGGCGGTGGGTTGCAAAGAAGTTGCCGTGTTTACCGCCGCTTCTGAAAGCTTTACCCGAAAAAATATCAACTGTTCAATTGAAGAAAGTTTGGAAAAATTTAGCGATGTCATGCGTCAAGCCAAAGCGCACAACATTCGCGTGCGTGGTTATGTATCTTGTATGGTGGACTGTCCTTATGAAGGCGCAATTGACCCGAAACAAGTCGCAAAAGTCACACAGCAATTATTGGACATGGGCTGCTATGAAGTGTCTTTGGGTGAAACCATTGGTACAGCAACCCCTGACCGTGTGCAAAAAGTCTGGGATGCATGTTTGGCAGAGGTCGATGCCAAAGTTTTAGCAGGTCATTTTCACAATACTTACGGCATGGCGATTGCCAATATTTATCAATCGCTCTTACAAGGCATTCGTGTATTTGATTCATCCATTGCTGGTTTGGGTGGCTGTCCGTATGCCAAAGGTGCATCGGGCAATGTGTCTACCGAAGACTTGTACTATTTACTGTCCAAGATGGGTTTTGAAACAGGTGTGCGGTTAGAGCCGCTGATGACAGCTAGTCGTAACATCAGCAATGTCTTACAGCGCAATAATCCATCTCACTATGCCAATGCCTACTGGCAAAAGGTTTGTGCTTAAAACCCATTTCATCCTCAATAACTTTGGAACATAAGCGACAAGGATGACAACAACACAACATGGCAAGTGAATGCCGTGCAGAGAATAAATAGAGGTGACAAATGTCCAATAAAGTATATGACAGCGCACAAGCTGCATTAAATGGCGTGGTTCAAGATGGGCATACCTTGGCGGTGGGCGGTTTTGGTTTATGCGGTATTCCTGAAGCCTTGATTGCTGCGTTAAAAGATACAGGCGTCAAACAACTGACTTGTATTTCTAATAACGCTGGCGTCGATGGTTTTGGTTTAGGCTTATTGCTTGAAACCAAACAAATCAAAAAAATGATTTCATCTTATGTCGGCGAAAATAAAGAATTTGAACGCCAGTTTTTAAGCGGTGAATTGGAAGTTGAACTCACCCCGCAAGGCACACTGGCAGAAAAATTACGCGCAGGCGGTGCGGGTATTCCTGCATTTTTCACCCCAACAGGTGTAGGCACTGTTATTGCCGAAGGAAAAGAAGTCCGTGAATTTAATGGCAAAGATTATATTTTAGAAGAATCTTTGACCGCAGATGTCGCTTTGGTCAAAGCCTACAAAGCAGATAAAGCGGGCAATCTTGTTTTCCGTAAAACAGCACAAAACTTTAATCCTGTCTGTGCCATGGCAGGCAAAATCACCATTGCCGAAGTTGAACAGATTGTTGAAATTGGCGATTTAGACCCAGACGAAATCCACTTACCCGGTATTTATGTGAACCGCATTGTCCTCAATGCAAACCCAGAAAAACGGATTGAACAAATGACTTTAAAGGCGGAGGCTTAAGACATGGCTTGGACGCGTAATCAAATGGCGCAGCGCGCTGCACAAGAATTAGAAGATGGTTTTTATGTCAATCTAGGCATTGGCTTACCCACACTGGTCGCCAATTATATTCCTGAACATATCAATGTTTGGTTGCAGTCTGAAAATGGCTTACTTGGCATTGGTGAATTTCCGACTGCCGACACTGTAGATGCCGACCTGATCAATGCAGGCAAACAAACTGTGACTGCACGTAAAGGTGCGGCATTTTTCTCCAGCGCAGATTCCTTTGCCATGATTCGTGGCGGGCATGTCAATATCGCCATTTTAGGGGCAATGGAAGTTTCTGAACAAGGCGATCTTGCCAATTGGATGATTCCCGGCAAGAAAGTTAAAGGCATGGGCGGTGCAATGGATTTGGTCGCAGGCGTACAAAAAGTTGTGGTGTTGATGGAACATTGTGCCAAAGATGGTACACCTAAAATTGTATCGCAGTGCAGTTTACCACTTACGGGTAAAGCAGTGGTGCATCGTATCATTACCGACTTAGGCGTGCTTGATATTACTCCACAAGGCGTAAAGTTGATTGAACTTGCACCCGATGTCAGTTTTGATGAAATTCAAAAAGTCACAGGTGTTGCCTTGCAAAAAGTCGCAGCTTGATGAATTTATCTCAAGTTAACTCCCCCTCTCCTTTGCAAGTTTTGATGCACTGCTTTAAAACCTAATACAAGGGAGAGGGTTTGTTTTGACTTTCATACTTTCCCACTCAACTTATTCAATCTACTCAACAAATCACTAATTTATAAAACTATTCCTCAAACCAAAGAGCATCCAAAAATTACTTTCAATTTCGATATTTGCACGATACTTCGGCACTGATCTGCAATAAAAAAAGCCTTCACTTTGCAAAGTGAAGGCTCAATACAAGTTTAATCTTACAAGAAAATAAACCTGTTTAAGATTGAGGCGTCTTTTGCTCTACCACGCCTGCATCTTCCACACTACGCACTGTGCCTGTATCTACATTCAAGACTTCAAACTCAATACGGCGGTTTTTAAATTGACCTTCTGGCGTTGCATTTGCCGCAATCGGCTGCTCTGAACCAAAACCAATGGCTTGCAATTGACCCGGATTTACACCACGTGATACTAAATAATCGACCACTGCTTGCGCACGTTGTTGTGACAAAGTTTTGTTGGCATTGGCATCACCTACGGCATCGGTATGCCCTTTCACGGTTAATTGCACTTGTGGCGCGCGCTGCATCAATACCGCAGCCTGATCTAAAATAGACTTATTGGCTGCTGGAATTTCAGTCGATGCAGAATCAAAATTAATGATTTGCATATTGAGTGCCGTCGCAATATCCAAAGCTTGAATATTGTCAGGATTAATTGCAGCCAAAGCCTGCTCGGCATTGCTAATACTGCTGGTTACAGCCTGATTCACATCGGTTACTGTAGTTTCTGCAGGTTGCTGAGTCACTACAGTCATGTTTTTAGCCAATGGACGAATTTGACTGGCTAAACGCTCTGCATCGGCAGGGTTCGCGGCTTGAATAGACAGTTGATTACCCACCCAGTTTAAATTGACATTCGGTACACCTTTCAGCATTTTTAAAACGCTTGGAATCACGTCCTGATCAATAAATTCCGAATGATAGTTGGCAAAATTTTCTGCACCACAACCTGTTGGATGATTGAAAATTTGCTTCACTTCATTCTGCAGAATTTCCATATAGCTTGGATTATTCAGCAAAATTTGACAGGTCACCAAATTACCATCACTGCCTGTACTGACTTGCAACATTGCAGCCTGATTTGCTGCCACTTGGGTCTGTGTGGTTGCAGGCGCTTGGTTGCGGTCACTACATGCACGGAATAAAAATGCCAATAAACCAATTAAAATAATTAAAGCTAAAATTGGCAATAACCACGAACGGCGTTCTTCTACTGGCTCAGTCACAATGACTTCAGGTGCTTGATGTACGGTTTGGCCCGCAGCATTATTTACCCCCAAAGCAGCCAATAATGCTGTTGCCCACTGCGGTAAAGCCGCCTGAATTGAATCTAAATTGTTTTGCAGTAAATGCTGAATTGCAACTGGGTCAGATGAACCTGCCTGATTTTCCAAAAAGTTTAAACTTGGTGCAATTGAACGATTCAGGGTGTTTTCAATTTCGGTTTGCGGTGCTGTGCCGCTGACCAAATCTAAAAACTGCTGTTTTAAAGATAGATTTGAACCAAATACATCGCCCACACGTGGATTCAGTTGTCGCAGCAGATTGTCAATCAGTTCAGGTCGTGAATTTAAAATAGACAATAAAATGGGATAAAAACTATTTAATGCCTGATTTTTTTCAAGCAAATGCTGGGTTTCCCCTTCCAATACAATGGATGACACACTTTGTTTGAGCAAGTCTATAAAATCTGTTTGCATATATATGCCCTCTTTTTTGTCTTTGTTTTCAAGTTGTTTTTTAGTGTATATGCTTAAAATTTAAACAAATGTAATAAATTGTGGTGTTTTGATTTTGTTGTGAAATTCGAGTCAACGGAATGTAGAGTCTCTTCTTCGATTTTCTATTTGGGGATTGTTAAAATTCAATAAAAAAGCCAGCCGAAGCTGACTTTTATTTAAACTTGAAAATAAAATATCAATCAGAGCATATTAAGCAGTAAAGACGCGTACTGCTTTGCCTTTTACAACTTGATTAATCAAAGGCGTATTTTTGCCTTGTGACACAATCGTTTCTTTGTTCAGTGTCCATTCCACTTCTGGATCAACCAAGACCCAACCCGCTTCCTGTTCCCAACGACTTTGCATTTTTGCCACACGCGCAGGTGCAAGTGTCACTTTTTCTACCCATTCCAATGGACTGAACAGACCTTCCTGAATCAGTTGAATCCCAAATGGAATATAAGTATCAAATGCAGTAAAACCTGACAAAGTATCTGCAAATGGTGCCATTTTTGCAGAGCTATTTAACGGCTCATGATGAGTACAAATCGCATCAATCACACCATCTTTTACACCTTGACGCAGTAATGCTTTGTCTTGCTCTGAGCGCAGTGGCGGACGTACATGCGCTAACGAGTTAAAACCATCAATAATTTGATCGGTTAAATGCAGTTGATGCATCGCAACATCACAAGTGACAGGTAAACCTTTGGCTTTAGCTTGTTGAATCAATTCAACTGATGCACCACAAGACAATAAGCCAAAATGCGCACGTACACCTGTGGCTTCAATCATCAGCAAATATTTGGCAATCGCTACGGTTTCTGCCAAAGTTGGAATCATAGGCAAGCCCTGACGCGATGCAATAAAACCTTCATGCACACAGCCATCTTTAGCAATTTGCGGTTCTTCGGCATAGAACACCACGGTCATGTCCAAACCTGCAGCATATTCCAGTGTGCGAATCACGACATCATCATCTTCAAAAGGTGCATTGGCATTGGACACTGCACTACAGCCGCCTTTTTTCAGTCCCGCCATATTGGCAGGCTGCTTGCCGTTTAAACCTTGAGTTTGTGCACCAATCACTTCTAAATAAATGCCACCATCCAACATGGCTTTTTCGACCAAACCATGAATGAGTGCACCGTTGTCTTGCACGATTGGTTTAGAATCGGGTGGCGTAAATAAGTGCAGAATTCCGTTTTCACGTGCGGCCTTGCCTTCAGATTTGAGCGTGCCATGTTGTTGCTGACCAGGTTCACGTAAACGTGCGCATAAATCGACCATAGTTGGCATGAGCCATTGACCTTGGGCATCTATGCTTTCGCTAATATCTGCACTTTCTGCAACCAACTTGCCATTTTCAAGATATACCGTTTGTACGCGGTCAATTTGCTGGATTGGGTCAAGCACACGTACATTTTCAATTTTTACAATCGCCATGACTTTTTCCTTATACCGCAATCGCGTCAATCAAACCTTGTTCTTGCAATTGACCTTGCATCGCCAAGGCCAATACCGCCATACGTACCGCAATACCGTTGGTTACTTGATTTAAAATCACCGATTGAGGCCCATCGGCAATGCTTGAATCAATTTCGACACCACGGTTCATTGGACCAGGATGCATCACAATACAGTTTGGTTTTGCAAGCGCCAAACGCTCTTTGTTTAAACCGTACATTTTGTAGAATTCGGCTTGTGAGGCAAGTGCTGGCGAATCAATACGTTCATTTTGAATACGCAGGGTGATAATCACGTCGCAATCTTTAATGCCTTCTTCCATTTTGTTAAATAAACGCACGCCTGCGCCATATTCATCAAAACCGTAGGGCAACAAGGTGTTCGGTGCAATCACGCGAATGTCTTTACAGCCCAGTGTTTGCAAGGCAGCCACATCGGAACGCGCCACGCGTGAATGTTTGATATCACCAATAATCGCAACACTTAATTCTTCATAAGGTCGTTGGGTTTCACGGCGAATGGTCAGCATATCCAACATCGCTTGCGTTGGATGTGCATGACGGCCATCACCCGCATTAATAATGGCAACCTTTGGGCAAACCGTTTTAGCAATAAAATGTGCTGCACCTGAAGATGAATGACGCACCACAAAAATGTCAGCAGCCATCGCCTCTAAGTTCCACAAAGTGTCACGCAAAGTTTCACCTTTAGAGGTACTTGAACGGGCAATATCAATATTGAGTACATTGGCAGAAAGACGCTTGGCTGCGGCTTCAAATGTGGTGCGGGTACGAGTAGAGTTTTCGAAGAACAAATTCATCACCGTGCGCCCTTCGAGCAAATTATTGGTGATCAGTTGGTTTTGTTCATTGAAAAAGGACTGTGCTGTGTCCAGAATTTGGGTGAGGGTTTCTTTGGAAAGACCTTCGATGGTTAAAAAGTGTTTTAAATGCCCATCTTTATTCAATTGAATCTGGCTCGGAGTATGCAATGCCGCCAAATGCATGAGAGATTCCTTATACGTTAAGTTAACGCATTATACAGAAATTGATTTGGCAAAGCAGTGTAACTTGGCATGATTTAGTCAAAAGAAACTTATGATTTTAAAAATTAAGTCATGCAGACTCATCTACACTTTCTTTCATGCTTAATACTCTACAAAGCGATGTGAAAGGATGGCATTTATATTTAACTGCTCTGCTAGCCAATCATCTTGATATGAGCTTGATGAACATCTGGTGGGTCAATCTTCGCCTACAACTGCCTACGCAACCTTCAGGCTATGTAGGCATAGTCTGTACAATTCACCGTTTAACGCAGTGCCCCTATATAATGATGGGACACCTGCGCCCGATAAATTTCTTCAGCTGTAGGTTCAGTCAAGTCATCTATATTTTCTATATTTTCTATATTTTCTATATTTTCTACTGCATCTAATTGCTGCGCTTCAGTCTGTGGCGACGTTATTTCTGCATCAGCATCCATTAAGTTAGCCAATATACTGTTTAAGCGCAGCGCATAACGGCACAATTCCTCATCGTGTGTAGCGAGCGCCAATTGCAGCACAGCACGTGCATAGTCTGAATTTTCAACCAGATACATGACATCAATCACACGTCCACTGACCCGTCTTAATCGCGTATAAATTAAAGTGGCAACTGAAAAAATCTCGTTATTTGCTGTTAAAGCCTGTGCCGTGTTTAAAGTAGCCGTGGTCATTTAAATATTCCCCTTATCGCTTCATTGTTGTTTTGCAGTGTTTGATGCTCATCTGCAAAATGTTCACCATCACAACAATGTATGAGCAAAATACATACCAATCATGTGAATATTCAGGTTTTTATTTTTCCGCAATACAATCACTCAAAATTTTTTAGAGATGTCATTACATCCTCATTGCCTTTTTAGAAAAAAACAGTAAAAAATGCCCTGAAGCTCTTCAAACCTAGACCTTTAAAATTCTGCACGATTCACGCTAAATCACTAAGTTTTCTAGCACAAAATACGGTAAAATAGCCGATTGCTGAATTGCTTTTGGAAATTTTCATGAATTCGAAACCCCGTCTTTCTACATATTGGGTCACCTGTGCAGATGGACTTGAAACCTTATTGCAAGAAGAAATGCAAGGTTTAGGTATTCAAAATATCGAACGTTTACCGGGTCGTTTAATTTTCAAAGGCACACTCGAAAATGCCTATCGTGTCTGCATGTGGTCACGTTTAGCCTCACGTGTCCTTACACCAATTCACACACACGAAATTGAATTTAGTCACGACGCGCGCGATGTAGCCGAAGAGCTTTATGAAGGTGCGCTGAGCTTTGACTGGTCACTGATTTTTGCGCCACAAAGTACTTTTGCAGTGCGTTTGCATATAGAGCGTGACATTAAAGTGAACAGCCAATTTGCGACCTTGCGCGTTAAAGATGGTGTGGTCGATTCATTTATGGATGCAGTGGGCAAACGTCCAAGCATTGACATCAAACAGCCTGAAATTACCTTATACGTGTTGGCAGGTAAAAAAGAACATACATACTGCCTAGATTTATCTGGCGATTCACTGCATAAACGCGGCTATCGTCGTTTTATGACCGATGCCCCAATTAAAGAAAACCTTGCCGCAGCGATTCTGCAAAAAGGTCAATTACAGCAAATTCAACCCGACATTATTTTAGACCCAATGTGTGGTTCGGGTACGTTTATTATTGAAGCATTGATGATGCTGACTGACCGTGCACCGGGTTTGGTACGTCGTTTCGGTTTTAACGGTTGGCAAGGTCACGACCATGAATTATGGATGAGCATTAAAGCAGAAGCGGCTGAACGCCATCAAACTGCATTACAACAACCATTGCCAAAATTTTATGCTTTCGATGCCGACTGGGAAGCAGTCAAAGCCACCAAGCAAAATATTATTGCAGCAGGTTTTGAAAGTCTGCTCGATCAGATTCAAATTGAAGAACGTACTTTGGCTGACTGGCCCGACTTTCAAGCCGAAGGTAAAAAGGCCTTTATTGTAACCAACCCACCTTATGGTGAGCGTTTGGGCGATAAAGCCTCGAACCGTGCCTTATATTTGGGTCTGTCTGCCCTCTTGCAAAAGCATTTCCCAAATCAAAAAGCAGCCGTCATTGCAGCCCAAGTTGAACAAGCCGATGTGTTGGCTTTCAATGACCCGCAAATTTTACGTTTGATGAACGGTAAACTGCCAATTTATGTCCGTTTTGGTACGATCAAACCTGCAACATTCGCACGCCCATTCTTAGCAGATTGGCAACCGCAACAGTTTGAACCCATTGAAGGCGCAGAAGATTTCACCAACCGTTTGCAAAAAAACATGCAAAGCCTGAAAAAATGGGCGGTGAAAGAAAATGTGCATTGTCTGCGTTTATACGATGCCGACTTACCTGACTTTAATGTCGCAGTCGATTTATACGGCGACCGTTTGCACGTGCAAGAATATGCACCGCCGAAAAAAATTGATCCTGAAAAAGCCAAAAAGCGTTTTAACCTTGCCTTACAAGCCATTCGCGCTGTCACAGGTTTAGGGCGCGATGCGGTATTTATTAAAACCCGTGCCCGTCAGGAAGGTAAAAACCAGTACACCAAACAAAGTACCGTCTCGAAGCGTTTTATTGTGCAAGAAGGTCAGGCTAAAATTTTGGTTAACCTCACCGACTACCTAGATACAGGCTTGTTCCTTGACCATCGTCAAATGCGTTTACGTATTGCCAAAGAAGCACGTGGCAAGCACTTCCTGAATTTATACAGTTATACCTCAACTGCAAGTTTACATGCCGCGCTTGGCGGTGCAGCAAGTACCACCAGCGTCGATTTATCCAATACTTATTTGAATTGGTCTAAAGAAAACTTTGTATTGAATGGTTTAACGGTAGACCATGCCGATGAACAACATCAATTCTTTGCCAGTGATTGTTTTGAATGGCTCAAAGAAGGTCATGAACAATATGATCTGATCTTTATTGACCCACCAACTTTCTCAAACTCTAAAAAGTTCTACGGAACATTTGACGTACAACGCGACCACGTTTCTTTAATTAAGCGTGCCATGAACCGCTTAACCACAGGCGGAACGCTGTACTTCTCCAACAACTACCGTGGTTTTGAAATGGATGAAGAAATTGAAGCCATGTTTGATGTGCAGGAAATTAGCCATGAAACCATTGGGCAAGATTTCAAACGCAACACCAAAATCCACCGTGCTTGGAAAATTCAGCACCCGCCTGTTTAAATAAACGATATGGCAATACAACAAAGCCTGTTCATTTGAACAGGCTTTGTTTTATCGTAGATCAGTATCTAGATTATTGACCAGTTAAAAACTTCTTTTCACCATATTGATAATGCATCGACAGTTTAAATTCATCACCATCACGTTGAATTTGCTGATTGCTTTGCATCGCACTGAGTATCTGTTCCAACTCTTGATCAGACATGCTTTTACCTGCAGCATTCATATAATTATTCATAATGGTTTTGACCACTTGCTTGTTAAAACTCACATCGGTTTGCACTTCTAGCAAACTTGGGAACATTTTCGCTAAGCCTTCTACAGTGGTTTGATGCCCTGGCATCACTTTACCAACCAAATCTGCCCGAATACTGCCTGTGCCTAATTTCAACTGATTCTTCTTGGATTCGAACTGAAAGCCCTCATTAATCACAGCCAACAAGGCTTGTTGAACTTCTTTCTCAAAGTTTTCCGCTTCTAGGCATGAGTTGTTTTGTTTTTGCACAATATCAAGAAACGTCTGCATTTTACTGCGCTGCAAGTTTTTAACATCCCAATTCACTTGCAGGTCTTGCATGGCAGGCACATTATTTAAACCTAACTCGGCAATTTTAAATTTCGATTGAATATCTACCGTGCGCTCATGCAGTTGAGTATCCATACGCCAACTGAAGTCTTTCATTTTTCCTGAACCCACTGCTTTTGGGTCTTGACGCTGCATTTCTGCAATACTGAATTGGAAATAGCCCGGCTCTAAAGACTGCGCATTCAAAGCCTGATTGGTTTTAAACTGCATGCCTTTTACTTGAAGATGCCCAAATTGATCCCGTACCGTTAATTGAGGCACATCAAAACTCATATTTACAATTTTCTGCTGCCCTTGACTTTGTTTCGCCTGAAACTCAATCTGCATAGGAGAAAATTTAGCTTCAAGTCCTGCTTCTTTTTTCTCTATAGCAGGTATGCTCAATTTCGTGGTCGATACGCCCAACCAATTCACTTGCGTTGACACATTTAAAGGCTGCTGAAAGAACTCGGAAAATTGTCCCTGCCCTTGTTCCAGATTCATTTTAGAATCAATTTGGTAACCTTTCCATGTCCGCTGAATTTGATCTTGTCCGTGAAACACCAGTTTTTCTTTAGCATTACATGGGTCTGCAATAATGGTCATTTTCCATTTGGCAGTACCCGTTAAAGTCCCCATGTCGTAGTCTGTATATTGCACACTAACATTGGGTACAGGATTTAAATTTTGTTGATAATGCTCACGCAGGCTCTTATCTGCATATAAGTTTCCCGCAGTGACAGCTCCTGCCAACACTGCAACCCCCATTCCACCCCATACTATTTTTGACATAGATTCTGCTCAGAATTTATCTATTCTTATTGAACAATAAATTATAATTAATCTTCTTTAAAAAAGATAATTGTTTTGCAAATAAATCACTTAAATATAATATTCATCACAAAATATTAAAAATAGCTGTCATTTTTTACCAAAAATTTTACTTATGTGACCTAAATTGTCAGTCATAAAAAACCCAGCCGAAGCTGGGTTTCTTAAAAGTTGCTTACACATAGCCAATTAGCTGAGTTTCATTTTTTCAAACAGCAAATGACCATTTTCAGCTTTAATTAAAATCGTATCACCTGCAACAAAGTCACCTGCGAGGATTTTTTGCGCTAACGTGTTTTCCACTTGTTGCTGAATTGCACGTTTCAATGGACGCGCACCGTAGACTGGGTCAAAACCTGCTTCAATCAATTGATCAAATGCAGTATCGTCTATCGACAAGCTCAAGTCGCGTTCGCTTAAACGCGCACGTAAACGATCCAATTGAATATCGGCAATGCCACGAATTTGTGCTTTTTCCAGTGAATGGAACACCACCAACTCATCAATACGGTTAATAAACTCAGGGCGGAAATGTTGTGAAACTGCAGCCATGACCACGGTACGCACTTCTTCACGTGTTGGATTGTCACCCAATTCACGTACTTCGTGTGAACCCAAGTTAGAAGTCATCACAATTACAGTGTTCTTAAAGTCCACCACGCGACCTTGCGAGTCGGTTAGGCGTCCATCATCCAACACCTGCAACAAGATGTTAAATACGTCTGGATGGGCTTTTTCCACCTCATCAAACAGCACCACACTGTACGGTTTACGACGTACTGCTTCGGTTAATACACCACCTTCTTCATAACCGACATAGCCTGGAGGCGCACCGACCAAACGGCTGACCGAGTGTTTTTCCATAAATTCAGACATATCAATCCGAATCATGGCGTCATCGCTGTCAAACAAGAAGTTCGCTAACGCTTTGGTCAATTCTGTTTTACCTACCCCTGTTGGGCCAAGGAACAGGAACGAACCACTTGGACGGTTAGGATCAGACAAACCTGCGCGTGAACGACGTACCGCATTCGACACCGCCACCACAGCTTCATCTTGCCCCACCACACGGTTATGCAAGAAATCTTCCATGTGTAGCAATTTTTCACGTTCACCCTGCAGCATTTTCGATACAGGAATGCCCGTTGCAGCACTCACGACTTCAGCAATTTCATTGTCCGTAACTTTGTTACGCAATAATTTTGGTTCTTCTTTCTCTTCAACCAACTCATCTTGTGCCAGTTGTTTTTCCAACTCAGGAATCACACCGTATTGTAAACGTGACATTTCCGCCAAGTCATTTTCACGCTGCGCTTTTTGCAATGCCATACGTGCCTGATCAAGCTGAGTCTGAATTTGCTTAGTGCCTTCAACCAAGGTTTTTTCCGCTTTCCAAACTTCTTCCAAATCATTGTATTCATTTTGAACTTCAATAATTTGTTTTTCCAGATGTGCAACTTCAGCACGGCTGCCTGCATCTTCATCTTTCTTCACGGCTTCAAGTTGCAGTTTTAATTGAATTAAACGGCGCTCTAATTTATCTAAGGCTTCAGGCTTAGAATCTAGCTCCATTTTAATCCGTGACGCTGCCTCATCCACCAAATCAATTGCCTTGTCGGGAAGTTGACGGTCAGTGATATAACGGTGCGACATTTTAGCGGCGGCAATAATCGCCGAATCTAAAATTTTCACCCCGTGGTGCACTTCGTAGCGTTCTTTCAGACCTCGTAAAATTGCAATGGTGTCTTCTACACTTGGCTCATCGACCAATACTTTTTGGAAACGACGCTCTAAAGCTGCATCTTTTTCAATATATTGACGATACTCATCTAAAGTGGTTGCACCCACACAGCGCAATTCACCACGTGCCAATGCAGGTTTCAGCATATTGCCTGCATCCATCGCACCATCACCTTTACCTGCACCCACAAGTGTGTGTAATTCATCAATAAATAAGATGACTTCACCTTCTTGTTTCGCCAAGTCTTTTAAGACCGCTTTTAGGCGTTCTTCAAACTCACCGCGATATTTCGCACCTGCCAACAATGAGCCCAAATCTAAAGATAAAACACGTTTACCTTTTAAGCTTTCTGGCACTTCACCATTCACAATACGCTGAGCCAAACCTTCAACAATCGCAGTTTTACCCACACCAGGTTCACCAATGAGTACTGGGTTGTTTTTGGTACGGCGTGACAACACCTGAACGGTACGGCGAATTTCATCATCACGACCAATTACAGGGTCTAGCTTGCCCGCCAACGCACGTTCGGTTAAATCGATGGTATATTTATTGAGTGAGTCACGTTGATCTTCGTGATTATTGCTCATGACTTTTTCATCCCCTCTAATTTTGTCAATCACGCTACGCAAACTATCTGAGGTCACGCCTACACTGTTCAGTAGTGTTTTGGTCGCGCCCACTTCGGTCAAACCCAGCATCAACCAATCGGTTGACAAGAACTCATCACCTGCTTTTTGGGCAAAACTGTCAGCCAAATTCAAGGCTTTAACCGCATCTGGACTTAAGTTGATATCGCCTGTTGGATTGGCCAAAGTCGGTGCATCAGCAATCGCTTGCTGTAATTTGCTTTGCAAATCACGTAGGTTTGCGCCTGCTTGTTGTAATAAACTGACATTGGAAGCTTCTTCGAGCAAAGTCGCCAATAAGTGAATGCCTTCAATGGCAGTATGATCTTTCCCTATCGCAAGAGATTGGGCATCGGATAAAGCTTGCTGTAGTCGGTTGGTAAACTTTTCAAAACGCATTCTTGTTATTCCTCACAACAAATTGTGTACTTGATGGATATATGGGAACGCAGGCGTAAATTTCAATTAAATTTTTTATATATTTTTCAAAATCTTAATTAAAATTAACAGATAGATTTCAGTAATAATATTGGACTGATTAAAGTAAATTTCAAGTTTAGTCTGGTAATTTTTTATTTTAGTTGAGTCATTGACATACACTTGCATATCAATCAATTAAAGGCTTTTGATTGTTATTTATGCCATTTGAAATATTTAGTTACAATGATTGGCAAAATATACCAACCATTGTATGACCTATCAGTCAAAGCTTAATCTTGTTCAATAATTTCAAAATCATGGCTAATTTCGACGCCACCATCAGATAGCATTTTACTGGCAGAACAGTACTTTTCTGCTGAAAGTTCAACCGCCTTCGCAACCTGCTTTTCCTTGACAGCCTTGCCTTTGACCACAAAATGCAAATGAATTTTGGTGAACACTGCAGGGATGCTATCGGCACGTTCTGCTGTTAACTGACATTCAACATGCGTCACTTCTTGGCGTGATTTTTTTAAAATAGTCACAATATCGAATGAAGCACAACCACCAAGTCCCATTAAGATTAACTCCATAGGACGTGGACCACGGTTTTCACCACCATATTCTGCGGATCCATCCATCACTACAGAATGACCACTTTCTGATTTGGCTTCAAAAGCAACGTTCTCTAACCACTGAACACTTGTTTGCATTGCAACTACCTAAAAAAAACTATAAATTGACACGGGTATTTGTACACTAACATAACTTGAGTTGATAAGGAATTTCATCTCTACTGTGTGACAAGTTCAGACTAGGTCTTGTGCGATCTATTATTTATCCATTTTCGGAACCGTTAGCATGACTTCAAACTTTTCACAGCTGAGCACTGATGCATTGTCCCCTGGACAACTGCCTGACTCAGTCAAAGCATTATTAAAACGTGCATACATCAACCGTTATCCAAAACGGACAACTATTGTTGATGCAGGGACTGAATCTAAATCGTTATATTTGATTTTAAAAGGTTCAGTATCAATTATTCTTCGCGAAGATGATGATCGCGAAATTGTTGTGGCATATTTGAATCCAGGCGACTTTTTTGGGGAAATGGGTCTGTTTGAATCGAATCCACAACGTACTGCAGAAGTTCGTACTCGTGATGTCTGTGAAATTGCAGAAATTACTTATGAAAACTTCCACGAACTCAGCAAACAATATCCTGACTTAAGCTATGCCGTTTTTGCACAGCTGGTACGTCGTTTAAAAAATACTACACGTAAGGTAACTGACCTTGCCTTTATAGATGTGTCTGGTCGTATTGCACGTTGCTTGATTGATCTTTCTGCGCAACCAGAAGCCATGATTTTGCCAAACGGTCGTCAAATTCGTATTACACGCCAAGAAATTGGTCGTATTGTCGGCTGTTCACGTGAAATGGTCGGGCGTGTTCTAAAAACACTTGAAGAACAAGGCATGATTGAAACTGATGGTAAAGCCATTCTGATTTTTGATGCTTCTTTGGAGCAAAATGAATCCACTGATGGCAACTTTGATGACGAGTAAACCATCTATATGCTCATTAAAAAAGCAAATCTTCGGATTTGCTTTTTTATTACCAGCTGTTAACTTTTTACCATTTTCAATTATCAAAATACCATTATTGCTGTCACTACAATGAAGTAGCAATTTTCGCAGCCACAAGTGGCGCAAAATGGTTTCAGCTCTTGTAACATCAATATATACATATAATCTTGAGCGAGAGACAATATGCAATTTAAACCATTGGCAAAAACAGGCATTCTAGTTCCAGAAATCTGTTTAGGCACCATGACATTTGGTGAACAAAATACCCAGCAAGAAGCCTTTCAACAACTCGATTATGCGCTAGAACGAGGCTTATATTTTTGGGATACCGCAGAAATGTATCCCGTACCACCAAAAGTAGAAACTCAAGGTGCAACTGAAACTATTATTGGCAATTGGTTACAACAACGTGGCGGACGTGACAAATTGTTTTTAGCCTCTAAAATTGCAGGCCCTTCGCAAGGCGGCAGTCATATTCGAGATGGCAAAACCCGCTTTAACGCAGAGGATATTCATTCTGCACTGGATGGCAATTTAAAACGCCTGCAAACCGACTATATCGACTTATACCAACTGCACTGGCCACAACGCCCAACCAACTTTTTTGGCAAACTTGGTTATGGCAACCAAGAAGCACAAAATACGCAAGAAGTAACCGACCTTGCTGAAACCTTAACCGCGTTGCAACAAGAAATTCAAAAAGGACGGATTCGCTATATAGGTCTGTCGAATGAAACCCCTTGGGGCACCATGAAGTTTTTACACTTGGCAGAACAATTAGGATTAAGTAAATTTGTCAGCGTACAAAATCCATATAACCTGCTGAATCGTACTTATGAAATTGGCATGTCTGAAATCGCCCATTATGAAGGTGTTGGACTACTCGCCTACTCACCTTTGGCTTTTGGTTATTTAACTGGTAAATTCCGTCATGGCGCACGCCCTGCCAATGCACGTGTCACGCTATATTCACGTTTTAGCCGTTACAGTAATCCACAAAGCGAATGGGCAACCGAGCAATACGCCCAACTTGCAGAACAACACGGCTTGAGTTTGACGCAACTGGCGCTGGCATTTATCAAGCAGCAATTTTTTGTGACAAGTACCATTATTGGCGCGACGAATATGCCGCAACTCAAAGAAAATATTGATGCCTTTGACATCACCTTATCAGATGAAATTTTACAAGGCATTGAAGCCATTCATCGTCAACAACCCAATCCAGCGCCCTAATTTTATTTTAAGCACTGCTTTAAAATGAAATTAAAAATATGAACTCAGCAATAACTCATCATTTTTATGCTGTTTAAAGTCAAAAAGTCTTCATAAAAAAAGATGCGCATAAAACCATGCGCATCTTTTTTGTGTTTTATCTTAACCAGTTGAACTGGCTGAGGTCATCTTAACGACGACTTTGGTTATATAGCGCTTGTGCTGCTGGCAAGTTTTTACGCATTGCTTCAATACGCTGACTGTTCGATGGGTGAGTCGATAAGAAGGACGCACCGCCGCCACCTTCAAGCTTGTTCATTTTTTCCCAAAGGGTAATTGCAGCTTGTGGGTTATAACCTGCACGCGCCATCAGCATTAAACCACCCTGATCGGCACGACTTTCCAAATTACGTGAATATGGCAAGCCAATCCCAATTTGGGTACCCAATTGCGCTGCTGCTGCACCCAATTGACCAACGTTATTGCCTGCCGCACTTAAACCTACGTTCAAGGCAATATTGGTTAAAGCCTGTGCACCAATTTTACTTTTAGCGTGTTCTTCTAGTGCGTGCACCATTTCGTGCCCCATAATTGCAGCAATTTCAGCATCGGTTAAATTCAGTTTATTCACAATACCTGTGTAGAACACTACTTTACCGCCTGGTGCGACAAAAGCATTGACTTGATCAGATTTGAGTACCGCCAATTGCCACTGGAAAGGCTGACCAGTTTGGTTCATTTGGTTGGCATGTGGAATCAAACGCTGAAACACAGTATTGATACGTTTATACGTGGTTGAACTCGTGTCTAACTGATTTTTATTGCGTGCATCATGCACCATTTCGTTATAGCTTTTGGTTGCAGTTGCATTTAGGGTCGCAGTATCTGCACCCGCCATGTCTGCAACAGTCGTACACCCTGAAACTGTGATTGCGCCTGCGGCACATAAACTTAACATCAGTTTTTTGTTCATTATAATAATCTCCGCCTTGCGAGCTATCTTCATACCAATCAATTATATGAAATCAATTCAAGGCTTTAAATCTATAATCACTTCATAAACATATCATTTATGTAAACAACGCCTAAGCTGTGTACAGATTGTATGTCTGAGCGATCAATCACTACCCTAGTAAAGAAATTGATAACACAACCAAAATACTAAACAGAAAACATTTAAACCCAAGTAAATTTTAGACACTACTTCTACTTTTTCTTCCATTTCTGGATTTTTGCGTTTGTAGAGTAGGTAAGCATTTTGAATCAGAATCAGTGGCACCAAAATACAGGCAAAAATAACGCTTAAACCAATAAATGCTTGATACATAATATTCGGATCATGCTTTTGCGATAAAATCAGCATCATGGCAATGGTCGGTGCGCCGCCCATCGCAAACAATAAAGAATAAAAAATCGTACTGGTAATATTTTTATGCATCCTGCATAACCTTAATTAAATTTAATTTTCTAAAGCCATTGTAACAAGCCACCCTGCTCTGCACAGCGCCAGTCATCTGCAACTTTAGTCTTGAAAAAACAACTCACTCAGCATCATCTATAATGTTTCCAAAAATGAGTCGCTATTGAAACTGAAACAACAGCAATAAAAAGCCCCATCATTTAGACAGGGCTGAATACATCATCAGAGCTTAAATGCTATGCTAAAGCACAACGACTTAAGCATCAAATGGATGACGTAATACGATAGTTTCTGCGCGGTCTGGACCTGTAGAAATAATGTCGATTGGACATTCAATTAACTGCTCAAGACGTTTGATGTAGTTCACTGCATTTTCAGGCAATTGTTCTACACTGGTCGCGCCCACAGTTGATTCAGACCAACCTGGCATTGTTTCATAAATTGGCTTTAAGTTTTCGTATGCAAGCGCATCAGAAGAACCTACACAACCTGAATCGGTATTTTCATAACCTACGCAGATTTTGATTTCTTCTAAACCGTCCAATACGTCTAACTTGGTCAAGCAGATACCAGAAAGTGAGTTTACATCGACTGAACGACGTAAAATTTCGGCATCAAACCAACCACAACGACGCTGACGACCTGTAGAAGCACCAAACTCGTGACCCACGGTACCTAAGTGTTTACCAATCGCATCACCTACGTCATTTGCTGCGTCATACACCAACTCAGTTGGGAATGGGCCTGCACCAACACGTGTGGTATAAGCTTTGGTAATCCCTAAAACGTAGTCTAAATGTAATGGACCTAAGCCTGAACCTGAGCTTACACCGCCCGCAGTTGTATTCGATGAAGTCACATACGGGTATGTACCGTGGTCAACATCAAGCAATGAGCCTTGCGCACCTTCAAACATAATGTTGTCACCGTTTTTACGGTAATTATGAATTTCAGTCGTTACATCAACCACTAATGGTGCAATCACTTCACGCCATTGGTCACATAGCGCTAAAACTTCATCTAACTGAACTGCTTCAACACCGTAGTATTGTGTCAATTGGAAGTTGTGATAGTCCAATAATTCAGTCAATTGAGCGCGTAATGCTTCACCGCCACGAACCAAGTCAGCAACACGAATCGCACGACGTGCAACCTTGTCTTCATAAGCTGGGCCAATACCACGACCTGTTGTACCAATTTTGGCATTACCACGTTTTTTCTCACGTGCTTGGTCAAGTGCAATGTGGTTCGGCAAAATAAGCGGACAGTTTGGTGAAATACGTAAACGCTCTTTCACTGGCACGCCTTCTTGCTCCAAAATACCCATTTCTTTAATGAGTGCTTCAGGAGAAAGTACAACACCATTACCAATTAAGCACAGTACGTTTTCACGTAAAATACCTGATGGAATGAGGTGTAATACAGTTTTCTTACCACCAACCACGAGAGTATGGCCTGCGTTGTGTCCGCCTTGATAACGAACGACTGCCGCCGCCTGATCTGTGAGCAGGTCGACGATCTTACCTTTACCTTCGTCGCCCCATTGGGTACCAAGTACCACAACATTCTTGCCCATAATAGCCTCATTACATCATGCTGTTAAAATTGAAAACCAAGACCTGTAACATGAAACATGCCTTGGCGATTAAATTTTTTCGACTGTCCACTCACCATTTGCAAGAACCAATTGGTGCGTTGCGTATGGAACCGAGTTTAAATCATCATTGCCCAACAATTGAATTACACTAAAGCCTTGCGCACGTGTGTTTTGAATAGCAGCAATTAAATCAGGTTGTGAGCCTTTAGGCGCAACAACAACAGACGATGATTCAAAACGACCTGCACTTAATACAAACAAGTCACAAGAGAAACCTGTTGCAGGGCGCGCACGTCCGAAATGCTGACCAATGCCATCATAACGACCACCTTGAGCCAATGGCGCAGCACGATTTGGTGCATATACCGCGTACATTAAGCCAGTGTGATAGTGATAAGAACGCAGCTCAACCACATCAATACCAATATGCAGATTTGGCCAACGTGCCTGAATTTCAGCTTGTGTTGCTTTCACGGCTTCAAACGCTTGCTTAAATTCGCTATTTGCCAACACTTCAGCACTTAAATGAGCCTGCAAAGCAGTTAAATCACTGGCATAGCGACCTAAAGCATAAAAATCTGAACCGAAATTTAAATCTTGGGTAAATTCTGCCAACTCTGGCAAGGCTTTACGCTGATATAAATCTGACAATTGACGTTCAGTGGCTTTGCTTAATTCTGCTTGTTTAACCAAGCTACGGAACAAGCCGACATGACCCAAGTCTAAATGCACACCTTCTGCCAGACCTGCTTCTTTTAGCAAGCTGAGCATCAGATCAACCATTTCTACATCAGCATCAATGCTGTCTGAACCAAATAACTCTGCACCCAATTGCAATGGTGCACGTGTGGTATTAAAACCTTGTGGTTTGGTATGTAAAACCGTACCTGCATAGCAGTAACGTGCAATACCATCTACAGGATGTACATGCGCATCAATACGTGCCACTTGTGGTGTCATATCGGCACGCACACCCAGCAAACGACCTGAAAGTTGGTCGATCACTTTAAATGTGGCAAGGTCTAAATCTTGATTCGATTCTGAAAGAGAAGATAGAGATTCAATGTATTCTATGAATGGCGTGTACACCAACTGATAACCTCGAGATGCGAGGAAATCCAGTGACTTACGACGCAAGCTTTCAATCACTTGCGCTTGTTCTGGTAATACATCAGCTACACCATCAGGTAATAACCATGTCTCTGAAATGGGCATGTTGTAAACCTAAATTCTTGTTTGCGCGGAACGAATCCGCATAAAAAAATCGGGAGCACACCCGATTTCTCCTAGTTTAGCATGATACTTTTGCTCATGCACCTGACTTTTTCTGAAATATGCGGTAAAAAAATATGAATACACCACATCTTTCAAAGCCATCATTTAAAAGTCCTGATTTGATTTCACCGCCTTTGCCAATAAACTGACCAACTCAGCATTTTGCATTTCAAGCTGTGCGGTTTTTTGCACGGTTTTATCTAGCGCATCTTGCTGAACCTGCATCTTTTTAGCCAAATCTTGCATAATCTCCAACGTCTTTTTTAGATGCTCTTCTAAATGTAATACTTTTTGCTCGACTTGCTGTTGATGCTGCACGTCGCTGCTGCTGTCTGCCTGATTTTTAAATTGCAACCAAATCAGAAAAATGACAGCAAGTGCCAGCAAAAAAATAAATCCCCACAATAAAATAATCATCATGCCACTACTCTATTCAAATTTTCTATGCAAACTTTGTTATATCAATCAGTGAATTAACCGTGAATACGAAGTGTAAAATCTGTCATCACTATTACACGCTTTTCACACTTTGTATATGTCTTAAAAAGTAGCCGCTTACACCGCCCGCTGACTAAAAGATTCACACAAATCTAGTAAACGGTTGGCATAACCCCACTCGTTGTCATACCACGCAAAAACTTTGGCTTGATGACCCACGACCATGGTTTGACTTAAATCGACAATTAAAGAATAAGGTGAATGGTTAAAGTCGCTCGATACCAAAGGCTCATCGGTCACTTGCATAATTTCGGCATAATCATGCGCTGCCGAAGCACACAACACCTGATTCAATTTGTGCACCGTAATTGGTGACTGAGAAATAAAAGTTAAATCAATAGCTGCAACATTAATGGTCGGTACACGAATCGAGTAACCATCAATCCGATCTGCCATTTTTGGCATGACTTGTTTTAATGCACCCAAGGCAGATGAAGTTGTAGGAATAATATTTTGCCCTGATGCACGCGCACGACGTAAATCACGGTGTGCTTGATCCAATACAGTTTGATCGGCTGTGACTGCATGAATTTCAGTCATTAATGCGGTATCAATTCCGAAAGCATCATCAATGATTTTAACTAATGGTACTAAAGCCTGCGTGGTACAAGATACGCTGGAAATAATTTGGTCGGTACTTTTGACTTCATGATGATTCACACCATAAACAATCGCAGCATCTACAGTATCGAATGGTGCAGCACCAATAATTACACGTTTGGCGCCCGCAGTAATATGCTGCGTTGCCGCCTCGCGGGAACGGAACAACCCTGTACATTCCAATACCACATCAACATTTAAGGCTTGCCACGGTAATTGCGCAGGTTGAGCCTGATTCAACACCTGAACTTTTAATTGCGCCAAACCTGCAGAAATATTCAAAAAAATCTGTTCATTTTCGAGGCTAATTTCCACCTGTCCTTTAAAACGACCATGGGTACTGTCATATTTAAATAAATGAACCAAGGTTTCTACATCGGCAATGTCATTTATGGCGACGATTTCAAAATGAAAGTCTTTGGGATTTTCAAACCAAGCCCGCAGCACATTGCGCCCGATTCTACCAAAGCCATTGATTGCCACTCGTTGCATGACTGATCCTTTCATAATGAAATCAAAATTTAAGCACAGACTATGTTAATAGATTTTGAGGCCTTACTGAAAAAAATCAGATCAATTCTACGAATTTTCACGCAATTTGTTGTTTAATTCGGCAAATCAAAAATATCAGCTTTGACTTTCTAGCTTACATTTACGTTTTCTTAAATTTTGTATTCTACTTTATGGCAGTTCGGCATACTCCGTGACCTACAGTAAACGCTTATTTTGAATGTAAATGTTCATCATCTTCTATTGCAAAGATTTATTCTGCGTAATCGCAACCAAGTTTGCGTCAGAATTGTCATCTATTCACACTAAAATGATTGGTGATAGTGGCTTTTTCCGTTATAATTTGGCGTTTTTAAAATTTTAAGCCTGCATGACAGCAAAGAATTATTTTTTGTCAGACTGTCTTGCGTTTAGCCAAATCGGAATTTATGGAGTGACTTGGTTGTGAGTACTCGTTTTATGACATCAGCTGAAATTCGTGAAGCATTTTTGCGTTACTTTGAATCGCAAGGGCATACACGTGTCGCATCGAGTTCTCTAGTACCCGCCAATGACCCAACCCTGTTATTTACCAATGCAGGTATGAACCAGTTTAAAGACTGTTTTCTTGGGCTGGAAAAACGTGATTATGTACGTGCTGTATCGTCACAAAAATGTGTGCGTGCAGGCGGTAAACATAACGATTTAGACAATGTGGGTTATACCGCACGTCACCATACTTTCTTTGAAATGTTGGGTAACTTCTCGTTTGGTGATTATTTCAAACGTGATGCAATTAAATTTGCTTGGGAATTTTTAACCAGTGAACAATGGTTAGCGCTACCAAAAGACCGTTTATATGCCACGGTTTACCACACCGATGATGAAGCATTTGACATCTGGAACAAAGAAATTGGTTTAGATGCTTCTCGTATTATCCGTATTGGCGATAACAAAGGTGGCCAATATGCTTCAGACAACTTCTGGGCAATGGGTGATACAGGTCCTTGCGGCCCTTGTTCTGAAATTTTCTATGATCATGGCGATCATATTTGGGGCGGTTTACCAGGCACACTAGAAGAAGATGGCGACCGTTTCATTGAAATCTGGAACAACGTATTCATGCAGTTTAACCGTACTGCAGATGGCGTATTGCACCCACTTCCAGCACCGTCTGTAGATACAGGCATGGGCTTGGAGCGTATTTCTGCAGTATTGCAACACGTCAACTCTAACTACGAAATTGATCTGTTCCAGCACTTACTCAAAAATGCAGCACAGATTATTGGTTTAGACACGACTGCTCTTGAAGTAACTGCACAGCAAACTGGCAAGCCTGTAGACTACCCTGCTTCACTCAAAGTAGTTGCTGACCACGCTCGTTCTTGCTGCTTCCTAATTGCCGATGGCGTGAATCCATCGAATGAAGGTCGTGGTTATGTATTGCGTCGTATTATTCGTCGTGCAGTACGTCACGGCAACAAGCTTGGCGCAACAGGTTCATTCTTCCACAAAATGCTTCAGCCTTTAATTGAAGTAATGGGTCAAGCTTATCCTGAACTTGCAGCAAATCAAGCGCGTATTGAAGCGCAACTTCTAAAAGAAGAAGAACAATTTGCCAAAACGCTTGAGCAAGGTTTGAAATTGCTTGAGGGTGAATTGGCACAGCTTAAAGGCTCGGTCATTCCTGGTGAAGTGGTATTTAAACTATATGACACTTACGGCTTCCCAACAGATTTAACGGCAGATATTGCACGTGAACGCGACTTGACCATTGACGAAGCAGGCTTTGAAGTTGAAATGGCAGCGCAACGTCAACGTGCACGCGATGCAGGTAAATTTGCAGTTGACTACAACTCAATTGTAAAAGTTGAAGGTGAAACTCAATTTGATGGCTATGACGCAACGACTGGTCAGGGTCAAATTGTGGCTATTTATAAAGATGGCGAACAAGTCGATGAAGTAGTTGAAGGCGATGAAGCTTTAATCGTACTCAACCAAACCCCGTTCTATGCAGAAAGCGGTGGTCAGATTGGCGATACGGGTCTATTTAAAAACGAAACAGGTATTTTTGAAGTTCATGACACCAAAAAGTCTGGCGGTGCCTTTGTCCATCAAGGTATTGTTACCATGGGCAGTTTAAAAGCTGCGCAAGCGGTGGAAGCGATTGTAAAAGCAGACATCCGCGAAGCAACTGCACGCAACCACTCTGCAACCCACTTATTGCACGCTGCCCTACGTCAAGTTTTAGGTGCACACGTACAGCAAAAAGGTTCGTTGGTTGCTTCTGATATTTTACGTTTTGACTTTGCCAATGACCAACCTGTGTCATTTGAACAATTGCAAGAAATTGAGCGTTTGGTAAATGCAGAAGTCATTGCCAATACCGCAGTTTCTACTGAATTACTGGATATTGAAGCAGCCAAAGCCAAAGGCGCAATGATGCTATTTGGTGAAAAGTATGGCGATGAAGTTCGCGTACTTTCTATGGGTTCAATCATTGAAGATAAAAACTTCTCCATTGAACTTTGTGGCGGTATTCACGTGAAACGTACAGGTGATATTGGTCTGTTCAAAATCATCTCTGAAGGTGGTGTTGCAGCTGGTGTACGTCGTATTGAAGCAATTACAGGCAGCAAAGCCGTTGAAGCCGTTCAAAAAACTGAACGCGATATCAACAGCATCAATGCTTTGTTGAAAGCACAAAAAGACCAAACTTTAGAAAAAGTGAATACATTGGTCGATACAGCATCTAGCCTTCAAAAGCAGATTGAACAGCTCAATCAAAAATTAGCGCACTTCCAAGCAGCTGAACTTTTAAGTCAAGTACAAGAACTTGCTGGACGTACCACGCTCATTACCACTGTACAAAATATGGATGCAAAATCACTGCGTAATTTGCACGACGGTGTAAAATCCAAACTCGACCAAGCAGTGATTGTACTTGCAGGTGTAGAAGGCGATAAAGTCAGCTTAATCGCTTCTGTTGCACCAGACTTTACTGCTACGATTAAAGCAGGAGACATCATCAAACACTTGGCTACAGAACTAGGTGGTAAAGGTGGTGGTAAACCTGATTTGGCACAAGGTGGCGCGCCACTTAACGAGAACTTTGCAACGGTGATGGCAGGTTTAACTGCTTGGCTTGCGGCAAAATAATCTCACTTTTTGTGTAACTGACCCTGAGCAGGTAAATTCGGGGTCATGGCTTATATGGAACAACTATGGCACTAATCGTTCAAAAATATGGCGGTACCTCAATGGGTACTCCCGAGCGCATTTTAAATGTTGCTCGTCGTGTGAAGCGCTGGCATGATCATGGCCACAAAGTAGTGGTTGTCGTTTCTGCCATGAGTGGCGAAACCAATCGCCTACTCGCTCTCGCGAAAGCCATTACCGAAACCCCTGATCCGCGTGAATTAGACCAAATGGTGTCTACAGGCGAACAGGTGACGATTTCGATGTTAGCGATGGCGCTGAATTCTATTGGCGTTGCAGCAAAATCACTAACTGGTCGCCAAGTTGGTATTCAAACTGACAGCGCATTTACCAAAGCACGTATTGAAGCGATTAATACTGACGTGTTAACTGAAAACCTAGACGCAGGCCGTGTGATTGTGGTTGCTGGTTTCCAAGGGTTTGATGCTGAAGGTAACACCACGACTTTAGGTCGTGGCGGTTCTGATACTTCTGGCGTTGCACTTGCTGCTGCATTGAAAGCCGATGAATGTCAAATTTACACTGACGTAGATGGCGTTTACACCACAGACCCACGCGTTGCACCAAAAGCCAAAAAAGTAGATCGTATTTCTTTTGAAGAAATGCTAGAAATGGCTTCTTTAGGTTCTAAAGTATTGCAAATTCGTGCGGTTGAATTTGCAGGTAAATACCAAGTACCTTTACGTGTATTATCAAGTTTTGATAATGACAATGATGGCGCATTCGACGAAGATTTTAAACAAAATGTCGGCACACTCATTACTACTGAATTGGAAGACAACATGGAACAACCTATCATCTCAGGTATCGCGTTTAACCGTGACGAAGCAAAATTAACTATTTTAGGTGTGCCTGATGAGCCAGGTATTGCATCTAAAATCTTGTCACCTATTGGCGCTGCCAATGTTGAAGTTGACATGATCATCCAAAACGTAGAAGAAGATGGTACTACCGACTTTACTTTTACTGTAAACCGTGGCGAACTTGCCAAAGCAAAATCAATTCTTGAAGCAACTGCCAAAGAAATTGGTGCACGTGAAGTCGCTACACGTGGTGACATCGTGAAAGTATCTATCGTAGGTGTAGGTATGCGTTCACACGCAGGTGTTGCAAGCAAAATGTTTACTGCACTTGCAGATGAAGGCATCAACATTCTCATGATTTCTACTTCTGAAATTAAAATTTCAGTCATTATTGAAGAAAACTATTTAGAGCTTGCAGTACGTACTTTACACACTGTATTTGGTCTAGATCGTGAAAGCGGTGAGTCTAGCGCACGCGCTTAATACGCCCCTGTCAGAAAATGTAATTGTCTGACAAATTTTGCGAAAAAGTACAAAAAAATAGAGCCACTATAGTTTTTTTTATAGTGGCTCTGTTATATTGAGCAACATGCTTTCATAAATTTTGGCAGCGCTGTATCTTATAAAATAAATAATGATACGTTCCGTTAAAATTTACTGGTTTTTATTTGGTTGTGACTTTTAAATTGCTTTAAAAATCAATGCAGGTTTAGCATTTTGCAAGGAGATAAACATGCTGATTCTGACCCGACGTGTCGGAGAAACATTAATGATTGGGGACCAAGTCAGCGTGACTGTGCTTGGTGTCAAAGGTAACCAAGTTCGTATTGGTGTAAATGCCCCGAAAGAAGTATCGGTTCATCGTGAAGAAATCTATCAACGTATTCAACACGAGCGTGCCATGCATGAGCATTTGCAACATTTAGATCAAGATTATCAACCTTCATTTGAAGAAGATAACTACTCGCAAAATGACTTTAATCGTTAAACGATTAAGGTAATTGAATATAAAGCGGCTCATTTGCCGCTTTAAATTTTTCTGCTGAATGCTTTTTAAAAACTTGCCCTGATTCAAATCATGTAAAAGCTATTTTACAGGCAACTCAGCACAAGTTTTGCATGAAAATTACTGTGAGTTTTCCATTAACTCTAAAGCCTTACGCACAGGTGCAAAACTACGTCGATGTGCCGCAATTACACCATGCTGTGCAATGGCTTCAAAATGTGCTTTGGTTGGATAACCTTTGTGTTTAGCAAAACCAAATTGTGGAAATGCTTGATCAAGCAATACCATTTCACGGTCACGCGCCACTTTAGCTAAAATACTAGCTGCTGAAATTTCTGCATGCAATGCATCACCCCCAACAACTGCGTCACAAGACATTGCTAAACCTTGTGGAATTTTATTGCCATCGACTAAGACATGTTCAGGTTGAATAGACAAGGCTTCCACCGCACGGCGCATCGCCAATAAAGATGCTTGCAAAATATTCAGCTCATCAATTTCGGCTGCAGAGGCTTCTGCAATTGCCCAAGCCAAAGCCTTTTCCTGAATTTCAACAAACAACTTTTCACGTTTTTTTTCAGTCAGCTTTTTAGAGTCATTCAAACCTTCAATCGGGTTATTCGGATCTAAAATAACTGCCGCAGCGACAACAGAACCCACTAAAGGCCCACGTCCTGCTTCATCTACACCTGCAATTTTCATCATCTTTTTCCAGAAAAATAGGCTGAAATCTTCAGCCTATCTTACGATGCGAATCAACACGCACCATCTTTAATTTTACAGAATCAGTAAACTTATCTTACTGCTTCTGCCACACATGCATTAATGGTTCTTGATACTGCATTGCTCACAATCGTTGCACGTGCAGCAGGGTCAATTGCTGCAGTGGCTAAATCTACTGCAGTCACGTTTTGTGGTGCTTTTTCACTGACACAACCACAAATTTCCGCTTGAACATTTTGCTTTTGCGTTGGTGTCATAACACGTGTCGCAGTGTGCCATGCAGGAATGTTATTTAATTCAGTCACGCACTTGGCATTAATTGCAATTTTAATCGCCGCCATACCCAATTGTTGAGTTGCTGTCGGTGCAGTTGTGGTTCCTGTTGTAGTACCTGTGGTAGTGGTACATGCAGATAAAGCCAAAGCGATAGGTGCCAATACAGCGAGTAGTTTTTTCATGGATATTTCCTGTATTTAATATTCAAGTCATTTGAGTGAAACAATGCCGCTATTGTGCCTAAACTTGTTTGACGAAGGAATAGCTTTTTGCAATTTCTACATTCATGTGCTTAGGCTTAAGGCTAGGGGCTGTTGACAATTTTTCTATGTTTGCGACAACGCATATTTTTTAGCTGATATAAGGCATGAGGTAGGAAATTTAGTCATTCTAAATGACTGACTCATAACGCAATAGCAGCAAAAAATATGCTTGTCCTGAAAGGCTGTGGCTAAAACTTTCTCAGATTGCGTTATGAAACTTGGCAATAGTCTCGCTATTCCCTGCGTTTCATGCCTGATCTGCTCAGTTTTAGCCTACAGCGCAAACTATTTATGAAATATCAACAGCCCCCTCAAGAACGCTATTTTTTTGCAGCGTTGCAGATTCTCAACACTCCGTTGCAGGTGGATACTTTTTTCGCTACATGCTGTTGTTTAGCATGCAAGCACACTATTCGCCTGAAACACAACATGAACAGTTCTCATTCATATTACACCCGTACCGCACAAGTTTTACATTGGCTCATGGCGATTATTTTTATTGGTGATTCGCTTATTTTGGCGTTACACCCACCCTGCGCCACAACTGCCTGACAGCATGTCACCGTTGATGAAAACACTAGCGCATTTAGGACATCTAGGTCTGTATTTTATGCTGATTGCGATTCCAATCACGGGCTGTTTGTTTAGCTGGAGCGTGGGTAAACCTGTGCCTGTGTTGTATTTATTTGAAATTCCAGCCTTGGTGGATAAGAACCCCGAACTATTAGCAATTGTTAAACCTGTGCATACTTATTTGTCATGGTTTGCAGGGGCAATGGTGGTTGGGCATATGCTTGCAGCACTTAAACATCACTTTATAGATAAAGACGATGTATTGCGTAGTATGACGCAACAAGGTAAATAATTTTTAAAGCTTGAGTTTAAAGCGATTCAAATCGTTCTCCCACAAAAAAGCAGCTTAAATTAAGCTGCTTTTTTGTAGTCTAAGCTAATCTAAATTCAGTTTAACTCATCCCAATGCTTGAATTTGCTCAATCCATTTTTGCTTTTCTTCAGCCGAAATAAATGAAGCTTCAAAAGAATTAACCGCCAATTGTTTTAATTCAGCATTGCTTAAATCTAAAGCTTGGCTAATAGCAACAAAGTTATCATTCATATAACCACCAAAATAAGATGGATCATCTGAATTAACTGTCACTTTAACACCCTGCTGCAATAAACGGCGGATGTTGTGCTGTGCCATATCATCCACTACGCATAGCTTTAAATTACTCAATGGACAGACCGTGAGCGGCATTTTCTCTGCAATTAGACGTTGCATTAATACAGGATCTTCTTCAGAACGCACACCATGATCAATACGGTTTACTTTCAGTAAATCTAATGCTTCCCAAACATATTCGGCTGGCCCTTCTTCGCCTGCATGTGCCACGACTAAAAAGCCTGCTTCACGTGCTTTGGCAAAGACACGTTCAAACTTTGAAGGTGGATGTCCAACTTCGCTTGAGTCCAAACCCACTGCGATAATTTGATCTTTATAAGGCAAAGCCTGTTCAAGTGTGGCAAATGCTGCATCTTCGCTTAAATGACGCAAGAAACACATAATTAAATTTGAACTGATGCCTAATTTTGTTTGCGCATCATCACAAGCACGTTGTAAGCCATTAATCACGGTTGCAAATGCCACACCACGCTCGGTATGGGTTTGCGGATCAAAAAACATTTCGGTATGTACCACACGGTCTTCAACACATTTTTCAAAATATGCCCAAGCCAAATCGTAAAAATCTTGCTCATGCACCAACACTTGTGCGCCTGCATAATAAATATCTAAAAAAGACTGCAAGTTATGAAAGTTATAGGCTTGTTTGACTTCTTCTACGGACTGATAAGGGATGTCTATTTGGTTGCGCTGCGCAATGGCAAACATCAATTCAGGTTCAAAAGTACCTTCAATATGCACATGCAATTCTGCTTTAGGTAATGCACAGATTAGCTCAAGTTGATTCATGTTCTGTCCTTTTTGCTATTTTATGGGAGAATTTTAAAAAATTGATCAAAATAAAAAAGGGTGCAAACTGAGTTTACACCCCTTTTCAGTTTAAGAATATTAACCGCCAAACATGGCAAATTTTAATGCCCAAAGTGCAGCAATAATCCACACCATATAAGGTACAGACTTGGCTTTGCCAGTGAGTAGTTTAATCAGCGCATAGCTAATAAAGCCCATAGCGATGCCATCGGCAATAGAATAAGTAAATGGCATGAACACGAGGGTTAAGAATGCAGGCACGGCTTCGGTGATGTCATCCCAATCAATATGCACAATGCCTTGAATCATCAACACACCCACAAATAACAAGGCAGGTGCAGTCGCAAAACCTGGTACCGATTGCGCAAGTGGTGCCAAGAACAAACAGGCAATAAACAACAAGCCAACAATCACTGCGGTTAAGCCTGTACGACCACCCGCTGCAACACCTGCAGATGATTCAATATACGGCGTTGTTGAAGATGTACCCAATGCCGCACCTGCAACAATTGCAGAAGAATCGGCAAAAAGCGCTTTTTTCAAACGAGGTAATTTGCCATCTTGTAATAAGCCTGCGCGGTGTGAAACACCCACTAAAGTGCCTGTGGAGTCAAATAAATCGACCAAGAAAAATACGAAAATTACACCAATTAAACTTGCTGTAAATAGACCTTCAAAGTCCATTTGCATGAAAGTAGGGGCAAGAGATGGAATTTCACCAACCACTCCTTTAAATTCACTTAAACCTAAAGCTGTTGAAATCGCAGTTAGCACCAAAATACTGATGATAATTGCACCACGCACTTTAAAGTGATGCATCACCACCACCATTAAAAACCCCAATAGCGCTAAAAGTACAGTGGGTTGTTTTAAGTCACCTAAGCCCACCAAAGTCGCAGGATTATCAACAATAACACCTGCATTTTTTAGGGCGATTAAAGCTAGGAATAAACCAATACCACCGCCAATGGCTAGTTTTAATGACATGGGAATGGCATTAACAATGGCTTCACGGATTTTAAACATGCTAATGGCAATGAAAATAATCCCTGATACAAAAACTGCAGCCAAAGCCGTTTGCCAAGGCACACCCATGCCTAAACAAACCGAGTAAGTGAAATAGGCGTTTAGCCCCATGCCTGGTGCGAGTGCGATTGGGTAATTGGCAACAATTCCCATCACCAAGCAGCCAATAGCTGCGGCTAAACAGGTGGCGACAAAGACAGCTCCATGATCCATTCCTGTTTCAGATAAAATCATCGGATTGACAATAATGATGTAACACATGGTTAAGAATGTGGTTACACCCGCCAAAATCTCGGTACGGAATGTGGTCTTGTTTTCGCTTAATTTGAATAAGCGCTCAAGCATTCCCGCTGAGGATGGATTAGGAGTCGTCATGACCTAGCCCCTGTAAATAAACTGAATTTGCAGCATGACGCAATTTTAAGTCAGCACTTAAAAGCCTGTGTCAGTTGCGGCAATGGATTTGCCCAATGAGCATGTAAAATTACATGAAAAAGATAAACTTAATTCACAATCAAGCATTTGATTTTATCAAAATCAAAAATTCGGAATGCTAAATAAAAAAGCCGCATAAATTTTATGCAGCTTTGTTCATCTTTTTTTTACTTCAGTCACTCTCAAAAGTAATGCCTTTGAGTTGTGATGAAGCAGTTTCAATTGGCAAATTATACCATAGGGATTTTTTAAAAATTCTAGTTTTTTGAATTAAAGATAAAATTTTACGATAAAGTGAAGCACACAAAAGTGTGATGAATAAAGCAATTACCACACATTATGTTAGAAATTTCTACGCTTATTCTGTGACTTGCAAAATCTGTGGTGTAGCCGCTTCTGTTTTTTCTAGCGATAAATTTGCAGATTCAGTCAAAACTCGGTTCAGTTCTGCCTGCTTTCGCGTTTCCTCTTCCAAGTAAACGAGATAACCTAATAAAACGACCAACACCACCAAAACTGGCACAAGAATGTGTTTCATGTCATTTACTTTTATTGAACAATTTTCATACATATTAGCAAAAATTATGCGCGGTGTAACTCTTAATACGCCCCAGTCAAAATTTGTGCTTCAGCGATCAAACTCAATCTATTACATTAAGCCATTGTATGAATGGTATTTTTAAAACGTTTCCAAGATACATAGAAAAATGTTGTTGCAATTGCGATTAACCATAGAAAGGAAGGCCAGACCACATCCAATCCTGCATTTCGGTATAAAATTGCTTGCGCCAATGTTACAAAATGCATTGTCGTTGCAATCAACATGATATTTTGAATAATTTCTGGCATGCTTTCTCGTGGTGTACTTGCCCCAGACAACATTTGCAAGGGAATCAGAATAAGCATCATCAGCAAACCGAATTGCGGCATCGATTTAGACACGGTTGCCATATATATACCCATTGAGGTTGTTGCAAATAAGGTCAGCAAGGCTCCAAAGAAAAATAACAGCAAACTTCCTTCTATGGGTACCTGTAATGCCCCCTGCACCACTACTTTTAAGCCTAAAAAAGCTGCTAAAAGCACCACAAGGCTCATCGATAAAACCTTTGCCAGCATAATTTCAAAAACCGTGACTAGCATAACCGTTAAATGCTTAATGGTGCCATGTTCTCGCTCACGAATCAGTGCACAAATGAAATGTGGAAAGAGGCTTCAAAGCTCTAGTGCAAAATAAAAACCAATTAGTGCAAAATAAGCCGAAAACTTACATGTGTACACCACTGTGTACATATTTTTAAACTATAAGCGAATTTATGTATCTTTAAGAAAAGCAATAAAAAAGCCCTAAATCGTTATAATTCAGAGCTTTATTACTTATATGAAGTTATGTAACAACATATAATTTTAATGTATTGGTAGGCATATCCAGACTCGAACTGGAGACCTCTACGATGTCAACGTAGCGCTCTAACCAACTGAGCTATACGCCTAAAGTGCTTCGCATCATATTCAGTTTTGATTTTTAAGACAAGTCCTTTCTGTGTTTTTTCAACACATCCGAGCAAGTTTTAAGCAAATCAAAAAACACCTGCTCTGAAACACGGTCATGTTCAGGCGCATAAGAATATTGTTGATAGCACACGCCTAAACGCTTAAATGCCTCTTGTTCATTTGCATCTACCTGCGCTGCTAAACGCTGCATCCACACACTCACTGTTTCTGCATCCTGTTTTTGCAACTGAGCGGGCAATCTTTTAGAAAATTTGTCTAAGGCACGATTTATGCGAGAACCTTGCTGACGTTTTTTCCAAAAAATCCAGCCAAAATACCCTGCTAAGATCATGAGAATACTTGAAACCAACACCGCTGCCAAAGCATAGTTTGAGTGCAGCCCTAAGCGTCCAAACCAGTGACGCTGTGACTCGGCATCATAACCCACGACCTTGCTTTGCCATTGATAACTTGCATAATCACTCCACACCCGTAAAGAACGAATAAAATTAGAATGTTGGTATTGCCACATTTGTGTGTCAGCACCCAAAACGGCCCGATCATCTGCCATTAGGTTTTGCATACCATCATCTATACGTTGAGGTGCAATGATGGCTGTCGGGTCTATGCGTACCCATTGTTGATTGAGCAACACTTCTGTCCAAGCATGTGCATCTTGCTGTCGTACTTCCCAGCTTTGTCCATCGGGTGCAAGTTCCCCACCCTGATAGCCCACGACTACACGCGCTGGAATCCCGACATAACGCATCAATAAGGCAAAACTTGAGGCATAATGTTCACAAAAACCTTGCTTACTCTGAAACAAGAATTCATCGACTCGGTTTTGTCCGAGCATTCCAGGTTTTAAGGTATAACTAAAGCCATTATTGCGATACCACTGCAATACATTCTGCACGTAGCGTTCAGGTTGTTGCTGACTTTGAGCAAACATCTGCAGGGCAAATTGCTGAGCTTTTGGGTCAGATTGCGTCTGTACCTGAACATTTAAACGCTGGCTAAAGCGTCGATAACGCTCGTTCTGTGCATCATCCCCTTGAATACGTGCGGATTCCCCAACCCACTGCAAAGCAATCGGTTGAATCCGACCATTTTGACGCTGTGGCACCATACTCCAATCACGGCGTAATACATAACCGTGTTGATTCGGTACAGATTTTTCCAGCGCCATAATCCACTGTGCACGTGGGTCTGCTGCAATATATTGATACTGAAAATCGACTTGCTCTGGCTGTAATTGTGCTGCCTGAACGGGTTGTTGATTGCTAAAATTGCTTGTCCATGTGCGACCATCATATTGATCAAGTACCATCGCCCGCCAATATAGTTTTGAACGTGGCGGCAGTTGCTGCATATTCCCCACAATACGAAATGCCAAAGCAGAAGATTGTGATAATTCGGCAATATCACCCGGTGACATCGTGTCACTAATACCTGTCACGCCTTTGGCATCAGGAATAGGTACATGCCACAATGGCGGTAAACGTGGAAAGAATAAAAACAATAATAAAAAGAATGGCAAAGCGTATGCGATAAACTTGGCGACATTTTTAAGGTCATGCTTTGCATCTTGCCTGCTCGAATGACGCGACGCATAATCTGAAAATGCACTTTTTTGAATCCGATATAACCCAATTAAACAACTGATTAAACATAGAATGACCAACACGGTCATCCACATGCTCTGGCTGTATAAAAATGAACTGGCGCTCACAAAAAGCGCAAAATTAAATAAAATAATCAGGTCGCGCTGAGTATGACTTTCTAAAGCTTTGGCAAACAAAAAGGTGCTTAATAAGGCAACCCCTGCCTCTACACCAATCAGGCTTTTATAACTCAAATAAATGCTGGCTAAGGCACAACAGGTCAATCCATAAGTCCAAACTTTAGAAATACGCGCTGTCTTGTTTTTATAGTGAAGATACAACAGCAACAACATGAGTCCGAAAATGACACTCAATGCCACAGGGCTAAACAGCATGTGAGCAGCCAAAATTAAGATCAGGCTAAGCAGAATAGATTGCTGAATCGAATTGTGCATGATCATCAAGCCTGTGCCAAAAGAATTTTTGCCTGTTTCAACTGCCGCTCGCCTACGCCTTTTTCAAGGGTCGCATGCGGCAAAAACATCGCATAATTCAACTGTTGTTGTTCACATTGTTCAACTAAGCCCATCATCAAACTTAGTTTTTCTTCGTGGGTCGGTGCAGGCATGTGTTCATAGTGAATGTCGATACTCTGTTGATCCTGATATTGTTCAAAAACTTTCACATATAAGCCCTGACCGCGTGCCGCTTGCTTCCACGACACGGCTTGTAAGGAATCGCCCAATTGAAAATCACGCAGCTCACGAAACTCGTCTAAATCGGGTTGAAAGCTGTGTTGATGCTGTTTATTCTCTGCGCTATACATGGCGGCTTTGGGTGCCACCCACGCGGTACGTGACAAATTCAAATAAGTCCACGCACGTACCAAGCCAAAAGGATAAACCGAATAAATGTGTAAATAAGGATAATGAAACTGCCCACGTTGCGCTGCAAAAAATGTCAACACATACTGCTGCTGAGTGTCTTGAATAAGAACCTTTTCTAATTGATGATCGGCTTTAATCCATAAATAGCGTGCCTGCGCGACCTCTTGTTTGAAATGCAATTGTAATTGCAATACTTCACCTACTTGCCCAACTTCGGTGGTCACAATTTCAATCTCTAATTCATGCAGCTGCTTAAAGGTCAAATAAAAACTGATACATAAAATGGCACTGATCAAAAAGCAAAAGCCTAAAATCAGGTTATTGCCATAATTCACGCCTGCAATAAACGTGATCAAAATCAGCACTAAATACAGATAGCCCTGTTGGTAAATAAAAACCAAAATATCTTTTTGTTTTAAGGCCCTGTGTCGATCAAATTTAAAACGTGTCTTGATCCAGTTTTGCCATGCCTGCTTAAACATGCGTGTACTAACTCACTTTAACCTGTTGCATCACATACAAAGTTTCTGCCTCACTCAATCCAATACGATGTGCAGCAACTGCCACAAATACCGCTTGAATATCATCGGCAGTGACAAAACTACGTTGCTCAATTAGAGCATGTGCTTGTGCTGCTTTTTTCAATGCCAAAACACCACGGGTAGATAATCCGTGACGCGCTTTACGGGTTTCTGTGGCTAAGTCGAGTAAGTAATCTAGCGCGGTATCTGACACATAAATTTCCGTGACCAATTGCTGTAAATTTAAAATTTCTGTTTCAGTAAAAATATGGGCCAAACTGGCAATCAGCGCATGTCTGGAGTTTTGTTGCAGCAACATTTTTTCAGCAAAACGCGATGGATAACCCAAAGACAGACGCATTAAAAAACGATCAAGCTGTGATTCTGGCAGCGCATAAGTACCACTTTGAAACAGTGGATTTTGTGTGGCAATCACCCAAAAAGGTTGCGGCAAGCTATAACGCACACCATCCACCGTAACCGCGCCTTCTTCCATCGCTTCCAACAAGGCACTTTGGGTTTTAGGCGAACAACGGTTAATTTCATCTGCCAATAAAATTTGGGTAAAAATAGGGCCTTGCTTAAACTCAAATTGATGTTCTTTTTGATTAAACATATTCACGCCAATCACATCACTGGCCAGCATGTCATTGGTAAACTGAATACGCTGAAATTGCAGACCCGCCAAGTGCGATAAGGCACTCGATAAAGTCGTTTTACCTAATCCGGGTAAATCTTCAAAAAGCACATGCCCGCCCGCCAACAAACAACTTAACGCCAATTTGGTCTGCTGTTCTTTATCTAAAATAATGGTATTAATTTCAGTCAAAAAAGCCTGAATTTTTCCAGCATAAGATTCAATCTGTGCATTGAGCTGTTGCTGCGCTTGCGTCAGTTGTTGTTTTTGAACTTTTTCTGTACCCCAAATCACAGTAAATCCCCTTATCCCCAATAAAAAACGGCGCATGTTTAAACATACACCGTTTTGCTAAATTTCCAAAGAAATCCTCGAGATATTCTAAACTGCCTAAAAAAGTAAGTTTTAAACAGCTCGTATCTCTATACGTTTCCATCGTGATACGGGATTAACACGGACACTTTTTCAAACCACCTTTTGCCGATGGATAACGCGCATCGACACAGTAGCGATAAAAAGTCTTCGGATCCATGGCTTCTAAATCTGGATGATGCTTACGCATGTGTTCCAAATAATTCTGATAATCGGGTACACCGACCATTAAACGAAAACTTTGTTGCAAACGCTGCCATAAAGTAGCGATACGCGACCAGTTTTTCGGATTCAGAATCAAATCCTTTTGCGACATGATGGTCATTTTAATGATGTTGTAAATCACCGTTTTACCCTGTTGGGCAAATTTAAGCTTAATCATGTGCTCACTCCTAATGACCACTATTCGGCTGAATCGTTTCAGGATCACGATAAATCGCTTCAGCTTCATGTACAGTTGGTGTTGGACTTGCCAAGGCACGACGAATCACCCCAATGGCAGCGAACAACATCACAAATGCCACAATCATAAAGAAACCACATAACACAGCATTAATTTGATTGGACATGACAATGGTTTGCATTTCAGTCACTGTTTTTGCAGGTGCTAAAATTTCATTGCGTTGAATTGCAGCATTGAAACGATCTGCTTGCGCCAAGAAACCAATTTTGGGATTGTCGTGGAAAATCTTTTGCCAACCTGCAGTCATTGAAGTAATGAACAAGAAAACTGTAGGGATAATCGTCACCCAAACATATTTTTCTTTTTTCATTTTAAACAGAATCACTGTACCTAAAATGAGCGCCATCGCTGCCAAAATTTGGTTACCAATACCAAATAGAGGCCATAAGCTATTAATACCGCCTAAAGGATCGACCACGCCTTGATAGACGAAGAAACCCCAACCAGCCACCGCAACTGCTGTGCCAAGCAAGTTACCAAAGAAGTTATGTGAATTTTTCACTGCAGGAATAACAATACCTACAGTATCTTGCACCATAAAACGGCAAGCACGTGTGCCTGCATCTACTGCAGTTAAAATAAATAAGGCTTCAAATAAAATGGCAAAGTGATACCAGAATGCCATCATTGAGCGGTTATTAAAAATCTCGGTGATGATATGTGCCATACCAATTGCAAACGTTGGCGCACCACCCGTACGTGACAGAATCGAGCTTTCACCGACTTCTTTTGCCAAAATGGTTAAAGCCTCAGGAGTCACTACAAAGCCTAAATTTCGTACCGCTTCTGCTGCACTTTCCACCGTTGTACCTAAAACTGCAGTGGGTGCATTAATGGCAAAGTACACGCCTGGGTCTAGCACCGTGGCACAAATCATTGCCATGATCGCCACGAAAGACTCCATCAACATGCCGCCATAACCAATCATCCGAATGTCTTTTTCGTTATTGACTAGTTTTGGCGTCGTACCTGAAGACACTAAGGCGTGGAAACCTGAAATCGCACCGCAGGCAATGGTAATAAATAAGAATGGGAACAATGAACCCGCAAATACTGGCCCTGTACCATCAATAAAATGGGTCACCGCAGGCATCTTCATTTCAGGCATTGCAAACACAATCCCGACAGCCAAACCCGCTATAACACCAATTTTTAAGAACGTCGATAAATAATCACGTGGCGCCAATAACAACCACACTGGCAAAACTGAAGCAATAAAACCGTAGGCAATTAAACACCACGTTAATTCTGTGCCACTTAAAGTAAATAAAGGCCCCCAGAATGGATGCTGTGCAACATTTTCACCATAAATAATACCCATCATCATCAGGACAAAACCAATAATGGAAACCTCAGCAATTTTCCCCGGGCGAATAAAACGCATATAAATGCCCATGAAAATCGCAATTGGGATGGTGGCTGCAATACTAAATACGCCCCACGGACTATTGGTTAAAGCTTTCACGACAACCAAAGCGAGTACGGCAAGAATAATCACCATCACGCCCAGCGCACCCAGCATGACAATCACACCAGCAAATGAACCCAACTCTTGTTTTGCCATTTCTCCCAAAGAACGCCCATCACGACGTGTAGAAATAAACAAAACCAAAAAGTCTTGGACTGCACCTGCCAACACCACCCCGACTAAAAGCCAGATCGTGCCGGGTAAATAACCCATTTGTGCTGCAAGAATAGGCCCAACTAAAGGGCCTGCACCTGCAATCGCGGCAAAGTGGTGACCAAATAACACACTTTTATTGGTGGGCACATAATCTAAACCGTCAGCCAAACGATGTGCGGGCGTTAAGCGTCGCTCATTTAACTCAAATACTTTGGTGGCAATAAATAAACTGTAGAAGCGGTATGCAATGCTATAGACACAGACCGCAGCTAAAACTAACCAGACTGCATTGACGTGTTCGCCTCTACTGACTGCCAATATCCCAAAAGATACTGCACCCAATATAGCGACCAAAAGCCATATAATTTTTGAAGTCAGACCAGACTTCGGTTGAACTGTTTCCATGTCAATCTCTCTTCTTGTTACATTTTTTAAGTGTTACTTTTATTGTCGAGATGTAGCTTTATTTCCTAAATCCTTGGTTGATCCTGCTCCTTTTATTTTGATGTCTGCTGCCCTTACATCCATAGTGTGCGCTACCGTACACTTAAATGGAGCACCAACAGTTTCCTATACTTTTCACCTATTCTTTTACCACATAATCAAATCAACAAAAAAGGGGGATGACGCGAATCATCCCCCTCTTTTACTTATGATTTATCAATAAATCATTATGCGCGTTCTAGGTATTCACCTGTACGTGTATCTACACGAACGCTTTCTTCTTGCTGTACGAATAAAGGAACACGTACCACTGCACCTGTTTCTAATTTCGCTGGTTTACCGCCACCACCAGAAGTATCGCCACGTACACCCGGATCAGTTTCGACAATTTTTAATACCACGAAGTTTGGTGCGTTTACAGTTAAAGGCACACCGTTAAACAACATAATGGTACATTTTTCGTTTGAATCATCTTTTAACCATTTTGCAGCATCGCCCATTGCGGTTTTGTCAGCAGCAATTTGCTCAAAAGATACAGGATCCATGAAGTTCCACATTTCGCCATCGTTGTAGAGGTATTCCATTTCTACTTCTACAATGTCAGCTGCTTCTAGTGAATCACCAGACTTAAATGTTTTTTCTAAAACTTTACCAGAACGAAGGTTACGAAGTTTTACGCGGTTAAACGCTTGACCTTTACCTGGCTTTACATATTCATTTTCCATGATTGAACATGGGTTACCATCAAGCATAACCTTAAGGCCTGACTTGAAATCATTCGTAGAATAATAGGCCATGACTGGCACACTCCAAACTGACTAACTTAACTATTTATGTTACAAAGCAAATGACCAACGCAGCTTTGCGATGCTCGCCATCTTGCAACATCTTTTTTCATCGGACGTATTGTAAATGAGCAAGCCATAACGAAGCAATGAAAATCCACTACCGATCACCTCAAGATATCAGTAAAATCAGCTGTTTTGTAATGATTCTGATTCAAAGCGATTAATCATTCGCGGCATTCACGCTCAATGAACAAAGAATTCATCTACGCTAAATAGATGTGTACTTGGTTCCTTTCACCTCATATTTAAATCTTTTCTGGCATGATCAACTACCTGTACCAAGAACAAAACTGGCAATCTCAACTCAGTGACTTGATCACCGACCCACGCGAATTGTTAAATATTTTAGAGCTGTCTGAACAGCAGTTGCTGTCAGGTGCTTTACTGGCATCCAATCAGTTTAAATCGCGTATCCCGCGTGCATTTGTGGCCAAAATGCAAAAAGGCAATCCACTCGATCCTTTACTGTTACAGGTTCTGCCGCATCATTTAGAACTGGAAGATCATCCTGGATTTGTGACCGACCCTTTGGGTGAGGAACAAGCCAATCAACAACCTGGAGTCTTACACAAATATAAATCACGCTTTTTGCTGACCTTGACTGGTGCTTGCGCAGTACATTGTCGTTATTGTTTCCGCAGGCACTTTCCTTATCAGGAAAATCTGCCAAAAACTGAAGACTGGGACAATATCCGTAATTACATTGAAAGTCAGCCCGATATTAATGAAGTGATTTTAAGTGGTGGCGACCCGCTCACTTTGTCAAATCGTAAATTAAATATCTGGATTGAGCGATTGGCGTCTATTCCGCAAATAAAATTTTTGAGAATTCATTCACGAGTTCCGATTGTTATTCCCAACCGTGTCGATGAATCGCTGATTTCCTTACTAAAAAATAGTAGGCTGCGTATTATTCTAGTGGTACACTCGAACCACGCATCAGAATTAGATGACTTTACCTGTTCGCAACTTGCCAAGTTAGTCGAACAAAACATCACCGTTCTGAATCAAGCAGTCTTATTAAATGGGGTCAATAATTCTGCTCAGGTCTTGGTCGATTTAAGCTATCGTCTTTTTGATGCAGGGGTGATGCCTTACTATTTACACGTGTTAGATAAAGTAAAAGGAGCGCATCATTTTGATTTAATGCCGCAAGACATTGATCACATCTATAAAGAGCTTTTAGCGAACTTACCCGGCTATTTAGTTCCTAAACTCGTTAGGGAAATTGCGGGCGAAAAAAACAAGACACCGCTTTTTGGGGTTTCAACTTATTGAGTTAAATAACAATCATGAATATGAATACTTCAGATCTTTTTCTAGTTCCCAGCGAACTAAAGCTGGAGCAATTGAGTTTTTGTCAAAATACGGTTAAAAGCATTCAGGCATGGGCAGCGGATTTATCCATTTTACAATTGGGTGATTCTTCCCAAGCTCTATTTAATGCACTTTTAGAAATTTCAGAACTGAAATGTCAGGAAACATTACGTTTTGACTTAATTCAAGCTATTCATCCGACACTTGAAAATGTGCTTACCAGTCTGGAAAAGCATTTTTTCAACCAGGCTTTGATTAGTAATGACCGCAACGATCATATTATTGAACTCGCGCTGTTATTACGCAGTCATTTCGCCAAAGTCTATATTAATATTTCCCGACGTAGCCACCAACAACTCACCCAACAAAAATTTTCTTTATTTGCCTTTAATTTAAAAAAGAACTTACAAACTGCACGAGTTCTATCTAGCTATTATGCTTTACAACAATTAGCTCTACTGCGCTATCAACAACACATGCTTTATAGCCACGCCTTGCCAAATCAGTGGTTAATTGCACACCAACTTTTAGATACAGCCATTCAACAACATTATTATTTAAATAATATTAATCAGTTACAAGGCACACAACATCAACTGATTAATATTGCTCAAGCCTATGCACAGCTGATTTTATTGGAAATTTTCAATACCCATCAAATTCGACCTGCAGAAATTCAAGGCTTATATCTCTGTAGCTTTGATTGGGCAAAACTGATTCAAGTTTTACCCAAAGAAACGACGCTTTCACGTTATGTGGTCGATGCAAGCAAAGATCATCCACCTATTTACAATACGCACCAAAGCCAAGGTTTTCATGCCAATATTTTTATTGCAACTCAACCCCTACTCGATCATTTAAATGAAGTTCAAGGTCGTAAAGGTGAACATTTATCACGCAATGAAAAGCTATTCTTAACCCCTGCTTTGCATTTCCATTTGCACAATATTTTGACCAATACAGCAGAACGTGTGCATGAGCGTTATGAATATTCGGCACGGATTAAAATTTGCTTTGGTTTGACTGTGGCACATTTTTATCTGTCTAATGGTAAAAACTTCAATGAAACACTGGCTTTGGGCGATAACTACCAATTCCAGAATGAAAGCCAGTTTATCAATGCCATGCATACCAACTCTACGGTAGATATTAGCGCTGTTAAAACCTTAGACCGTGAAGCCAAACAAATTTACAATGCCGATGTTTTAGATATTAGTGTCAATGGCTATCGTATTAAATGGACGGGTGAAACACCGAAAAACCTTAAAACAGGTGAATTTATTCTGGTTCAGGAAAATAGCCAAAGTCCGTGGCGCGGTGGTGTCATTCGCTGGATTAAACAATCTGCCGAAAAAAGTTTAGAACTTGGCTTGGAAATTTTAACCCAAGATATTTACCCTTGTGCTGTTTTTGTTAAAACAGATCGACATACGGGACATTACCATCCAGCATTATTGGTACAAAGTACTCAGGTCGATGAAGTCAATACCTCATTGATTTTGCCAAGTCTGCAATTATTACGTGACAAACAAACCGTACAGCTACGTTTAGGCGAAGAAGAACTTAAAGTGTTCTTAATTAAGCCGTTATTGATTACCCAAAGCTTTATGCGCTTTGATTTTGAGTTGTTGAATGACCAACAACAGCCTTTACTTGATGGTTTTATTCAGAAACAAGTGAATGAAGTTAAAAATCACGATTTATGGGAAGCATTAAAGTGAGAAATCCATTATTGTCTAAAAAGCTC
Source organism: Acinetobacter sp. YH01003 (assembly GCF_013420525.1). NCBI lineage: Bacteria > Pseudomonadati > Pseudomonadota > Gammaproteobacteria > Moraxellales > Moraxellaceae > Acinetobacter > Acinetobacter sp. YH01003. The sequence goes on along the minus strand of NZ_VOXY01000001.1, from coordinate 440,487 downwards.
AAACGTACCGAAACACGTTTACTCATAATCGATGACAACCAAATACGTTTTAATCAAATTTGTGAACAACTCACTGCAAATGAGCACCGTGTTCAGGCTTATCTATTAGATGACATTAAAAACTTTGAAAAACAATTACATTTAACTTGGGATTTGGTGATTTTTGGTCGTGCTTATGACCTAAAAGTCGATCAGGCACTCACTTTAATTCGTGCATCACAGCAACCAAATTTACCGCTACTTTTGCTCAAACCAGACGATTACGATGCCACTCAATACACCAGTTATGTGCGCAAAGGCATCTATGACATTATCAATTTAGATTATCCTGAGCGCTTCTATTTTGGCTTAATTCGCGCACTGTCTTTTAGTCGCTTACAGCAGTCACAAGAACAACTCATGACTGAACTGGAAAATGCGCAATCACAAGCACAGGCGTTGGTCGAAGACAGCAGCAAAGCTGTGGCCATTATTCAAGAAGGGATTCACGTCCAAGCCAATGCTGAATATTTACAGCTATTTGGTTTAAAAAGTGAAGATGACATTATTGGCTTACCACTATTAGATTTATTACAACCGCAAGATATTACAGATTTTAAATTCCGCTTTAAGAAAGTCAGCCAAGGACAATTTGAACACGGCCGTTTTGATATTCATAGCCAAAACCCGCTATTAGCAAAACAAAACCCACTCAAAATTGAATTTATTGGAGCAGCTGACGACGCCATACAAATCACCATAGATATTGAAAATACGGCGCAAAATACATCCCCTGCTCAAACGACAGCAGACAAAGCAGCGGCAAAACCAAGCACATACCAATTGGTAAATCGCACTTTAGCCAAACAGCCTTCTAGTGCCAATGCTTTGGTGGTGTTTTCTTTGGCGAACTGTCCTGAATCAATTTTCCAAGCCGACTGGCAAACCACAAAAAATTACTTTACCAACATTCAAAATTTTTTAAAAGAACAGACCAATGTACCATTATTTAATGTGAGTAATGGTTTAGTGGTTGGTTTGTTCCAAGCAGAATCGCCTGCAATTTTAGAATCGAAACTGATTGGCTTAAATTCACTCACGAAACCGCAATTACTTACGGTAGATCAACATACTTACCCACTTAATTTGCGTATTGGTTATGTGCCATTCACTCCAGACATTCAAAATGAAAGCAGTTTTGAGCAACTGATTAGCCAAGGTTTTGCCAACGCATTACCACAACAGCAAGAACAACATAACTCAGGTTTAACCTTAGACTTGTCCTTTGGTGAATCTAACTTAAATGTAATTGAATCTGCTGCAGCCGTACCACAATCGTATAGTGAATCTGCGATTATTGCAGCGATACGTCAAAGTCTTGATCGTGGTGAAATTCATCTGAAGTATCAACAACTTTATGATAAGCAAGACACCAATTTATATACCTATGAAGTAACTAGTGGCTTTATTTTCAATAGTGAATGGAAATCACTGACAGGCTTAATAGATTTGGCTGAAGACCCAGAATTATCCATTAAACTGGATCGTTGGATTTTGGTCGAAGCTTGTAAACAATTGCACAACTTCATCACCCAATATCCTGAAGCGAAGCTGATTATCAATTTAAACAAATTTGTTTTATTACAAGACCGCAGCTTCCCTGAGTTTGTGTCTAAACTGATAACGATTATTGGTAGCCGCCTCAGCCATCCATTAATTTTGCAATTCTCTGAAGAAGACATCAGCCAAAACTTAGGTGATGCGCAGAAACAAATCAGTTTATTACGTCAGCACGGCGCTGAAATTTCTCTGCGTGATTTTGGTCATTCGATTTATAGTGAATCTATCTTGAAACAAGTCGATATTCACTACTTGACCTTGCACAGTGCACTGACTGAAAAACTGGCTGCTGATGACTCGACGCAAGAATTACAGGAACAATTGAGCATTTATAGTGAAATTAAACCTGTAGAAGTGTTATTGCGTGACTTAAATGATATGAACCTGTTTGCGAATGCGTGGAATGTCGATGCGCGCTTTATTCAGGGTGATTATTTCCAGAAAAAACTCGATCATTTAATTGATGTGCAAGACCAATAAGGTCTTGTGCATTAGGGTCTATTTGTAGACCCTAAAATTTAAGGCACAAAAAAACGGGCAATTGCCCGTTTTTTTCGTACTGGATATTAACGTTTGATAGAACGTGACATACCAGCAAAACGTTGTTTGAACTTGTCGATACGACCGCCAGTGTCAACGTTCTTTTGCTTACCAGTGTAGAACGGGTGGCATGCAGAACATACGTCAAGATAAAGAGTTTCTTTACCAACTGCTGAACGAGTTTCGATTACGTTACCGCAAGAACAAGTTGCAACTAATTTTTCATATTTTGGGTGAATATCGGCGCGCATCGTCGATTACTCCTAAGATTTAAGAAGGCTTAAGCTGTCATCGCAATTGGTCACTCTCATTAAAAAAATGAGGACATGCTTTAAAAGCAGACCAACACCACAACAGACCATTCTTTTGGCCCACCGAGACGGATACCGTCAGAGCTAAGCACAACAAGTTGGGCAATATTATACGGAATAAAATATTTTAAAGCTAATTATTCTTAGGAATTTAATTCCTGAGGTTCAGTCGAATCGGGCTGCTTTTCGAGATAATTGGCTATCACACCGCACACCATCAACTGAATTTGATGGAAAATCATGATCGGTAAAACAATCATCCCCAACGGCTGCCCAATAAATAAAATTTGCGCCATCGGTACACCACTGGCTAAGGTTTTTTTGGAGCTACAAAAAAATGCGGCAATTTGGTCTTCACGTGCAAAACCCAACCATTGCGGCACAACCCACGCCAACCACATCACAAGGGTCAATAACACGGAACAAGCAATAATCAACAGCAATAAAGTCATACCACTAACTTGATGCCACAATCCTGCTACCACTGCCCCACTAAATGCACCATAAACCACCATCAAAATCGAACCCTGATCAAATACCTTGACCAGCTTTGGTAATTTCAACATCTGAGGAAAAACATAAGGACGTAATAACTGCCCCAAAATAAATGGCACCAATAACAATAAAGTAATTTGAATAATCGAATTTGTCGGGTCAAAACCGTGTTCAGACTGCCCTAAAATAAAGATGCCTACTAAAACTGGGGTAATAAACATCCCAATTAAATTAGAGAATGACGCACTGCAGACTGCGCTGGCAACATTGCCTTTTGCCACTGACGTAAAGGCAATTGAAGATTGCACGGTTGAAGGCAAAAAGCACATGAACAAAAAGCCCCAATACAGCTCCTGCCCGAGCATTGGCACTAGAATTGGCTTTGCCAGCAAACCTAAAATTGGGAATAACGCAAAGGTAAAAGTAAATACCAACGCATGCAATTTCCAATGCATCATGCCCTGAATGACAGCTTCACGTGATAATTTCGCCCCATGCAAAAAGAATAAGATTGCAATGGCAACTGTCGTAATCACACTAAAAACTTCGGCTGCTTGCCCTGACACAGGCACGACACTGGCGAGGATGACCATCACAAACAAAAGAATGGTAAAGCGATCCAATGCCAATAACTTCAACATAAACACATCCTGTATATTCTTTTACTGTTGCAAAAAAGCCCAGCAATTTTTACCTTTTGATAAAGATATATTACTGGGCGATGTTCAATATTTTCAAACTGAATACTGAACAACATTCAGCTTATTGCACCACAAAGGTTTGGTTTTTACTGCTTTGCGGATGAAAACTTAGTTATTACGTGCGTTCTGATCTTGCTGAATCAATTCAACTTTATAACCATCTGGGTCTTCAACAAAAGCAATGACAGTCACGCCACCTTTCATTGGCCCTGCTTCACGTACCACATTGCCACCACGCGCTTTAATTTCTTCACATGCTTTGTAGGCATCTTCTACCGCAATTGCGATATGACCATAGCCATTGCCCAAATCATAACTGTCTGTATCCCAGTTATGCGTCAACTCCAAAACGGTGTGATTTTCTTCATCGCCATAGCCTACAAAAGCAAGGGTAAAACGACCTTCTTCATAATCACGCTTACGCAGCAAAGTCATGCCTAAAACTTCTGTATAAAATTTTAATGATTGCTCTAAATTACCTACACGTAACATGGTATGCAGCATGCGCATGTCATTCATCCTTTTGTTCAATCGGTTTTGCTTGTATGTGTTGATGGTCACGTAACAATTTCGCCACCCACACCACTAAAATTAAAATAGGGATTCCAATTAATGTGGTCATGAGGAAAAAGTTTGGATAACCAATATTGGTCACTATAGTACCTGAATAACCACCTAAAATCTTAGGAGTCAAGGTCATGAGTGAGCTAAAAATTGCATATTGCACAGCAGTAAATGACACACTGGTTAAACTGGATAAAAATGCGATAAAAGCCGCGCCCGCTAAACCTGAAGCCAAGTTATCGACAATAATCGCAAAATATAACCATGCTGTGCTATATGGCTTAATCACCTTGCCCTGAATTTCAACCATATTGTTTGAAGATGATTGAACGATCGGCAAAGGTTGTATATCTACATCCAAAGCATTGCCTTCATGTGTGTTTAAATCGACCTGATAGGTTTGGCTGTGTTGTTGTACTGTTTGCTGTCTATTCAATAATACGGCTTGCAGTTGTTTACTTGGTGAGTCTGCCAAAAGCTGCCCTGCAATCGCTGCCGTAAAAATTCCTTGTGCATCTAGTTTTGCATCAAAATTTTGACCATCTAGCTGCAGTACAATTTTTTGCTGTTCGGTTAAGGCAGGCCCTGCATATTGCCCACGTACGACAATACTGTTGCTGGCTTCATTTTCGCTAATACGATTATCCGAAGTCAGTGGTAAAAACTGGAGTTGTGCAGTTTCAATCTCAGTTTGGTGCAAATACGGCATCGACACTAAACGTGACGGCGTATCGCCCGTTTGGTATTGCGCACGTACCTGAATTTCATCCTGTGTTGCTAAAACCTGACTAGGCACAGCCACTTTCCAATATCCAACTTCATCGGCCTGGGTTTGATATTGTTGCTGCCCCACAGAAACTTGCACATCGCTCAGTTGCTGTCCTGACTTCACCAGACCAATAAAAATAAGATTGGTGGATGATGCCAACACCGCGCCAACAAACATTAATTTCATAATGTTCATACGCTGTGCCAGTAAACCGCCCAAGAAGCCACCCACTAAACTGAAAATGACCCCATAAACCTTAACCGCTTCGGCAATTTGTTCTTTGCTAAAGTTCAAATCCTGATAGAACACATTGGAAATTACACCTGCAATAATGTCTGAAACTCGATAAAAACCAATCAAGAGTAATAACACCAGTGCCAGTTTCATGCCGTAGCGTTTAAAGAAATCTGCAACAGGATGCACCCATGTTTCAAATGCCATCTGTTTATTGACTGCGCCCAATTTGACCAAAATTGTGCCCATGCCTACAGCAGCCGCACCCGATGCAATAAAACGTAAAGCTTCTATAGAAAATAATAAAAATGCATCTTTGAGTTGGAATTGTTGTTTTAAGGCTTCGGTAAAATTACCCGAAAAGACGTAGCACAATACAAAACTGAATACCGCAACAAAAAACACCGTAACCAGACGAAAATAGTCGCGTCGTTGATAATGCTTGCTGACCCGATTCACTTGCGGCTCACGAATCACCAAAGTCGTGATAATGCCAATCAGCATCACCGCAGCCATCGCCAAATAGGTAATTTTCCATGCACTATAAATATAGTTGCCTTTGGCTGTACCTAACGAGGCTGCCAAAAATAAAGCACCTGCCCCTGCGACAATCATCCCAATGCGATAGCCCGCGTTATAGGTCGATGCCAACACGGTTTGCATTTGAGTTTCAGCCAGTTCGATACGGTAAGCATCAATCACAATGTCTTGCGTGGCTGCAGAAAAGCCCAGTAATACTGCACCCAATGCCATTTGATATAAATGCGCCTGTCCCAAAGCTGGGTCAGAAAATGCCATCACCGCAATTGCACAAACAATTAAACATTGGGCGATGAGCAGCCATGCCCGACGTCGCCCTAGTTTTTTGGTTAAATAGGGTACGGGTAATTCATCAATTAATGGTGCCCAGACAAATTTAAAGGAATAACCCAAGGCAGCCCAACTAAAGAAAGTGACCGCACTTTTGTCAATGCCTGCTTCGCCCAACCACAAAGATAGACTGGAAAAAATCAGTAAAATTGGAATACCTGCAGAGAAGCCCAAAAACAGCATGATCAGCGCACGACGGTCTAAAAATGCCGTAAATGCAGCTTTCCACCCTGTATTTTGTGCTGAAGTTTGCCCAGTCTGTTGTGTGGTCATTCGATTATTATTTTCTATCAAGTCAAATTGTTGTTATTCAATCGCGGAATAGCTTCTGTTTCAACAGTATTTATGAAATTATCCACAACAGCTTTGTCATTTTGTAGTAAAAATTACGGCTTAGCTTGAATTTTCCGCTTAAACCTGTATACCTTTAAACTTCTAACTGCAATATTTCGTTTTGGATTTCTACAGTGACCCAAAGACTTGATCAAATCACCCCATCAATGACAACCAACACAACAACAGCAGCGCAAGATGAACAACAACCGCTTCTCAGCTCTGCCTTTGAACAAAGCGAAATACAAACGACTTTAGAAAATACACGACTCAAAGCAACACAACTAACCCATATTCCAAATTACGATAACATTCCCGCTTCGACCCGACGCATTAAACCGCTGAATAATTTTTTAGGACAAGATCGGGCACGCGCTTCGGTGGAAGCAGGTATTTCCCTGCCATATTCTGGCTACAATATTTTTGCAGTGGGTACGGCGGGATTGGGCAAACGTACCATGGTCAAGCGTTTGCTGCAGCAACATGCCAAGAGCATGCCCACACCGAATGACTGGGTTTATGTCAATAATTTCAAACACCCGCGCCAACCGATTGCCTTGCAACTGCCTGCAGGTCAAGCGCCTAAATTTCAAAGTTTGTTACATCAAACTTGGCAAACTATTTTAAAGCAACTCGAACGTCGCTTTACCGCAGAAACCTATCACAACCGCATTGAAATGATTCGTCAGCAAGCGGGTGATGAACAGCAACAAGCCTTAATTGAGCTGACCAGTGAAGGTGAAGAACTCGATTTAAAACTGATTGCGCAGGAAGATGAACATTGCTTTGTACCCGTGCATCTGAAAAATGACAAAATGCAGGAAATGTCTAAGGAAGATATTAACGCCTTGGACAGCAAAACCCGTGCAGAAATTGCGTCCAATATTCGTTATATGAATAAAAAACTGGAGCGTTTGGGTTTGCATTTAGGCGATTTAGAAGATGACGCACGTGACAAAGTACAAGACCTGAACCGTGATATTGCCAAACAAGTGGTAATGCCACGCATTGATATTATTCACAATAAATATCCTAGTGTCGAAGGTTTGACTGAATATTTACAATACTATGCCGAAGATATTATTAATAATGTCGAGTTTGTTTTAGAACAGGAAGAAGATGATTTCCGTCCTGGCACCTTTAGCCGTATTCCTGCGCGCTACCAAGCCAATATTATTGTGACGCACAAACCCAACAGCGGTGTACCTGTTATTTTTGAAGATTTTCCAACCCATTACAATTTATTGGGGCATGTAGAACAACTCACGCAAAACGGCACCATTACCACTGACTTCACCTTAATTCGTGCAGGTAGCTTACATAAAGCCAATGGCGGCTTTTTGATGCTCGAAGCAGAGCAGTTACTGGAACAGCCTTATGCATGGCAAGGACTGAAACGCGCTTTAAAATCGGGGCAATTGAAACTTTCATCTTTGGAACACATGCTAACTTTAACAGGCAGCATTTCCATTGAACCGCAAGCCATTCCACTAAATATTAAAGTGATTTTACTGGCAGAGCCTGAAATTTATTATGAAATTTTAGAGCTAGAACCCGAACTTGGCAGCGTGTTTAAAATCCGTGCCGACTTTACCGATACATTACAACGTAATGACGAAAACGAGCAGGCATATATGCAGCTGATTGCCGACTATGTGCAATCTGACAAATTATTACCATTTGACCGTTCTGCTTTGGCGGCTTTACTTACTGACTCAAGCCGTCAAGCTGAAGATCAAAGCTCACTCTCCTTACATGCCCTCACCTTGGGGGATTTAATTCGTGAATCGCATCACCATGCGGCACAGGCGGGCGATAAAACGGTTTCCGAACAGCATATCAATACCGCACTGGATCATCGCAAATATCGCTTAGGTTATTTAAGAGAACTGTACTGGCAAGATTTATCACGCGGTACGCAGTTAATAGAAACTCGCGGACATCGTTTAGGGCAAATTAATGCCCTGTCGGTCATTCACTATGCCGATGTCGAGTTTGGCTTACCTTCGCGCTTAACCGCCTCAGTCTATCAAGGCGGCGGCGATATTTTAGATATTGAACGCAGTGTTGAACTTGGCGGTTCTTTACATGCCAAAGGCGTGTTGTTGATGGCCAGTTTCCTCAAAGCACATTTTGGCCGTGAGCAAATTTTACATTTTTCTGCTGCCCTTGCCTTTGAGCAAAGTTATGGTCAGGTTGATGGTGACAGTGCAACAGTGGCAGAGCTTTCTGCTTTGATTTCTGCAATCAGCCAACTACCTATTGACCAATCTTGGGCCATTACAGGCTCCATGAACCAACTTGGTCAAGTACAGCCAATTGGTGGCGTGAATGCAAAAATTGAAGGTTTCTTTGATGCCTGCAAACTGCAAGGTTTAACTGGCAAGCAAGGCGTGATTATTCCACGTCAAAATATGCAGCACCTTATGTTGCGTAAAGATGTGATTGAAGCGGTTGAACAAGGTCAGTTCCACATTCACGCCATTGATACCATTGACCAAGCCTTAGAAATTTTAATGGCGCGTCCTGTGGGTAAACTCACTAAAAAAGGACGTTACAGTAAAGGTTCAATTTACGCTGCAGTGATGGAACAACTTGAGTATTGGCAAGCCATTGAAGATGGTGCTGAAATTGAAGAAGAGCCAAAGAAAAAGAAAAAGTCCAAGAAAGAAAAGGACAAAAAAGACCCAGAGAAAAAGGAAAAAGCGCAAAAAGCCAAGAAAAAACAGAAATCGGCTGAACCATCTGATGCGGCAACTTCTGATGAAGTCACTGCTGAGTCGGCTGAAACTGCTGAACTTGCAACTGAAAGTACTGCGGTAAACTAAGTGCAGTGATTCAAATCAGCTATTCAAGTGAATTCCAGATATAAAAAAAGCGCCAAGGCGCTTTTTTTATATCAACTTTTTTGTATGGATGACTTTGGTCTAGTGTGACCCAAGTCCAATACTTTAAGCTTCAGGTGCTGGGCTGTATTGCTCAACTAAAGGCTTTAACTCACCTTTCTGGAACATATCCAACATAATATCGCTACCACCAATCAACTCACCGTTAATCCACAATTGTGGGAAAGTTGGCCAGTTGGCAATTTTTGGCAAAGTGGTACGAATATCCTGATTTTCTAAAATATTCACATAAGCAAAAGGACGACCAATTTGACTGAGTGCTTCTACTGCGCGCGCAGAAAAACCGCATTGTGGAAATTGTGGTGTGCCTTTCATGTAAAGAAGAACAGCATGTTTAGCAATTTGTTCACGAATTAACGCTTCGGTATCGCGTACTTGTTCAGTCATTGGTAAATCCTCAACTCATCTGTGTGGCATTATACCCAAAACCGAGCAAAACAGTACGTCTAAAGCAATAAATCCAATTTTATTTACAATTAGGCTTTTCATCTGCAGTAGATTTTGCTTATATAAGTTTTTCCCTCCAACCTAACAGATAAGAGTTAGTCATGAATAACATTACCCTTGCTCCTGTGCAAACTGATCAACCATCACATTTGATGCCTGTATTTGGCCGTCAGCCGATCAGCTTTGTCCGCGGTCGAGGTTCTTATCTTTATACTGAAGATGGCACAGAATATTTAGATGCACTTACAGGCATTGCCGTATGTGGTTTAGGTCACGCACACCCTGCAATTACCGAAGCCATTGCAGATCAGGCGGCTACCTTAATTCACACCAGTAACTTGTTTGAAGTGCCGTGGCAGACTGCTGCTGCACAAAAATTGGCGCAAGTTGCTGGCATGGAAGAAGTGTTTTTTTCAAACAGTGGCGCAGAGTCTAACGAAGGTGCAATTAAAATTGCACGTAAATTCGGTCATATGCAAGGCGTAGCCAATCCTAAAATTATTGTTGCAGATCACTCTTTCCACGGTCGTACTTTGGCTACCCTGTCTGCAACTGGCAATAAAAAAGTTCAGGAAGGTTTTGCACCTTTGGTTGAAGGCTTTATTCGTGTGCCTTTTGGTGATGTCGAAGCCATTGAAGAAGCTGCGATTCAGCATCCTGATATTGTGGCTATTTTAGTCGAGCCGATTCAGGGTGAAGGCGGTGTGAATACTGCACCACAAGGCTTTAGCTACCTAGAAGACATCCGCCGTATTTGTAATCAACACAACTGGCTGATGATGCTTGATGAAGTACAAACAGGAAATGGTCGTACAGGTAAATTCTTTGCTTATCAGCACACCAATATTGTGCCTGATGTATTGACTACAGCGAAAGGTTTGGGCAATGGCTTCCCAATTGGTGCAGTCATGACTCAAGGTCGTGGTGTGGGCGTTCTTACTGCTGGTAATCATGGCTCAACCTACAGTGGTACTGCGTTAGGTTCACGCGTGGTTTACACTGTTATTGACACCATCCAGAAAGAAAACTTGGTAGAAAATGCAGCAAAAATGGGTGGCTACATTGTGGAACAATTGCGTCAACAACTCGCAGACCAAAATGTAAGCGTGCGTGGTTTTGGCTTGATGATTGGTATTGAATTACCAAAACCATGTGCAGAGTTGGTCGATATTGCCCGCGATGAATACAAAATGATTATTAACGTAACTGCAGGTTCTGTGGTGCGTTTATTGCCAACATTAAATATTACTCAAGCCCAGGCAGATCAATTGATTGAACGCCTTGTAGCAATGATTAAAAAATTCTTGGCTTAAATAAATCCCTAACAAAAAGCCGCAGTTTGAACTGCGGCTTTTTGCTAACTAAATGGTCGATCAGTATATTATCAACATTCAATTAAGATGCTTCTTGAAACACTCGCCCACCCGGCAATTGAGAAAAATATTGTTTTAAGGCTTCCAAACAACGATGTACTTTCATCGGTTGTTGCTCATGTTTGGAAATGATTGCATACAAGGTAAATGCGGGTAATTTCCACTCAGGCAAAATTTCAACCAAACTGCCATTAAGCAAATCTTTTTGAATATCCAAATGCAAAATTCGCGCAAGCCCATGCCCTTGCATACACAAAGATTTAGACACCAACACATTATTGGTCGATAGACGCGAGCCCAACTCTACATCCACATTTTCAGCAGTGCTGATATGCTTAAAATTGAGTTGCTGAAAATTTTTCATAATGGTCAATGGAATTAACTCATGATGTTTTAAATCTTCAGGACGTGAAATGGGTGCAGTTTGATTTAAATAACTAGGTGATGCAACTAAAACTTGGTCAATATGTGCAATAGGAATCACATGCTGGTTTTGATCTTCAATTTTTGGACTCATACGCAGCGCAATATCAATACGACCATCAATCAGGTCAATGTATTGATTGTCGGTTTCTAGATGTACAGACAAGCCACGATGGGCAGACAGCCAATGAGAAAGTGCGGGAATCACATGGTTCGTGGCTAATTCTGGAGTGGTGGCAATTCTTAAATCACCGACCAAATCATCTCTTAATTCATTAATGCGGATTTTTCCGCGCTCAGCAGCGGCGAGCATTTCTTGACAGCTGTGGAAAAAAGCTTGTCCTGCTTCAGTCAAACTCAGTTTTCTAGTAGAACGATGCAGAAGTGTGACTTCCATTTCTTGTTCTAATGAACGGATTTGTTGACTGACGGCACTTGTGGTGATCCCTAGATCACGCGCTGCACCGCTAAACGAGCTTTTTTCAACAACACAAGCAAATACACCCATTGCTCGAAGTTGATCTAACATAAATTCCCTCTGAAATTATACAGGTGCTCTTATCTTTCGATAAAAGCAACCTATTGTATTATACGGTGAAATTTATGTTTTGTATTTGCAAAATTTAATTTATTGGTAAAACATTAGTCGGATTGATTGGCTTACCATCTAGGCGTACCTGAAACTCCAACATGGTACGTGTAGCACCCGAAGAGCCCATTTCTGCAATTTTTTGACCCGCTGTTACGTTTTGACCACTGCTCACATTCATCTTACTGTTATGTGCATAGGCGGTGATATAACCATCAATGTGCTTGATTAAAATCAAGTTTCCATATTCTTTTAAGCCATCTGCAGCATAAACCACCTGCCCATCTGCTGCGGCATAAATTGGGTCACCTACATTGCCACCGTAACGAATTCCTTTGATATTACTTGCCAAATTAAACTGTGCAATCACAGCACCTTGAGATGGTTTCACCCAGCGCAATGTGCTGCTACGCACCGGTGTACTTGGTGTTGTTGAGCTAGTGGTCGTGGTTGTAGTCGATGTTACCGGTGCAGGTGTCGTTGGTAAAGTGACTGTTTGACGTTGAATTGGTGCAGCCTGCGTTACAGGGCGAGTGCTTGTTGTACGTGGTGCATTGCCCGCTTTCAAACGAATCGACTGCCCGACATAAATACGATACGGCGGTGCAATATCATTCATTTCTGCAATGCTGAGATAGCTCAAACCATAACGTGCAGCGATACCACTTAAAGTATCACCTGAACGTACAGTATAAAAATTCGGCGCTGTTGCATAACGTGCAGAATTATTCACTTGAGGTTTAGAGGCACAACCACTCAACACGACGGTAGCCACAACAGCACTTGATAACACTAAGGTTTTCAACAATGCTGTTGGTGTGCTAAATAAACGATACTGAAACACCACAGGCATTCTTTCCTCTCTACAAATTCTAAATATTTTCTATTGCGCTAAGAGTAGCAAAAAAGTCCTTGTAATGAGGCTTACAAGCTACTTTTTCACAAAGTTATAACATTAGTTAGCCAATTTGGGAAAATTGACTGTGCAATGATTGCAAAACGTCATAATTGGTGGCATCCATCTGAATTGGTGTCACGCTGACATAGCCATTTGCTACCGCAAAAAAATCAGACTCAATTTCAGTTAAGCCTTTTTTCGGTGCAGCCACTGCCTCGCCCGACAAACCAATCCAATACACTTGACGCCCTCGTGGATCGACCTGACTAGTAATTGGCTTAGATTGGGTACGCTGTCCTTGATAGGTAATTTTTGTGCCCTGCAACACTGGCACATCTGGAATATTCACATTAAAAATATGTCGTGCAGGTAAACTTGGTAAACCTTGAGCAATAAAGTCATGTACCCACTGCGCTGCCTGCATATAATCTTGCGGATGCTGATAAGCACGTACATTATGCCCTGCAAGTGATACCGCAATCGCAGGCTGTTTCATCAAACGTCCTTCAAATGCCGCACCGACTGTGCCTGAGTACAGTACATCATCCCCTAGATTTGCACCGCTGTTAATGCCGCTGACCACCAAATCAAATTCGAAATCGAACAATCCATTCATCGACAAATAGACACAGTCTGCAGGTGTACCATTCACTGCCCAGACATCTTCAGCAATTTGCACAGGACGTAATGGTCGGTCTAAAGTCAGCGCACTCGAAAAACCACTGCGTTCACTTTCGGGTGCAACAATCACCACACGACCCAAAGGTTTTAAGGCTTTCGCCAAAGCTTGGATACCAGGTGCAAACACGCCATCATCATTGGCTATCAAAATATTCACAGAAAAATCTCAGATAAAACAAATATAAAGGTTATATACTAAAATATAGCAACGTCGGTTCAATCTTAAACTTGTTTGTGCCTGATTCATGCCTAAGCACATTTAATAAGCACACGACAACAAAATGACTGATCAGCACATTTCATTGAAATATACAAAAGATTATATATATTTAGCGCTTAACATCCATCCAAAAATATATGTGATTCTCATGATTTTAGCTTTGTCATTTCGTCGTTTATTGGGTCTAGGTTTTGCTGCTGTATTAACGCAGTCTGTAATTGCAGAAGATTTGACTGCAGCAGAAGCCAATACGATTGTGAAAGAAGATGTTGCAGCGGCACAAGTCATGACTGAAATGTGCCCTGCACTGATTGGAAAAAATGCAAAATTAGATGCCAATATTCAAGCACTGATTCAAACTTATCTACAAGATTATTCAGAATCGAACATGACGCTTGCCAAACTACAAGCCGACGCAGAATATCAATCCGTTTTAGCTGAAGCGCGTGAAGCAGCAAAAGATACAGCCAAAGAAGAGCAAAAAGTAGTGTGTCAGGAAGCTTTAGAATTAGCACTTTAAATCACATGATTTAAATACTATTTTGAGCCTGTAAATAATTTTGCATACTCACCCTTTAAGGCAAACTTTCAAAGTTTGCCTTAAATTTTATGCTTAGTTTTTATATCTGGTATTTTTCCACTATTATTTTACGCTTTATATCAAGCCACTGATTTTCAAATTTCAGACTTTAATCTTCACTTTTTATACATGATTTGCGCTCAGATCACACAGCTTTAATACATTTTCACTCTTTCAATTCGCAAATAAATGATTCATCTTATAAGCACTTAAATGAATCGGTAGATTCAGTTCAAACAATATTTAAGGTACTTGATATGCAATTTTCTGGCTTAAAAAATTCACGTGCAGTTCATTTTTTTGGCGCAGTTGCGCTCAGTTTGGGTTTAAGTCAAGCCGCAATTGCGCAAGAAGAAAATATTGAAGTGACGCCATTACAACAAGTGACTCAGCAAGAATTAGCCGCTATTTATGTGTTATCTGAAGTTTGCCCTTCACTAGTCAAAGAACAAGATCAATTTCATCAGGGTTATACAAAACTTGCCCAAGAATATATGCCTAAAGAAAAAGACGCTGTTACTGCCTTAAGTAAACTCAGCAAACAAAAAAGCTTCCAGCCAATTTTAAAAGAAGCCCGTGCCGATGCCAAAGCTGCTGGAACAGCCAAAAACCAAGCAATTTGCCAAGAATTGACAGCATATAGCAGATAATACAATTTGGTTACAATACTTTTATCAATAAGCCGATTTCTCCCATAGAAGTCGGCTGAGCTTTGCCCTAAAATGCTAGCTCTTTTGTGCATACCTCAAGTATTGGAACCTCTTAGAATGACCCCAAAAAGCGCCCTTGCTGCATTATTACTATTACCAAGCTTTTCTTATGCAGCAACTGTCTTAGCTACACCACCAGAACTCAATAACAAATCATACGTTTTGATGGATTATGAGACGGGACAAATTTTAGCTTCAAAAAATGAAAACGAAAAACTCGCCCCTGCCTCAATGACCAAAATGATGACTAGTTTCATCATTGAACAAAAGTTATTAAAAGGCGAACTCACGGAAGATGAACAAGTCCGCATGAATGAGTCTGCATGGTGTCGTGGCAGCAGCACAGAATCATGTATGTATGTTCCTTTAAATGGCACAGCAACCGTACTTGAAATGCTACGCGGAATTATCGTGCAATCGGGCAACGATGCATCTAAAGCCATGGCAGAGCACATTGCAGGTAATGAAGGCACATTCGTTCACATGATGAATGAAGAAGCCAAACGTATTGGCATGAGCAATACCCAGTTTATGAACTCTACGGGTATGCCTGCTGAAGGTCACTTTTCTACCGCAAAAGATATGGCGACTTTAGCGCAGCACATCATCCATGACAGCTCAAAATACTACCCAATTTATTCTGAAAAAGAGTTTTCTTTTAATGGAATTAAACAAGGCAACCGTAATGCCCTGTTATATACCGACCCAAGCGTGGATGGTTTAAAAACAGGTCATACCAACGAAGCGGGTTACTGCTTAACCACTTCATCTAAACGTGGCCCAATGCGTTTAATTTCGGTGATTTTTGGTGCGCCAACCATGCAAGCTCGTGCAACTCAAACTCGTGAATTGTTAGCTTGGGGTTATGCAAACTACGAAACTGTACGTGTACAGCCTGCCAACCAAGTCTTAGCTAAAGCAAAAGTATGGTACGGTAAAAGCAAAGAAGCACAAATTGGTTTGCCAGAAAACTTTAACGTGACCATGCCAAAAGGCAAAGCCAACCAAATTAAAACTCAATTGGTGGTTCAACCTAAATTGACTGCTCCTTTGAAAAAAGGTCAAGTGATTGGTAAATATGTCGCAACCTTAGATGGTAAAGTGATTGCTGAAAAACCATTGGTGGCGTTGCAGGAAGTGGAAGAAGCGGGTTTCTTTGCACGTATGCTAGACCATATCAAACAATTCTTTAGCAACTTATTCTAAGATTCATAAGCTTAGACTAAAGCGCAAAGCACACATGCCCGCATGTGTGCTTTTTTATTTTATACTGTCCTCAATCCTAAATTTATAAGCTAAAGATTTGTCCATCATGAAAAAAAATGTGCGTGCTTATTTAGAACAAACCCCAAAAATTGACGCAAGCTGTTATGTAGATGAATTGTCGGTGGTGATTGGTGATGTGCATTTGGCCGCAAATGTATCGGTTTGGCCATTTGCCGTGATTCGTGGTGATGTTAACCATATTCGGATTGGTCAAAATTCCAATGTGCAAGATCATGCCATGCTGCATGTTAGCCATAAAAAAGCCGACAAACCTGAAGGTTCACCGCTGATTATTGGCGAAGATGTCACAGTTGGACATGGTGTGACCTTACACGGCTGCACCATTGGCAATCGGGTGTTATTGGGCATCAACACAATTGTTTTGGATGATGTCATTATTGAAGATGATGTAATGATTGGCGCAGGGTCTTTAGTGCCACCGCGTAAGCGTTTGGAAAGTGGCTATTTGTACGTGGGTAGCCCTGTGCAAAAAGTTCGTCCTTTAACCGACAAGGAAAAAGAGTTTTTGCCTTATTCTGCACGGCACTATGTAAAAGTGGCGGGGAATTATCAATAATCCTCCCCTCAAAGTTCTTTTTGATTGTTGTAATTTGAGGGATTACACGTTCTGCACCGTTAATTTTAAACTCAGTGTATGAATGACATGATTAATCTTATCAAATCGAGAGGCTGAATCTTGACTTAGAGTTTTATACAAAGCTTTACGGTCAATATCTGCCTCTTTTTCTATTTGTGCAATAGCTTTGACTTTGGCAACAACACCTAGCGCAAATGAGATCACATCCAGCATCACCAAATGAATCAAAGAACAAAGTACCCCTCACATCTTCCCACAACTACACAAACCTACATTTACAGTTTTAAAGAAATCCCCTTTCAACATAGCCACATCCCCCTAAATTTTGTAGAATATGCGTTTTACCCCATGGTGCTTTTCAATGACCGCTTGGACTGCTCACGTTACTGTCGCCACCGTTATCGAAAAAAACGGAAAATTCCTGTTTGTTGAAGAACATACAGAAGGTGTGACGCATAGCGTGTTTAATCAGCCTGCAGGGCATGTTGAAGCTGGCGAAAGCTTAATTGAAGCAGCAATACGTGAAACCATGGAAGAAACTGGGCATCGGGTGAAAATTAATGCCTTACTCGGTATTTATAGCTATACTCCGCCTATGTTTCCTGACCGCACCTATTATCGCTTCTGCTTTCTAGCCGAATCGCTGCAACATGATGCGCAAGCCCAGCTCGATCCCGATATTATTGGTACAGTATGGATGTCTGCAGACGAACTGGCTGAATCAGCACGTGCCCGAAGTCCGTTGGTACTGAAAGCGGTTCAAGATGCGCTCAGTGGTCAATCTTATCCTTTATCGCTCATTTACGAGCACCAAAATTCTCCCCTTATTTCTAGTTTGGATGCCTAATCCTATGCAACAACGTGTCATCGTCGGTATGTCAGGTGGTGTAGATTCATCTGTTTCTGCTGCACTTCTACTTCAACAAGGTTATCGGGTTGAAGGGCTTTTCATGAAAAACTGGGAAGAAGATGACGGCACTGAATATTGCACCGCGATGGAAGATCTTGCCGATGCGCAAGCGGTGTGCGACAAGCTAGGCATTAAGTTGCATACAGCCAACTTTGCGATGGAATATTGGGATCGGGTTTTTGAGCATTTTCTTGCCGAATATGCCGCAGGACGCACGCCAAACCCAGATATTTTATGCAATAAAGAAATTAAGTTCCGTGCCTTTTTAGATCACGCCATGAATTTAGGCGCAGATTTTATCGCCACAGGTCACTACGCTCGTCGTGGTGGAACGCAGTACAACTCCAAAGGTGAAGCATACGCTCCACTGTTACGTGGTTTAGATAAAAATAAAGATCAAACCTATTTCTTACATGCAGTGCATGGTCGTGAAATCAATAAAACCTTGTTCCCTGTGGGCGAAATTGAAAAGCCGCAAGTCCGAAAAATTGCCGAAGAACTAGATTTAGTCACTGCCAAGAAAAAAGACTCGACAGGGATTTGCTTTATTGGTGAACGTCGCTTTAATGATTTCTTAAAACAATATTTGCCTGCTCAAGCTGGAAAAATTGTTTTAGACGATGGCAAAGAGGTTGGTGAACATCACGGCTTAATGTACTATACGCTCGGTCAGCGTGGCGGGATTGGTATTGGCGGCTTAAAAGGTGTTGCTGAAGGTGCATGGTTTGTCCTGCATAAAGATATTGAAAACAATCGTTTAGTGATTGGTCAAGGTCATGAACATCCACTCATGCAAAGCACTATTTTATGGAGCGAAGCAATTGATTGGGTGGCAGGTGAACAAGAAATTCCAGCGTCAGGCTTCCGTTGTACTTGTCGCACTCGCTATCGCCAAGATGATCAGGACTGTGTAATTTTCAATGATGACAGCATGCCTGGCGGTGTACGTGTGGAATTTGATGAGCCACAACGTGCAGTCACTCCTGGTCAAAGTGTCGTATTCTATTCAGGCGAAGTGTGTTTAGGTGGTGGTGTGATTCACCATACCAATACACCTAAACCCGATTTTATTTAAGGATTGTTTCGGATGACAGAGTTACCGTTTCAACAGTCACCAACTCTGAATGTTCGCCAAAATCGTGCCTTGGCGTTAGCGGGTGTGTTTCAAGCCACCCAGCTCACGCACATGACTGCACTCACAGGTCGACAAAGTATTGGTGAAAGCGGTAACTTTTATTTTGAGCAATTGATTAAAGCCAGTTTAAATATCCGTCCAAGTAGCAACCACAGTTCGCAAACTTTAGATTTTTTTAATCATTTGGCCGATATATCTTTAGGTTTAAAAACACTAGAAAGCAGCATCAACCAACCTTTTAATACTGCCCCTAAATCGCGTTTACCTAAATTATCCAATACCAAACTACCCATGTCGTATGCGATGGCACTCTTACAATTAGAAAAGAAAGTGTATAGCAATCCTAAATACGTCGAAATTATTGAACAATCGCAGCAAAAAATCTTAAAACAACTTTCATTTTTTGATCATAACTATTTGCATCCCAGTATTATTGCCAATTTAGCCCAAACTTATGTCGATACTGCGGGACAAATTAACCCGCGCATTATGGTACGTGGCAATGCAGAAGCATTTAAGGATTCTGCACATACCAACCGAATTCGAGCTTCGCTTTTTACAGGCTTACAAATGGCACACCTTTGGCGTCAACTTGGTGGCAGTTCATGGGGCATGGTATTTAGCAAACGTAAATTATTACGTGATATTCAAGATCTGGCGCGTTTACAGTATCAGGTGGTTTAAACCATGCTGAACACGCTTTTGTTTTAGGTTTAATTCCAAAGTTTAAGGAATCGATATGAACGCTTTAACCGCACTTTCTCCATTAGATGGGCGCTATGCAAGCAAATGTGATGCACTCCGCCCTTTCCTCTCTGAGTTTGGTTTAATCCATGCTCGTGTGACTGTTGAAGTGCGTTGGTTACAAGCGCTTGCCAATCGTCCTGAAATTACCGAAGTGCCAGCTTTCAGTGCTGCAACCAATGCTGCATTAGATGCAATTGTTGCAGATTTCTCTGAAGATGATGCTAACCGCATTAAAGAAATTGAACGCACCACCAACCATGACGTAAAAGCCGTTGAATATTTCTTAAAAGAAAAAATTGCCAACATTGATGAGTTGAAAAATGCAGGTGAATTCATTCACTTTGCTTGTACTTCAGAAGACATTAACAACTTGTCACATGCTTTAATGCTTAAAAATGGTCGTGAAGTATTGGTTGCAGCGATGCAGCAAATCATTGATTCGATTGTTGCATTGGCAGAAAAACATGCAGATCAACCAATGTTGTCACGTACTCACGGTCAAACTGCAAGCCCAACAACTTTGGGTAAAGAAATGGCAAACGTGGCATATCGTCTTGCACGTCAAATCAAACAGTTCAAGCAAGTTGAGCTTTTGGGCAAAATCAATGGTGCAGTAGGTAACTACAACGCTCACCTTTCTGCATACCCAGAAATCAACTGGCCTGCACATTCTCAAGCATTTGTAGAATCTTTAGGTTTAAGCTTTAACCCATACACGACTCAAATTGAGCCACACGACTATATGGCAGAATTGTTTGATGCGCTACGTCGTTTCAACACCATTCTAATCGACTTCAACCGTGACGTTTGGGGCTACATCTCACTTGGTTTCTTCAAGCAAAAACTGAAAGAAGGTGAAGTTGGTTCTTCAACCATGCCGCACAAAGTAAACCCAATTGACTTTGAAAACTCTGAAGGTAACTTGGGTATCGCCAATGCAGTCTTGGCTCACTTAGGCGAAAAATTACCAATCTCTCGCTGGCAACGTGACTTAACTGACTCGACTGTATTGCGTAATATGGGTGTTGGTTTTGCACAAAGCTTGATCGCATTTGAAGCTTGCTCTAAAGGTATTGGCAAACTTGAATTGAACGCACAACGTATTCTTGAAGATTTAGACAATGCTCAAGAAGTATTGGCTGAGCCAATTCAAACTGTGATGCGTCGTTATAACATCGAAAAACCATACGAAAAATTAAAAGCTCTTACACGTGGTCAAGCTATGACACGTGACATGATGGTAGATTTCGTGAATGGTAATGAGTTGGAAGGCGTTCCTGCAGCAGATCGCGCACGTTTAGCGACAATGACGCCTGCAACTTACACAGGTAATGCAGCTGAACAAGCAAAACAAATTCAAGATTTAATTGCTAAAATCTAATTTGTAAAAGCATTCATCACAATACAAAAATGCGAAGCTTCGGCTTCGCATTTTTATTAGAATAAAACAAATCTTCCAACTTAAACATCACATGCAAAATCAATTCCGCATTCAACATTACTGTGCTTTAGACTTGGTTATACTCGCCATGCTTGCTGCCAGTATTCAACCACTGGAATTTGAATCGTATCTACTGCATCAGGCAGGCACAGTTTTTATGCTCGCGGCTTTATTGATTGCGTTTAAAAAAGTAGGACTGAGTTTTTCTAGCTTTGTGCTGTATTTAATATTTTTACTGATTCATATTGTCGGAGCACATTATCTGTATTCTTATGTGCCCTATAATGATTGGATTTTGCACAGCTTTGGCTTCAATTTAGATCAGAGCATGGGTTGGTCACGCAATATGTATGACCGTTTTGTGCATTTGGCTTATGGTATTTTGCTCTATCCTGTTTTATTGCGCTTGTTTGAAGTCTGGTTTCCAAAAAACAAACCTATCGTTTTATATCTTTTGGTCATTCAATTTATCATGGCAAGCAGTTTAATTTATGAATGGGTGGAATGGCTCATTGCGCTTGGCTTATCGCCAGAAGATGCTGAAAATTATAATGGTCAGCAAGGTGATATTTGGGATGCACACATGGATATGCTTTTAGCAACGATAGGAGCAATGCTGATGGGATGCTTCTACTTGATCAAGAAACCCTAACAGGATGCCTCTTTCGTACTAAATCCAAATTTATTGCCAATACCACCACCAGAAGCCAGCTAAACTTGCGACTGAAATCATCCAGATCAACACCGTTAATACTGCAGGTTTACCTGAACCCCAAAACATGGTTTTGGCAAGCCATTTTTTAAACAATACGCTGCTTAAAGTTAGGCTCGCTAAATGCACCAATACTGCAGCCAAGAATAAATTTGCAGCAAATTCATGCACCTCTTTTAAGGTATGACTCTGGGTATAATCGGTGAAAAATCCAGCCAACACAGTTAAAGGCAATGCCAACCAAATCAACAAAATACTGAATTGAAATGCACTAGAACTACTTGACTTTAAAAACTGCAATGAAAAAAACTGCTGAGGCTGTTTCCAATAGCGTTTTACAAATTGTTGAATCATGCCTAAACGTTTAGAAATTCCTGTTGGCTGTGTGCTGTTCAACATACTCAACACCTGCCACAAAATTCGTAAAGCTAAACTAATCCCCAACGTATAGCCAAAAGCCATATGTAACTGATGCCATTCTTCCGCATCACCTGTTAAATAAGCCCCTGTAAAACTTAGCTGCATCACCACATGCAAAAAGCGAATCATTAAATCTGTAGATGTTGATTGCTTCGCGGGTACAATATTTGTTTGCATATTCAACCTATCAAGGTTTTTTTCTTATCACAAAGATATAACATCAAGCTGAATTGAAAATTAAGATGCTTAAATCAAAGACCCATATTTTTTAATAAAAGTGAATAAAAAATTGCGCTCAATGAGCACAATTTTTAGATAAATTTTAGAAGTTAGATAATCGCTATTACAGTTTAGGATCACGGATTTGTAGCAAACTGCTATTGGCTTTGCTTAGGCTATCAACCAGTTTATTCATCACTGCAGGAATCAGACTATCTGCCATTTGTGCAGCTTGCAAACCTAGCTTTTCACCCAAAGTTGGCTTTTTACGGGTTTGAATCACATAAATATCATGCTGTGGCAACAAACTCAGCAAATATTCATCTGAAGTTTGCAGCTTGTCTAGCAAATTTAAATCCAGCGCATCCTGACCATACCAATGCTCACCTGTTGCCACTTTTTCAACATTCAGTTGTGGACGGTATTTTTCGACAAAGTGTTTAAATAGTACATGAGTTTGTTGCAATTCTTCTTCAAACTTAGCCTTGCCTTCTTCGGTATTTTCACCAAACATGGTCACAGTGCGCTTGTATTGACCTGCTGTGTACATCTCAAAATCTATATTTTTTTCTTTGAGCAAGCGATTAAAGTTCGGTACTTGTGCCACTACTCCAATAGAACCCAAAATGGCAAATGGCGCTGACACAATTTCTGAACCTATACATGCCATCATATAGCCACCACTTGCTGCGACTTTATCGACGCAAATCGTGAGATGGAAACCTGCATCACGCAAACGTACCAATTGTGCAGCTGCAAGCCCATAACCATGCACCATACCGCCTGGACTTTCCAAACGTACCACAACACGGTCACGTCCAGCTTTGGCCGTTGCCAAAATTAGGGTGATTTCTTCACGCAATTGCTCTACAGCAGACGCAGCAGTATCACCTTTAAAATCCAACACATAAATTTTTTGATTGTTCTTTTTACGGGCGCGCGCTTCACGTGCCATTTGTTGTGAAAGTTGTAATAGCTCGAGTTTAGATGCCGTGGTTTGCGCAATTTTTTTTCGTTGTTCATTAATTCGCGCATTCAAATGACTAATCCGAATTTCGGCAGGTAGTTTAGGTAAATGAAATAACATAAAAATGAGTTCTCAATTTAATTCGGTTTATTAGGACTACATTAGGTCAATTTCGACTTTTTCAATACTTTTTCTATCTTAAAGCAGCTTCTTTTTGAATCAATCGTAAATATCGTTTAGAAATCTGCCGAACAGCCATTAAACGTACAGCAAACCAAATTTGCCCCTGATAGCAAATCCCAATAATAAGTGCGTTGATCGGCCACCAACCAAACAGTAGAAAACTACCTCTACGCTCATGATCTGAAGGTGTAAGCATTGAATAGAAACACACTAAACCTACGCAGAAACACATTACGCAAAGAAATTCACCTACTGCACTGTGCAAGAACGGTAACTTATTTTTTTGTTGTGCTTTTACATAGCGATAAAACTTAAATTTAGCATTGGCATCGATATAGTCTCGCCAAGCCTGCCGAAAATGGGGATCACTTGCTTGCTGCTGTACCCTAAAATAAACAACAAGCACTATCACACCTGAAACTATCACAAATTGATCATACAACCAACGATGATAATTGCTCATATTGGGGCTTTGAGAAGTTGGAAACCACCCATCATGGTTAAAAAACGTTGCCAATAAAATACTCAGCAAAACCAAAAGTGCTGCTATCGTCTCTGCACTATGTTGAAATCCAAACAAGGCATCGATTATTTTTTTCGTGGCTTGGCGTGCTGGTTTTGCCTGTTGTCGTTCTTCTTGTGAAGGAAACTGCATTTTTTATTTTCGCTGCGCGTACAAAACAATCAATACTATAACAAAAAAAAACAGAATCCTAAGATTCTGTTTTAATAGCTTTCAGGACTTAAGCAGATTAACCAAAACGCCCTGTAATATACGCTTCTGTTAATTGATGGTCTGGCTGAGTAAATACTTTTTCAGTCGCATTCACTTCAATCAAATCACCCAAATGGAAGTATGCGGTACGGTCAGATACACGCGCTGCCTGTTGCATTGAGTGCGTTACAATCGCAATCGTATATTGGGTAGAAAGTTCAGAAATTAATTCTTCTACTTTTGCCGTTGCGATTGGGTCAAGCGCCGAACATGGTTCATCCATCAAAATTACTTCTGGACTTACCGCAATGGTACGCGCGATACAAAGACGTTGTTGCTGACCACCAGAAAGACCTGTACCTGGTTGATTCAAACGATCTTTCACTTCATCCCACAAACCTGCCTTACGCAAGCTGTTTTCTACAATTTCTTCTAAATCGTACTTATCACGTGCTAAACCATGCAATTTAGGACCATAAGCCACGTTTTCAAAAATTGATTTCGGGAATGGGTTTGGCTTCTGGAACACCATGCCCACTTGCGCACGCAATAACACCACGTCAAGGTTCGGGTCATAAATGTCTTGGTTATCCAACATTACTTTACCCGTTACACGACAGCTATCAATCGTGTCGTTCATACGGTTTAAAGTACGCAAGAACGTAGATTTACCACAACCTGATGGACCAATGAAAGCAATAACTTCATTTTCATAGATATTTAAATCAATACCTTTAATCGCTTCAGATTCACCATAGTACACATGCACGTCATTGGTACTTAACTTTACATTTGATGATTTCGCTTCTTTTTTGCTTGAAGTTTGCGTATCAAATTGTGAAACAAACGAAGTCGATGATTGCTTCTGTTCTACATCGGTAGATGTAAATTGGCTTTGTTGTGGATTCACTTGCTTATCCTGTTCTAAGGAATTCTGTTTTTCTGTGCTTGCTACAGCATTCATATTCTCTGCCCTCAATTACCAGCGTACTTCAAACTTCTTACGTAACCAAATTGCAAGGCTGTTTAAGCCAATCATTAGCGCAAGTAGTACGATAATGGCTGCAGCGGTACGTCCCTCGAAGAAGTTACGCAATTCATTACCCTGCCATAAGAAAATTTGCACAGGTAACGCAGTAGATTGATCAAGTGGAGTTGCTGGTACACTGGCAACGAAAGCACTCATACCAATTAATAACAATGGTGCGGTTTCACCTAAAGCTTGTGCGACACCAATAATTGCACCCGTTAAAATACCCGGCAATGCAAGTGGGAGTACGTGGTGGAACACTGTTTGTAAACGAGAAGCACCCAAACCTAAAGCAGCTTGACGAATAGACGGCGGCACTGCTTTTAATGATGCACGCGTGGTAATAATCACTGTTGGTAAAGTCATTAAACTCAGTACCAAACCACCGACCAATGGTGCAGACAATGGTAAATGCATCCAACCAATAAAGATCGCAGCACCCAACAAACCAAATACAATAGAAGGTACAGCGGCCAAGTTATTGATGTTCACTTCAATAATATCAGTAATCGCATTTTTTGGCGCAAATTCTTCTAAGTAAATTGCTGATGCAACACCAATTGGAATCGAAATAAAGATCACAATCAGCATCATGAATAATGAACCCATGAATGCACCTGCCAAACCAGAAGTCGCTGGAGAACTACGTGAGTCTGGGCTAACAAAAATATTGGTATTGAAAGTACTTTTAATAATACCTTGTGATTCGAGCTGATCTGCCAATTGACGTACTTCAGGGCTTAATTGTTGCTGCTCATCTGGTAAGCTGCGGTCAATCTTGCCTTCTAACCATACATCAACGTTCGCATCTGCAAGCACTTTCACTTCTTTGGTTTGACCAATTAAAGAAGGATCAGCCAAGACCATGTCACGAATACGGTATGCTTCAGAACTGGTATATAAGTAACCAAGATCATCACGCTTAGCTTCAAGCGCTTTGTCTTTCGCCACAATACCATTCACGATTAAAGCATCCCAATCGACCATACCCATTTCGGTTTGCCACGCAATCATACGGTCTTCGTATTGTGCTGGTGACTCGCCTGCAATCGCCTTAGGTTTTGGACCTGCATTGACAATCGCTGGATCGAAGTAAATTGGAAGGCTCATGCTGCTTTGCCAGAACGCAGGCAAACCTTTAGATAAGATACTGCCGAATAACAATACGACAAAGAATAAACCTGCAATAACTGCCGAGAACCCCATCAAACGGAAGGTTTTTTCCTTACGATGACGCTTACCCAATGAACTGGCGATGGTTTTTTTACGTTGTTCACGTAATTCGGCAGCAGCTTGTGGATCTAACTGATCCAAAGACGATGTATTTGAAGTACTCATTAGTCGTATTGCTCACGATATTTACGCACAATGTATAGTGCAACAATGTTCAAACCTAAGGTAATCACGAACAGGGTCAAACCAAGTGCGAAAGCAACCAATGCCTGCGGACTTGCGAAATCTGTATCACCTGTTAATTGGTTCACAATCGTAATCGTAACCGTAGATACCGCTTCTAATGGGTTTGCGTGCAGTAAAGGACTATTACCTGCAGCCAACACCACAATCATGGTTTCACCAATTGCACGTGATGCAGCAAGTAAGAATGCACCAATCACCCCTGGTAATGCAGCTGGCATCACCACGCGACGAATGGTTTCAGATTTGGTTGCACCTAAGCCTAAAGAACCATCACGTAGCGCACGCGGCACTTGCGTAATAATGTCATCAGACAATGAAGATACAAAAGGAATGATCATAATACCCATCACTAAACCAGCGGTTAATGCACTCGTGGCATTAATATCTAGTCCAATGATTGCACCCGCTGTTTTAAGGAACGGACCAATGATCATCATGGCAAATACACCGTACACAATGGTCGGAATACCTGCTAAAACTTCAATGGTCGGCTTTGCCCATGCACGGAATTTAGGCGATGCATATTCTGCAAGGTAAATGGCGATCATTAAACCAATAGGTACTGCAACTAATAAAGCAATACCACTCACCATCAATGTACCCCACAGTAATGGAAGTAAACCATAACTGCCATCTGCACTACCCGAGGTGCTAAAACCAGGGTTCCAGACTGTACCAAAGAAGAAATCCAGTGGGCTAACGAAACTAAAGAATCGCATCGCTTCACTGAACATGGACATCACAATACCAACCGTAGTTAGAATCGCAACACCAGAACATAATGCCAAAGAAATGTTGATGATTTTTTCAACTTGGTTACGTGCGCGGAATTGTTGTGAAACACGTTTCTTTGCCCACAGCAAACCAAATAAGGCCGCACAGATCACCACCGCAAGTTTGGCATAAGAACCAATGGTTTCAATTTTCGCTAATTGCTCTGCCGCTGCAACTTCGTATGCAGCAGGTGTATCACTTACACCAAAACCAGATGCAATGGCTTGTACGCGATCAACCAAAACACTTGTACTTGCAGGGTCTAGGCTTGCAGCAATGTGCGCTGGCACATTATTAATTACCACTTGCTCTAGAATACTTGGTTCAACCAAGTTCCAAACAATCAAAATTAAAAAAGCAGGAATACCACACCATAATGCTACCAACGCGCCATAATATCCTGGACGTGAATGTAACATTGCAGAGTTATTTCCCTTACCTGCTAGGTTACGGCTCTTGCTTAACCCGATTTGATAGGCTACGGCGATAATCGCCAATAACACACCTATGAGTAGCAGATTCATGTATTCTCCACTGTTTTTTCAATTTGTGTTTTTGAAAAAACATTTCTTAGCAAAAAGCTGATGGCAGGTTATTCCCTGCCATCAGCTGCTTTAACTCAAATTACTTAACCGCTTTACCAGCTTTGAAGTTAGCAAGAACTTGTGCACGCTCTTTGTCAGACATAGAGATCAAACCTGCTTTATCTAATTTAGAACCTTTACCAGATACTTTCTTGCTCAAGAAGTATTCAGTAAATTGCGGTAAACCTTTGATTGATTTAAGGTGCTCACCTTTCACGTAGAAGAACAATGGACGTGATACAGGGTAAGAACCATTTAAAATTGTGTTTTCAGATGGCGCTACGTTGTTTACAGTTGCAACACGTAAACGGTCACGGTTTTGGTCATAGAAACCTAAGCCGAATACACCTACTGCGCTTGGAGAAGTTTTCAAACGTGCCAGTGTTTCTGTGTAGTCACCCGCGATTTCGATTACACGACCATCCTTACGGAAAGTAGTACACGCTTTCTTTTGCGCATCTTTGTCTAATGCTTTGATTGCAGCATAAGCTTCACAGCCTGCATCAACCATTTTCTCTTGGAACACTTCACGTGTACCGTGGTTAGACGCTGGAATTACAAGTGTAATAGGCTCGTTTGGAAGTGTTTTGTCAATTTGGTTCCAACGTGTATATGGGTTAGCAACCATTTTACCTTTAGATGGTAATTGAGCTGCAATTGCTGCATATACATGGTAAGGCTTTAATTTGTAAGCCGCTTTGTTTGCGTTAGAAGCAAATACGATACCGTCGTAACCAATTTTAATTTCTAAAACTTGGTTTACGCCTGCTTTTTTACAAGCAGCTAATTCTGAATCTTTAATTTTACGAGATGAGTTCGCGATGTCGATTGTGTTATCACCCACACCTGTACAGAACTGCTTCAAACCACCTGAAGAACCGCCTGAACCAACAACTGGAGTTTTGAATTGTGGGAAAGTATTACCAAATTCTTCTGCTACAATACTTGCGTATGGTAGAACGGTTGAAGAACCCGCGATTTGGATGGTGTCACGAGCTGCGTTAGCAGTTGTTACAGCTGCTGCAGATACGGCTAAAGCAATGGCGATGTTAGTAAAG
This sequence comes from Acinetobacter sp. YH01003, assembly GCF_013420525.1. Classification (NCBI taxonomy): domain Bacteria; kingdom Pseudomonadati; phylum Pseudomonadota; class Gammaproteobacteria; order Moraxellales; family Moraxellaceae; genus Acinetobacter; species Acinetobacter sp. YH01003. Next base: position 411,066 of record NZ_VOXY01000001.1, on the reverse strand, counting down.
CGCATTCTGTTCTCTCTCATAGTATGCAAGTTCGGAGTACGTCACTTGTTATTAAGTTTTGTACTTATTTCGATAACTGCATTGTGGTTTTATAATATGACAACCATGTTACAGCTTTGTTACGCTTTGGTTATATTTGCTTTTCGTATCTGAAATAATTTTTAAATGATTTAAAATCAATAACTAATAAAACACTAGAGTGCTTATTTTTTTCAGTATTTAAATTTCAAATTGTAATAATTCATGCCAATGTCATCATTATTTATGGTTTTTTCTACCAAAATTGATGGTTTATTCGCCAATTGCGTAATTTTTATGACATCCGCAGTGCATTATTTGAGCCCAAAACACCCAATCCATCACAAAATTCAAGCAAGAACGGTACAACACTTCACTGCAATATTTTTAATCAGACACAAAAAAAGCCACCGTAGTGACTTCTTTTGTTGTATTTCATAACAATCTGAATAATGAAAGCATTAGTCGATTGGTGGCGTATAAGTACCCGCGACAATCGCATCTTTAATGCGATCTGCTTCTGCCAATACTAGGCCTAACAAGTTTTTCACGTTTTCAAGTGTTGCCACTGGACTTAAAGTCGTCATCTTCAATGATTGAACATTACCGACTTTAGTTACACCAATATTGGCCTCACCACGTGCAAATAATTCATCTGCCACGTTTTGGTTCAAGCTATCCAAGAACTCTGCAGGATAACCTTCAGGCACAACACGGAACAACACTGAAGCAAATTGTGGTTCAACCAACAATTCTAAACCTGCAGTCGCTTTAATATAATCAGCAACGTCACGGGTTAGCTTCACACCATGATCAATCATAGAACCGTAAAGCTCTTCACCTAATGCTTCAATCGTCATCCAAAGTTTCAACGCATCAAAACGACGCGTTGTTTGCAATGACTTAGACACCAAGTTTGGTACGCCATGCTCTTCATCATAAGCAGAGTTCAAATATTCTGCTTCATAGTGCATGAAACGATAGTTCGCTTCATCTTTCAGTAAGAACGCACCGCACGAAATAGTTTGGAAGTAATGCTTATGGAAATCCAGTGTCACAGAATCAGACAGCTCAATACCATCAAGCATGTCACGATGACTGTTAGAAAGAATTAATGCACCACCCCAAGCTGCGTCAATGTGCATCCACGCGCCATATTGATTAGTGATGTCACGAATCTTTTTAAGCGGATCAATCGCGCCTGCATCGGTTGTACCTGCAGTCGCAACCACACACGCAACGATCTTACCTTCAGATTTTAAATGCGCCATGGTTTGCTCAAGTGCAACCACGTCCATTTGTGCATTTTCATTAACAGGTACAGTAACAACCGATTGGAAGCCCATACCCATCATCGCCATGTTCTTTTGCACAGAGAAGTGTGCATTTTCAGAACAAATGACTTTCACATTACGCATTGCATCGCTTGGAATACCATCGCGCTGAACAGACCACGGATTACCGTTTTCATCTTTCCAGTTCTTTGCAATACACGCATCACGCGCCAATAACACACCCATCAAGTTAGACTGCGTACCACCTGAAGTGAACACGCCCGCTTGACCTGCACCATAGCCAACTTTTTGACGTAACCAGTCAATTAGTTGTACTTCCATCAATGAACCTGCAGGGCTTTGATCCCAAGAGTCCATAGATTGGTTGGTTGCGTTAATGAGAACTTCTGCAATTTGGCTTGCCACCATAGTTGGACAATGCAAATGTGCCAAAGAATGTGGATGATGAACTTTTAAACTTTTGTTTAAGAAAAGCTCAACCATGCGTTCCAATGACTTTTGTACACCCAAACCTTGTTTTGCAGGCTGGAAAGAAATCGCTTCACGCAATTCTTTAATGCTGCCGCCTGTGTACATTTTGTCATTTTGCAACCATGCCGCGACTGCTTGAGTCGCTTGTTCCATTGCTGCACTGTAGTCAGCAATGGATTGAGCATCATTGCAGAGTAACGCTTTACGATGTTCTGCAAAATCTACCATAAACTTATGCGCCTCGAACTGCGACTAACGCTTCAGCAACTGCTTTCTTGAAGCGAGCGATGACTTCTACACACTCTTCTTGAGTAATGATGAGTGGACAAAGTAAACGGATTACCGTACCACCACGACCACCTTTCTCAAGCAACAATTTGTTGTCAAAACATGCAGCTTGAACAGCAGCAGCCAATTGAGAGTCTGCCGGATAAGCACCTAAACGGTCTTTTTCTTGGCGTTCATCTACAATTTCGATACCAATCATTAAACCGCGACCACGCACGTTACCAATACATGGGAATTCAACAGCTAATTTTTTCAATTCAGCTTGTAAGAACTCACCACGCTCTTGCGCATTTTGTGCAAGGTTTTGTTCTTTAATGGTTTTAAGCACCACAAGACCAGTACCCATTGCCAATTGGTTACCACGGAAAGTACCCGTGTGACCTGCAGGCTGCCATGCGTCAAACTTACGTTTAATTGCAAGTACAGCCAATGGCAAACCACCACCAACAGCTTTAGACATTACAATCACGTCTGGCTCAATACCTGCATGTTCAAATGCAAACATTTTGCCTGAACGTGCAAAGCCCGCTTGAACTTCGTCTAAAATTAAAACGATGTTGTGCTTTTCAGTCACTTCGCGGATTTTTTTCAACCATTTAATTGGTGCAGTCACTACACCGCCTTCACCTTGAATTGCTTCAAGAATCACAGCTGCAGGCTTAGTTACACCGCTTTCTACATCTTCAATGAAGTTTTCAAAATAATACGTTAAAGCATCTACACCCGCTTCACCGCCAATACCAAGTGGGCAGCGGTATTCATGCGGATATGGCATAAATTGAACACCAGGCATTAAACCATTGACTGCGTTTTTTGCAGACAAGTTACCTGTCATCGCCAATGAACCATGAGTCATACCATGATAGCCACCTGAGAAGCTGATGACTGAGCTACGACCTGTATAGGTTTTTGCAAGTTTGATTGCCGCTTCTGTGCCATCTGCACCTGTAGGACCACAGAACTGCAAGCAGTATTCTTCTTGACCACCAGGCATGTGTGAAAGTAACGCTTCAGTAAAAGCATCTTTCAAAGGTGTCGTTAAATCTAGGGTATGTAATGGCAAACCACTCGCTAAAGTGTCTTGGATGCTTTGAACCACCGCAGGATGGTTATGGCCCAATGCCAAGGTTCCTGCCCCAGCCAAACAATCTAGGTACTCAGTACCTTCAACATCGGTAACCCAACAACCCAGTGCTTTCGCTATCGCTAACGGTAATTTACGAGGATAACTACGCACATTCGATTCCATCTGACTTTGGCGAGTCAAGTAGTATTCGTTTGTGGAATGGTTGGCAGGGTTTACAGAAGTAACGCTCATATCGAATTACCATCTCTGATATGGGTTGAAAGAAATAAGTCTGGTGACTTGCGGTCCTTTGACTCGGTGCTTTTTTGATCTAGCGAGATAGAGTTTTGTTCTTCAAGACTAGGAAGCGGGATAATACCTAATTTTTCTAGAAAATAAACAGGTTTAACCCAAATATTGCCTAATTTCATCGAAAAAACATATCTTGCAGATTATTCGATTGAATTATCATCTTACATTGTGACAAAGGAAAGAAAATTTAACTCTTTCCACTTCCTTTTATACTTTTTTTTACACAATCTCTCAAGTCATGCAGCATTTATTTTCAAAATAGTATAGATCATTATTTTTATTGAATTTTATAAAGCAGTATTTACCGCAATTTTTAACGCATATTTTACAAAGCCACCACAAATTCAACTAAAAATCCTCACAAAGCAAAGCTAAAATTTAAAGCAGTTAAAACACATTTTAAAATCTCGATAATTTGAACAAAAGGTCAGAATATGCGCTTACTTTCTCTAGCTGCTACCCTGTTGGCTGTTGGTGCTGCAAGCACCGCTTTTGCCCAACAAAATGAATCTTTAAATTACAATATCATCAATGTTCAAGCTGAAGCTACACGCGAAGTTTCAAATGATCAAATGCACGCTGTGTTATATATTGAAAAAAGTCACAAACAGCCTGCTGAACTTGCATCACAAATTAACCAGTTAATGAGCCAAGCCATTGCAACTGCACGTAAGTATCCACAAGTGAAAGTTGAAACGGGTTCGCAAACCACCTATCCAATTTACGACAACGACAGTCGTAAGTTAAAAGAATGGCGCGGTCGTGCAGAGGTACGGGTACAAAGTACCGATTTTAAAGCAGCAAGCCAATTGGTGAGTGAGCTACAACAAAACTTTCAGACCCAATCTATTAATTTTAGTGTGTCAGATGCACAACGTAAAAAAGTTGAAAATGAGTTGATGGTCGAAGCGTCTAAAAACTTTCAACAACGTGCGCAAATGTTAAGTCAGGCTTGGAATAAATCGGGCTATAACTTGGTAAACTTGAACCTAAACACCAATTCTTATTTCCCGCAGCCTGTTATGCGCGCAAGCATGGCAAAATTTGCAGTCGCAGAAACGGCTGTAGCTGATCAAGATATGGCAGCAGGTGAATCTAAAATTACAGTCAATGCAAATGGAACGATTCAGTTTAAATAAACTTGAAATAAACTATTTTGAGGGGCGCTACTCAGACCAATGAGTCGCTCCGATCAATAAGTGCTTATTCACACCACTCTTTGCCAATAGGCTTTGCAATTAAGTCGCTATGTGCGCTGTCAGCATCAATCTTGGCAAGTAATTCAGCCTCACTGAATGGAAGTTTAGATTGCTTCTGAATCATGAGCTTGATCATCATGTTTCCATTTTGTTCTACGATCTCTACAGGTGTATCTACCCTAAGATTAAATTGTTGCATGACAGATGCTGGAATAATGATGCCTAAGCTATTCTCGATTTTTCGTAATTGTAATTGCATGATATTTCCCTCAACAAAGTGATAACAATATGCGCATTTGCTATTTGGTGAGTGTGTTGAGCATATTAAAGTCCCGCAAGTTGCTGTACGCTGCGGGACTTTTTTTATTACTTACAAATACTTTTGTAAAATGGCTTGTTTTTGCTGAGGTGCTGCATCAATCACTTGTTGCGCTTGTGCAATTTGCATTTCTAGGGCTTCGATTTTTTGAATAATTTTCACTTGTTCATCATACGAGATATTTGGAACCTCTAATTGATAAATATCATTTCGATTTATACCTGGAACACCAATTCCAACAATTGATTTTTCTAACCCTAAAGAATTTAAAAGATAGTAAATAAATTTCATATTACTTTCTATCAACGGCTTAACATAAAATGTTGTGTCAATTGGAAAACATGCTCTTTCGATATAGGTCACTTTTCCTGCTGATCCCTTGCGACCAACAATCACAGCAGGACTATCACATAATGATTCATTGTGATAACCACTGATGCCATTAGAACCCATTACTGGAACTTCTCCTGCTATTCTTTTCGCTTCTGGTAAACTTTTGCCATATTCCAACGCTAACAATTGACCTATTTTAAATTTATGAATAGCGGTTGTTTTAGCATTTTCAATAATGTCCTTAATTTTCTCATGTGCAGTTACGATTTTCTGACTTTCTGAATCCAGAGTTAAATCCACCACCTCACATTCTTCAACAATTTTTTGTTGAACTTCTAAAGGAGGAAGTGGGATTTTCTCCTCAGCTAAATATTTAAAGTGACGTTCATATTTATCACTATTTCGGATTTTTATTACATTTAAAATATAATAAAAATATTTTGGATCAATAATATTTGGATCGACTTTTAGTAGCTGTGTGCCATCTGCACCTCTAACAAATGGAAAATCTACATATTTAAACGTACAACTATGATCTCCAAATACAATTAACGGTAAATCCTGAATTGGCTCTACATCATTAACAAATCCGGCAATCAAATTTCCCTTTTCTTGAGTAACAACAGGAATTGAACCTTCTAACAATATCTCAGTATTTTGAATTTTTTTCTGACTTCCACCTATTTTACAAAGTAATTGTAAAATTCTCACCGAATCCCACCTTGTTTCAATTTCAACTTTACTCTGTGCAGATAAATTAAAGGCTTTATTAAAATCCTTACGGCTAAAATCCAGCACATCATGCAAATACACTTGCGTTACAAATGGTGTTAAATGTTCAGGAATCGTCAACTGCTCGCCATTAAAATTCTGACGAATCACATAACTAATTTTGTCACTGTTATCACGGTTTTTCGGGTCAAATAATGGGGTATTGATATCAAATACTGTTTCACCACCAATATAACTTAAACCCTCATTACCTTTGGCACTACTCCACTCATAACCCAAAAATTTCTTCTGCTCTTTATTGTCACTCGGGCTTTTCACCACCAATAACGGACGCGCTTTATGCTCAAGCGAAGCGTTATATTGCGTGAGCATAAAGTAATATAGCTTGTCTTTTTCAATTTCTGTTAAATAACTGAGTAAACGCGCATCTAGTTCCGCTTGTTGCTGCAATTCAGATTTGGCTTTAAATTGTTTTTGTTTCTTCAAATTCACAATTTCAGTGCGCTTATAAAAATCGGTTTTGTAATCTTTAAAAAATTCAACCGCCAATAAGTCATGATTCAGCTCACCTTTTAATAAGCTTTCATACAACGCAAAATCGACCTGAATATGCTGGCAATATTTCTCAACCACTTTAATATCTAAATATGCACCGCCACTACTTACTTTTTCACTGTCCCAATCTGCAAAGAAATTATTGACCCGATTTTTAAATTGTACGGCTTGCTCTGGTCGCTGTGCTTTACGACGCAAAAACAATACAACCGTATTGGTACCCGTTTTACCAAAGGTTTGGCTGCCTAGTTCAACAATGCTTAAAAAATCAAAATACTGTAATAAAATTTCACGTGTCGCAATATGAATACTGTCACTATTGCTTAAAATTGAGCTAGGTACAATCACACCCATCACGCTATCTGGTGCCAATAAGTGTTGCGCACGTTCTAAGAAGAAACACTGAATATTATTATTGCTAGGATTATTCACCAAATTAAATAATTTAAATTTTTCACGCTCCACCTCATCAATGGTTTGTAAAAAATCCTCGACAGCAAATGGAGGATTTGCCACCAATACATCAAAACTTTCAGGTTTAATATTTTCATGGGAGATTAAGGCATCAGCATCAATAATATTAATTTCATTACGCCCATACATAAACGATGCCACTTTAGATACTTTGGCTAAACGATCTTCTTTTTCAATGCCATAAGTTTGTGCATAGTAACTATTTGGTTCATCAATATCTTTAATTGGCTTAAGTAGTTTACTGACTTGCGAGCCATATTCATTAAGAAAGTGCCCTGAACCACACGCATAATCAATCACTTTTAACGGTTCAGAATGTTGTTGCAACATGCTTTCTAATGGCAATGCTGACACAATGAACTTACAAATAGGAATAGGTGTAAAGAACTGCCCTTCACTTTGTTTAATACCGTTATCTAAGAAATACTCAAACATATCCCCTAAGAATTGATTTTCTTCGGTCGAGGTTAGGCGTAAACCTTGCCACATTTGAATAATTTCAATCAAAATTTTGGCATTTTTCTCAAACTTTTCTTTGTTGGAAACTTTAATAAACTCAAAATCTAAGCCTTTATAAAATTTAAGTTGTTGAAAGAGTTCTTTAATTCGTTGCTCGGTGGCATTCGGTTTTTGTTTAATTGCCCAAAATGCACCATCAATATCATCTTGGCTGACATAAATAATGTCTTGCTGTAAAAATTGTTGCATACCAATTTTATACAGCTTTTGCAGGCGATCGACTAAATCAAAATAACTGTCATATGCCATGCCTTTCCAATAAAAATGCAAATCTTCAGGATTTTGGGTTTCATCCACAATTTTACATAAAAATAAATTCACCAACACTTCAAAGGCATTTTCACGACGTGACACATTATGCTTACGCAAAATGGTACGAAACTCGTGATATTTTCCTTTAATATTCAGGCTATTAATTGGTTGAGTATCAATCGCTAGAGTGTATTTGTCTTTACCAATTTGGTAGGCTTGAATATTGTCTTCAAAAATGCCTTTTTCAGTCGCTTCTAACTGATAAGTCTCTTTCCATGCTTTAAAACGCTCCTTCACATTTTTGGCATTACTATAATGCAGTGCTTCGGGTAAATCCTTTAAAATAATTGGGTTGTCTTTAACAGAAATAATGCGCTGTTGATCATCAACTTTTTTATCTCGTTCGTTCCACTGTGATGCATACAAGCAAATAAATTCAACTGACTTTTCTTGTTCGACATAGCTAAAAAGCTGTCCGCCATCTTCAAGCGTATCTTTCCAAGCTTTATTAAATTCACGATCAAAGGTTTTACATTCAATAATTAAAAATGGTTGATTTTGATGATTTTTCACCATAATATCGGCACGACCACCACTCGCCCCATGCCCGAGCTTCCATTTAGGTTCAAGCTCAATATGTTCAGGTTTATAACCTTTTTCTAATAAACGATGTACGCATTCAAACACCACAAAATTTTCATTACTTGCGAAATTACAAGTCTGTCTTTCATTCACCTTTAAACCATAATCTTCAGGATAATTTATCGTTTTATTCTCAAAATCAATTGAAAGACTATAATCCCCAAACGAAAATTTTTTAATAAATACGTTTTGATGCTGTGTAAAGTTCAAAAATAATAATAAATCTTTTAAATTATCTTGGTTCATGTAAGACCACCAAACTGAAACATTCGTTACAAGTCGGGCAAAATGAAACCCAAAAACTTGTTCTTGATATCTAAATATATTTAACAGTAAAAAGCCTACTTTATGTTGAGTAGGCTCTTTACCAAGTCGTTAAACAAGTAGCTAATAAAATAAAAGAATAGTTTTATCCATTTATTTTCAATGTATTACAACATCAATAAATCGCCATGTGATTGCGATGGATCATCTCTAACGAACGTGCCTCGCCTAACACCTGATGCACTTTGTCAGAAGCCAAGCCTTTGACCAAATCTGCAGAACGTGAACTAAAATTAACACGTCCCACAGCGACACGATGACCTTGTGTATCTACACACTCCACCACATCGCCACGTTCAAAATGCCCTTCTACCGCTTTTACACCCACAGGCAATAAACTGCGATGATTTTCTTTAATGGCTTTGACTGCGCCATCATCAATCACCAAACGTCCTGCCGTTTGTAAATGTGCCGCCAACCACTGTTGATGCGCTGCAATACGGTCATTGTCAGTAATGAACAGTGTACCCAACATTTCGCCCGCCATTAAACGCGCAAGCACATTGTCACTTTCACCACTGGCAATTAAAGTTGGACAACCCGATTTAGCCGCTAAACGCGCTGCACGGACTTTGGTCAGCATGCCGCCGCGCCCGAACTTGCCGCCACCACCTGCCATATCAAACAGACTTTCATCTAAAGCACGTACAGTATGGAACAGTTTTGCATTTGGATTAGAACGTGGATCGGAGTCAAACATACCTTGTTGATCGGTCAAAATAATCAACAAATCTGCATGTACCTGCCCTGCTACCATCGCAGCCAAAGTGTCATTATCACCAAAGCGAATTTCATCAGTAGAGACTGTGTCATTTTCATTGATGACAGGAATCACGCGCCATTCAATCAGGTTTTGCAATGCATCACAGGAATTTAAATAACGACGACGATCTGCCAAATCATCATGGGTTAATAGGACTTGTGCAGTTTGAATCTGGTGTTTTTCCAGCACACTTGACCAAGTCTGAATCAGACCCATTTGACCAATGGCAGCGCATGCCTGAAGACTGGGTAGATCAGTGGGTCGATGCTCAAGTTTCATTCGCACCATACCTTCAGCCACAGCTCCCGATGACACCAAAATAATTTCGTGTCCAGCATTGTGTAGATCTGCAATTTGTCCCGCCCAATGCGAGATTGCATCCAAATCTAAACCTTGCCCATTGGCTGTGAGTAAAGATGATCCGATTTTAACAACGATTCGTTTACAACCCTTGAGCTGACGTTGCCCATCTACCACTTCTATCATCTTGTCCTCAGTCACTTTTTGTAGCGCTTAGCGTACGTAGTACACTTCTACTTCGCCATCTTCACCATCATCGTCTTCGTCATCATCGCCCAGCATACCTGCAAGACGTTGCTGACGGCGCATCTCACGATACGCTTCTTTCGCGGCAATGGTTTGTTCACGTGTTTCAGCTTCCAGCTGATCACGGAATGCTTTCATTTCTGCTGCGTACTCAGGATCTTCAACTTCGCGTTCACGTTGTTGCTCAATTTGATCCATCAAGTAATACACCACTTGCTGTGTACCTTCAGACATTAAGCCTGAAGTTTTGAACACAGGACCATCCCACTGCAATTCTTCAAGAATGTGTTTACACCATTCTTCACGTGAATCTTCAGGAAGTTGATCAAGTTTATTCAACACCAACACGATTGGTAACTTTGCCAAAGTTGGAGAGAATTTTTCCAACTCTTGCAGAATTGCTTTGGCATTGTACGCTGGATCAGAACCATCAATAGGTTGAACATCCACAATGTGCAGTAAAATACGAGTACGCGCCAAGTGTTTCAGGAAGCGAATCCCCAAACCTGCGCCTTCTGCTGCACCTTCAATTAGTCCTGGAATATCTGCCATGACAAAAGAACGATGACGATCTGCATCCACCACGCCTAAATTTGGCACCATGGTGGTAAATGGATAGTCAGCAACTTTTGGTTTTGCCGCAGACACGGCACGAATAAAGGTCGATTTACCCGCGTTTGGCATGCCTAGCAAGCCTACATCGGCAAGGACTTTCAACTCCAAACGGATTTCACGGAATTCACCTTTGGTACCATGCGTGAATTTACGCGGTGTTCGGTTGGTAGATGATTTAAAGTGAGTATTCCCTAAACCACCATCACCGCCTTGAGCGACCAATACTTTCTGACCGCTTTCGACTAAATCTGCAATAATATCACCAGAGTCTGTATCTACAATGGTTGTGCCCACTGGAACGGTCAAAACGACAGATTCACCGCCACGACCTGCACAGTTTGCGCCCGACCCGTTTTTACCACGTTCAGCGCGAAATTTACGGGTATAACGATAATCTACAAGGGTGCTTGCGTTGTCGTCGGCTTGAATAAAAATACTGCCGCCACGACCACCATCACCGCCATCTGGCCCACCAAATGGTACAAATTTCTCTCGGCGAAAACTGGCTACGCCATTGCCACCGTCGCCAGCCTCTACGGTAATGACTGCTTCATCAACAAAGCGCATCTTGCCAATCCTCTAAAAACTTTAAAAGCCGTATATTCTGCCATATTTTAGAGAATTTCTCGAATTATATTTATGCAATCGTATGCGTAGATGCTTTTTATCCTTGATTGTTCAAAACACTCATTTCTTTTAGCAATGATATGATCGTTTTTTCTTATTTCTCCTTCGCCATCTAAGTTCTTATAGTGCTTTAACCCTTGTTTGCTTTCTGCCGCCATGTCTAATGCTGTTGCCACCACAACCACGCCTGCTTTATCGCCTAAATTTATTTTACTCATGGCAACCGCCTGTGGCTTGTGTGCGGGATCGGCATATTTTAATCAGCCTTTAATTTATTCAATTGAAAAAAGTTTAGGAATTAGCACCAGTCAGGCAGGCTTTGCTGTGGTTTTGGCACAAATAGGCTATGGACTAGGTTTAATGTTACTCGTGCCTTTAGGTGACTTGCTAAATAAGCGTAAATTGATTGTCAGTCTGATGGTTTTTGCTGCGTGTTCGCAAATTTTGCTGTCTTTTAGCAGCAATTTAGCCATGCTGTATTTCTTTACCGTATGTGCCACTTTTGGTGCGATTTCTGCACAAGTGCTTATTCCATTTGCATCTAGCATCAGTCCACCTGAATCGAGTGCTGCCATTGTCGGAAAATTGATGAGTGGCTTGGTAATGGGGATTATTTTATCGCGCACTTTTGCAGGATTTGTATCAACCTATTGGTCTTGGGAAGCTGTCTATTTCAGCAGCGGCATCATCACCCTACTTTTTGCAGGCCTAATGTGGACAAAACTTCCCTCTACAGCTGCCAATAAAAATTTAACTGTAGCGGGCATTTATCGTTCTTTAATTCAGCTGGCTGTAACCCAGCCACATTTAATTCGTAGAGCCTGCGCAGGCGCTTTGGGCTTTGCCATTTTGTCCTTGGTTTTTACTTCCATGACTTTTGTTTTAGCCAATCCGCCTTATCATTTTAGTGATTTTCAAGTTGGGCTTTTTGGTTTATTGGGTGTGATTGGAATTTTCTCATCAAGTTGGTCGGGTAAAACGGTGGGCAAAGGTCGTGTGAATTTTGTCGCAATATTATGTATTGGCTTGATGTTGTTTTCTTGCATTCCACTCTTTTTTGCACAGCAGAATATTGTGGCTTATGCCGTTGGCGTATTGATGAGTTATTTTGGTCTAACTGCTTTTCACGTATTGAATCAAAACTTGGTGTACCGAATTGATGCCACCGCACGTTCCCGCATTAATGCGGTATATATGACTATTTATTTTTCAGGTGCAGCACTTGGTTCACTGACGGCGGTCTACGCATGGCAACACCGGGGCTGGATGGGTTGTGTTGTCAGTATTTTGGTATTTGCCATCGGGATTTTGCTGATTGATCGTTATGATTTTTCACATCGACGCACTATTTAATCATCCAGAATGTGCTTTGGAGTAGGAACATCTACAGCGACTTCCCTAAAAGATGAGTAATCCATTAGTGAGAAGATTGCTGTGAAGTTTCAGGCAAATGCTGTTCTAAATACTCAATCAGTTGATTCACTCTTGCTGCAATTTGTGAGCCTTCAAAAGTGAGTTGATATTCCACTTTAGGCGGCACCGTTGGGTAAACTGTACGTAAAATTAACCCATCTTGCTCAAGAGTTTTCAGGGTTTGCGCCAGCATTTTTTCACTCACCCCTTCAATGCGCTGTCTTAGCTCACTAAAGCGGTGCAAACCTTCGCTTAAACAATGCAACACCAACATTGACCATTTATTGGCTAAATGTTCTAAACGAATCCGTGATGGACAATCTTTAGCAAGGACTTGCCCGAGTAAGTGACTGGTTGCATATTGCATAACGGTATCCTTCTGTTATTTCTATTGTTCAGGCTTTGAAAGCTTGAAAGCAAAATCAAATCTACTTACTTTTTAGCATAGACTTTATTTTGGTAAGTTTAGGATAGCGTATTAGGTGGAAATTTCAACACTCATCCTTATATTTAAGAATGAAATAAATGCAAAAAAAAGAGCTTCATTTGAAGCTCTTTTTGATTTTAAATTCTGTATCTACAAATTATGCATTTGTTTCAGCAGGAACTTTAGGATAGCTTACGCCGCCCATTTGTTCAGCAATACGCAATACTTGGCAGCTATAACCCACTTCGTTGTCATACCAAACGTAAGCAGTTAAACGGTTGCCTGAAGTAATGGTTGCTTGCGCATCAAATACACCTGCAGTACGCGAACCAATGAAGTCACTTGAAACCACTTCAGTCGAGTTGGTATAACCAATTTGACCTTGAAGATTAGAGTGAATTGAAATTTGACGAATGTATTCGTTCACTTCTTCACGATCTACTTCTTTCTCAAGCGTTAAGTTCAAGATTGCAAGTGATACGTTTGGCGTTGGAACACGTACAGAGTTACCTGTTAATTTACCTTGTAATGCAGGCAATGCTTTCGCAACTGCTTTCGCTGCACCTGTTTCGGTAATAACCATGTTCAATGTTGCTGCGCGACCACGACGATCAGCCTTGTGATAGTTATCAATCAAGTTTTGGTCGTTAGTGAATGAGTGAACAGTTTCAACGTGACCATTCACAACAGTGTACTTGTCATGCAACACTTTTAAAGTTGGTGTAATTGCGTTTGTTGTACAGCTTGCTGCAGAAATAATGGTATCTTCATCAAGAATGTCAGCTTGGTTAACACCGTAAACCACGTTTTTCATGTCACCTTTACCAGGTGCAGTTAAAATTACGCGTGCAGCGCCTGGGCATTGAAGGTGTTGTGCAAGACCTTCTGCATCACGCCATTTACCCGTGTTGTCAATCACTAATGCATTGTTGATGCCATAAGCCGTATAGTCTACTTCAGATGGGTTAGATGCATAGATCACTTTAATGAAGTTACCATTTGCGATAATTGCTTCATTTTCTTCATCTACAGAAATAGTGCCTGCAAATGGACCATGAATAGAGTCGCGACGCAATAAAGACGCACGTTTTTCTAAATCACCATCAGACGATTTACGTACCACAATTGCTTTAAGGTTTAAGCCACGGCCAAGACCAGATTGACCAATGATTAAACGCGCAAGGATACGACCAATACGACCAAAACCGTAAAGTACAACATCTTTGCTTTCTACAGTTGTTGGATTGCCCGCTAAAGATTTCACAGCGTCTGCAACAAATGCATTTACATCGCCGCCTTTTTCTTTATATTCAACAGCAAGTTTACCTAAGTCGATTTCTGCTGAACCGATGTTGTCTACTTTTGCCAAAGCTTCAAGCAATGGGAAAGTGTGAACAACTGAAAGTTCTACGTCCATCATACGAGTACGACGGTGTGCTTTCAAAATTTGAATCACAGAACGGTTAACTAAAGAACGACCAAAAACTGAAACCATGATATTTTTTTCACGGTACAACTGACCGAGTAAAGCAATCATACGTTCCGCGATTTCTTCACGGTTTTTCCAGCGACCTTGGTGCTCTGCGTGTAGGGCGATGATAGTCTCTTTGCTCACAGATACGTCCTCTAATTAATTGTATATCTAGGCATGAATTTCAAAACCCGATAATTGTAATGGAATTGTCGTCAAGATTGAATCAAAAGCTGGTACTGACCCGAATATTTTCCTATATATTCACTATAAATTCATAAAATAGTTGTAATTATTTTTGTGATTTTAGTTTTTTCAACAAAAGTTCAATTTTTTAGACGAAAAGGAGGATGATGCCAAACCTCATTATCCTCTTGGAAATTTGAATATCTCACCATAACGACGGCTTTTATTATTCAGATGACTGTTGAATTTTCCGCTGTAAATCTTGCTGATTCATTTTTTGCTTTCTTAAATGCAAGCACCCTTCAACCACCAATAATGCAACTGCCAACCAAATTGGGATATAAGTCAGCCATTCCCCTGCTTCAACTCGTTCACCTAACAACATAGACACAAAAGCCAACAGCACAGGTTCTAAATAACTCAGTAAACCAAAAATCACAAAAGGCAAATGGCGGCTGGCCAAAATATAACTGCCAAGTCCCAATGCACTTAAAAAGCCCAATCCAAGTACCGACCAAATTAAATATGGAAAAGCTGCGATGACATTTACACTGTCACTATAATAAAAGCCTAAATATACCGCGACAGGAATAACTAGCAGTAAATCCCACCAAAACCCGCCCAAGTGATCGGTTTGAAAGACCCGACGTAAAAAGAAATATAAAGGATAGGCAAATGCCACATATAAGGTTTCCCACGCCACCGTGCCAATGCGCCAGATTTCATGACTGACACCTAGCACGGCTAAGGCAACTGCTGCCATCTGCCAAGTCGATAACTTTTCTTTATATAGCACACAGCCAAGCAAAACCATGATCAAAGGCAATAAGAAATAACCCAAAGAAACCTGCAAACCACGCCCGTTAATCGGCCCCCACAAAAATAACCACAATTGCGTAGTGCATAAAAAAGAACTAAAAATCAGCCAAAGTATGAATTGTGGTTGTTGTTTGAGCCGCTGAAAAATCGCGGAAATATGTTTTAAATCTCCCGACCACCACATAAACAAAGTTAGGAATGGCAAAGTTGCCAACATACGCCACGCAAAAGTTTCTTCGCTGTCTAAAGGTTTGAGTAATTGGGTATAAAAATACAGCACCCCAAAAGTGACCGATGCTAAAACCGATAGTGCAATGCCTTTATACATCCGACTCTCCCCTATATCAGTCGGCATTATACTCATATATACGTTGTTTTAGAGATTGATCGAATGTTCAAAATTTAAAATGACAGGATATAAAAAACCACGCAGCTTTTGCGTGGTCAATTGGTCTGCATACGTTTGTCTGCTTATATCTATAAGTAGCTCTGGAGCTGCTGCAACTTAGTCTGACTTTTTAGTTTGCGTATGTCTGGTATAAATCACATCACTTAAGTCATAACCGAGTGATTTGGCATAGTTCAGATATTCAGTCACGACAGCCTGATCAGGATGCGGCGTACGTGAAAGTACCCATAAATATTTACGGCGTGGTTCACCCACCAAGGCAGTTTGATAGTCATCATCTAGCTTTAACACCCAATAATCACCACGCCCTACAGGCAACCAACGAATGACTTCAGGTAAAAAGCTAACTTTGAGTTTGCTGTTAAAAGGCGCATTTTGTACAAAAGCTTCGCCCAAAGCACGCATTTGTTTGCCATCTTTTGCAATACAACGGTTATCCACCTGCACATTGCCATTTTCATTCAATGTATATGCTGCTGTTACATTTGAACCGCATTTGTTTTGGAAATATAAAGGCTTTCTTGCAACCTCATACCAAACGCCTAAATATTTATCTAATTCGACTTTTTCTACCGTTTTCATCGGTTCATTGGTTTTGGAATATGCCATAGTCGCAGCACCCAAACCAATCAGCACCACACCACCAAGGGCAATTTTGGCAAGTCGCGCACCTGCAAACGGAAGTTTTTTAGCCATTGTCCCAACCTCTAAACTCTAATGTTCAGTCAATTTTGTTTATCTTCTTCAAAAATAACCGCAAGCATTTCAATTTACTGTATGGATATGTAATTTTTGCAACTCAAATTTTACATAGCAAGTTTAGTATGCAAACTCGCACTTACACTGACAGTGCAATTCGCCCCAATTTAGCCAGATTGCAACATTTGCGCTTTTAAACGCAAAATTTCATCACGTAAACGAGCCGCTTGTTCAAATTGCAGTTCTTTAGATGCTTTCAACATCTCTTTTTCAAGTTTGGCAATATGTTTGGCATACAGTTTAGGATCAGCCAAAATGTGCTGTTCATCGTCACTTAAAGCACGGCTTTGTGCATTGATTTTTTCATCAATTTGCTCATCGTTCAGCACTTCACCTGTGTCGATTTCTTTAATCACCTGACGCACTGCACTACGTGGAGTAATGCCGTGCAATTCATTAAATTCAATTTGTTTGGCACGACGACGCTCTGTTTCATCTATCGCCTTTTGCATTGAATCGGTAATGCGATCTGCATATAAAATTGCTTTACCTTTCAAGTTACGTGCTGCACGTCCAATGGTTTGAATCAACGAACGTTCTGAACGTAAAAAGCCTTCTTTGTCGGCATCTAAAATTGCCACTAAAGACACTTCAGGCATGTCTAAACCTTCTCGTAACAGGTTAATGCCAACCAAGACATCATGCACGCCTGTACGTAATTCGTGAATAATTTTGACGCGTTCTACGGTATCAATATCAGAGTGTAAATAAGCCACTTGAATGCCGTATTCTTTTAAATACGAGGTCAAATCTTCAGCCATGCGTTTGGTTAAAGTGGTGACCAACACCCGCTCATTCAATTCTTTACGCAAATTGATTTCAGACAGCACATCATCCACCTGCGTTAACACAGGACGAATTTCAATTTCTGGGTCAATCAATCCTGTTGGACGCACCACTTGCTCTACAATTTGTTGCGATTTTTCCAACTCATATTGTGCAGGTGTAGCGCTCACATAAATTGTGGATGGGACGATGCGCTCCCATTCTTCAAATTTCATTGGACGGTTGTCTAACGCACTAGGTAAACGGAAACCATAATTCACCAAGTTTTCTTTACGTGATCGGTCACCTTTATACATCGCGCCAATTTGCGGAACGGTCACGTGCGATTCATCAATAATCAGCAAGGCATCATCAGGTACATAATCAAACAAAGTGGGCGGTGCTTCGCCTGCAGGTCGTCCAGACAAATGTCGTGAATAGTTTTCGATGCCGTTGGTATAGCCCAATTGCTGCATCATTTCTAAATCATAGCGGGTACGTTGTTCTATGCGCTGCGCTTCTAGCAATTTGTCATGTTCGCGAAAAAACACCAAACGCTCTTTTAGTTCTTCTTTAATGGTACCAATCGCACGTTCCAAATTATCCTTAGGCGTAACATAGTGACTTTTAGGATAAATAGTCACGCGCGGCACTTTACGCACCAATTTGCCTGTTAATGGATCAAACCAACGAATCGAATCGACTTCATCATCAAATAATTCTATGCGAATAGCATGCTGATCAGATTCAGCAGGGAAAATATCTAAAATTTCACCACGAATACGGTAAGTACCGCGCAAAAACTCTAGCTCATTACGGCTATATTGCATTTCCACCAAACGACGGATCAAATCATCACGATTCACCCGATCACCTTGCACCACATGCAGCAACATGCTCATATAAGCATTGGGGTCACCCAAACCGTAAATTGCAGATACCGATGCGACAATAATGGCATCACGACGCTCTAGCAAAGCACGTGTGGCCGAGAGTCGCATTTGGTCAATATGATCATTAATAGCCGCATCTTTTTCAATAAAAGTATCGGAAGATGGTACATAGGCTTCAGGCTGATAATAGTCATAATAACTGACAAAATATTCGACTGCGTTGTTCGGAAAGAACGCTTTAAACTCACCATACAACTGCGCTGCCAGCGTTTTGTTATGTGCCATGACAATGGTCGGACGCTGTGTTCTGGCAATCACATTGGCCATGGTATAAGTCTTACCTGAGCCTGTAACCCCAAGTAATAGCTGATCATGATAGCCCTGTTCTATCCCTTGAACCAATTTTTCAATGGCTTGTGGTTGGTCACCCGCAGGTTGATAGTTGGTGACTAAATCGAAAGGTTGCTTATCACTCACAAATGCAGCTCTCAGGTTTGATGCGACCTAATATTTTAGCAGATTTACCTACACTCAGGACATCCGAATATGTTGTGGCGATGTTGCGTAGCTACAAAGCCATTGCTCGGTTTTAATTCTGTAGTGGACGCTGTTAGAACGAAGATGTGCTACGACTAAATTGAGCACGGGGAAACTGCTTTAAGACTTGACCCACTGGCTATTCAAAGGCAACATGAAATTTCAGGACGACAACCATAAAAGCACACATTCATGACTTACCAATATCACGACGAATCAATTATCAAAAGCCTCCCTGAAGATACTGTTTTCGTATTTGGCAGTAACATGGCAGGACAACATGCAGGTGGTGCAGCACGAACAGCCAAAGAATTTTTTGGTGCCGTTGAAGGCGTCGGGCGCGGTTGGGCAGGACAAAGTTTTGCCATTCCAACCATGAATGAACATTTACAACAAATGCCACTATCGCAAATTCAGCACTATGTGGATGACTTTAAAATCTATGCCAAAAACCATCCTAAAATGAAGTATTTTTTAACTTCAATTGGTTGTGGTATTGCAGGTTATACGGTTGAAGAAATTGCCCCTATGTTTAAAGGCATTGCCCATAATGTGATTTTTCCTGCGTCGTTTCGTCCTTTTGTCGAAAAAGCATTGCCTAAACTAACGCAAAAATTACTACACACCATTTACCGTGATTCTGTGATTTTTACCCCTGCCACCGATGAATTAATTGAAGTCTTGGCATTGAGCGATAATGAAAAAGCCTTGGCTAAAATCATATTGAATACACAAATGTACCCAACTGACAGCAATGGGCGTGATCGGGTCTTTGAAATTCAGGATATTTTGCACAACTTAAATGGTAAGGTATTCGAGTTCCAAAATAATTCAGAAGGCCCAATGCTATTTGGTGCAGCGATTTTGGCTTTATTGGAATTGTATAATATCAACGAGCAAGATTTTAGCGATGTATGGCATGGCGTACGTGAAATCTCGCCGCCAAAACCTGCCAACAAAGCGCGTAAGCATGTTCGTTAATTTCAATACTTTTAAATCCCCATCAATAAAAAATGCCACGTAATTGTGGCATTTTTTTAGCGCTTACCCATCGAACGACGAGTACCACGTGGCGGTGGCCAAGTCTTATCCGCATATTGCTCAGGTTTAGGACGCACCGAATTATGTACCGCCTGATCATTATCCTGCGCTGTGTTTGGCATTGGGAATGGGAGATTCACCAATGGTTTTTTTGAAGTAGGCTGCTGCTTACTCATGACCATCACTCTTATAAAATTTGGACTATTTTAAAGTTTTTTGCCGCCCGATGCGAGAAACTTCCACCTCACAGCAGTTTTAATCACGATTTCATAGGAAATTGGTCTAATTTGGTGATTTTTTATTAATTTGATGCAATTTTAAACGACGCAGACATCGAATTTAGGCTAAGATAATATGCTTTTTATTTTTTTATCCCTATAAGAAGGAATATGCCGTGGACGTACGTCTCTCTGATCGTGTCAATGCCATCAAACCGTCCCCAACACTTGCAGTAACCAATAAAGCCGCTGAACTTAAAGCTGCGGGTCATAACGTTATTGGTTTGGGTGCAGGTGAACCGGATTTCGATACACCACAACACATCAAAGATGCAGCTATTGCAGCAATTAATAACGGTTTTACAAAATATACTGCTGTTGACGGTACGCCTGGTCTTAAAAAAGCCATTATCGCAAAATTAAAACGTGACAATAATCTTGACTACCAAGCGAACCAAATTTTGGTGTCTTGTGGTGGTAAGCAATCATTCTTTAACTTGGCGTTGGCTTTGTTAAACAAGGGTGATGAAGTGATTATCCCTGCACCGTTCTGGGTAAGCTATCCAGATATGGTGATTATTGCTGAAGGCGTGCCAGTCATTGTGGAATGTGGTGAAGAACAACGTTTCAAAATCACGCCTGAACAATTAGAAGCTGCGATCACTGACAAAACACGTTTAGTGGTGTTAAACAGCCCATCTAACCCTACAGGTATGATCTACACCAAAGCTGAATTAGAAGCTTTGGCTGCTGTACTACGTAAATACCCTGAAGTATTCATTGCATCTGACGATATGTATGAACCAATCCGTTGGGATGATGAGTTCTATAACATCGCAACAGTTGCACCAGACCTTTATGACCGCACAATCGTATTAAACGGTGTGTCTAAAGCTTATGCAATGACTGGCTGGCGTATTGGCTATGCAGCGGGCCCTGCTAAACTAATTGGTGCGATGAAGAAAATTCAATCTCAATCGACTTCTAACCCAACTTCTATTTCGCAAGTTGCTGCAGAAGCTGCATTGAACGGCCCACAAGACGTACTTGAGCCAATGGTTGAAGCATTCAAACGCCGTCACGACTTAGTTGTAAATGGTTTGAATGACATCAAAGGTATTTCTTGCTTACCTGCAGATGGCGCATTCTATGCGTATGCAAACATCAAACCATTGATTCGTGCGAAAGGCTTAAAATCTTGCACAGAATTCTCTGCTTGGTTATTGGAAGAAACTGGTGTTGCCGTTGTTCCTGGTGATGCGTTCGGTTTAGGCGGTTTCATGCGTATTTCTTATGCAACTGCAGACGAAGTGCTTGTAGATGCGCTTGCACGTATCAAAAAAGCAGCAGAATCAATTGAAGGTGTAGATGAAGCGATTGCTTCAATCGAAGCTGAAAAAGCTGCCAAATAATCTAAACCTGTTTAGATGAACAAAACCCACGATTGAATCGTGGGTTTTTGTTTTTAATTGCGTTTTTTCACTCACTATTTCCCCTTCTTTCTGAGGAGAGAGATCACAAACAACGCTTTTAAAAAGCCTCACAATCATTTCTTGATAGATATAAGAAATTCAATAAAAGACCAAACCCGCTGCAATCTAAACGGTTTTATACACGTGGTTTAGTTAAAATCACCATCAAAATACCACACAACACGATCAAGGTTGCCACGACCATCAACAGGGTGAGTTGTTCACCTAAAAAAATCACACCGCCTAAAATCGCCAAACACGGTACAGAAAGTTGCACAGTACTTGCGGTAATGTGATCAATTTTTTTCACAATGCTGTACCACAACACATACGCGCCAGCCGAAGCCAATGCACCCGACAACACTGCCAAAACCACACCCTGCCAAGTGATAAAACTTTCAGGTAAATGCCAAAGAAAAAATACAGCAACAAGTGGTGTCGCCAGAATGAAATTAGATAGAGTATTGGTTAAAGCATGCTGCATCGTCTTTGCAGCAATACTGTAAAAACCCCATGCAATACCTGCCAGTAACATCATCAATGCATATTTGAACGTTGGCGTACTGGCTTCAGGCAATAGCAACAAACCCATCCCCAATATAGCACAACCTAACCCGACCCAGCGCGGCAAAGTCATGCGCTCACCATGCAAAATCGCATAACTGATCATGGTGATTTGCACTGCGCCAAATAGAATCAATGCGCCTATGCCTGCGTCTATATGCAAATATGCTAACGAAAAACCGAGCAGATATACAGCAAGGCTGAGTGCAGATTTCCATTGGAATTGAATTGGTTGTTGAACCTGCAAAACAGCATAGAACAGTCCTAAGCACACTGCTCCACTGCCAACCCTGAGCAAACTAAAACTAATAGGGTCAATTTGCTGTTCAGCCAATGCCAAACGACACAGCAAGGAATTTGCAGCAAATGCGAGCATGGCAATGCATATTTTAATCCACACGGCTGAATATCCTTTTCAAGCTGTTCGCAAATCTTTATCGCAGTTTAGAACACTATTTTAGTGCAAGTCATTTCGCTCAATTCAATACAAATCTATTTGGCTGAAATGATAAATCATCTTAGATTAAATACTATTTAGATTAGATACTGTTTTTCAACGCAGCAATCAGTTCTGATTTAGACACTACAGGTTGAGTTGTCGCTTTATATTCACATAAATAGCGAAAAGCAGAGTCTAATTCTACACGCAATTGTTTTTGTTCAGACACAGACCACACACGTGAACGGTTGCTCCCCGAAAGCGCACTGCCCGCCAGTTGGTACAAATATAAATCATGATCACGCTGTAATGGTTTTTGGGTGCCGTTGTCTGGATGGTCTGAAAGCAATTGGCAGGTCGATTGAATGAGCCATTTTTCACTAAACCACAACTGCAATAAATCGCCCAAATACAAATCTTGAGGTGCCAAAGGCCAGACATGAATAAACGCGCCTTCTACAGCAGTGTAGTATTGTTCAGGCGTAGACAAGATATAAAGATAATGTTCTTGATAATAAGAAAATTGAGAAAAAATGTCAGAAATGCTGAGCGTATTCATTCGCTTACTCCGATTTAGCCATTTTAGTGCTGGCAAGTTGGGTTAAATCCACACTGTTTAAGATGCTACTTAAACGCTTTGTTCTGTCACTCAGACTAACAACCGATTTTGTGTAACGCAAGTCTTGTGGGTGATTTTTTAATAAAATTTTGTTTTTTGTTCAAATAAAAAGCATATAAAGTCAAAATGAAAGAAACATGACAATTTATGCTTGACCCTTGCTTAAATCTGCTTATAATCGCATTCAGATTCTCCCATAGCTCAGTCGGTAGAGCGACGGACTGTTAATCCGCAGGTCCCTGGTTCGAGCCCAGGTGGGAGAGCCAAATTCTAAAAAGCCCAAGCATAACGACTTGGGTTTTTTATTGCCTAAAATTTATGGATGATGTGGTCTGTAAATAACCAAGCAGCGATTCATGCCTTAATCGTTCAAAAAGATGAATGTAACTGTTTTGGGCAATTCAGCTTAATGTAATTCCTAATCTTAGCCTTGATCATTTCTAAGTGACTTAGGCAACAATCCACAATCAAAATACCTAAGCAATAACTTGATTGATAAAAAAAACGGAACCGAAGTTCCGTTTTCTATCTTAGATCATCTACAAGTTTTAAGCGGCTTGCACAGGCACACCACTATGAAAACGGAACAGATCATCTGGACTTAAAATAAGATTCTTTTCCACTTCACGTATATGCTGAATTCGCCCCTGAATATCTTCTTCAGGGTTTTTCAGTTTTGCTGTTTTTGCTACATCCAAAGCCAGTGCCAAATAATCTTCATAATGCCGTGATTCTGATTTAAGCAAATAACGGTAATATTTTCCTAATTCTTCATCCACGAGTGGCGCAAGCGCATAAAAACGCTCGCATGAACGTGCTTCTACAAAGGCACCAATCACCAACACATCAATCAATGCTTCGGGTTCATAGGTGCGGATTTCTTTACGTAAACCACCTGCATAACGCCCTGCACTTAAACCTTGCCACGTTTGCCCACGCTTTGCCATAAACTCTAGCACCTGCTCATAATGCAACATTTCTTCGCGTACCAACTGTGCCAGTTTGACCTGCAAATCGGTAAAAAAGCTGTAACGAAACATCAAGTTCATGGCTGTGCCTGCTGCTTTTTTCTCACAGTTGGCGTGATCTTGCATCAAAATATCTAAATTATTTAATGCTTCATTCAACCATTCTTTAGGTGTTTCACAGCCTAAAAATGCTATTACAGGCTGCATCAATTCATCATAATTTATGCTGGACATAACGTTTCAAATTTTATCTTTCAATTTCAAATATACAGATTAACGCGCTGCATCAATCGCGGCTTTCATGCGTTTAACAGCCTGCTCCAATCCGACAAATACAGCATCACCAATTAAAGCATGACCAATATTTAACTCATGGATGTGTGGAATTGCGGCAATTGCACCTACATTATCCAAGTTCAAGCCATGCCCTGCATTAATCACTAAGCCACGGCTAGCTGCATATTCTACGCCCTGAACAATACGGGTCAATTCAGCTTGCTGTGCAGCTTCATTTTCTGCATTGGCATACGCGCCTGTATGAATTTCAATGGTCGGTGCACCACATGCAACGGCCGCATCAATTTGTGCAAGATCTGCATCAATAAACAGTGACACATCACAGCCAATTGCTGTTAATTCCTGAGTAGCGGCCTTAACTGCTGCAAAATTGCCTACTACATCCAAACCACCTTCAGTGGTTACTTCTTCACGGCGCTCAGGTACCAAACATACATGCTGTGGACGAATTTCCTTGGCAAACTCGATCATTTCTTCGGTGACTGCCATTTCCAAATTCATGCGGGTTTTCAACAACGGACGCATACGACGCACGTCATCATCCTGAATATGACGACGATCTTCACGCAAATGCAAAGTAATCCCCTCTGCACCCGCCTGTTCACAAACTAATGCGGCCTTCACAGGGTCTGGATAGTTCGTGCCACGCGCTTGTCTTAAAGTTGCCACATGGTCAATATTGACACCGAGTAAAGCCATAATAGGTTCCTACATTACGCTTGGGTTTGAGAATTCTGAATCCACAATTGGCGACTTTTTAAAGGTCGATCACCCAACAGTGAACTAATCATTTGTCGATACAGCCGAGACAGTAATTGTAACTGCTCTGGGTTAAAATCCCTACCTTTTTCATAGTCGCACATACTGAGGATCTGTGTACCGACTAAGTTAGCCCGTGATGCTTGTGCGGTAGGGATAAAACCATCATTCAGTTGAAAATGATAATGTAGATTGGGCTGAATTGGCTCTTGGTTCGCATCGACTGAAAAATCAATCGCATAGCCTAATTCTTCCAATAATGCATGTTCAAACTGACGTAAAATTTGTCTTAAGAATAGATTGGGATTTTCTTGACTAGATAAGTGTTGTAAATGCGCCAAAGTCTGGTGATATTGCACAAAAGTTTCTGGCATTTCCACTTCGGCAGAACATAAGCGCAGCACGATTTCATTTAAATAAAAGCCTGAAAAAAATGCATCACCAAAGAAGAAAACTGGTTGATTGACAATTTCCAGCTTGGTGAAATTTTTAAGGTCTGATTTTCCCGAAGCTTGTATGCGAATCGGTTGATATTGTGGCGGTGGCATTTGTCTTAAAATACCATCAACCCGCCCATGTTCGCGGGTAAACAAGTGCACAATATGGCTACGTTCGCGGTATTTTCGATGATGGATTAAATAACCATGCAAGATTTCATTACGCATGATAGCGTCAATTAATCCTGTTCTTTAGAGGATTCTTGTTTGGATTTTTCTTCGTCATCACCATCTGGAATGACAGCACCAACTACAGCAGCAGTGCCTTTCACCACACCCTTTGTAGTTTTGTAGGCAACTTTTACGGGAACTGTCACAACTTTGTGAATACAACCTTGCAAGACAAACATACATGCCACAATGGCCAACACTTTCATCATCACAGTTCCCTTTTCGTCAAACTTAGATATCGCTATATCCTAAGCTTTTTAATGCACGTTCATCATCAGACCAACCACCTTTGACTTTCACCCAAAGCGTCAGCATGATTTTTTGCTCGAACATTTTTTCCATGTCGACCCGTGCATCCATACCAATTTTTTTCAGCTTCGCGCCTTTTTCACCAATCACAATGGCTTTTTGACCAGAGCGATCTACAAAAATAGTGGCATCAATATAGGTACATGGTGCTTTCATACGACCCGTTTTTTCATTTAAAACCGCATCTTCAGTTTTAAATGATTCGATTTGCACGGTTAAATCGTAAGGCAGTTCTTCGCCCAATTGGCGCATGATCTTTTCACGGATAATTTCAGATGCCAAGAAACGTTCTGAACGGTCTGTGATTTGATCTAGCGAGTACAACGGTGGCTGGAATGGCAAATAGCGTTCAATCGTGTCACGCAAATGATCTAGGTTCGCGCCGCGCAATGCCGATACAGGTACAATTTCGGCAAAGTTCATTAACTTGGCACGTTCTTGAATAATCGGCAAAGCCTGATTTTTATTCTCAAAAGTGTCGAGTTTGTTAATCACTAGAATCACTGGCATTTCTGCATTTTTCAGCTTTTCTAGGACTAACTCATCATTTTGCGTCCATT
This sequence comes from Acinetobacter sp. YH01003, assembly GCF_013420525.1. NCBI lineage: Bacteria > Pseudomonadati > Pseudomonadota > Gammaproteobacteria > Moraxellales > Moraxellaceae > Acinetobacter > Acinetobacter sp. YH01003. The sequence goes on along the minus strand of NZ_VOXY01000001.1, from coordinate 384,123 downwards.
TTTGTGCATCCACCACAAACAAAACCAAGTTCACATCACGCAAAGCAGATGATGCAGCACGGTTCATCATTTTGTTGATGGCACGGACTTCTTTTTTATGCATCCCTGGTGTGTCTACAAACACAGCCTGAGATTTTTCACGTGAATCAATTCCCACAATTTTGTGACGTGTGGTTTGCGGTTTACGTGAAGTAATGGATAGTTTTTGACCCAATAAGTGGTTCATGAGGGTCGATTTACCCACATTCGGGCGACCAACAATCGCAACAAAACCACTGCGGAAATCAGATGGAATTTCAGTTCCCTGACCGCTAAAGAATTGGTTAATTAGGTCATTGGCGTCGTTATTCGACTCGTGATCAGCATCTACGTGATCGGAATGGATGGTCATTCAGACTTTTGCTCCAAGAATTTTAAAATATCTGCCGCAACTGCCTGCTCGGCAAAGCGACGGCTTGAACCTTCACCCTTCATTACAGGCAAACTATCGACTCGGCATTCCACAATGAAATGCTGATTCGGTGCATCGCCCTGAATATCTACAACCTCGTAAACCGGGAGAGGTTTTTTACGTGCTTGTAAATACTCTTGTAAGCGTGATTTAGGGTCTTTGAGTTGATCGGTTGGCTCAATATGATCTAAATAAGGGCTATACCATTTTAGCACAATCGTTTGCAGCAAATTCAAATCACCGCTATCGACATAAATAGCGCCAATAATCGCTTCTACGGTATCTGCCAGTATAGACTCACGATGATGACCACCAGATTTCAATTCACCTGTACTGAGAATTAAATTTTGGCTGAGCTTTAAATCATTGGCAATTTTACCTAAGGCTTCCTGACGTACCAGTGTTGCCCGCATGCGCGTTAAACGCCCTTCATTTTCATGTGGATAAGCCACATATAAATAATTGGCAACAATCATTCCCAACAACGAATCGCCTAGAAATTCCAGACGTTCGTAATTGTGTTTATGACTCACCGAGCGGTGAGTCAAAGCCAATTTAAGCAATTCAGGTTGCTTAAACTGATAACCGATTCGGCTGGCTAGACGGGTCTCATTTAGCTTGGACTGAGCTTTGATCAAAACTTTTCTCGAACTTCATTACAATATCAATATTCAATAAGAAAGGTTTTCTTATTTCATATTCTTTTTTCACTTCTAAACCATCGACGTTAGTCACTTGAGCCACATCTGCAAATTTAATATCGCGAATGTTGTTCATGCTTAAACGCTTGTCCATTTCACCAATAAACTGTTGTGGTGATAGATTTTTTGGCCCATTTAACAATTGTTCTTCAATTTGATTGTCCAACATTCGATCATCGAAATATGGTGCCCAAACTGCAACTGCTACTTTTGCCATAAATGCAAAACCAATAATTGCAATTAAAATTGCAATATAGGATGCCCCTTGTTGATGACGCATTTTTTATTTTCCTAATCTGCTTTATTAATCAATTTTGCCGTTACGACTAAATGACGGCAAATTAAACCCAGGTTCTTTATGCATCCAGACATAGAATGCACGGCCTGTTAGGTTTTCCTCTGGTACAAAGCCCCAAAAACGACTGTCAGCACTTTGATCGCGGTTATCCCCCATCGCGAAGTAATGACCTTCAGGTACTTTGACTTCCCAATATAAACCATTTTCTGCTGAATATTTACCATTGTCTACATAGTTCAGGAATGGTGCCTGACGCGCCACGTTAACACCTTCAAGCTCGCGCATGGTAAATGTATGCGCCCCTAAAGTTTCCTGATGGTAAATTGAAGTAGGTGTATCTAGACTGTCTTTTTCACGGCTAAACTGGATTGGGGTTTTCGTTACTTTCTCGCCATTAATGCTCAGCTGACCATGATCATAAACAATATGATCGCCTGGTAAACCGACAATACGCTTAATATAACTAATGCTTGGTTGTGGTGGATAACGGAACACCGCAACTTCGCCACGCTCAGGCGAACCCACATCTATAATTTTGCTGTTAATAATTGGCAAACGCACGCCATATTCAAACTTGTTCACCAAAATAAAATCGCCCGTTTCTAAGGTTGGCACCATAGAATCTGACGGAATATTAAATGGTTCATACAGGAATGAACGCAGTACCATCACCACTGCCAAAACAGGCCAAAAATCATAAGCCCATGTGATAATGAAGTTTTCATTGCCTCGCCCTTTCGTTGCTCTTTGCTTAAATACAAATTTATCGAGCAGCCACACCGCAATAAAAAATAATGTGGCAGGAACGAGAATCAAATTAAAATCAAAATCCATGGGTTTATTATCCTTATAATTTTAGCGTTCGACTTTAAGTACAGCTAAGAAAGCTTCTTGCGGGATTTCAACACTTCCCACTTGCTTCATACGTTTCTTACCTTCTTTTTGCTTGGCAAGTAGTTTCTTCTTACGAGAAACGTCACCGCCATAACACTTCGCAAGTACGTTTTTACGCATCGCTTTCACGGTTGAGCGCGCAATAATTTGTGCACCAATGGCAGCCTGAATAGCCACATCAAACATTTGACGCGGAATCAAGTCTTTCATTTTTTCAACCAAGGCAATACCACGGTGACGTGCATCCTGACGGTGACAAATCATCGCTAAGGCATCAACTTTTTCACCGTTAATCAGTACATCGACTTTAACCAAAGATGAACTTTCAAAACGCACAAAGTTATAATCTAACGATGCAAAACCACGTGAACATGACTTCAATTTATCAAAGAAATCCATCACGACTTCTGCCATTGGAATTTCAAAAGTAATAGACACTTGGTTACCCAAGAATTTCATGTCTTTTTGCACACCACGACGCTCAATACATAGGGTCATGACGTTACCCAAGTATTCTTGCGGCACTAAAATATGACATTCCGCAATCGGTTCACGCAAATCTTCTACAGTTGAACCATCAGGCATTTTAGATGGACTGTCGATATAAACCGTTTCGCCATTTTTCATCACAGCTTCATAAATAACCGTTGGAGCTGATGAAATTAGGTCTAAATCGTACTCACGCTCTAAACGCTCTTGTACGATTTCCATGTGCAACATGCCCAAGAAACCACAACGAAAACCAAAGCCCAAAGCATCTGAACTTTCAGGTTCAAAGAACAATGCTGAGTCGTTAATTTGTAGTTTGTGCAATGCTTCACGGAACGGTTCAAAGTCGCTGGCATCAATTGGGAATAAACCCGCATAAACCTGCGGCTTAACTTTTTTAAAGCCTGGTAAGGTTTCTACTTCTGGTGTCGTTGCAAGTGTGATGGTATCGCCGACTGGCGCACCGAAAATATCTTTAATACCCGCAATAACAAAGCCAACTTCACCTGCTTCTAAAATACCTGTTTCGGTATGTTTTGGATTAAAAATACCAACTGAGGTAATGATGTGCGTTTGACCTGTCGATTTCATCAACATTTTATCGCCTTTACGCACACGACCTTGCTTGATACGTACCAACGACACAACGCCCAAATAGTTATCAAACCATGAGTCAATAATTAAGGCTTGCAATGGCGCATCGCGGTCACCTTGTGGTGCTGGAATGACATTCACCAAGGTTTCTAATACATTGTCGATGCCTAAACCAGTTTTAGCCGAACAGGTTGGTGCATCTTGCGCTTCGATACCAATAATTTCTTCAATTTCATGAATCACGCGCTCAGGTTCTGCCTGCGGTAAATCAATTTTATTCAGTACAGGTAAAACTTCTAAGCCTTGCTCAATTGCGGTATAGCAGTTTGCAACTGATTGCGCTTCTACCCCTTGTGCCGCATCAACCACCAATAGCGCACCTTCACAAGCTGCCAAAGAACGTGATACTTCATAGGAAAAGTCAACGTGTCCTGGGGTGTCAATGAAGTTTAACTGGTATTCCTGACCATTTGGATGGTTGTAGTATAAAGTCACTGAGGTGGCTTTAATGGTAATCCCACGCTCACGCTCAAGCTCCATAGAATCCAACACCTGAGCTTGCATCTCACGATCTTGTAAACCACCACAGGTTTGAATGAAACGATCTGCTAGAGTCGATTTACCATGGTCAATATGGGCAATGATCGAAAAGTTACGGATGTTTTTAATATCAACAGTTTTTTTAGCTTGCGCCATGGGTTACCTTGAAAAATAACACGCTCTGCACCTCAAAATTCATGCAGAGCAAAAGCCGAATAGAAATTGCGAAGGATTATAGCAGATGGATTTTTCAATGTATCCATAATAATGACTTCCTTTTGCAGCCTCACGCGTTTTTCTTTTTATTCGAGAGTTTTAGGCTTTTTATGCAGAGATGTGTGTCGTAATTAAAGTGAGAATTGAAGAATACTTCATGCTATTTGAAACAGGTGAATACCCTCTTTAACAACATCGACAGCAATAACATGCAGCAACTTTCAATGACGCTACACTTGGTGCTTCAACTCATCTTAATGAATCATACTCACTAAAATCCAACGGATTCACATCAGCAGCAAGGGGTTGATAGGCTTGCGTAAATGTCGGTGACATGCGTTTTGGACGACCTGTAGCAATTTCCACACAAGCCCATTGTGTATTGCCCATAAACAGCAGACTTTTATCTTGAGGGCGATAAAACGCATATTGGCGGAATGAATACAACGCATTCAAATCACTTAACCATGTACGCAAAATCAGCTCCTCACCTTCGAGTGCCGCTTTACGATATTGCACATGATGTTCCACCGCCACCATCGCATGTTTTAGTTTTAAGTATTCCAGCACCCCTAAACCTAATGTTTCGATATGTGCCGATGCTACATCCTGCATCCACTGCACATACACCACATTATTGACATGCCCTAAAATATCAATATGTTCTGGCTGTACGGTGATTTTTAAATCAAATATGCTGCTCATGTCATCCTTTTAACTAAAACGGCGATGTCGGTCTAGTCTAACAAAAATACCGAGTTACATAAAAAAGTCGCCCTAATTCAAGAGCGACTTCCTTAAAATAAGTGGCTATTTAAAGTTTAGCAAGATTCTAAATTTTAGATAGATTTACGATTTTATGCCACATCAACTTATTGAATACGCATGCCAATAATCGCACGTTGCCCTTGACGGATAATCACCACACGCGCAATTGTACCTTGTTTCAAGGTAGATACTGTTTCAACAAATTGGTTGGCATTTTGGATGGTGGTGTTATTCAGTTGCACAATCACATCACCTGGCATAATACGTGCCTGAGCTGCCGAACCACCACGACGCACTTCCTGAATCAGCACACCGCCTTTAATATCTAATTGGCGTTGTTCTGCAACGCTTAAATCACGAATCGACACCCCTAAAACAGGGCCTTTGGCTGCTGTGTCAGGGTTGTTTTTGGCAGGCGTGTCGTCAGGTGCTGTGCTCACCGTAGCGGTAATATTACGGCGTTTATCATCGCGTAATACTTCAAGCTGAATACTTTGATTTGGCACTGAACGGTTTAAATAGTTCAACAATTCAGACGTTCTGGAAATAGGTGTGCCGTTGTATTTAAGAATCACATCGCCCGCGCGCAAACCTGCACGTGCCGCAGGTGAGTTTGGTGCAACTTGAGTAATTAATGAACCTTCAGGCTTACTGAGTTTATAAGATTCTGCCAAATTGCGGTCAATATCTTGCAAACTCACCCCTAAATAAGAACGAGTCACTTTACCGTTACGCTTTAACTGATCGGCAACATCCATGGCAACATCAATAGGAATGGAGAATGACAAGCCCATATAACCACCCGTACCACTAAAAATACGGGAGTTCACGCCGACCACTTCACCGCGCTGGTTAAATAGTGGCCCGCCTGAGTTACCTGGGTTAAGCGCCACATCGGTCTGAATAAATGGCACTGAAGTTTCACCCATCATATTACGCATTTTGGCACTCACGATTCCTGCCGATGCAGAATAGTCAAAGCCAAATGGCGATCCAATCGCAAGCACAGGTTCACCTACACGTAATTGATCGACATTGCCTGTACGCAGTTCTGGATAACTGCTGCCCTGCACTTTTAATAACGCGACATCGGTACGTTCATCACTACCCACGACAGTTGCATCAAGTTCACGGCGGTCATTCAGTACAATGGTAACTTTAGAAGCATCTTCAACAACGTGGTGATTGGTTAAAAGGTATCCATCTTTACTAATAAAAAAGGCACTGCCGTAACCTGTTTTTTCTTGTGGAATTTGCTGTTGAGGAATAATCACTTGATTGCCAAAAAAACGGCGTAAAATTTCTGGAACTTGTTGTTGTAAGAGTTCTTCCTGACTCATTTTTTTGACAACATTGACACTCACCACCGCAGGACTAACCTGCTCAACCAAATTAGAAAAGTCTACTGGTGGTGCTGCTTGAGTCTGCACAGTTGCCATAGTAAAAACAGCCGCATATAAACCTTTTTTTAAGTTGCGATTTTTCATAAATAGCATTCACTCAATAATAATTATGACTTTGAACTCACCTTATTTAGCACAAAATAATAGGCTTTTGCGTAATAAAATGTTGAATCTTTTTCAATTACGGTTTGGCAGGCACTGTGGAGGATAGCTGAGATAGCATCTTATATTTGACCCATCAAAAATGATGCGCCAAAGTGCTATAAATGAAAAGCGTGGAATCGAATCACAATAAAAGTGGGATATTCCATAAAAGTTGCCAGTTTATTCTTTTTTTTCATTATTCAAATCCACTTCGCACTTGCCTTTTTCTGTAAAAAGGGGTGTCATTATCCAACTTTTTTCAAATTAGCTGATGGACATGCCTAATTTAAACACAACACATCAATTTGATGTGATTATTGTGGGAAGTGGTGGTGCAGGTTTGAGTTTAGCGCTCTCATTACCCCAGCATTTCAATATTGCCGTTTTGGCGAAATCTACCCTCACTGAAGCCAGCACCTTCTATGCGCAAGGCGGTGTCGCGGCAGTGCTTGATGAAACAGATTCAATTGAACAACACATAGATGACACTATGATTGCAGGTGCGCATTTATGTGAAATGGATGCCGTCAAACAAACCGTAGAAGGCGGCAAACCTTCGGTAGATTTTCTGCTGAGACAAGGTGTTCAATTTACTTTAGATGAACAAGAACAGTTGCACTTAACCCGTGAAGGCGGTCACTCACAGCGACGTATTATTCATGCAGCCGATGCAACAGGACGCGCAATTTCGACCACTTTAGTACAACGTGTCCAAGAACAGCAAAACATCACCATTTTTGAAAATTATATTGCGATTGACCTAATTACCTCGCAAAAATTAGGTTTAAATGAAAGCAATCGCACTTTAGGCTTATATGCACTAGATGAAAAAACACAAAAAGTGCATAGCTTCCTTGCACCATTTACCGCACTTGCCTGCGGTGGTGCAATGAAAGCCTATCTGTATACATCTAACCCAGACATTGCCACAGGTGATGGTATGGCGATGGCATACCGTGCGGGTTGCCGTGTGGCAAATATGGAATTTAACCAATTCCATCCGACCTGTTTGTATCATCCTCAAGCACGTTCGTTTTTAATTACTGAAGCCATGCGTGGTGAAGGTGCATATTTGCGTTTACCCGATGGTGAGCGTTTTATGCTGCGTTTTGATGAGCGTGCAGAATTGGCGCCACGCGACATTGTAGCACGTGCGATTGACTATGAAATCAAACGCTTAGGTATTCGTCATGTGTGGTTAGACATCACCCATAAACCTGCAGAATTTGTGAAAGAACACTTCCCAACGCTGTATGCACGTTTACTGGAATTGGGCATTGATATCACTACCGATATGATTCCTGTTGTACCTGCTGCCCACTACACTTGTGGCGGAGTAATGGTGGATGAACATAGCCAAACCGATATTGCTGGTTTATATGCGATTGGTGAAACTTCTTATACAGGTTTACATGGTGCTAATCGTATGGCAAGTAACTCTCTTTTAGAATGTTTTGTCTATGGAATGGCTGCCGCCAAACATATTGAAGCCCATTATACTGCAGATTATAGTTCGCCTGAAGTTCCTGCTTGGGATGATTCGCAAGTGACGAATCCTGACGAAGATGTGGTGATTTTACAAAACTGGGATGAGCTACGCGCAACCATGTGGAACTATGTCGGCATTGTACGCACCACCAAGCGTTTAGAGCGTGCCTTGCACCGCATTGAAATGCTGAAACGTGAAATCACCGAGTATTATCAGGACTATCAAGTCAGTAAAAACTTAATTGAACTGCGTAATTTGGTTTTAGTTTCGGAAATGATTGTGCGCTGTGCCATGCAACGTAAGGAATCACGCGGTTTACACTTCACGCTAGATTATCCTGAACTTGCGCCTGAATTGAGTAAAACTGTGCTTATTCCACCAAACTTCCAAGTGGAAACCCCATTGGTGAATGAGTGATCTGATTGCTTGTTACACAACAGCATTTGCATAAAAGTATCTGTGAATAAAGTGCATTTGAATTCTAATGCAAGAAAGCACCGAATCGTGTTCCATAACACGATTCGGTATTTTATCATTTTGAATATGATGACGTTAACTTACTAAACCTCCCCCCAAGAATTCATCAAGTTGAGTTTTAGATTACGGCTGCAACTTGAGTACCATCTTGAATAAATGCTTCTAAGCGAACTTGACCAGCCAATAGTTGCTGTAATTGGTGGCTAATTATGTACTGCAATTGCTGCCGTGTTTGTTCGTCTATAGGCGCATTTTGCAATTGTTTTGACAAATGCTGTAATGCTGCTTGAGCCCCCAACTGCTGCATTTTAATTGCATACAGATAGCCCAACACCACTCCTTTCTGCACATAATTTGCAGCTAAATCATGCTGCAGATGATAAATCAAAGCACCCATCACCCGTTCATTGGCTGAGAGTTTACGCAAAGGGTCACGTGCCACACGCTGACACGGGTCTTTATAGGCATGTTCACATGAGTCCAGAAAGCTCTGTGCCAGATGCTTTAAGTTTTGCTGACGATGCGGCAACTGTGCAGCTAATCCCAACGCTACTTGTGCCGAAACAGCGCGGGTAAAATCTGCAACCAATGGGTCTGCCATTGCGACACCAATACTGTTATGCCCTATTAAACTGGATAACCAAGCCATCATGGCATGTACACCATTCCATAAACGATTTTTAATGAGTTGGATTTCGGCAATATCATCTACCAAAATCATTTGACGCATGTGTTGCAATAATGGACTGGCATTTTCCACATAAATAGGCATGTCACTTTCAGCATGAAATAAAATTAAATCCATACTTTGCAAAATGTGACTGGGCTGAAAATTGCGTCTTAAATCTTCTACATATAAGGTGGCTTGACGCTCTTGCTCAGGCTGCAATCGAGTATTGTCTTCAATTTCAATTGGCTCTGCTTCGTCATCCAACTGAAATTGCTTAAAAATATTATACTTGATGCGTAATTGGCGATATAAGTTTTGATCGCTTAATTTAGAGACCATTCTATTTACGACAGTATCGCAAAAATAATGCTGCGCCATAATTTTGGCTGCCGTATCGGGATCCAACAACGCCTCTAACGCCTGATGAATATGCGTCATCAAGAGCTGTTTTGCCCCAACTTTATTTAAAATTACCAAAATAGTTAAAGGCTGATGGAGTTCAAATTGCGCTATAAAACGGGCATATAAGCCCTGCGCAATTACTTTAGCCTCTTGCTGTAAAGCATGTTCAGGCAAACATAATGCAATTAGGCTCGACTCCACATACATTTGCTGCATCTGCTGCAAGTTCTCCGCATCAATGATGTGCATATTTTCAATTCGTTCATCATAAGAACATTGTCCATAACGAATTGAATACGTTCCAAAGGCGTTTACTGCAGAACGATATAAGGTATTCCGTGTAGAAGCATAAATACGTTTAGGACGGGTATAGCCATCCCAGTGCGATAAAATTTGGGCCAAATAGCCCCCACCTATTGCACCAAAACCATGAATCCCCACACTCAACTGATTTAAAGTTTGCGGGAAGGCCTCTTGTAAACTCGGCATTTCCAATACAGGAATAACTTGATTTAAGTCATCTAAATAAGCTTGCATACTTGCGTAATAATGCTGCGTGAGTAACAACATATTAGCATTAGGTTTTTTGATATCCCGAAATAGTATGGTTATGCCACCCGCTGCATGTGCAGATTTGATTCCATTTTCAGAATCTTCCAGCATGAAACATTCGCTGGGTTCTAGATTAATTTTTTGTGCGGCTGTTATAAAAATTTCAGGATGTGGCTTGCCCTGTTGCACCTCATCGCCACAAACTAATACATCAAAAAACTTATAGACATTGGCATTAATCAAATATTCTTCGGCAATGGCACGACGACTAGACGTAGCAACCGCCATTCTCAAGCCAGACTTTCGTAACCGCTCTAATACCTGCAACAAACCTTTTTTAATGGGCACACCAAAATTGCGCACACTTTCTAGTTCTAGTTCATCAGCACGCTGACGGATCTCACGGTAAGGAATGTCTGCACCATATTCTGCTTGAGCCAGTTGTTCAGCGCTCTTTGCACTCAAACCCAAACATTGCATGAGGTATACGTCTGAAAATTCAACGCCAATGAGCTCCTGAGATGCCTGCTTCAATGTTTGAAACCGTAATCGTTCAGTATCAAACATTGTTCCATCCATATCAAAGATTGCTCCATGAACAATATTGTTCTTAAATTTAAGCATTTAGCTCCCTTGTTTTATTACTTACGGGTTGCTAGCTTAGACAAAAGCAGATTTGATCTATATGAAAAACATAAAATGAAATATTTGTGATTATTTTTTAACCAATCAAACCCTGATTTTCATGTGGTATGTGTACATATGTAACCACATGGTAAATATAAGTAACTAAAATTAAGATAAAGCTGACTTTATTCTCAGCCAATCTGTGGAATCGAATACGTCCCTGTGACATGCGCCACGGCATCATCTACACCTTCGGAATATACCCAAACCTCACCGACCACGAGGTTTTTCCCTACTTTCATTAAGCGACATTCACCACGTAAATTACGGCCTGCTGCGGGCTTGCGTAAAAAGTTGATGTTTAAATTACTGGTCACCGCCAAAGCCACCAAACCTAATTCGCCTAAAATGGCGATATAAAGTGCATAGTCTGCAACGGTCATCATGGTCGGCCCCGATACTGTGCCGCCTGGACGTAAATCACGTTCATCGATGTGATAATTCACCAATGCCCCACGTGGGGTGATGGATACAATTTCACATTTTTCCAAACTTTGCGGAAACTCAACTTTTAAAAATTCAATAATTTCGTCTTTGGTCATATTTACTATTCGCTATTATTTAAATAAAAAAATCTTCTAAAGCATTTCCACTATAGAAGATTTTTCCATTCAATCAAATGCATAACCATGACCCATTGGCTTGTTATACCTTTGTTTGTTATGCCTTAGCTTGCAAATAGTGCATCGCCTGTGCAAATACTTGATCGGGGCTTTGTGTTGCATCTAAGCGCTTCACTCGCTCAGGGTGTCGCTCCCACAAAGTTTGATAGCCACCTCTTACTTTCTCAAAGAAAGTTGCTTTCTCTTGTTCAAAACGATCAAGTTCACCACGTGCCCGTGCACGGGTCATACCCAGTTCAATCGGTGCATCCAGCCAGAAAGTTAAGTCAGGCATACGTGCCACAAAGTTATTATTTAAAGTCTGCAACTTGCTTTCACTCAAACCACGTCCTGCACACTGATAAGCAAAACTCGCATCACTAAAACGGTCACACAGTACAGTTTTTCCTGCAGCCAACGCAGGTAAAATCACCCGATCTAAATGCTGTGCACGCGCTGCATACATCAACAATAACTCAGTGTCTGAACACATTTTTTCTTCATGGTTGACCTCGAGCAACAAAGCACGAATTTGCTCTGCCATAGGGGTTCCACCCGGTTCACGGGTTAAAACCACCGACTGACCTTGTGCAGTAAAATAATCATGAATACGGCGAATAAGTGTAGTTTTGCCTACCCCTTCAGTACCTTCAAAACTGATAAACATGCTTATTCCCCTGATTTTTTCATGCGCAGTACGTTTAAATATTCCTGTACGGCACGGTTATGATCTTGCAAATTGGTGCTAAATTTATGCCCACCGTTACCTGTCGCCACAAAATAAATGTTGTCAGATTGATCTGGATGCATCGCCGCTTCAATGGCTTTTTGACTTGGCAATGCAATTGGCGTTGGCGTTAAACCACTCATGGTATAGGTGTTGTATGGCGTTGGAGTGCGTAAATCCTGACGGGTAATATTGCCCTGATAACGCTCTCCCATACCATAAATCACGGTTGGGTCAGTCTGTAAACGCATCCCCAGTTTTAAACGACGTACAAACACACCCGAAACCTGCTCTAATTCAGCATCAACATTGGTTTCTTTTTCAATAATAGATGCCATGATTAAAGCTTCATATTTATTTTTATAGGGCAAATCTGCTGCACGATTATTCCAAGCATCATCCAATGATTTCATTTGACGCTGATATAAATCGGTTAAAATTTTACGGTCAGTTTCACCTTTGGCAAAGAAATAAGTATTCGGCGCAAATAAACCTTCGGGATGTGTAAAAGGAATATTTAAAGCTTTTAGCATTTGATCATATGGCAAATGCGACACTTCTTTGGTGACTAACTCATCTTTCTTTAACGCATCAATCAATTGTTTAAAAGTCGTGCCTTCGATCACCAAAATACGGTTCATTTGTGCATTTTCAGCATTGGCGATCATTTCCATAACCTGACGTACACTCATACCCTGACGAACTTCATACACGCCTTTTTTCATGCTGTCGTGAATCATCACCCGTTGATAGAGCTTTAAAACAATTGGAAAATTCACATGATCTTGTTCTGCCAAACGATCAATAAAGCGTGAATAGGTATCACCATCATTAATTGCCAATAATTGTTTTTTGCCTTCAATAGGATAATCTTTAAATAAGCTTGACCATAAGATCATGCCAATGACCAAAAACAGTCCGAGTACAAAAATAAGCGCACCCTGAATAGCACGCTTAGACCATATAGGTTTGGTTTTCTTTTTAGATTTTGATGGACGCTTAGACATAAGAATGAATCTGATTCAGTTGAAGTTGCTTAAATAGTTCCACACACGGCTGCACATCTAAAACCTGCTGCCCTAAATGGCTGACAATTTTCATGGGCGTTAAGGCATTACAGAAAAACAGACTTTGAATCTGCGCAATTTCCGAAACATGAACATCACGCTGTTCACAATGCAAATTCTGTTGTTGCATGCGCGATAAAATTTCTGCCCGCATGACACCGTGCACGCCATTATAACCAAGTTGCGGGGTAATCCATGTATTGTTTATACGAATGAAACAATTACTACTCACACCTTCAACCACACTGCCCTGTACATCAGTAACCAAAGCTTCTGTCCAGCCTTTTTGATCGGCTTCTTGTTTGAGCAATACCTGTTCAAGTCGGTTTAGACTTTTCAGCCCAACTAAATTCGGCATGCTTAGTCCAATCGCTTGTGCCAAGATGCCACTTTGAATGATGTCATAATGATATGCCGTATCTAAAGCCGCTTGTACTTGTGGATAGAAAAACACCCAAACATCGGCAGGATGATCAGGCAAGCTGTAGCCACGCTGCCCCACACCACGACTTAAAACAATCTTCAAAGTACCATTTAACTCGCCATGCGCCTGCTTTAAAATTGTCAGCGTTTCAGTGATTAACTCAAGATTGGCATTTAAAGAAAGTTGGCGATTGGCATATTGCAAACGCGCCAAATGGCGGTCAAATAATTCAATTTGATTTTGGCGAAAACGTGCAGTGCTAAAGCATCCATCACCATAATGAAACGCGCGATCTAACACATGAATCTGCTCGGTAGGCTTGGCATTTTTATAACACTGCATGGAAGAAGTACTCGTTATTTATCTCTAAATATAGAAAACAATGAAGAAATTTATATTTATCATTTACTGATATTCACCGCATTTTAAATTATTTTTTCAGCAAATAGACTACCGATATGCTTGCCTCATTCAACAACAGATTTAATACCTGAGGTCAAACATGAACTTTACAAAACTGAAAATTGGACTACTGGCGGCAGTACTTTCGGCAACAACCTTGAGCGTTTCTGCAAAAGACTTTCTGAATGTTTCCTACGATCCAACCCGTGAATTATACGATAACTTTAACAAAGATTTCGGTGCGTACTGGAAAAAAGCCACCGGGCAAAACATTAACTTTAAACAATCACATGGCGGTTCGGGCAAACAGGCACGTGCGGTGATTGATGGTCTAGGTGCCGATGTCGTGACTTTGGCACTGGCTGCCGATATTGATGAAATTGCCAAACGCGGTCTATTACCTAAAGACTGGCAAAAGAAATTTCCGCACAACTCGACCCCTTATACATCCACAATTGTATTTTTAGTGCGTAAAGGCAACCCGAAAGGTATTCGAGATTGGGGCGATTTGGTCAAACCTGGTGTGGAAATCATTACTCCAAATCCAAAAACATCTGGCGGTGCACGCTGGAACTATTTGGCAGCGTGGGCATGGGCAAAACATCAACCTGCGGGCAATGATGCTAAAGCGCAAGAGTTTGTTCGCCAAATTTATAAACAAACCAAAGTATTGGATTCAGGCGCACGTGGCTCAACCACCACTTTTGCAGAACGTGGCATTGGTGATGTTTTGTTAGCTTGGGAAAATGAAGCCTATTTAGCCGTGCGTGAACAACCGGGTAAATTTGAGATCATCACGCCTTCTCTATCTATTTTGGCTGAACCGCCTGTGGCGATTGTAGAGAAAAATGTGCAAAAAGATGGCAATCAACACTTAGCCAAAGCCTATTTAAACTATCTCTATTCGCCTGCGGGTCAAAACATTGCTGCGAAGAATTATTACCGACCACGTAATGCTACGGTGTTGGCACAATATAAGTCGCAATTTAAACCATTGAAGTTGGTGACTATTGATCAAGAGTTTGGTGGATGGAGCAAAGTTCAGAAGCAACACTTTGAAAATGATGGCATTTTCGATCAGATTGTCAAAGCCAACCAAACCAAATAATACTCCGAAAGGTAAATCATACCAAAGCTCTAGCTGAAAACACCCAAATTGAAAAATGCGGGTGTTTTCACAAACGCATTTTTACCTGATTCACATATATCTCTTTTATTCATATAAAATTCATTTTTAATTATTTTTTTTGCATAGAAACTCTAGTTATCCTTGTTGCAGATTATTTAAAACATGAATTTTACAGCATTATCTTACTGAGTTTTGAATCCAAGTGATCACAGCCAAAGCTGAAAATGATGGGTTCAATTCATATTCAAGCGTTATTCAGATCATTATTTCAGGCTGAAATATGCGAAGGAGCATCGACATGATTCATACCGTAATTGTTCCAGGTGTAGGTGGCAGTGAATATGCGCACTGGCAATCTTGGTTACAACGACAACTCATGTCTTGCTCGCGTGTACAACAGTCAGACTGGAATAGCCCAATTTTACAGAACTGGGTTGCTGAATTTGTCAAAACAGTTGCCCCGATTCAGAACGATATTCAAATTGTGGCGCACAGCTTTGGTTGTCTGACCACAGTGGCAGCCTTAGCACAGCAACCTAAATTGCAGGCGAAAATTAAAAATGTGGTTTTGGTTGCACCTGCTAACCCTGCCCGTTTTGGTGAATCTGGTTTTGCACAACACAGCCAAAGCAATTATTCGGCTTATTTTCAGCAACTTAAATTGGCTGTACCGACACGCTTATTGATCAGTGAAAATGACCCGTGGCTAAGTTTTGCAGATGCACAGGCACTTGCCCAAGCATGGCAATTAACACCGATTAATTTAGGACAAGTGGGTCATATTAATGTTGCATCAGGCTTTGGGGCATTTCCTGAAATTTATGATTATTTGATTGCAGAAAATATGCAATCACATATCAGTATTTCTGATAACAACAAGTATTTATTCAAATTTGCAATTTAATCTTCGCAAATTATGCTTGTGCCGAATTTATCTTTTACTTTTATCTGTTTGTTTTCAAACACTCATTCTCTCTTTTGAGGAGTCATCATGTCGCAGCGATCCAAAGTGCTGCCAGGATTTGGTCTTTCTCTAGGCTTTACCCTAGCGTATTTATCCTTAATTGTTCTTATTCCCTTATCGGCTGTATTTATTAAATCGCTGGGTATCGGTTGGGATGGTTTATGGGAAATTTTAAGTTCAGAACGTATCCAAAAATCTTTGCAACTCAGTTTTAGCGCTGCGCTCATTGCAGCCTTTATTAATGTCGTCTTCGGCTTATTATTGGCATGGTGTTTGGTACGATACAGCTTTCCGGGCAAACGTATTATAGATTCTTTGGTCGATTTACCTTTTGCATTGCCTACTGCAGTTGCGGGTATTGCCCTGACTTCTTTATACGCACCGACTGGCTGGATTGGACAATATTTAGAACCATTAGGCATTAAAGTCGCGTATACCCCTATCGGGATTACCCTTGCCCTGATTTTTATTGGTATTCCATTTGTTGTGCGTACCGTGCAACCCGTACTCAGTGACTTAGAAACCGAGTTGGAAGAAGCAGCATCTGCGCTAGGGGCTAACCGCTTTCAAATTGTCACCAAAGTGATTTTCCCTATTTTATTGCCTGCACTGATTACAGGTTTTGCCCTCGCATTTGCGCGTGGCGTAGGTGAATATGGCTCGGTGATTTTCATTGCAGGTAACCAACCATTTAAAACTGAAATTGCACCCTTAATGATTATTTCTCGTTTAGAAGAATATGACTACGCAGGTGCAACCACAATTGCTGTGGTGATGTTGCTGATTTCTTTTGTCATGCTGTTCTTAATTAACTTATTACAAGCATGGGCAAGTCGTCGCACAGGGAGAACTGCACGATGAGTTTAAATACCAACAGCAATGCTTTGGCTGAAAAACTACAATCACGCGATGCAACACGTGAACCGACTTGGGTACGCTATACCCTGATTGCAATTGCCTTCATTTTCTTCTTAAACTGTCTGATTTTGCCGCTGATTTTGGTTTTTGTAGAAGCCTTTAAACAAGGCATTGGTGTCTATGCACAAGCATTGGTGCATCCTGACACTTTATCGGCAGTGAAATTAACCTTACTCACTGCAGCCATTGCCGTACCTTTAAACGTGGTATTTGGTATTGCCGCAGCGTGGTCAGTGGCGAAATTCAATTTCCGTGGTAAGTCGATTCTCACCACCTTAATTGATATGCCTTTTTCAGTTTCTCCTGTCATTGCAGGTTTAATGCTAGTCCTGATTTTTGGTACACAAGGTTGGATGGGCGGCTGGTTGATGGAACACGACATCAAAGTTTTATATGCCGTACCTGCAATTGTGATTGCCACCATCTTCATTACTGTACCTTTTGTGGCGCGTGAATTGATTCCTTTAATGGAAGCGCAAGGCACAGAGGAAGAAGAAGCTGCGATTGTATTAGGTGCATCGGGTTGGCAGACCTTCTGGAAAGTCACTTTGCCAAATATAAAATGGGGTTTAATTTACGGCGTGATTCTGTGTAATGCCCGCGCAATGGGTGAGTTTGGCGCGGTATCTGTGGTATCGGGGCATATTCGCGGAGAAACCAACACCCTACCGCTGCACGTCGAAATTCTCTATAACGAATATACCTTTAGTGCTGCGTTTGCGGTGTCCTCTCTCTTGGCACTTCTCGCGATTGTGACCCTGATTTTAAAAACTTGGGTTGAAATTCGCCAAGAAAAGCAAAACCAACGCAATGAAGATTCAACTGTTTCTTAAGGAATGACCGCATGAGTATTCAAGTTAAAAATATTGAAAAAAATTTTGGTGCATTCCATGCACTTAAAGACATCTCCCTCGATTTTCCAGATGGTCAATTGGTAGCACTGCTTGGGCCTTCAGGCTGTGGTAAAACCACCTTGTTGCGTATTATTGCAGGATTAGAGTCGGCAGATCGTGGGCAAGTGATATTAGAGGGTCAGGATGCAACCGATGTGCATGTGCGCGAACGTCAAGTTGGATTCGTTTTCCAACACTATGCCCTATTCCGCCACATGACCGTATTTGACAATATCGCATTTGGTTTACGGGTACGTCCACGTGCAACCCGACCTTCAGAAGCCGAGATTAAAAAGCGTGTTATGCGTTTGCTCGACTTGGTACAGTTAAGCTTTTTAGCAGACCGTTATCCTGCGCAGTTATCGGGTGGACAACGTCAACGTATTGCTTTGGCACGTGCCTTAGCGGTAGAACCACGCGTATTGTTATTGGATGAACCTTTTGGTGCGCTTGATGCCAAAGTGCGTAAAGAATTACGTCGTTGGTTAAGAACTTTGCATGATGAATTACACATCACTTCAATTTTCGTGACCCACGATCAGGAAGAAGCACTCGAAGTTGCCGATCAAATTATTGTCATGAACAAAGGTAATGTCGAACAAATTGGTTCACCGCGTGAAGTGTATGAACAGCCTGCAACTCCGTTTGTATTTGACTTCTTAGGTCAAGCCAACCGTTTTGAAGGACAACATCATCAAGGGATTGTGCAAATTGGTGAAGATCGCGTACAACTTCTCAATCAACCAAATGCACCACAAGGCAAAGTGATTGCATTTGCACGTCCAGATGAGTTGCATATTCATGCCCAACCACAGGAAAATACCATTCAAGCGACCTTCTTACGTGAGGTTTGGATTGCTGGTAAAGTAGTTGCAGAATTGCAAGATCGTCAAGGGAATTTGATTGAAATTGCACTCACTGCAGATGAAGCGAAACTGCACCAATTCCGCCCAAATCAAACGGTTTGGTTAAGTGTAACCACTTTACATTTATTTGAAAATCAAGTCGCATAAGGACATCAAGATGGAGCCTAACCCGCTCCATCCTTTTTAGGGTTGCACCACTATGAATTTCCAACAACTTAGAATTATTAGAGAAACCGTTCGGCAAAACTTTAATTTAACCGAAGCGTCTGCAGCACTATACACCTCTCAATCGGGCGTGAGTAAGCACATTAAAGACCTTGAAGATGAGCTTGGTGTGCAGCTTTTTGTGCGCAAAGGCAAACGTCTACTAGGTTTAACCGAGCCAGGACAAGCTTTGCTGAGTATTGTCGAACGCATGTTGGTTGATGCAGATAACATTAAACGCCTTGCCGATGACTTTAATAAAGTCGATGAAGGCACGCTCACCATTGCGACTACACATACCCAAGCGCGTTATGTGCTGCCGCCTATTGTGAATTTGTTTAAAAAAGAATTCCCTAAAGTACATTTGATTTTGCAACAAGCCAGCCCTGTAGAAATTGCCGAAATGCTGCTGCAAGGTGAAGCCGATATTGGTATTGCAACTGAATCTCTAACCACTGAAGAGAACTTAGCAAGTGTGCCTTATTATGACTGGTGTCACAGCATTATTACCCCACAAGATCATCCTTTAGCCAGTAAAACTGAGATCAGCCTGACCGATTTGGCAGAATATCCAATCATCACTTATCACGGCGGCTTTACGGGACGTTCTAAAATTGACAAAGCATTTACCGATGCAGGAATTGATGTCAATATCGTTATGTCTGCACTTGATGCCGATGTTATTAAGACCTATGTTGAATTGGGCATGGGCGTAGGCGTGGTAAACAATGTGGCATACGATGCAGAACGCGATTACCGTCTAAAACAAATCCAGACCGATATTTTTGGGGTAAACACCACATGGATTGCGGTTCGCAAAGGACACTTACTACGTGGTTACGGCTATGAGTTTATTTCTTTATGTGCACCGAATGCCGATATTAAAGCTTTAAAGCGCATTGCTTATCCTGACGAATAACCCCATTCACATAAGAGAGCGCATTCGCTCTCTTATGTTTCATTATTTCGCCATGATCTTCGTTTATCTTAAAACAGGAAAATAATGTTTTAAATTGATTCAAATTATGCATAAAATATAATCAACAATAAAAATGATTATTTGATTTTAAACACGATTCTATCACTCAAATGCGGGACGTCACATGAAATATCATCTTTGCACTGCATGCTTGTACGTCCTGCCCATAGTGTATAGTCATGCTGCAGCTCTAGAACAAAGCCATCAATCTGTAAGCGCCTTTTTACAAGAAAATAATTATGCAGAAATAACCTTGCTTTATTTAGAGCCGAATGTTTCTGGGCAAGTACAATATCAACAACAACTCCGTGAACTGGGAGTTACTGATTTTTCGACTGGAGATTTGGTCGAAAGCAAACATTTCATCAATGCGGGCTTAAAATTACGGCTTAGCCCACAACTTTCCTTTGGTTTATTATTCGACCAACCGTTTGGTGGGCGGGTTAATTATCAATATACCCCTGAAATATATGCTGAAAAAATAGAAATTGAGTCCAGTCATATTCAGTTTGACAGTCGCAATATGACTGCACTAATCGGCTATCAACCTACCCCTCGCTGGAATTTTTTTACAGGTATTAGCTGGCAAGACTTTAAAGGCTATTTAGAGGTTTTTGGACAAGATTATGCTGTGTTTAATGGTTATAGCGTAGCATTTGAACGTGATTCTGCCCTAGGTTGGTTAACAGGATTTAGTTATCAAATTCCAGAGTATGCATTTAAAACCGCAGTGACTTATCGCGCTAAAATTAAACATCGTCTAAATACTTACGAACATACGCAACACACGCTTTTAAATCTTGTGCCCGAAAATCAGAGCGTGGTAGAAACTCCACAATCTGTCAATGCACACTTACAAACAGCGATTTCGACACATAACCTCGTCTATGCAGATTTACGCTGGGTAAACTGGTCTGACTTTAGCATTCAACCGCCACAATTTAATGCGGTCATTGCTGCCTATGCACCGTATGTACCCGAAATTTCAGGTTATCAACTGATTTCCTACCCTAAAGACCAATGGTCGGCAAAAATAGGCTGGGCGCACCGTTGGACACCCACATGGGTCAGTTTTATTGAAAGCTCATGGGACTCTGGGACTGGCAATACTGTGTCTACACTCAACCCTTCAGATGGCTTTTCAAGTTTTGGAACAGGCGTGGTATATCGTGTAAATCAAAAAAATGAGATTACATTTGGCGCACATTATTTAAAGTTTAGAAAAGCCAAAATCAATACCAATACTGACAGTGCTGTGTCTTTTGCCTCGCTGGCAACGTCCAATAATAACAATGCCCTTGTTTATGGTTTACGTCTTGCCCATCGTTTCTAATATACACGTAAACCTACACAAATAAAAAACGAGCCGAGGCTCGTTTTTTTGATTTAGCTAAAGCTATCGGATATTACCAGTGGTAACTTACACCTAGTTTGGCAACTGGCATCCATTCGTATTTGTCGTCGTTACGAACTTCATTAAGGTGATCAACAACTAATTGGTTATCTTCCCAATTGCCGCCTTCAACTTTTACATTAGTCACAGTTGGATTACCTGTATAGTAAGCACCAACCTCACCAAATACACCCCAATTTTTATTAATTTTTGGTGCAAAGCCTAGGCCTAAATATGGTGCAATGTCATTGCTATAATCTAGATCATAGCCAAGTTTACTTAAACCAGTATCTTCACCTTTAACTTTGATCGTTCCACCATCATTTCGAGCTTGTAGAGCGTATTGTTGATCGATGTAACCAACACCTGCAGCTACATAAACACCTTGTGCCCACTTACTTGGACTTGCACCCCATGGACGAATCTCAGCATTTAAGTAAGTCAAGTTGTTGTCCATATCAACATCATAGTTAACATCATCAACTTCTACGTCATCCGACCAAGAAATATCACCACCGTTATAACCCAGCGCTAAGCCCACATACGGGTTTGCAGTCCAAAGTAAGGCACCGCCATAACCTGTTGTACCTACTTCAGCACGTACACCTGTTGGAATTAATTGGTTACGATCAAACGCATAGCCATCTTTTACCACAGCTGTATCTGCCATTGCAGAACCTGCAACTGCTGCCAATACCGAAGCGGCTAAAAATGTATGTAAAGTTTTCATTGTGTTTCTCCTCAAACTAAAACTTTTTGAATTTTCATTCGTTTTGTCATGAGAAAACTATAGAGCATGTTGCGTTCAGCTTTTATGCAAAATTCACCCCGTTTTTGTTATTTTTTGATACAAATTTATTCTTATTGTTTATTGCAAAAGCATTTATTTTCAAAACTTCAACAATTTAGCGCGCAACTTAACTTGTTTATCTTACTAAGGATAAATTCCAATCTGTTCCAATTTTTATCTATTCCTCACTCAATATAGTGTAAAATCTTTGGAAAATTTTTTTCTGGTAAGAACATCGATGTCTCAGCTTTCAACAATCATTGAACAAGCATTTGAAGACCGCGCTAATTTCAGCGCTGCAGATTGTCCCTCTGAAATTCGTCAGGCAGTTGAACAAGCAATTGCAGGTTTAGATAACGGCACATTACGCGTTGCTGAAAAAATTAATGGTGAGTGGATCGTTCACCAATGGTTAAAAAAGGCAGTTTTGTTATCTTTTAAACTCAATGATAACAAGCCAATTGAATCTTGCGATTTGCGTTTCTACGACAAAGTAGACACGAAATTTACAGGTTGGACTGACGAGCAATTCAAACAAGCAGGTGTGCGTGTTGTACCGCCAGCAGTTGCACGTAAAGGTTCATTCCAAGCCAAAAATGTGGTGTTAATGCCATCTTATGTCAATATTGGCGCTTATGTAGATGAAGGCACCATGGTTGATACATGGGCAACTGTAGGTTCATGTGCACAAATTGGTAAAAACGTGCATTTATCGGGTGGTGTAGGTATTGGTGGTGTACTTGAGCCACTTCAAGCAAACCCAACTATTATTGAAGACAACTGCTTCATTGGCGCACGTTCTGAAATTGTTGAAGGCGTGATTGTGGAAGAAGGTTCTGTCATTTCTATGGGCGTTTATATTGGTCAATCGACCAAAATTTATGACCGTGAAACTGGCGAAATCCATTATGGTCGTGTACCTGCAGGTTCGGTGGTAGTTTCTGGCAACCTGCCTTCTAAATGTGGCACTTATAGCTTGTATGCTGCTATCATTGTGAAGAAAGTAGATGCGAAAACCCGTGCAAAAACCAGTTTGAACGACTTATTACGCGAAGACTAAACTTTTTTTAGTTTTCTCCATCTCTACGGCCAGCAATGACCGTAGGGATTTTTGTTTTTTTACATACTGTGATGAATTTTATGAATACCCTCCGATCTTCCGCTATTCCTGTTTCTGATCCGTCTGCGGGTTTACGCATCACGGAGATTTTCTATTCATTGCAGGGCGAAGCCAATACATCGGGCTTGCCAACCGTGTTTATTCGTTTAACGGGTTGTCCATTGCGTTGCCATTACTGTGATACCACTTATTCTTTTGAAGGTGGCGAACGTCAATCTTTAGATGACATCATCCAAACCACGCTAGAATTTAAAACACCGTATGTATGTGTGACGGGCGGTGAACCTCTGGCTCAACCGAATGCACTGCCACTCATGCAACGCTTGGCAGATTTAGGTTGTGAAGTGTCTTTGGAAACCAGTGGAGCTTTAGATATTTCTAAAGTGGATAACCGTGTGTCGAAGGTGCTGGATTTAAAAACCCCTGCATCGGGTGAAATGTCACGCAACTTATTATCAAATTTAGATTTTTTAAACCCACATGATCAAATCAAATTTGTGATTTGCAATCATGACGATTATCTTTGGGCGAAGCAGCAAGTTGAGCAATATCAGTTGCATAAAAAAGTCGATACAGTGTGGTTCTCCCCTGCATTTGCTGTCGAAAAAGGTGCAGTCGCCTTGCCACAACTTGCACGTGATTTGGCACAGTGGATTTTAGCCGACCATCTCCCTGTTCGTTTCCAATTGCAATTACATAAATTGCTTTGGAATGATGAAACAGGTCGTTAATCTCCTCACGAATCCCCATTCGTATTGACGTCAATCTTCACACTTTTGCTCAAGTTCTATCGCTATATTTTAAAATTTGGAGTTCAATTATGCGCCCTCGTGCCATTGTATTGTTATCTGGTGGATTAGACTCAACCACGTGTTTGGCATGGGCACAAGCGCGTTATGAATGTATTGCACTTAGTTTTATGTATGGTCAACGCTCGACTACAGAGCTAGATGCTGCACGTGCCTTGACTAAAAATGCAGGCATTGAGCATCGTGTGATTAATATTGATTTAGGCAACTTGGGCGGTTCTGCCCTGACCGATCACAGCATTGAAGTACCTGATCATGAGCAAGAAGGTATTCCTGTGACTTATGTGCCTGCGCGTAATACCATCTTCCTGTCTTATGCTTTGGCAGCTGCCGAAGTTTTTGATGCAGAAGCAATTGTGATTGGTATTAATGCGGTAGATTATTCGGGCTATCCTGACTGTCGTCCTGAATTTATTGATGCTTTTGCCAATATGGCACGCTTGGCAACCAAAGTTGGCGTAGAAGGCAAACCGTTAAAATTTGAGACACCTTTGTTACATTTATCCAAAGCAAATATTATTCGCTTAGGTATTGAACATGGCGTAGACTATAGTCAAACGGTTTCTTGCTACCAAGCAGATGACCAAGGACGTGCTTGTGGTAAATGTGACAGCTGTCGCTTACGCAAACAAGGTTTTGCCGATGCTGGTGTTGCAGACCCAACGCGTTATATACCGTCATAACAAGGTAAAGTGTATGAAAAATTTAAAATCAAACATTATAGTTTCTGCGATTATGTCTGTTGCTGCATTATTCGCAACAACGACACACGCAAATAATGACAAGTTGCAACAAGCATATAAAAGCACCAATGTAAAAGCAGCTTTAATTAATGTTTGTAAAGAAGAAACTGCAAAAGGCAAAAAACTGACTACAGCTGAAGTAAGCAAATATTGTACTTGTGCAGTAGAAGCAGATGGTAAATTAACCAACGCTCAAAAATGGGAAATTCAAAGCGCAATTAACCAGAAAAAGAGCCCTGCGACTTTAGCTTTTGTACAAAAGCAAAATAAAGATTTGCAAACTTGTTTTGGTCCTCAGCTTACAGGTAAATTAAAAACCTTAACTGAAGAAGCAATGAAAGCGGCTGAGAAAAAATAATTTTTCTTAACAATTTCAACTAGCCACTTTATGTGGCTAGTTTTTTATGTGCATGATTTTGGAGAAAAATATGAGCACGACAATTCAATTACCAAATCAAGCTTTTCCTGCAACCACAGGCGAAGTCAATTTAACCGAACTTGGTACAGATTGGTTAGTGGTGTATTTTTACCCGAAAGATTCTACCCCAGGCTGCACCACACAAGCTGTCGATTTTACTGCGCTAAAGCCACAATTTGATGCGCTTAATACCACCATCATTGGCATTTCGCGCGACTCAGTCAAAGCCCATCAAAACTTTACCGAAAAACAATCTTTAGGCATCAACTTGATTAGCGATAAAGAAGAAGTATTGTGTCAGTTGTTTGATGTGATTAAAGAAAAAAATATGTATGGCAAAAAAGTTATGGGCATTGAACGCTCTACTTTTATTTTCCATCAAGGTCAATTACTGAAAGAATATCGTAAAGTCAAAGCTGCAGGACATGCCGAGCAAGTGCTTGCGGATTTAACCGCTTTACAAGCTTAATTTTCAGCCTCTAAAAAAACACAATGTTCTGGATGATTGAAAGCTTTTTCAATCATCCTTTTTCATTTAAAAACTGGATTACTCCGTCAAATTACTGCTATCCTGCTGCTGGTATTTGTCTTGTAATTGACGATAAATTTCCGTGTTTTGAAATGCGGTTAAGAAATCAATTGTGCCTTGCGGGAAAAAATTAGGCTGTATTTCCCCACGATAATAAGCCTCACGTGCAGGCGTAGCAGACATGGCATCTTGCAAGCTGTCTAATTCTACCATCTCCCATTCAGGGAAAAACTTTAAATAATAAGACGAGTCATCTTTAAAATGCCCAATTAAACCAACACGATCTTGCGGTTGAATCAATTCACCGACTAAAGATTTGACTAGTTTTTGCCATTTTTCATCATTGTAGACATCTACGACATGCACAAACTTAATCCGTTCTTGCATCTCAGGTGAAAAGTTAGACAAAATCATCTGCTCACGTTCTTTGGCTAAAAACGGATTTTTTAAATTGCGCTCATTTTGTGCAGAACCTAATGCCAAAATCACATAATGACTACGTGCTAACGCAATTTGAATGGTTTGCAAATGCGCCAAATGAAATGGCTGAAAGCGGCCAATGAAAACCAAATAATCAAACGTATATTGCATAATAAATACGCCAATCCTAATTTTGATAACAACATGATGCTATCTGATACGCGGAAATGTCATCCACAACCTGCGTGGTATCAACTCATTATTGTTTTTGCAAGATAATAAATCAAAAACAATAATTGGGCAGGTTTCGTGGATGACAAATGGTTTTGCCTACTTTTGCCAAAACAAAAGTAGGTCGAACCGAAGGTTAATCCTAAAATAGAATTAATAGACGTTAAGATTCCGCCTTGCTTATTCATTTTTTAAATGAACAACCCCAAATTCTAAATAAATTTCACATTGAATTAGGAACGCAAATCTCATCATTCACTAACTTTTTATGAACTCATGAGTTGTGCCAGCGCTGCGAATTTGCGACATAATGAGCCATAAATTCAAACCAATCAAAGCAAGGATAGTACGATGACACTGAGCTGTATTCAACAACCTCACCCACATTTGAATGCGAATTTAGACAATGGCGTACTGACTTTAGCCATCAACCGACCAGAAGCAAAAAACGCGCTGTATGGTGAATTATATTTGTGGATTGCACAAGCCTTAGATGAAGCAGATCAGTCCAACGCAGTACGTTGTGTAATTTTACGTGGCACAGATGCAGATTTTAGTGCTGGCAATGACATGCAAGACTTTATGAAGTCTGCTGCACTTAAAGGACAACTACCTGCTGCCGAAGGCCCTCCATTCATCTTATTAAAATCTGCAGCTAAGTTTTCTAAACCGCTGATTGCAGCTGTACGTGGGGTGGCAATTGGCATTGGTGTCACAATTCTATTACATGCAGATTTGGTATATAGCGACAATACTGCCCTATTCCAAATTCCATTTGTGAGCTTGGGCTTATCGCCTGAAGGTGCATCAAGCAAACTTCTAGTAGAACAAGCAGGCTATCACAAAGCGGCTGAACTGTTGCTAACTGCACAAAAATTCAATAGCGAAACGGCATTATCGGCAAATTTAGTTAATAGCATTGAAACCGATGTCTATGCAACGGCGCAACAAAAAGCAGCACAATTGGCAGCTTTACCATTGGCATCACTTAAACAATCTAAAGCCCTCATGAAACATAATGTCAATGAAATTGTGGCGTGGATTGACCATGAAGCAGAGATTTTTATGCAACGTGTCGGCTCAGCAGAAATGATGGAAGCGGTGCAGGCCTTTATGCAAAAACGTAAACCTGATTTCAGCCAATTTAATTAAGCGCTGTTTAGCTGAAATGTACTTACACCCATTTCAAGTGAACTAGATGTTTTAAAACCACATTCATTTTGGCTGAATGTGGTTTTTTCTTTATTCGCCCCCATATTCTGCAATGTGCTGTCAATCATTAAAAAATTGAGGAAAATTGTAATGTCTAATCCAAATCCAACCGATGTTAAAGCTGAAAAAAAAGAACGTTATTTTGAACCTGCACCACAAGATATTGATGTAGAAAACTTTAAAAAAGTCATTCAAAGCCGTCGTTCGGTGCGTAAATTTACCGACAAAGCCATTCCTGCAGAAGTATTGGATGATTGTTTAGATATGGCTTTATTGGCTCCAAACTCATCTAATTTACAACCGTGGACTTTTGTCGTGGTGCAAAATCCTGCCAAGAAAAAACAACTGGTTAAAGCCTGCTTAGGACAACTCGCTGCTCGTACTGCAGCAGAGCTAATCGTGTGTATTGCACGTACAGACCGTGTTGATGAAATGGCAAAAAAGAATATCAGCGAGTTCCCTTTTCCTGAAGCACCTGCTGCAGTCAAAAAATATTACAAGTTTATTCCTTATAACTACATGACTGGCTACTTAAACGCAGTAGGTAACTTTAAGAAAGTCGCTTTCAAAATTGCACGTAGTTTAGATAAACAATTACCTGTGACTGCATTTAACCCTGCAGATGCCAAACTTTGGGCAAGTAAAACTACAGCACTCGCCTGTGAAAATATGGTCTTGGCCCTTCGCGCACACGGTTTTGATAGCTGCATGATGGAAGGTTTTGATGAGCCGATGGTACGCAAACTCTTAAAACTGAATGATCAACAATTTCCAGTGATGGTGATTGCTGCAGGTGAACGTGCCGAAGATGGTGTCTTTTTCCCGCAATACCGTTTTGACCGTGACCTGTTTATTCAGAAAGTCTAGGGGCTGTTAACATTTCATAAATGGCTTGCGCTGTAGGCTAAAACTGAGCAGATTAGGCATGAAACGCAAGGAATAGCGAGACTATTGCCAAGTTTCATAACGTAATCTGAGAAAGTTTTAGCCACATGAGCAAGAACAAAGCGCTGCTTTGTTTGCTGCGCAAGGGGACGAGCATATTTTTTGCTGCTATTGCGTTATGAGTCAGTCATTTAGAATAACTAAATTTCCTGCCCCATGCCTTATATCAGCTAAAAAACCTTGCGAGATATATCTCTCACGTCGCAAACATAGATGAAGTGTCAACAGACCCTAATATTTCAACTGTATTTTTAAAACCTAGCCACATTTTGACTCGTGATAAGGCGACAAGGATGTCGCCCGTTAGACTGTGGTACAGGACGTACCATCAGTCTAACAGAGGGCTTTTGTTACTTTTCGCCCGTGAAAAGTAAAATCTATCTACGCAACTTATATTTGCCCCAATCCATATATGAGTGATCGTACAATTCTATTTTTCTTTAAAAATTGGTATTTAAGTCTTTAAAAATTAATATCTAAAAGTTGCATAAACTCAAAGGCAGGCTCTTCGTAAGGATGGCTTGCCTTGAGCGCTTTTGCGACTGCCTGAGCATTTTGCTCAGGTACAATGGTTTCCACGCGCCATTCGGCAACGTGTTCCAAAGCATCTAACTCACCAATAAACGGATTTGCTCCTTTGACAGGCTTAAATTGCCCTGTGCCTAAAACCTGCCATGCACAATGTTCATAATTGCCAATTCCACCTGCACCCGCTGCAAAAACCGCCAGTTTAGTTTCTTCAAGATGAGATTCAGGCACATAGTAAATCAGTTTGAGCATATTTAAACTTCGCTATCCATTTCACAATTAATTAGAAATTAGCATAAAAAATTGGGCATCGTTGCTATTTTGGCAACCTATACGCATCATCCAATCCTCAATTTATACAATTCCCAAAAAATTTAAAGTACGCTTCGCCACAAACTTATCCCCCATTTTGTATGATTTTAGATTTAAAAAGACAAGCCATGTCGCACGCCCCTAGAGCTTTTGTCATTTTTTTGGCATGATGCAAAACAAGCACATAGTGAATAATGATAAATGACTCAAATGCGTTGGTTAGAACTGCTTTCCACAGTTCGAATTGGTAGTAAAAAACAAAGTACAGAACAGGCGCGCAGCCCTTTTCATAAAGATTATGACCGTATTATTTTTTCGCAAAGTTTTAGACAGCTAAACCGTAAAACCCAAGTCCATCCACTGACTCAACACGATGGCATTCACACTCGCCTAACCCATTCTTTAGAAGTGTCTTGTATTGGACGTTCATTGGGAATGTTGGCTGCAGAAAAAATTAAAGATCACTTGCCTATGTGGATTTCCCCTGCCGATGTCGGTGCGATTATTCAAGCTGCTTGCTTGGCACATGATATTGGTAATCCACCTTTCGGGCATGCAGGCGAATATGCCATTCGTGAATGGTTTGATGATGCTTCACACGGCAATTTCCTCGCCAAACTCAGCGATGAAGAAGAAGCTGATGTCCGTCAGTTTGAAGGCAATGCACAAGGTTTACGTCTACTCACCAAAATTGACTATCATCCAAATGATGGCGGCATGCGTTTAACCTATGCCACTTTAGGCGCTTATTTAAAATATCCATGGCTCTCCAAAACCATTGCCGAACAAGGCAACCGCCCTGCCAATCAACGTGATAAGTTTGGTTGTTACCAAGCCGAAAAAGAAATTCTCAAACAAATTGCAGAACAGCTTGGTCTGATTCAATTGGGCGATTATCACTATTGCCGTCATCCACTGACATATTTATTGGAAGCAGCAGATGATATTTGCTATGCCTTAATTGATTTGGAAGATGGCATTATCTTAAACATGCTCAGCTATGAAGAAGTTGAACCGATCTTTTTAAACTTGATTGGTGACTACGGTATTCCAGCAGAACTGGCGATGGCACGTACCACATGGCAACAAAAAATTGCCGCTTTGCGTGGTCGGGTCATGAAGCGTTTGGTCGATGAAGTCACTACAGCATTTGCCAAACACCATTTGGAAATTCTGATGGGACAGCTCAAAGGCAGTCTTTTACAATATTGCTCGGCAGATATTGAAATTGGTATTAATCGCGCCAAAGACTTAGCCCGTGAGAAAATTTTCGAG
Organism: Acinetobacter sp. YH01003; assembly: GCF_013420525.1. Taxonomy (NCBI): domain Bacteria; kingdom Pseudomonadati; phylum Pseudomonadota; class Gammaproteobacteria; order Moraxellales; family Moraxellaceae; genus Acinetobacter; species Acinetobacter sp. YH01003. Next base: position 353,448 of record NZ_VOXY01000001.1, on the reverse strand, counting down.
CATCCACAAAAGGCAGGGCTGGAAATTATTGCGCATCAAAGTTTACAAAACATTTTGGATGCGTTTATTCCACTCACCACGCCACATAAAACCCTAAGTTTTAAAGAGCAGCGTTTAATGTCAATCTTGCAACGCTCAGGGGCAGATTTTGCGCATAATCACTATGACAATATTATGCAAGTCTTGGATATTATCTCTAAGTTTTCAGATCACCAAGCCTATAACTTATCGCAAGAATTACAAGGCAATAAGGTCGGCTTGCTATAATGAGTAATTTGCATATCAATACTTGTATCTAAATAGAAGTAGGATTTAAGCGCAGATTTTGCCTTTTGTGAAAATGCGCTCTACTATGCGAACAGCAACTTATTTTAAATTAATCAGTGAACCACAAATATGATCGGATGTCTTATTGGCGAAGTATTGGCTTTAGAAGCACCAACCGTGTTGCTGAATGTAAATGGTGTGGGCTATGAAATTGACACGCCACTCACCACATTTTGCCAGTTACAAAAGGGGCAGAAAATTACCCTGTGGACGCATTTAGCTGTGCGTGAAGATGCTCAATTGTTATATGGCTTTTTAGAAGCCCAAGAAAAAACCATTTTCCGTACCTTACTTAAAGTCAATGGTGTCGGCCCAAAAATGGCGCTAGGTATTTTATCAACCTTAAGCGTCGAGCTACTGATTCACACCGTAGAACATGAAGATATTAATACCCTGATTAAAGTGCCAGGTGTGGGCAAAAAAACTGCTGAACGTTTAATGATTGAATTACGTGATCGCTTTAAAGCCATGTCCAACGAAGTGAGCAGCAGCAATTCCACAATGACTCAAATCCAGTTTACAGGCAATTCTGCTGTTGCCGAAGCCGAAGCCGCTTTACAATCTTTAGGTTATAAACCTGCCGAAGCACAAAAACTGATTAATGCAGTCAAGGGCGATTTTACTGAAGCCAGTGATATTATCCGTGCAGCATTAAAGTCGATGAATAAATAAAAGATGCCAACAAACCTAGCGTAAGTTCATCTTTCCAATATTGGATACATGACTGGCGACATGGATGTCGCCCGTTGAGTTGGGGTATAGGGATATACCCTCAACTCAACATAAGATTTTTGTTACTTTTGATCTTTCAAAAGTAAAATCATGCCTTCGCAAAGGCATTTAAACGCAACTCATACTTTGAGGCTGTGCATGCAGCATCAAAATGCCCAGCTCAAGAGATTAGTTAACACGATATGCAAGACCGTCTAATCAGTGGTTCTGAAAAACCCGAAGATCAAATTGATCGCGCCATTCGCCCCACTTCACTCGATGACTATATTGGGCAACCTGTAGTGCGTGAACAAATGGAAATTTTCATTGGTGCAGCCCGTGGACGCGCAGAAGCATTGGACCACACCCTGATTTTTGGACCACCAGGTTTAGGCAAAACCACACTCGCCAATATTATTGCCCGTGAAATGGGCGGCAACCTTAAATCTACTTCAGGGCCTGTCTTAGAACGCGCAGGCGATTTAGCCGCCATGCTGACCAATCTTGAAGAAGGTGATGTGTTATTTATTGATGAAATCCATCGTCTTTCACCTGTGATTGAAGAGATTTTGTATCCAGCGATGGAAGATTATCAACTGGACATCATGATTGGTGAAGGGCCTGCAGCACGCTCCATTAAACTGGACTTGCCACCATTTACCCTTGTCGCCGCTACCACACGTGCAGGCTTACTCACCTCACCGTTACGTGACCGTTTTGGTATTGTGCAGCGTTTGGAATTTTATTCGGTTGAAGATTTGACCCATATTGTCAAACGCTCGGCGAGTTTAATGGATGTGCCAATGACCGATGCAGGAGCCAATGAAGTCGCTCGTCGTTCGCGCGGTACACCACGTATTGCCAACCGATTATTGCGTCGCGTTCGTGACTATGCGCAGGTCAAAGGCACAGGTGAAGTCACGCAAGAGATGGCACAACGTGCGCTAGATATGCTGAATGTCGATAAAGATGGTTTAGATACCTTAGACCGTCGTTATTTATCAATGTTATTAGAGCGTTTTGATGGTGGGCCTGCAGGTGTGGAAGCTTTGGCCGCTGCTATGGCTGAAGACTCTGGCACTTTGGAAGATGTAATTGAACCATACCTAATTCAACAAGGTTATGTAATGCGAACCGCTCGCGGGCGTATTGCGACCAATATGGCGTATTTACAATTTGGGATGACACCGCCAGAGCCAAAAGAAAAATAGCTCAAAGGAAAAAATAGCTTGAAGGGAGCTATCTCCCTTTAAGTTATTAAATATTTAGGTCAATTGGGTCTGTAGATAGACCCTAATTTTCAATAATACGCACATCTTCAACAAGCATTAATTCACACGCGCCCGCCCCTGTATCATGACGGCTTAAAGAACTGCGCCACTGCCACCCATCTGCGGCAGTAACTTCAACCAATTTACCTTTCAAATAAATCAAATCATCTTCATCAATCTGTTTTAACTGTGTCGCAATCGCGGGTGTGGCAGGAATTAAATGCGTATTAGCGCTCAAACTTGCAATCTCTTGCACAGGAATCGGTGGTGCTTGTTCATAACGCCAATGATACCAACGGTTGCTTTGACGAATAGACAACTGTTTATACACTTCAGGCTTGGCCATTTCGCCCCATCCCAAAGCAAAATCGACAGGGCTAAGTTCGGCTTCACGTCCAAAATTATAATTTTCACGTGACAATACCCGAAACTCACCTTCATAGGTTTCCAAAGCTTGAATGGTATAGTCTTTAAATTGATGCACTTGCTGCGATGACTGATAGGTTGTGCTATCCGCAATTCCTCCATCTGGCTGGAACAGCGTCATCCACAACAAATACAATATGGCAATTACCACAAAAAATTTAACTAAACGGCTCATGTGCTGCTCATTGGGGTGGATCATCTGCATGTATCAGGCAGGCAGCTAATTTTAACTTAAAAGCATGTTTGAAATCTTGTGCCATTGGACGAAGCGTTGAGAATGATAAACTGCCACGCTATACACAGCTTGACTTATAGCCCCGATTCACGTCAATTTCACAGACACGGCGTAAGCTATAAGTATTGCTTATCAAACAACTTTGCAACATTGAAGCGGAACATCATCATGGCGAATAAATTTGAATTTAAAATTCGTATCTATATGGAAGATACTGATGCAGGCGGCATTGTTTACCACGCCAACCATATTCGCTTTATGGAACGTACCCGTACCGAATGGCTTCGTGCATCGGGTGTTGATCATTATTGGCATCAACAAGATTACAACTTTGTCGTGCATAAAATTAACGTGAAATATTCACGTCCAATCTTAATGGATGACCTAATTACTGTTACAGCAAGTGTAGTTTCGTGTAAAGCGTCATCATTTGTATTGCAACAAAATATTTATCGTGGTGAAATCATGCTTGCATCTGGCGAGGTTGAATTGGCCTGTCTTGGTTCAGATATGAAACCACGTCGTCTGCCAGATGAAATTCGTAGCCTTATTCTGAAAGAATTAGGACAAGATTAAAAAAATGAATTGGCACATGTAGTAACTATGGCAACACAACTCGAATCATCTCTTCAAGTATCAGATCTTATTTTACAAGCAAGTCCTGTTGTTCAGCTGGTAATGCTCTCGCTGCTTTTAGCATCATTATACAGTTGGTATCTGATTGCCAAGTTACACATGAGCTATAAAAAAGCACAGGCAGATGATCAGCATTTCCAAAAAATCTTCTGGTCTGGTGCAGAATTAAATACACTTTACAACAACGCACAGCTCAATTCAAAACGTGTCGGTTTGGAAGATATTTTCTATCAAGGCTTAGGTGAGTTTTTAAAACTCAAAAAGCGCCAAGCGCCTGCAACACAAACCATTGAAGGCACAGAACGTATTTTACGTGTCGGTTTAAGCCGCGACCAAGCTCAACTTGAACAAGGCTTAGGTGCATTAGCCAGCATTGGTTCGGTTGCGCCATACGTTGGTTTATTTGGTACCGTCTGGGGCATTATGAATGCCTTTATTGGACTGGCAGATGTCGATCAAGTCACATTGGCAACAGTCGCACCAGGGATTGCCGAAGCCCTCATTGCCACAGCCATTGGTTTATTTGCCGCCATTCCTGCGGTACTTGCCTTTAACCATTACACCGCCAAAGGCGAAGCGATTTATTCTGATCGTGCTTTATTTGCCGAAGAAATGGTGGCTTTATTACAACGTCAATCTTTAGGCAATACTAAGGATCACGACTAATGGCCATTCAACGCTCAGGACGCTTCGAGCGCATTAAGAAACCACTCAAAAGTGACATGAATGTAGTGCCCTATATTGATGTCATGTTGGTGTTATTGGTGATTTTTATGGTTACTGCACCGATGATTACCAGTGGGATTCAAGTCGATTTACCTCAAGCCAATGGTAATCCAATTGAATCGAAAGATGCCCCTGCTTTGGTGACTTTAAATAAAGATGGGCAATATTTTTTAGAATACAAAGAACACAAAGCCGAACCTTTGGAATTAGCCCAACTGAAACAAATTTTGACCGATGCTCAAATTCAAGCCAAAGCTGAAAACAAAGAGTTTCAGGTTGTTATTCGCGGTCATAATACACGCCCTTATGGTGATGTGATTGCGTTAATGTCTGACTTACAAGATGCGGGTTTAACCCAAGTTGGATTGCTGACCGAGCCTTTAAAGTAATTTATGAAAGATTTTAAAAAGCCACCTTTTCAACAAAAAGCCATCGCGATTGGGTTCACCGTAGGTGTCCACCTTATCGCAGTGGTTGGCTTGCTTTATTTGGGCATGAGTAAAGCACCTGAGCCGCCTAAACCCATTAAAACGGTATTAATAAAACCAGAAGATTTAAAACCCTTATTAGAAACTAAATCTGCTGAAACCACACATGAAAATGTAGCAGAGCAAATTACTCAAACAGCCGAGCCTGCTCTTGAACCTGCCCCTGTCATTCCAACACCTGCAGCGGCTCCTACGCCACCCGCTCCTCAAGTTGATACACAAAAAACTGCACAAGCAGCAGAGGCTCAAGCACGTGCAGAACGACAAGCTGCTGAAGCCAAACAAATTGCAGAGCGACAAAAACTAGAAGCTGAACGCTTAAAAGCTCAACAAGCACGCGCCGAAGAACGTGCTCAACGAGAAGCTGACGCCAAAGCAAAAGCCCAGGCCGATGCCAAAGCACGTACTGAAGCAGATGCTGTACGTCGTAAAGAAGCCGAAGCCCTGAAAAAAGCAGAAGCTGCAGAGAGACGTAAACTCGAAGCCAATGCAGCAGCAAAACGCAAAGCTGAAGCAGATGCAAAAGCCAAGGCAGATGCTGAGGCAAAACGTAAAGCTGCTGCAGACGCAAAAGCCAAAGCAGATGCCGAAGCAAAACGTAAAGCTGACGCAGATGCAAAAGCCAAAGCAGATGCCGATGCAAAACGTAAAGCTGCAGCAGATGCAAAAGCCAAAGCTGATGCCGACGCAAAACGTAAAGCTGCAGCAGATGAAAAAGCCAAGGCTGATGCCGACGCAAAACGTAAAGCTGCAGCAGATGCAAAAACCAAAGCTGATGCCGAAGCGAAGGCGCGTGCCGATGCTGAAGCCAAAGCTTCAGCTGCCAAACAAGCCGCAGAAGAAGCCGCTCAGAAAAAGGCCGAAGTAAGACGTATTGCATCCACAGCTAAACGTGATTTTGAAAATAAAATTAGACGAGCATGGGATACCCCAGCAGGTTCTTCAGGTCAACGTGCAACTGCTCGTGTGACTTTAAGTGACAGTGGTGCAGTTCAGTCTGTCGTGGTTAATTCTAGCGATCCTGATATGAAGGCCAGTGTAGAGGCTGCCGTTCGTGCTGCTGCGCCTTATCCGATGCCGTCAGACTCAGAGGCACGACGCGAAGCACGTAGCTTCACCTCTACCTTTACAGCACAATAAGTTACCAGTTAGCCGAATAACATCTATTCGGCTAACTCCTTCTCAAAATATTCGTGAGTATAAATAAATTTAAATTTTCACAGTGTTATAACAGTTTTATTATAAATTCATGCTTTCATTCCTACCAAAGCATGCCATTATGTACCACAATTACATCCAAAAAAGTTATGTTGATTTGAGAAAATAGCGAATGATGGAAACAACGCGTAAACACCTACTTTGTCTTGCTATTTTAACTGCGCTTAGCCCAGTTTTAAGCACACAATCTTTTGCACAACTGCATTTAGAAATTGCCAAAGCACCAGAAGAAGCACCTAAAATTGCGATTGTGCCGTTTGGCAATGATCAAAGTATTTATCCTATTGTAGAAAACGATTTAAACCGTTCAGGCAAATTCACCAGTTCATCTAAAAACCTTGCTGCAACTGCAAGCATGAACAATCCAAATGCAGCTGCATGGCAAGCCGCAGGTGTACCTTATGTGGTGACGGGAAATGTCAAAGCCACTGCAGAAGGCGGTTATGAAGTTCATTACCAACTTTATGATGTGCAAAAACAGCAATACTTATTGAATGAATTATTAAGCGTGCCTGCGTCACGCGTACGTTCTGCTGCACACATGATCAGTGATGCCATTTATGAAGCACTCACGGGCATTAAAGGTGACTTTAGCGGACGCATTGCTTATGTACTGCGCAACCCTGCAACACCTGAACAACGCTATACCCTGCAAATTGCCGATACTGATGGTGAACAGCCTAAAACCATTTTGACTTCGCGTGATCCTATTTTATCGCCTGCGTGGACACCAGATGCCAAAAAAATTGCCTATGTGTCGTTTGAAACCAAACGCCCTGCTATTTATGTGCAAGATTTGGCGACAGGTCAGCGTGAAAAATTAGCCAGTTTCCGTGGTTTAAATGGTGCTCCAAGCTTCTCACCAGATGGTCAAAGTATGTTGTTTACCGCATCCATGCATGGCAATCCAGAAATTTATCAAATGAATTTAAGCACCCGTGAACTGCGACGCATGACCAATGACAGTGCGATTGATACCGAAGCACGTTATGCACCAGATGGTAAATCATTTATTTACACTTCAGATCGTGGTGGTTCCGCACAAATTTATCGTTATGACTTTGCCACAGGCAGCAGCAAACGCCTAACCTTCCGCGGTGCATTTAACGCACGTGGTACGCTCAGTGCCGATGGTCGTAAACTGGCATTGGTGCATCGCCCAAGTGGCAGTAATTACAAAGTCGCAATTCAAGACATCAACACCAATATCACCAATATTTTAACCCCAACCAGTTTGGATGAGTCGCCAAGCTTCTCACCAAATGGGCAAATGGTGGTGTATGCAACGCGCGAAGGCGCACGTGGCTTATTGTCAATTATGTCTTTAGACGGTCGCTTCCGCATGAACTTACCTAGTGAACAAGGTGAAGTGCGTGAACCTGCGTGGGCACCAAAATAATGAGTACCCGCAAGGTAAACACTTTTCAGTTCTGTTTTAAAACCAAAAATCAAGCTTCATGGAGATGAGGATGAACGCAGTTAAATTATTGGTACTCCCTGTTTTGGCATCGGCTTTAGTGATGACAGGTTGTGCAAACCGCAAACCAACGACTGACTCACAAGCAGGTCAAACACCAAGTGGTGCAACTACAGTCAACACCCAAGGTTTGAGTGAAGATGCAGCTTTAAATGCACAAAACCTTGCAGGTGCATCTGCCAAAGGTGTAACCGAAGCCAACAAAGCTTTCTTGGCAAAGCGCGTGGTGCATTTTGACTACGACAGCAGCGAATTATCTAATGATGATTACCAGACCCTACAAGCACATGCACAGTTTCTAATGGCGAATGCCAACTCTAAAGTAGCGCTTACAGGTCATACCGATGAACGCGGTACACGCGAATACAACATGGCTTTAGGCGAGCGTCGTGCCAAAGCGGTTGAGAGCTTCTTAATCACCAGCGGCGTTAACGCAGGTCAGCTTGAAGCAGTGAGCTATGGTAAAGAAATGCCAGTCAACCCTGGACATGATGAAAATGCATGGAAAGAAAACCGTCGCGTAGAAATTAACTACGAAGCTGTTCCACCATTATTGAAATAATAATTTGCTGTTTGGGAAAAACTCGTTTAGAACGTGTTTCCCCAATACGAAAAAAGCGCTCTTTATTACAAGGGCGCTTTTTTATGACATAAAAAACTGGGCGAACGAATATTTTAAAAACTAACAGATAAGTGCAGAAATACAGCTTTGCTTCAGTTATTCCGACTCGGCATCAGCTTTTGCAGTTTGCATAGATTCAATCAAATCATGCTTGTTAAACTTTTTATATTCAGGTTTAGACTCGTAATCTTTCCAAGCGGCTTTCATCTTGTCCTCAGAAATATCGTCTAAACTAATCCCTTCGCTTGGCGTTGGAGTCGCATCAAACTTTAACGTTGTCATATCTGTGCTCCTATCTCAAATTAAATCCTTCACATCAACATAGCACTTTCTGCAGGACTTGCAAGGGTAAAATCACAGCAAATAGTCGAGTTTAATTTTTCTTTTAACGCGTTCTCATCTAAACTATTGCAGCATATTGTTATCCTCATTTTTGCAGTCATTCGGAGTTTTCCAGTCATGTCATACCGCACCCTTTCCCAATTTCTACAACAACAAACTGGAAATTTAACACCCGAACTTGCTCAAGTGATTGAAACTATAGCCAATACTTGCAAAACAATTGACCAAACATTACAAAAAGGTGCATTGGCGGGCGTATTAGGCAGTGCACAAAATGAAAACGTACAAGGCGAAGAACAAAAGAAATTAGATGTTATTTCAAATGATTATTTAATTGAAGCGTTACAAAAACATCCTAATGTGGGTGGTTTGGCGTCGGAAGAATTAGACGAATTCACTCCTGCTCAGGAAAATGGTCAATATTTAGTGTTATTTGACCCACTGGATGGTTCAAGCAACATCGACATCAATATGTGTGTGGGTACCATTTTCTCAATTTTACCTGCAAAAAATGCCGTGACCCAAGCTGCAGACTTTATGCAAGCAGGTACACAACAAGTTGCTGCAGGTTATGTCCTGTATGGCCCATCTACCATGATGGCGCTCACTGTTGGTGCAGGCGTGGTATTCTTTACCTTTGACCCAGAAAGCCAAGAGTTTTTGGTGACTGCAGACAACATTCAAGTTGCTGCAGATACAAAAGAATATGCGATCAATGCTTCAAACCAACGCCATTGGGAAGCACCTGTAAAACGCTATATTGATGAACTTTTGGCTGGTAAAACTGGGCCACGCGAAAAAGACTTTAACATGCGTTGGGTTGCATGTATGGTGGGCGATATTCACCGTATCCTTTGCCGTAGCGGGGTTTTCATGTATCCATACGACTTAAAAGACCCGAAAAAAGCAGGTCGTTTACGTTTAATGTATGAAGCCAATCCAATGAGTATGCTCATGGAACAAGCAGGCGGTGCGGCAACCACAGGTCGTGTGCGTATTTTAGACATCCAACCCACAGACCTACATCAACGTGTGCCTGTCATCATTGGCTCAAAAAATGAAGTCGATTTGGTCAGCAGCTACCATCAATAATTTTTAACAACAGCAGTCGGCCATTCGCTGACTGCTGTGGATTTTATCGCATGCCTACGATTTTTTTAGAATCAAAAGATAACCCGAAAATTAAACACTTACGTGGTTTAATTGAACAAAATAACTATCGCAAAAAACAGGGACAAACGGTACTTGAAGGTACACATTTGTGTCTGGCGTGGTTACATGAAAATAAAAAAATCAATTCGATTTTTACCACCGAACATGCACTAAGCCATCCTGACTATGAGCGTATTTTGGCTAAATACACAGGCGTGGTCTTTGTCATTGGCGAATCTTTATATAAAGATTTAAGCACTTTAGGCACTTCCCTTGCCTGTTTAGCCATTGTCGACGTGCCAAGTTCAAGCCAAGCTTTAGACTTTAAAGCAGACACACTGATTTTAGAAAATGTGCAAGATCCGGGTAATGTCGGCACCTTATTGCGCTCTGCAGCAGCAGCAGGTATTGAACAAATTATTTGTACCAAAGGTTCTGCCTCACTTTGGTCGCCACGGGTGTTACGTGCAGGCATGGGCGCACACTTTAGCTTGCATACCTTTGAAAATATTGAACTCGAAGATGTCTTAGCACAATTTCAGATTCCTGTATATGTGACCAGTTCACACCATGCAGAAAGTCTTTATTCCAAAAATCTGCGTAAGGCTTGCGTCTGGATTCTAGGCAATGAAGGTCAAGGTGTGTCCGATTATGCCTTACAACATGCAGAAGCGGTAAGTATTCCACAACCAGGTGGACAGGAATCTTTGAATGTGGCAATTGCAGGCTCAATCTGTTTCTTTGAAATGGTACGCCAACGTCTGTAAATGGTTAATTTATTTTAAAAAGACTAGCCCTGCAAAAAAAATAGATTAGACTGAAAATAATAACTTGCAATGTCAACCAAACCATTGTTTTTAGCGTTATAAAAATATGATGTTAAAAATAATGGTGGGTATCCAATGACAGGATTTTCCATCTCTATGGATTTAAACCCGAAGTCGTCACACTCGGAAAATTTGAGTGCTCTTAAGAGTACGGCTGAGCAACGTCTGAAGAATTTCATGCAAGACGTAACGGGGCGTGCCTTAGTGATGATGGAAAGTGCAACGCAAGGACAGCACGGCATTGCTATGGATTTGGTGCAAGAAGCCTTTATTTCCTTGCATAAATCTTATGCTGACAAAGCCACAGAGGAATGGTATCCCCTGTTTTACACCATTTTAAATAACAAATTACAAGATTGGCGTCGTAAAGAAGCTCGCCGCGCTCAACCGTTTTCATGGTTCAAAAAAATCAGTTTAGATGATGACGATGTTGAACAACTTGATATTGTCGATGAGCAAGCACTCAATCCTGCAGAGTTTTTAGATCAAGCTGTGACTGTAGAAGAAATTCAGGCAGCAATTGCGGGGCTTCCTGTGCGGCAACAACAAGCTTTTATGTTACGTGCTTGGGAAGGTTTTAATACGCAAACCACCGCACAAATTATGAACTGCACTGAAGGCAGTGTAAAAACGCATTATCACCGTGCTATTCAAGCTTTACGCAACAGTTTGGCACATATGAATCCGTATCTGGGAGGATCATCAGAATGAAACAAGATGATTTCTTAAAACAAGTGACATCTAAACTTGATGGATTGGCTCGCCACCATCAAGACAAAGCCGCGGTCATGAATCATGTCTTGGACAATATTCAAGACAAGAAAACATCGCGCTATGGGCTTTGGAAAATGTCAGGTTTTGCATTGGCTGCGGCAATTGCAGGTTTTGTGGTCTTGCCAAATTCAATGGAAATGACCACACAGCCGCAGAATCAAGCTGTATCTGTTCCTAAACTTTCTCCACAAATGGTGGAAGATTTAGAAATGTTAATGGTGTTGGGTGAGGACAAAGTTCCACATGGCAGCTAAACGAATTGTGATTGCGTGTTGTGCGCTCAGTTTTTTACAAACCAGTTTTGCAGGGTTTGAGCGTTTTTGGATTTTTTCCAAAGATGCAGATACGCAAATTTCAGAAACCTGGGAAACTCTTTCTGAAGAAGAACAATTGGCCTTAATTAAGCGCTATCAAAACTTAAAAGAAATTCCTGCAGAAAAAAGCGTAGCTTTACAGCAGCGGATGGATTGGTTTACTCAACTGCCTGATAGCGAAAAACAAAAAATGCGTGAAACTTGGCAAAAAATGAGCACGCAAGAACGTCGTGAATTAGGACAACGCTTGCAACAAGCAACACCTGAACAACGACCTTTAATTCGTCAGGAATACATTCTTAAATATCAGCAGCCTGCAATGAGTCACTAATTTTATCTGTTCATGGATAATAGAAAGTACTTGAAGTCACCAATAACAAAAGCCTCATCGTGTAAAACAGATGAGGCTTTTGCAATAAAGAGTCGGTAGATTACGATTTTCTTGGACGTTGACGATAGAACGCCAATCCGATTAAACCAAACACACCCCAAAAACCTAAGCTTCCCCCACCGCCACCACTGGCTTCATAATTGGTATTTTTCGCTGTATTTTCTAAAGTAATGGTCGCTTCAGGCGATAATTCCAGTTCATGATCGAAAATCGTGTATTTCAGCTCATAATCAAATGGGCTAAAGCTATTACGCACTTGTACCTGAATATTGCCTCCATAGCAGGTTTCACGTTTATAATCACCTGGACAAGGTGCTTGACGATCTGCCGTAAGTATCACACCTGAAGGCAGTTGCTTAAAACGAATTGCCAGTTCTTGTCCTGTACTATCTTTATAGAATGCAGGCTTATTGGTATTTTCTTTCAGAGTGCTGATAGAACCATCCCCACCATCGCTATCATTCGCCAATGGATTAAAACTAACTTTCAAGTCTGACCCATATTCCATACGTATGTGATCATCTTTTGCAATTGGGGCAATATTGCTAAATTTACCTTCAAGTAAGCCCGAAGAATGCAAATTACTGTCCAATTTTGAGGTAATGGTGTATTTACAATACGCTGAATCGGTTGCTTCTGTGACTTTATCATTCAGTCGATACATCACAATCCGTTGCAACTGTGCATCCCATTCACATTTGAATAGTGGATCTTGGGTCAATTTATCGGTACTAAATGTGGTACCTGAACCCGAAATTGCACCAATCCCCAATACTTCAGTGCTAATGCTAAAGTTGTCAGAATTAAGCTGTCTTAACTGAACAAATTTCCCATCTGCAGTTGGTTCATCTTGCTTTAATGCCATCGCAAATGGATCAACATAAATGGCACGATATTGCTGCTTAGCTTTGGTATTCGCCAACAAATCCTGCATCGTTTTCAAATCAGTACGCGATTGAGAAACGACCGAAGATGCAGCATCTTTACTTTGATCTATCGCAGACTGAATACGGTCAATTTGTTGCTGATAATTGGCAAATAAACTTTCATAAGAGACATTACGCAAGCTTTGAATATCGGCTGCATTTAAGCGCATCACTTCTACAGAGCCAATTTCACAGGTATTTTTTGCATCAGGATTTAAAGTTAAAGTTGCATTACTCACCCGCGCTAAACCACGTTGTTCATAATCACTACACCCCATGCTGTTTACATCAATCAAATCTTTCGCAGGGTCTGAACCAAGTTTTGGATAATACAACGGCAGGAATAAATTATAAGCAGATGGTTCTTGCAAGGGCTGCAATACTTGATCAAAGCTAAGCCCTGTCAAATCCAAATTTTTAGCACCATCATAAGAACTATTTGCTGTTTCAGGCAAATCACACTCGCCTTGCTCTGTCGCTGATCCCATTGCGAATAAGGCATTGCGAATTGTGTTGATGTTGCGCGCCTGCTCTAAGCTCGCAGGGAATGCATAACGACAAGATTTACCTTGGTTAAAGGCCAACATATTAAAAGAGAGGACAATACGTGGATAATTGTCATAAAACAAAGTACTCAATGCTTTATTTTCAACAATGGTATTACTTTGCAAATACACCTGTGACAAAGTGCTAAGCGGATGATTTTCTGCATTACTTAAGTTAAAGATATGACCTTTGCTGGTATCAGCTTGGTTTTGTGCAATCGTACTGGCAGTCAACGCAAGATCTGGTTGGCCGCAAAGATCAAAAGTACTAAGACTATTTGCAGCACCATTTTTCACAATACTGCTGCGGTCAATTTTCACCATAGAGCGTGTATTGACCAAGTTGGCACTACAATCCATTGCCAACACACTACCTACTTTGGCTTGGTTCGCATGGATATAAGCATTTTCTAAATTGACTTGACGCTCCGCTTGATGAGCAACAACGTAAATTGCACCACCTTGTTCTGCATGCGAATTTTGAATTTCGACATTGTTCACAGCTAATGGGCCTGCCACAAATAATGCACCACCCTTGCCTGCATCTGCAGGGTTTGCATTACCACCACCATGGGCATTCCCATTTTTTAGAATGACATCGTATAGCGCCACGCTGGCTTGGGTATCTGAAGTATTGATAATGCGGCTATTGCCATGTGCATTAATAGTGGTTTTTAACGGTGCAATTGAAGGATAACGATGTGTAATTGGATCTACTTGGTTATAGTCGACCGCTGTCGCCCCATAAATACGCACCATAGATTGCGGGCGTAATTCTGAGTTTAAGATATATTCCCCAGCCTGCAACTGAATCATATCGGTTGCACCACGGTTGGTATTGCCTGCGCTACATCCACCGAACGCAATATTCTGCTTGGCCGCAACTAACGCTTCACGTAATGAACATTTGCTTAAGTCTTCACCATTTTGATCTTCAAAGGTCGTGACCTGAATCACACGATTATCTGCTGCCATAAGCGACATAGCAGACAGCACCATTATCCCTAATAGTGTTTTTTTATTATTTTTCATATTCATCCTTTATGCTTTTCTACGGCGTAAACCCAACAAGCCCAATAAAGCCATTAATCCGTAAGCGCTCCATGCACCGCCAGAAACTTTTATTTTATCGCTTTCCATACGATTTTCATGTTCTTGAATAACTTGGACTTTCACTTCCATATAAGGTGTTGTGCTGTTAAAACGTGTGGTACTGGTGACTAATTTAATTTTAAAAACATCTGCACCATGCCAAGCAGAATCTGGGGTATATACCAAATTCCCCAACTCATCTACGGTCAATTTTCCTTTAGAACGTGTATCGAGTTGCTCAATTTGCACACAACCTGCTTGCCATGCTTGGCCTGTCGGATTGTTTGGATAGACTTGATCACAAAATTCTTTAGGCACCAAATCACTATCACCCAACAAATCACTCACCGACATTTTAGCAATTTGACCCGCCAAAATATCTTGACCTATAAGCCCCATAGTTTCAGGAACCATCACCTCTATTGCACCACGGTCACATAAGGTAATATCTGACTGACGGTTTTTACCGCGCTGATCTGAAGCAGCACAACCGACTACCGTATTATCCCCCAGTTGTAATTGCCCCTGATTCAACACCACAGAATCTTTCAGGCTGTTATAATTGAGCAATACGCGTGGGCGCATAAAGCCCAAGAATGAGTTTTCAGGAACTTGATATGGACAAAAGAGTGCCGTTTTATCTTGACTGAGGGTTTGGCATGCACCTTCAAGCAGATTACCTGCAAGCACCGAATTTGCAGTCCATAGCGTATTTAGATAGTTGCTATCGCCTGCTCCACAGCCTGCGCCGACTAAATTATTTTGCAATCTTGTTGCATCTGAACCTGCTTGCACACAGTTTGCTGCAGTATTCACACTCACAGGATGTGGATTACCCAAAATCACACTATTGGCAATATAGGCTTTACCCAAAGGTGCGTTGAGATACACACCACGGCTGTTACCAATCAAGCTAATGTTATTGACACCAATATCATCCAGCACATTCATGACATAGCCTTCATTTGCAGTAAAAGTACTGCTCACGATCATATTCCCCATACTAGGAAAGGCTTTGATTTCTTCATCTGCCAAACTTGCTGCAGAATAGAGATTGGCTGAAGCAACTGATATGGTTTTGTTGCCTTTAAATACTGAAGTTGTAATCACAAAGCGTGGGAATTGCGTATAAATGACGCCACCTTCCTGCGCTTGGTTAGCTTCAAGCAAGCTATTTTTGATCTCAATAAAACCTGCAGGGATCTTCTCGTCAGTCATTTGTGCGAGGTTATAAATTGCCCCACCTTGATTGGCTACACCCTGACTCAGTTTCACATAGTCTAAAATTAAATGTTCATTATTATAAATCAGACCACCTTGTTGCTGACGACAGCGTTCCTCACCGCAGCCCTGTAAAGTTAATTCTTTTAAAGAAACTTTTAAGAAACGATCCTTGCTATCTTCAATGTGGAAAATTCGCTCATTGCCGCGCATCTGAATCGTGGCATTATTCAAACCTGGGGCAGTTTTATCATTCAGACTACTGTCATAGGTGGTTTTAATTTCAAGGTTTTCTGTAATTTTAAGTTGAGTATCAATTTGATAGACGGCTTTCTTTTCTAATAAAATCACACTTGAGGCATTTTTGCCGCCACAGCCCAAATAGCCTTCTTCGGGCATGCCTAAATTAATATACTCAATGGCTTCACGCAAAGAACATTGTTGATCATCTGCTTTGGTGTCAGCAGTGGTGGTGACAATGATATTACTACTATATGCATGACCTGCGATAAACAGCATACCAATGCCGATGCTCTGCTTGAGCATAAGCGTACTCCTTGTAATTTTCTTTGTTTTTTTTCTTCTTTAGTTGCAAATTCCCTGCAACTTCGAATTATTTTCCGAATAATTTGGCATAGCTTGCGCAAATTCTCAAGTAATTTTAATTTTTACCGATATTCGTCAATTAAAGCATAAATCTGACGCAGGTTTGCTCCACTTAATTTCGTTTTCTCTCCTTTAAGTAATTGCACCAACTGTTCAAGGCTTTGCAGCAAAATCGAGGTCTGCTGTGGGCCATGTAACAACAAATAATCAATAATTTGTGGGTCGATGATAATCCCGCGACGCTCTAACACGGAACTCACTAAAGCTTGTCGGTCTGCATACAAACTGCCTGAAGGCACTTTAACACTCACTGCCTGCGTCAAACGTGATTGCAAATCGGGCAATTCAAGCTTTAATTCAATCGGTGCAAAACGTGATGAAAACACCAACTGACCACCAACCTCATTGCTGTAATTGATTAAGTGAAACACCGCACGTTGCCAATGTGGTACACCACTAATCGCTTCAATATCGTCTAAAGCAACCAAATCATAACGGTCTAAAGAGGTAATTGCTTCTGTTGGGGCATCCAATAATTCAAGTAAGGATACTTTAATAGCTGATTTGCCAATTTCTAAATAGGAATCGCAAATTGCAGACAATAAATGACTTTTGCCTGTGCCCGCACCACCATAGACATAAAAGCGATTGACCAATCCTGCATGAAGCTGTCGAACTGCATCAATCACATGCCCCCAACCCGGACCAGAAAAATCACTGATCCGTGCATCTAATTGAGGCTCGATATCTAACTGCAGTTGACGCATAGAATTGTAATCACCTAGGAGTTTTGCTGATCTGAGGGCTTTATCTTACTTGATTTTTCAGTCTGTTGCAGTGAATTTGCAGCATGAGGATCAAGTTCGATATCAATATGCACTTGTGAGGTTTCAATACTGATATCACCCGATACTGCATCTTCAGACACCACCACAGGCTGTCCATATAAGTAACTTTTTTCGTAATAATCACGCAAATGCCGCAGCAAGACCACAATCACCGCAGCAACTGGCAAGGCAATCAACATCCCCATAAAACCTGCGAGCTGCGCACCTGCCAAAACTGCGAAAACCACCGCAACAGGTGAAAGTCCAATTTTGTCACCCAATAAAAATGGTTGCAGAATGTAGCCTTCCACGGCCTGCCCAATCATGAACACCACCAGCACCAAGACCAATTGCATCCAATCAATCCCAAATTGCAGGAAAGTGGCAATGATTGCAGCAACAATTCCTACAGCAAAACCCAAATATGGAATAATACTGGCCAGACCAGCAATCATGCCAATAATTAAGCCAACCTCTAAACCAATCAGTTGTAGGCCTGTGGCATAGACCACACCTAACAAAATCATCACCAAAAACTGACCTTTCACAAATGCACCTAAAACACTGTGACATTCCTGCACCACAGTCAACGTGCTTTGCTCATACGGACGTGGAATTAAACGGCGTAAACTATCGAGCATGCGCTGCCAATCCAACAAGAAATAGAAAGCGATAATTGGAATGAGTACGACCGTACCCCCAATCTGGATAAAATTCAGTCCAGACTGTGCAACACGCAAGGCCATTGCTTGAATGCTATCAGCACTGTAATTGGTCTGCACATAATCCATGACGATGCTGCTCATGTGCGAGGTATCAATTTCCATTTCTTCAATATGAAAAGTCGAAGACACCCACGGCAAGAAGGTCGAATTGATCCAGTTAATACCGACAGGAATACTGTCACGCGCAATCATCAACTGCTTCCAAACCAAAGGAATGATGTACCAAACTGCCAAAGTCAGCGCGATGCCAATCCCAATAAAAACCAAACTGATAGATAGCCAACGTGGCAAACCGACTTTGCAAAATTGTTCAACCAATGGGCTAAATAAATAAGCCATGAAAAATGCAACAACAAAAGGAATGACAACCGGTTTTAATAAGTACAGCACCCAAAGGAGCAGAACTATCCCAGACAGGATAAAAATGCGACGCAAGGTACGATCGACCATAGAAATTCGCCTTTTTTCAGTTTATTCGTTATAGAAGTTAAAATATTTGAATAAAGATAGCATTTTAGCGCATAAATAACATAAGAGTTTCGTATATTCAGGTATAATCGCCCCGCGAATGCGGAGACTTCATTATGAGCAACTCAACTTCTAACCCAACCACTGGTTTAAGCTATAAAGATGCTGGTGTCGATATTGAAGCGGGCGACGCGTTAGTCGATCGTATCAAATCTGTCGCTAAGCGCACGACTCGTCCTGAAGTGATGGGTGGATTAGGCGGCTTTGGCGCACTTTGTAAAATTCCGAAAGGTTATGAAGAACCTGTGCTCGTATCTGGCACAGATGGTGTAGGAACTAAATTACGTTTAGCGTTGAACCTAAACCGCCATGACACAATTGGTCAAGATTTGGTGGCAATGTGTGTAAATGACTTACTGGTGTGCGGTGCTGAACCTTTATTCTTCTTAGACTACTATGCAACAGGTCACTTAAATGTAGACGTTGCAGCCAATGTTGTTACAGGAATTGGTAAAGGCTGTGAGCTTGCAGGCTGTGCGCTTGTAGGTGGTGAAACTGCTGAAATGCCAGGCATGTATGAAGGTGAAGATTACGATCTTGCAGGCTTCTGTGTGGGCGTGGTTGAGCAAAGCAAAATTATTGATGGCTCTAAAGTAAAAGCTGGTGACGTTCTGATTGGTGTCGCTTCTTCAGGTGCACACTCAAACGGTTACTCTTTACTTCGTAAAATTTTAGACGTAAAAAATGTTGATTTAACTCAACTGGTTGATGGTCGTCCACTGGCTGACGTTGCCATGGAACCAACACGCATTTATGTCAAATCAATGCTTGAACTGTGCAAACAAGTTGATGTGCATGCTATGGCGCACATTACGGGTGGCGGTTTACCAGGTAACTTACCACGTGTATTGCCAAATGGTGCGCAAGCAGTGATTGACGAATCATCTTGGGAATGGCCAGAACTGTTCAAATTGTTACAACGTGAAGGCGGTGTAGAACAGTTTGAAATGTATCGCACCTTTAACTGTGGTGTAGGTATGGTTGTTGTTGTAGATGCCAACGATGCAGACAAAACAGTTGAACTTCTCAACAGCCTTGGCGAAAAAGCTTGGGTGATGGGTCATATTCAAGACAACGCCGAATCCGTTGAAGGCGCAGATGAAAAAATTCGCGTAATTTTTGCGTGATTTGACTCAGATGATCAAAATAGCTGTCCTCGTTTCAGGCAGCGGAAGTAACTTACAAGCCCTGATAGATGCCAATCTTTCAGGGCAAATTGTTGGGGTTATTTCCAATAAGCCTGATGCTTATGCTTTACAACGCGCTCAACAAGCAGGGATTCAAACTGCAGTGATTGAGCACAAACAATATCCGAGTCGTGAATTATTTGATGATGTCATGCATCAACAATTACTTGATTGGGATGTTGATTTGGTGGTGCTTGCGGGCTTTATGCGTATTTTAAGTGCCAAATTTGTGCATGCTTGGGAAGGTAAAATGCTCAACATTCATCCTTCACTCTTGCCGCATTATAAAGGCATGCACACCCATCAACGTGTACTCAATACAGGCGATACTTTACATGGTTGTACCGTGCATTATGTCACTGCTGAATTAGATGCAGGTCAAGCACTGGCACAAGGTGTGTTGCAAGTAAACATCCACGATGATGCCGAAAGCTTGGCGAACCGTGTGCATGTGTTGGAGCATTTGATTTATCCGCAAGTGGTTGAATGGATTTGTAACGGAACCATTCAGCACACTGCGCAAGGTGTGATGTATCGCCAACAACTGATACAACAACCTGTGCAGTTTTGCAATTTTTAAATATTCTTTAAGTATGTAGCTTTTGATATATACGAAAAAACGCCTGTTGATCAGGCGTTTTTTATGGTTCGTATTTGGTTCAGACTGAATTAAACAGAAGCAGCTTTACTCTGCTGTGCTTGAATCAAATCTTTAATCAACTGCACCGTCGCTTCAGGTTTTTCTAAAGGGAACATATGTCCACCTTCAACCACCTGATAAGCAATGTTGAATTTCTTGGCGGTAATTTGTGGGAAACCTGCTTTTAAGAACGGCCCTTTTTTTGCAATCACCAATTCTGTCGGCACTTGCAGTTTTGCTTGCGGTAACCACCACAGTGATGGATTGGTTCTAAAAATATTGACCTCGTCCATTTTTGGAATGGTCAATTGCACCCCGCCTCGTACATGGTCATCAGTCAAAGCATGCTCGATATAAGCCTGAAAACAGTCGGCATCAAAATCTTGATAAAAACCTTTCGGACGCAATAAGTCTGCTGCTTGCTCACGACTTTCCCAATGATCACGACGGCGCAAAGACAAAGATGCAGGCGACAGTTGATCTACTGCTTTAAGCTTAAACATTTTGGCAAAATGTAAAAACACCGATGCTTTACCCATAATTAAAGGTGGATCAAGCATGATCACTTGTTCAAATAATTCAGGGCGTTGTAAAGAGGCTTGAAACGACAACACTGCACCTAAAGAATGCCCCAACGCAATCACTTTACGTCCCTGAGCTTGACGTACAACACTGTCAATCACTTGTTGGGTTAAGCTTTGCCAATGATTATCAATCGGATAACGCTTATCTGGCCCCAACAAAGGGACGTAAATCACATCGTAATCATCTTTAAGTAAATCAAACAGTTTTTGATAAACCTTCGATGGCACGCCATTGGCATGCGCAAAATGAATCAGTGGTTTCATTGTAATTTCACGTTTTGCTCAGTCTGAATATGTTGAGATAAAGAAGTGGCAAAGCCCTCTCCCACTGCTGCACCCATACGACCCAACACAGAGTCTAAAGGACTGTGTTCAATGGTATAGTTCACTGTTTTATCTAGGTTTAAATCACGCTTCAGGCTATTTAAACTGCCAATCTTATCGGCAATGCCTAAAGTCACGGCTTGCTCACCTGTCCAGAACAGACCTGAGAAAATCGCAGGATCTTGTGATTTCAGTTTCGCGCCGCGTCCATCTTTCACTGCTTGAATAAAGTGGCCATGCACATTATCTAATACGGCTTGCACATGTTTTTTCTGTTCAGGATCAACAGGTTGTGTCATCGACAATAAGGCTTTATTTTCACCTGAGGTCATAGTACGATCTTCCACACCCATCTTCTGCATTAAACCGCTCAGCCCATAATTTGGCATAATCACGCCAATTGAACCCACCAAACTTGATGGATTGACAATAATTTCATCTGCAGCGGAAGCAATGTAATACGCACCTGAAGCGCCAGTATCGCCAATCACGGCATAGAGTTT
This sequence comes from Acinetobacter sp. YH01003, assembly GCF_013420525.1. Taxonomy (NCBI): domain Bacteria; kingdom Pseudomonadati; phylum Pseudomonadota; class Gammaproteobacteria; order Moraxellales; family Moraxellaceae; genus Acinetobacter; species Acinetobacter sp. YH01003. The sequence continues at coordinate 331,803 of NZ_VOXY01000001.1, read as the reverse complement.
TTTCCCTTGATGCTGTTTTTTCAGATATTGAATTTCTTGCCAGATTTCATCTGACTGCACAGGTGAACCACCCGGAGAATTAATATTTAGCACCACCGCCTGACTGTTGCTGTTTTCATAGGCTTTTTTCAGTGACTTGATGGTGTCATTGCTGTTCACACTTTGCTTATCAGATGCAATTGTGCCAACAATATCCACCACCGCGATATGTGGACTCGCTGCCGATGGATTCGTGGTCGTGGTACTGCACCCTTTGCCCATTATCACCAACAGTAAAAATATATAAGCAAAAGTTAAAAACTTAAAGAAAATCCCCCAACGACGTGCACGACGTTGTTCTTCAACTGAAGCTAAAACAGCTTTTTCTAATAGTTTCCACTCATTGCCTGTGGGCTGCTGTGCTTGTGGAGATATTTGTTGTGATTCATTTTGTGGTTTTGGTGGCCAATCGGACATGAAACAATCCAAAAAATAGTAAATTTGCTCCATTATATACACGGAATTGGCAAAAACTGTCTAAAGCCTGTATTTTCTCCTATAATATTTTACATCTTTATCCTTTCTATCAATTGATGCTGTCGTTATGACCGAACCTGCACCGACAACGGCTTTATCGCGCCTGCTTGATTTTGTCAGTCGACAACCTTTAACAGTTGCGCGTTTTTTTGCAAAATCTTTGGCTTTTTTGGTCAATACACTGCGTTTGAGTAAAACCTCTCAAACCATTCAACTCAATCTACAAATTGCGCTTCCTGAGCTGAACTCACAACAACGCGAACAGATTATCCAGCAAGCAATTCGTAACGAACTGACCTCTTATTTTGAGTTTTTTCATATTTGGGGATCAAGCAATCAAAAAAATATTCAAAGAATCCATCAGGTACATGGTTTAGAACTATTACAAGATGCACTGGCTGCACAAAAGGGTTTGGTCTTAATTGTGCCGCATTTTGGCACTTGGGAAATTATGAATGCGTGGATCGCTCAATATACGCAAATGACCATCATGTATAAACCTGTCAAAAACCCTGCGGCAGATGATTTTGTGCGCCAAGCACGTAGCCGTGAACAGGCACATTTAGTCCCAACAGATGAATCTGGGGTACGTCAAATTTTTAAAGCACTCAAACAAGGCGGAACCACTGTCATTTTGCCAGACCATACCCCAAATATAGGTGGTGAGATGATTCCTTTTTTTGGTATTCCGTTGGAATCGAGTAATTTAAGCGCCAAATTGATTCAGAAAACTAAAGCAAAAGCTTTGTTCTTATATGCGTTAAGAAATGCAGATCAAGGCTTTGATATGTATATCGAAGCGATAGATGAGCACATTTATCAGTGTGATGCCAATGCAGGGACAGCTATTATTCACCGTGCAATTGAAGATTTGATCCGTCGTTATCCTACACATTATCACTGGAGTTATAAACGCTATAAAGCCCATCCAGATTTACGCGGGGTCTATCATAAACCTGTGCAAGAAGCCTTGGCAGATGTGCAGGCTGTACGTGCCCAGACACAGAACCAAACTAACGCTGCAACCACAATTTCTGCTGCCGATACGGCTGTATAAGCATACGCTGTTGTGCATCTACAGAAAAACGTACGCTGCCCTGTTGTATGGTGTTCATGAACGGAATATTGAGCGCAGCTAAGCGTTGCTGAACTAAAGAACTAGGATGTCCATAACGATTATCAAAACCTGCAGATGCCACGGCCAATTTGGGTTTAAAATGTGCTAAAAAATCATAGGCAGAACTGTGCTTACTCCCATGATGACCCAAAATTAACACATCTACTTTTAAATCAGGATATTCCTGCAACAATTGATATTCAGTTGCCCAACCTGCATCGCCCATCACTAAAAAATGCTGATATGGCTGTGCGGATGGCACTGAAATATACAACACACATGACAACTCATTTTGTTGCTGTGCGGCATAGGGTAATTGACTCGGTTTAGGAGATAAAACTTGTATCTGTACCTGATGTGGTAAAGACCACTGTTGCCCTTGCTGACACAAATTAAACTTGCTATTTACTGCCACATCTACGGTCTGATTGGCAAAGACATGCTGAATATTGACTTCATTTTGCAAATGAGGAAATGCACCACTATGGTCTTGGTCTAAATGACTTAAAACCACCAAGTCCAGTTGTTTAATACCATGCACCGCTAAAAATGGACGTAAAATTTGCTGTCCAATACTAAACTTACTTTCATCATAAGAACCGCCCACATCAATCATCATGTTGTAATGACCTGAACGTAAAAATAAAGCTTGTCCCTGCCCCACATCGAGTACTGTTAATTCAAATGGTTGTCGTTGGCTATCGACTATAATCAGTGGAACAAAACATAAGATTGCCCAAGTTTTAGGCAATACCGATTGTGGTAAAAATAGCAGAAATAAGCCTAAACATAGACAGACATACACCGCTGCAGACATCGACAAAGTATGTAACCGTGGTACAAAAACGGTTTCCATCCCCCGAAAAATCAAGCGCAACAAAGCCATAGCTAGATCATTTAATTGAAACAGTATTGACGCCAAGGGTTCAAAAATAAAAAAGCAAATTCCTGCCAAAACATCTAAAGGCACGATCAGCATACCAATCAATGGAATTGCGATGATATTAATAAGCGGTGCAATCCACGCCACTTGTTTAAAAAACACAATCACCAAAGGAAATAAGGCAATAAAAATTTTCCATTGCGACTCGATTAGAATTTTGCTGGCATGTTTCAGTTGCTGCCAACGATTCAGCTCTATACGTGGTTGCGCACTCAAGCTCTGATAAATACGCAGTAGAATAAAACAGGCCCCGTAAGACAGCCAAAAAGCAGCAGACAGTACACTTAAAGGATCAAACCATAATAATAAGGCAGCACTATAAATCAGCAAGGCAAAGCCTTGAAGCTTCTGCTTCAGCACTAACATTACTGTCACTAGACTGCACATCAGCAAGGTTCTTAATGCAGGAATTTCAAAACCGACAAAGGCGGTGTACAGCAATACACAACTTAAAAATGGCAACATGAGCAAGTATTGTTTAGGCATCCACAAATACCAATGCGGACGGTAATACCTAATCAGCTGACGTAATGCCCAACATAGCATGCCTGCAAAAATCAGCACATGTGGCCCTGAAATAGCCAATAAGTGGCTAATTCCAAAACGCTGAAACTGCGCTTCGGTTTCTGCATCTAATAGGCTTTTATCTCCTGTGAGTAATGCAAGAATTAAACCTTGATGCTGCAAAGGTTGCCGCTGAATAAACACTCGAATTTGATAACGCTGCTGTTCAATCCATAATCGAAATTTTGCCCATAGTGTTTGTTGAGCACGCCAATGTTGTGTAAACCCCATGGCATAAATCTGTTCAGCCGAGATAGGCTGAATCTGCTCTACTCGAAAACCACTCATAATATTTTGTTGTAAATACCACCGCTCTACATCAAATGCACCTGCTGTGGCATAACTATGTGCAGGGCGAATTTTTCCACTTAATTTGTAATAGCGCCCAAGTTCTAAATTTTGCTCTTGATCTGCCTGAGCTTGGGTCAAAGTTGCCAACCACGTCACTGTTTGAGGATGTCGGTTTAACACCTCAACCCTTTGTGAAATGCTGTTGTCATTCAGTTGATTTAACTGTCTGACATAAACCACGACTTCGGCAAATTCAGGTTGTAATTCACGCCATTGCAAACGCTGCTGCATCTGCGTATCGGCATAGATCAAACCAAGAACAAAACTCAAAACACCTGCTACGCCTACATTCAAACATTTCCAATAGATTGAAGATAAGCGAGCTTGCAACAAATACTGCACGATGGCACAGCATAGAATCAGTAAAACCATTGCGCTGGGCATGGCAGTCAGTGTATGTATTGAAAAAGAAGAAGAGCGTATTCCGACACAGGCGATCCCAATCACCCAAGCTAGTCCCATCAATTGCAGCATGAATATTAAACTTATTATTTTTATTGGCATGCATCATAAAGCCCACCGAAGTGGGCTTCAACAAAACAATCTTATTCCAGCAATTACTGTTTTAAACGCAATCGCTTTTGAGTGGCTTTACGAACTATGCCCCTTAAGCATCTACCCAAACACCATCTTGCATGTGCAAAATGGTATCGGCAGATTTTGCCAACTCTTCATCATGAGTCACAATCAACATCGCCATATTAAACTCTCTGCGTAATTCACGCAGCAATTCAAAAATTTTAACTGCAGTTTTGCGGTCTAAATTTCCAGTGGGTTCATCGGCAAGCATGAGTGCGGGTTTTGTTACTAATGCACGTGCCAACGCAACACGCTGACGCTCCCCTCCAGAAAGCTCACCCGGTTTGTGGGTTAAACGATGCGATAAACCGACTCGCTCAAGCAGATACTCTGCCTGTGCCTTCACCTCTTTGTAATTTGTGCCTACACGTAACATTAACGGCATTGCCACATTTTCAAGCGCACTAAACTCAGGCAATAAATGGTGAAACTGATAAACAAAACCGAGGTATCGATTACGCAAATAGCCGCGTTCAGCTTCGCCTAAATTGTCAAAACGCTGCCCATGTAAAAATACTTCGCCTGTGCTTGGACGGTCTAAACCACCCAACACATGCAATAAGGTACTTTTGCCCGAACCACTCGCTCCGACAATCGACACAAACTGCCCTTGCTGAACTTGTAAATCTAGACCACGAATCACTTCAACAGTGGTTTTGCCATCGGTAAAGTGTTTAGAAACTTGCTTGGCTTCCAGAACAATCTTACTCATAACGCAATGCCTCTGCTGGTTGAATTTTCGCGGCACGTAACGCAGGGTAAATCGTCGCCAAGAAACTTAAAATTAACGACAAGCTCACAATCACCACCACATCTTGCCATCTTAAATATGAAGGTAAGTAGTTGATAAAGTAAGCATCAAATAAATTTAGCCCTAATACATTATTCAACCATGCAATAAAACCACTGATACTAGACGCGAAAATAATCCCCAAGATTGCACCTGAAACCGTACCAATAACCCCAATGACCGTACCTTGCACCATAAAAATTTTGGTAATCGTGCTTGGTGATGCACCCAAAGTTCTTAAAATCGCAATATCCGATTTTTTATCGGTCACAACCATCACCAAAGAAGACACGATATTAAATGCAGCCACCAAAACAATTAGGAATAACAATAGGCTCACCATCGCCTTTTCCATTTGAATGGCGCTAAACAAGTTACCGTGAGTATAAGTCCAGTCCGAAGCGTAAAAGTTGGCAGGTAGCTCTTGCACAATATCTCGAGATACTTGTGGTGCAGCAAAAATATCATCCAGTTTTAAGCGTACACCTTGCGCACCATCGGGTAAACGCAGCAAAGTCGAAGCATCATTCAGGGCGATATATCCCATCATCGAATCGACTTCTGCACCAATACTAAAAATACCGACCACTTTGAAGCGTTTAAAACGCGGTACAACGCCTGCAGGTGATGGCGTCGCTTCAGGTAAAACCAAGGTAATGCTGTCGTTTAAACCCAAACCCAAGGCATCGGTCATTTGTTTGCCCAAAACAATACCGAACTCACCCTTTTGCAGATTATCGATACTGCCTGCAACCATGTGGTTTTGAATGATGGATACTTTCTTTTCGTATTCGGGTTCAATTCCCGTGACCATAATGCCCGACACTTGCCCTTGTGCAGTCAACATGCCTTGCAATTGCGTAAATGGTGCAGCACCAACAACATGCTTATGTTGCTCAACTTTCGTTGCAAGTTCTGGCCAATTTGTTAAAATTTGTGTTGATGAAACAGTGGCTTGAGGTATCATGCCCAAGACACGATTTTTTAATTCACGATCAAAACCATTCATCACTGAAAGTACGGTAATGAGGACGGCAACACCCAAAGTTAGACCGATCATCGAAACTAAGGCAATAAAAGAAATAAAGTGGTTACTGCGCCGAGCGCGCGTATATCTCAACCCTATATATAGCGAGATTGGTTTAAACATACCATCAAGTCCGAGGTAATACATTATGGAAAATTTACAGCATCAAAGCGTCGCGTCTGAACGTCGTGTCATGTCACGAATTGATGCTGCCCTGAGAATCAATTACCAGATCATTTCTGACGATGTTGCGCTGAACGACCCTTACGATGCTAATTTTGTTTTACCGCGTTATTTTCTACTACTCGCAGAATTAGATCAATTTGATCATGCATTAAACTACGAATTAGAACAATTAACTGAAAAAGATCAACAAATTGCTCGAATCTTATCCTTATTCAACCAAAAATTAAACCTTATTACAGGGTCTTTATACGATGCAATTGTACAAAGCATGTTACCTATCCCTGAACAGGTCAATTTTTCAGAAAGTGGTTTCAGTTTTTATAGTGAACGTGAATTAAACACGGGCAGTTATATTCATGTCACGCTCAGCCATCCTGAAAACTTTTTCCATATAGCCGCAACCGCGCAAGTGGTTTACAGCCGTGAAGAAGAAAATGGACAATATCGTACTGGGGCGTATTTTATTACTCTACACCCTCAAGATCGCGTCAAACTTGCAGAAGCCGTTGCTTTAAAACAAGCATAATCTAAGAAATAAAATAAATCATTTCTGCATGTTCGCGTATATAAAATCATGTGGATAACGCCATCTTTGCATATCGTTAGGATGGTGTTTTGATTTTCTGAGCCAATGCCCGACTTGCTTTAAGATCACGATAAAAATACAGCACTAAGCCTGACAATAAAACCAAAGCGCCCACAAATACCATGACCGATAAAGCTTCTTGATTGAGTAAAGCACCAATCAACAAAGCAATCATTGGCGTCATGACGGTGGTTAAAGATAAGGTGGTCGCCTGAATATTCTGCACCAATTTAAAATAACAGAACATTGCAATCAAAGAAGCCATGATCACGGTATAAAGTAAAGCTGCGATAGATTTAAGACTCGGCAAACTAGTCGGTACATATTGCCAAATAAACGGCACAATACATAAAGCCGCAATGGTTGATACCAAAATCGAGCCAGTTGCCTGTGCTACAGGTTCAACTTGCGCATTAACTTTTTTCACCCAGAAAATAGACATGGTGTAGGTCAATACACTAAACAGCATTAAAACAATACCCAGAGGATGCACATGCTGTGTTTCGCCGCCAAAGCAGATGATGCCAAGCCCTAAAATGGACACTGTCATTCCGATCCATTGAATACGTGCCAAATGCAACTGAAACACAAAACGACCAATCAAACCTGCTATGATGGGGGTCAGACCAAACATCAGGGCGATAATGCCTGAGCTTAAATAAGCGGTGGCAATGTAGGTGAAAATTTGTGAACCGATCAGACTAAACGAACCTGCCAAATAACTATGCCACGCTTGTAGATGATGTGGAAATTTCACTTTTAACAGCAGCAATAAAATAATAGCTAAGGGCAAAGCAATGAAAAAACGTAGCACCAAAGCCCAAAGCATGTGTAAATCTGACACACTCCAGACAATTGCCAAAGGCGTTGTTGCCCAAATGAAAACCAATAAGGCATAGGTCATCATAATATTGGTTTTAGAAGGCATGCGTGACTCGTATTAAGCAGTTTTACGTTTTTGCTTTTGGATGGTTTGATCTAGACTACTTGAAAACTCACGTTTATCACGTTCTGAAATAGGTGCTGGCCCACCTGTTTGTACGCCTGCACCACGCAAAGTATCCATAAAATCACGCAAATGCAGACGCGCTTTCACATTGGCAACAGTATAAATTTCACCACGTGGATGAATCGCTATTCCGCCCTTTTCAATCACTTGTGCCGCTAGTGGAATATCCTGCGTGATCACAATGTCGTGTTCCTTCATGCGATCTACAATTTCCTGATCGGCGGCATCGGCACCATGCATCACTTGAATAGAGTTAATCCGTACCGAAGGCGTAATCCCGACCGATTGATTGGCAACAAAAGTGACTTCAAGTTGGTAACGATCTGAAGCACGTAAAATGACTTCTCTTAGAATTTTAGGTAATGCATCTGCATCAACCCAAAGTTTAAATGGCAGCACTGTGCAACCCTGATAATAATATGCGACTAGTGTATCAAACTCATTACATTGCAGTATGTTTAAAATGCTCAGAATTGCATGCTAAAGTGTAGATGGATGTGATTTTGTTTCTGCTGCATCGCTGTCCACAATCTGTACAAATGCAGTGGCATTACATGAAATTTCAGCCAAAGACTTGAAAAATCGAAATAACCCTCGATCTAAGAGTAAAGAAAAGAACCCAACATCTCAAAGTGCTTATGAACAATCAAAATAGACCAGAAATCATCCGCATTGAAGATCAGAACTTCGGCAGCCATGTTGAACATTGGAATTTACTCACGGATGAACCCTGCACCGAAGTTCCAAAATGGTTAGGACTGGCTCTAGATGCACCAATTATGCCAATGGGTTTATGCCGCCAAGAAGCAGAAATGGATCAAAGCACATGGCTGATTCAAGGCCCAAGCAAAGAGGCAATTCAATTGACACAAGTGATTGCGGTTGAAAATAACAAACCACAAGCTGTAAAAACGGCTTTCCCTTGCTTTGAAAGTCCTTACAAAGTTGAAGCTAAAATTGAACGTATCATTAGCTGCAAATCTAACACTCAAGCGGTGCTTCGACTCAATTTAGGCAACAACAGTATTGTCTATGCTTTTGACAGTTTATACAGCGTCAACCATCAACAATACCAAAAAGATCAAACCTACTGGGTGCATTTAAACGCATGGGCGTATGAACTTGAAGCTGTTGCTGAAGGCGAACAATTGGTGGTCGATGATCCTGCGTCAATTAAACACCATCGTGCGCTGAATGATATTTTAGCAGCCAATGATGGTGTTGCACCTGCCAATCTGCAAGAACAAATTGACGCATGGCAACCTAAGTCCGAAGATGACAAAGCACCTGTAACGGTGGATTTTTCTAAAATGGTCGCATATTTATATGGCGAAAATATCGGTCAGGAAGATGAAGCTTGGTTTCAGGGCAATGTTGTTGGTAAAACCAGTTTTGAATTCATGAATCAAGCCTATACTGTTTATGATGTCACTCTAATTCATGATGAAAATCAGCCTGCGATTTTAATTCGTCTTGCAACTAAAAATCCTGCGCACCAAAACTTTGAAATTGGACAATACATTCGTGGCAATATTTGGATTCAAGCCAATATTCACAATATAAAACAGTAGTTTATTAAAAATAAACCTCAAAGTAGCTGTCTAAATAATAAATTCATATTCATCATCCCCCCATCCTCGCCTTCTCCTCAGGGAGAAGGAACTTTCAATACTTATTTCACTGATGGCTTATAATCAATTTTTGATTGTTAAAAGCGTGCTATTGATAGTATGAATATATTGATGCTTATTTAAGCATTTTAAATTCAAAAAAACGCAGTTATCCACAGCTTTAAATTTATTATAAATTCAAAATCAGCCATATTTTAAATCGTATATGTGGATAAGTTATTTTAAAACCCAAACATCTGCACCAAGCACCGTAGATAATCTGAAAGCCTTGAGTGGTGCGGATTTTAAAAATCAACACAGAATTAATTCATTATTGGCAGATATTATATTTAAAATAAAATTAGTACTTTATTTAATCAATTTTTTATGCTAAAAATATAGCCGTATTTAAATATTTAACGATAAATAGATCATCGGAAAATAATATCTATGAAAATCGTGCAAGAAGAAAACTTACAGCATGTAGAACATCAACTTGAGCAACGCTATCAGCTCGACCCGATGTCTTGCCTATTTTTTGCATTAGGCATGCTGCTCTCCGCCTACGGCTTACACTATTTTGTGTTCTGAGTTTCACTTATCAACAAGCCTCTATGACTTTTCACCTATTTCTATAAAAAAAACCCAGCTAATTCAGCTGGGTTTTTGCTTTTTACTACTATCAATTAACCGTGACGTTTTGCAAAGTCATCCATAAAGTTAACCAAAGCTTGTACGCCATCTAATGGCACTGCATTATAAATACTTGCGCGCATACCACCTACAGAACGGTGACCTGCCAAGTTCAACAAACGGTTTTCTTCAGCTTCTTGCAAGAATTGTTTTTCCAGTGCGGCATCAGCCAAAGTAAACGGAACGTTCATAATTGAACGGTTTGCGCTATAAATTGGATTCGCGTAGAAATCGCTTGAATCGATATAACCGTATAATAATTTCGCTTTTTCTAGGTTAGCTTGATGAATCGCATCTACACCACCGTTTTGCAATAACCACTCAAACACTAAACCAGACAAATACCATGCATAAGTTGCAGGTGTATTCACCATGGAATCATTTTTTGCCTGTGCTGAATATTTCAAAATGCTTGGAATTTCAGGCTTGGCTTGATCAAGCAAATCTTCACGTACAATCACAATGGTTAAGCCTGCTGGGCCAATATTTTTTTGCGCACCTGCATAAATCAGACCAAATTTAGATACATCTAAAGGTGCAGATAAAATGCTTGATGAGAAATCACATACCAACGGTTTGTCTGTTTCTGGAATATTGGCAAACTGCAAACCACCAATTGTTTCGTTATCTGCATAATGCACATAGGCAGCATCGGCAGATAAGTTCCATTGGCTTTGTTCGCTAATGGCATGCTTACCTTCAATCTGAATACCCGCTTCAACGACATGAATATCGCCATAGCGCTGCGCTTCTTTTAAGGCTTTTTCAGACCAAATACCCGTGTGGATATAATCTGCCTTGTTGTTTTTACCCAACAAATTCAATGGAATCGCAGAGAATTGTAGCGATGCACCACCCTGCAAGAACAATACTTTGTAGTTCTCAGGAATATTCATGAGTTTGCGCAGGTCTGCTTCCGCTTTTTCAGCCATGGCAACATAGTCGGCACTACGGTGGCTCATTTCCATGATCGAAAGACCTTTGCCATGCCAGTCAAGCATTTCAGCTTGAGCTTTTTCAAGTACGGCAGTCGGTAATGCTGCAGGACCAGCACAGAAGTTGTACGCGCGCATGATTTTTCCTTTCAGAGTGAAACACAATAAAATGATGGCATTTAACCATATCTGGCAGGGTCTTGCACAAAATTATTTCAATCTATGAGCCAAGATAGAGTCAAAAAATCAATGTAGATTCGAGGGATAAATTTACTAAATCAAAAAAAGAGGTTGAAATGTGTGCGACAATATCTGTCGCAAATTGATCAAAAAAACCACCCACTACTCCTAATTAAATGATATTTTAAATAAATATTAAAGGAGAAATAAACAATGACAACATTCCTCAATCACTTTAAGGTAGATAAAAATTTACTTGAAGTTGACTTCTTTGACCCTAATCTGGAAACAGATACTCGCTTATACATTGATAGTTATTATTTAACTCGTTGTGAGAACATACATTCCAAGTCTGCTCTGACTACTCAGCAAAATTTTATGAAATGTTTAATGGAAGCTCTTAAAGAAAAAGATGAAATTAAAGCAAGAAAATTATGCTCCCATTTTCCTGAGCCCAAATATACTGGCATTGGTGCAACTAAAGAAGGAGTAAATGGCAAAGGATCACACGATATTAAAGTTGAATATATACTCACATGCTTAAAGTCTTCTCAGGCAGCTCAGACAGGCTTATTAGAAGATCTTGAAGAATTAATATTAGTTGCAGATGGTATAGGTCTGGACACTATTTCAGATATAACGACTAGGGTCTGTTGACATTTCATAAATGGCTTGCGCTGTAGGCTAAAACTGAGCAGATCAGGCATGAAACGCAAGGAATAGCGAGATTATTGCTAAGTTTCATAACGCAATCTGAGAAAGTTTTAGCCACAGCCTTTCAGGGCGAGCATATTTTTTGCTGCTATTGCGTTATGTGCCAGTCATTTAAAATGACTAAATTTCCTGTCCCATGCCTTATAGCAGCTAAAAAAACTTGCGAGATATATCTCTCATGCCGCAAACATAGACGAATTGTCAACAAACCCTAATATTTGCTTTAAACATTTTGCAGAATATACATTAGAACAATGTGAAAAATTAGGTATAGAAACGACTGAAACAAAAGAGGCTATTCATTTCTTTTGTGCAATCGATAACGAATGGAAAAAATCAAAATTTTCACTTCCTCACGCTCCTTGGGGGCCTAATAAAGTTGTTGGACCTGTAATTTTGTTACCTCAAAATATCTTGGAATCTATGATTAGCTATAAAACTAATTATTTTTTCACTAATATTAGACCTCTTGCGAAAGTAAAAAATTGTTTATACTCATCTCATGAAATATGAAAATTTAACAAGATTTAATGATGAAGAATTTAAACGACTTGTTGGAGTTCCTCGTCCATTATTCTTAAAAATGGTATCAGTGTTACAACATGCTGAACTTGCCAAGAAAAAATCTGGAAGACCTCATTCGTTGTGTTTAGAGGATCAATTGTTGTTAACTTTAAATTACTTACGCTGTTATAGAACTCAAATTGAGTTATCCGCCGACTATAACCTAGCTGAAAGTAATGTGAATCGTACGATTCAGAAAGTTGAAAATGCTCTGATTCAATCACGGATTTTCGCATTGCCGAAAAGGAATCAAAAGTTTAATGAGGGGGATTATGTAATCGTTGATGTTACTGAGTCACAGATTGAGCGTCCCAAAAAAACAAAGAAAATTCTATAGTGGTGAAAAGAAGAAACATACGCTAAAAACACAGGTCATTTTTAACCCCCAATTAAAGCAAATTATAAGTATACAGATTGAAGATGGCAGAAAACACGATCTGAACATTGCGCGTAAGCATTTGAAGGAGATGATTATTTATCCTTATATCATGGCAGATTTAGCCTATAAAGGATTTCATCAGATTAAGAGTAAGTTACTCATTCCAATCAAGAAACCTAACAATTTATCATTACCCCAAATAGCAAAACAGATCAACCAAGAAATCAGTCGGCGTAGGATCACAATTGAACATATCAACGGCAAACTTAAACATTTTCGGATATTAACAGAACGCCATAGAAATAGACGGAAACGATTTGGTCTAAGAATGAATTTAATTGCTGGAATGGTGAATTGGATGCTCTTAAATTAACTTTCGCAAGAGATCTATTGCCACCCCTTTATTTAAAGAAGAAGTTTTACGTAGAGATGCTTCAGCAAGCTTTATTTATTCTTTAAAATCTGGCGAGAAAAGAGTGAATGTAAAAAAAATGCGAGAGCAACATCCTGAATTTCGAGGGGGGAAAAAGCAATATGGATGAATTAATCGCAAAAAATCCAAGACTTTTAAAAGAATATAGAGAAAAAGTAGCTAAAAAACGCTATTTAAAAAGAAAAGGTAAAAAAAGAAGATTAGAGGACGCATAAGCGTGCTTTTTATAGACAAATGTACAAGAAACAATACTATAACTTTACACTAGTTCTATCTGCGAACCTTTGATTTATACTAGCGGGATAACATTACCGGCTTTATATCAGTTTAGCGACTTTATGAACTTAAAGAAAAATAAAAGACAGCTTGTCTGGGGTTTAAATCTGCTTGCATCTATGATGTATGGCAGCTTTGCTCATGCACAGAGCATCAGCTTTCAGGATGCTGAACGTCAGTTGTTGCAAAATTCTTATAGCAGCCAAGCCTATCAAAGTCTGGAACAGGCTTCAAAACTTGAAGCTGAAGCAGTAAAAGGCGTAGGTCTGCCACGTGTCGACCTGAATGTTCGTGCCTATGCCTTTCACAGTGAAGTCGATATTCCATTAAAGCAATTTAAAAATAATCTGGAGAATTCACTCTCTCAAGGCGTGAATGGCCGGCTTAATGAGTGGGAGGCCAGTAATGGCGTGGATCTACCTGCAGGTATTACCGATCCACTGCGTGATGGACTTAACAATACTATTCATAGCGGAGTTGGTCTGATTCCGGATACGTCTAATGTCATCCTTGAGGATCAGGTGATTCGCCCCACTGTTTCCGTGATTATGCCAATATATACTGGAGGCCTCACCCGTAGTGCCAAAGAAATTGCCAATATTCAGGTCGGTCGTAGTCAGCTCAGCAACAAACAGCAGCAAGATACGCAGCGTTTTGAACTGATTCAAAGTTATTTTAATGTGCAGCTCCAAAAGCAATTGCATGCAGCTGCGCTGTTTAATCTGAATGCCATGCAGCAGCATTATCGCAATGCCTTAAAAATGGAACAGCAAGGTTTTATCAGTAAAGGCCAGCGTATGCAATTTGAAGTGGCACGTAATAATGCCGAGCGCAGCCAGCAAAATACGCAGGCCAATTTGAATGCTGCGCTGTTCCAGCTGAATAATCTGCTTCAGGAAAGTAGCATCACTGAGCTTTCGACGCCTTTATTTGTCAATAAAACCGAGCCACAGGCCTTAAATCATCTGCTAAAAACTTTTAGTCAGAACTCTGCGCTGATTCAAAAAATGCAGCTGGATACCCAATTGGCCCAAGCCAATGTGAAAGCCCAGCAAGCAGCGAAAAAACCAAATGTATTTGCTTTTGGCGAATATAGTCTGGATCAAAATGAAAACTGGATTGTCGGGGTTGCCGCACGCTATAACCTGTTTTCCGGGATCGATAAAAACAAGAATATTCAGGCTGCCGAACTCAAACGCTCTGCAACAGAACTGCTTACTGCACGCACCCAGCAGGAAATTGAAAATCTGATTTATAAATCTTATAGCGAAGCACTTAGTGCACAGCAAAGTGATGTACTTCTGGCACAAAACTTGAAAGCCGCACAGGAAAATTTACGCATCCAAGAATTGTCTTTTAAAGAAGATACGGGCACCGCCACACAGGTCATCGATGCACAAAATATGCTGAGCGGACTACGAGCTGAAACTGCCTTGAATGCTTACAAATATGTGATGTCACTGGCCACACTATTACAAAGCCATGGCTCGATTGCAGAATTTCCAACCTACATTCAACATGCCAACACCCACTATATTCGCTAATGGAGCCGAACATGAACGAAGATCAAAAACCCAATGATCCTGTGAATGAAGTGGCTTCATCCAGCGATACAGAAAAATCGCCTGCGCAACAGGTAGAAACAAAAACTGAAATAGAAAACAACGCGACGACTTCGACCGAGCAACAACAAGCTCCTGAAATCGCTAAAAAGAAAAAATA
The DNA here is from genome assembly GCF_013420525.1 of Acinetobacter sp. YH01003. NCBI lineage: Bacteria > Pseudomonadati > Pseudomonadota > Gammaproteobacteria > Moraxellales > Moraxellaceae > Acinetobacter > Acinetobacter sp. YH01003. The sequence goes on along the minus strand of NZ_VOXY01000001.1, from coordinate 316,629 downwards.
TTTATTGCTCGCCCTGATTCCAGTTCTGCTGGCAGTCATCGCTTTTGGATTGTGGAAAAGCTACCAACCGGCTCCGCTTGAATTGCAGGGTCGTGTAGAAGCTGAAACAGTTCAGGTGGCGACCAAAGTGCCAAGCCGTATTGAAGAAATCTATGTAGAAGAAGGTCAGCGGGTCAAAAAAGGCGATGTACTGGTGCGCTTAAACAGCCCGGAAATTCAGGCCAAAAAACAGCAAGCCGCAGCGGCTTTACAATCTGCGCTGGCCTTACAATCGACTGCTGAACGTGGCTCGCAGGAAGAAAATATCGCCAGTCTGTATGCCAACTGGCAATCGCTGAAAGCACAGCAAAATTTAGCCAAAGTTTCTTATGAGCGTGGTGCAAATTTATTGAAGGAAGGTGTGATTTCACGCCAGCGCCGTGATGAATTGTATGCAGCCAGTCAATCAGCGGCGCAAATGACAGAAGCAGCGTATCAGCAATACGCACGTGCCAAACGTGGCAGCACCTCGCAGCAAAAGAGTTCTGCCGATGCACAAGTAGATATTGCCCAGGCTGCGCTGGATGAAGCCAATGCTTTAGAAGCAGAAACCCAATTAGTAGCACCTGTAAACGGAACGGTGTCTAAAACCTATGGCAAAGTCTCGGAGCTGGTAGCCACCGCAGTCCCTGTGGTCAGCCTGATTGAAGATCAAATGTGGGTGAGCCTGAATATTCGTGAAGACCAATATGCCCCATTTCAGAAAATGAGCAGTATTAAAGGTTATATTCCCGCCCTAGATAAAACCGCCACTTTTCAAATTAGACAGATCAGTGCTGAAGGTGAATTTGCCACCATTAAGACCACACGTCAAACCGGCGGTTATGATGTGCGCAGTTTTAAGCTGCATCTTGTACCCACACCAGCGATTTCTGAACTGAAAGTCGGGATGAGCGTGTTATTTAAACTGAAAGAGACCCGATAATGTGGACGGGTATATGGCGCGAACTGCGCTATCTGCTCAGCGAAAAATGGGATCTGTGTCTGGTCACGCTGGCACCTGCACTGGTGATTATTTTATTCAGCAGCATGTTTGCTCAAGGGAAATCGGATCATTTACCGATTGCGATTATTGATCAAGACCAGAGTGCGCTGAGTCAAAGCATTTATCAACATGTGGCGCTGAATCATACTCTTAAAATTGCTACGGTGTCGGAACAAACAGCTGAAATTGAGCGCCTGTTAAATCAAAATAAAATTTGGGGTTATATCCATATTCCAAGCGGTGCCGAGCAACGTCTGGTTCGTGCCCAGGATGCTGACATCAGTATTGCTTTTAACCAGAGTTATTTCAGTATTGGAAATACCATTTCCTCGGCCATGCTGGTCAGTACCCTACAAGCACTCGCTGAATTTAGCGGACAGCAATATCTGGGCAACCGACTCCCCTCTCTCGAAGCACCGTCACCGCATATTAAAATATCTCCGCTGTATAATCCGCAGCTGAATTATGAATTCTATCTGGAACCCTATGTCATTCCGGCAATTCTGCATTTACTGCTGTGTTGTTGTGTGGCATTTTCCGTCGGTCAGGAACTGAAGCGGCAGACCTTAACAAGCTGGATTAGCAACTCATCCATCTGGATGGCATTGCTGTCTAAGAACCTGATCTATGTGGCTATTTTTAGTCTATGGACCTGGATCTGGATGTTCTGGCTGATTGAAATTCGCGGCTGGTTTGTTGCCGGCTCGCTCGCTCTGATTCTATCGGCACAATTTCTGCTATATAGCGCTTATGCATTTTTAAGCAGTGCAGTGGTTCTGGCAACCAAAGATTTAAGTAAATCTTTTGGCATCATTGCGGTCTATGGTGGTTCATCTTTAAGTTTTGCCGGTGTGACTTTACCTTTAAATAATGCGCCCCTATTCACCCAGTTCTGGTCCAATATTATTCCGTTTACGCCCTATGCCAAATTACAAACTGAACAATGGGTGATTGGTAGTCCATTGCATATTTCACTGCAAGCTGGATTCATGCTGCTGATCTATGCCCTAGTTTACGCTCTGCTGGCTTATCTGTTTCTTAAAAAAATAGTTAAAGGAGCAGTCCAATGAAATCCCTCTGGTTTTACTATCTGCAAAGCTTTAAGGATATTGTCAGTCACGGCACGATCTTTACCACGCTTATTCTATCCGTCTTGTTTTACAGCTTTTTTTATCCAACCGCTTATCAGGCACAGCAGGCTGAAGCCTTACCGATTATTATTGTCGATGAAGAACAAAGTAACTTAAGCACCCGTATTATTGGTCAAGTGGCACAAAGCCCCAATGTGGAGATTGAGGCGATTACCGGCAATTTTTCCGAGGCCAAACAATGGGTGGAATCACAAAAAGCCGATGGTATTTTACTTCTGCCGGACAATTTATCGCAAAGCTTAAGGCATGGTGAAACAGGTGGCATTGGCCTGTATTTAAGTACAGCCAACTTTTTAGTAACCAAACAAATTGGTCTGGGCTTAGCCACATCAGTTGAGCAAACTTTGGCAGATTATACTGAACGCTTTGGCAAGGTCTCGGATTTTTCACCTGCCCTTTCTGTGCATCAAATTCCTTTATTTAATCCGCTGTCCGGCTATGGCAGCTATGTCTTTCCTGCGGTTGCACCTTTAATTATCCACCAAACCATTCTTTTGGGTTTGAGTATGCTGATTTTGGTATATCGGGAAAGAAAAATAGAATTAAACACAAATGCATTGATTGGGATGTGTTTAGCGGTCTTCACCATTGGTTGTCTGGGATGTTTCTATTTATTCGGCTTTAGCTTCTGGCTATTTGATTATCCGCGCGGTGGCAACCTGCTCGGGATGCTGCTGGCTGTTGCGGTTTTTATCTACACGATAATTGGCATGACCTGCTTATTTGCTAGTTTTCTGGATCTGCCGGAACGTGCGGGGCATGTCATTGTATTCACTTCTATTCCACTGTTCTTTTTATCTGGTGCGGCCTGGCCGCATGCTGCCATGCCCACCTGGATGCAAGTCGTTGGCGAAATCCTGCCCTCTACCCAAATTGTGCAGATGTTTATTCAACTCAATCAGATGGGTGTGCCTACAACACTGATCTTGCCTAAATTGCTCTATCTTGGAATGATCGGTAGCTTGTGCTTTTTTTTGGCTTATCGACGTTTAATTTCTGGTCATCAAAGCAGATAGAGCATTATAGCAATGCTCCTATTCCACTTATTTACCCGATTCGCCAAAGACTTGAATATTGAAATTACGAATCTTGTTGCTACCATTCGGCTTGTCAAAACTAACATCATACTGAACCAGATTTTCCGGATAGGCAATTTCATAGCTGACCTTATATTGCCCAAGCTGATTGGTTGCTTCTTCAATCTCTTTGGTCATTAAAGTCTTAGACTTGTATTCACCTTGAGGAATTGAACGTGAAAAGCGTTTCATCAGCTTTTCATTGTCCTTAAACTGGGTTTGCAACTGCGGCTCTAACTGATCCAAAAACTCGTCATACTTCCCATCACGCAAATCCTCATAGGCTAGCTGTGCCGCCTTTTCCTGTTCAGGACTCGGATCTGGAATATTGTCCATTGAATTACAGCCACTCAATGCAACCGCTGCTGCCAACAACATTAATTTGGTTTTCATCGCTTACCCTTATGCAGTCAACGTTTATAAAAAAGGACGCCGAAGCGCCCTTTTTATCAGTAAAAAACTTATTCTTCTACTGAATTTTCACCGTCTTTTTCCACTTGCTCAGTTTCAGCAACTGCATCCGTTTCAGCCACTAAAGATTCTGCACCTTCAATCGCTTCAACAAACTCGTCTTCTTCAACAGCTTCAATCGCTTCTACACCCACCAGTGTTTCGTTTTCACCCAAGCGGATTAAACGTACACCTTGTGCATTACGACCTGTTTGCGCCACTTCAGAAGCGCGAGTACGCACTAATGTACCGCCATCAGAAATCAGCATCAGTTCTTTGCTTTCATCAATAGCAACTGCACCGACCAATTCACCATTACGTTCAGAGGTCTTAATGGCAATCACACCTTTACCACCACGTTTTTTGGTTGGGAAGTCGTCTACAGGTGTACGCTTACCATAACCATTCGCCGAAGCACACAAAACTTCGCCTGTTTCTGGTACTACGACTAGCGATACGATACGGCTGATGAGTGCTGAATCTGAACTGTCTTCATCATCGCCATCGACTTCTACATCTTCTACATCTTCAACTTGTGCTGAACCGAAGCTGACACGCATACCACGTACGCCTTTGGCCGCACGACCCATTGAACGTACATCGGTTTCAGCAAAACGAATCGCTTTACCTTCATTGGAGAACAACATAATTTGCTGTTCGCCATCGGTAATTGCAACACCAATTAAAGTGTCTTCTTCATTCAATTCAATGGCACGTAAACCATTCGAACGTACGTTACTGAATTGTTCCAATTCAACACGTTTCACTGTACCTGATGCCGTTGCCATAAAGACATAAAAGTTTTTACGCAAGGCTTCTGCTTGTGATGCAAATTCTGCAATGATCTCATCGTCTAAATCGGTTGCAGAAAGCTCTACACCCAATTGTTTCAATTGCACACGCAATGCATCAGATAAATCATCACCATCTGCTAATTCAGCAAAGGCAGCTTCTAATTCTGCATAATGTGCAGCAATGATTGCGTTGGTTTGTATATGTGTAGCATTGGCTTTTACATAGCTACGGAAGTCTGCCAAACGCTCGGTAAATTTCTTCGGTGCATCAATGACAGGTAAAATCGCGGTGATGGTTTCATTGGCATCTAATGGCAATAAGTTCACCATTGGACGACCTTTCGCACCACGCGATGCCTGTGGCACTTCAAACACTTTCAGACGGTAAACTTTACCCACATCGGTAAAGCACAGCACCGTTGCATGGTTAGATGTCACGATTAAATGCTGCACATAATCATCTTCTTTCATCGACGTTGCAGATTTACCACGACCACCACGACGCTGCGCTGCGTAATCTGACAATGGTTGAGTTTTTGCATAACCTGTTTGTGATACTGTCAGTACCACTTGTTCTTCTGGGATTAAATCTTCACGCGAGAAATCAATGCGAGATTCTACAATTTCAGTACGACGTGCATCGCCATATTGTTGTAAAACTTGCGCCAACTCTTCACGAATCACGCCCATTAGCAAATTAAAATCATTTAGAATTGCAGTTAATTCAGCAATTTGTGCCAAAATTTCAGAATATTCTGCATGTAATTTGTCTTGTTCTAGACCTGTTAAACGATGCAAACGTAATTCTAAAATTGCGGTCACTTGCGCAGGTGATAAACGATAGACCTGACCCTCTAAACCAAACGGGCGGTTAGGGTCTTCGCCTTCAATTTCATCTGGACGTACAGAAACTGAACCTGCTTTTTCCAATAACGCAACTACACCACCTGCTGCCCACTCGCCTGCCTGTAAACGCTCACGCGCTTCGGCTGGGTTGGCAGAAGATTTAATCGTTTCGATGATGGCATCAATATTGGCCAACGCAACGGTTAAGCCTTCTAAGATGTGTCCACGTTCACGCGCTTTACGCAACTCGAACATGGTACGGCGGGTCACTACTTCTTGGCGGTGACGAACAAATGCCGCAATAATATCTTTCAGGTTCATCAATTTTGGCTGACCATTGTCTAGGCAGACCATGTTGATGCTGAATGAGTTTTCTAACTGCGTATTTAAGAACAGGTTATTCACAATCACTTCAGCATTTTCACCACGCTTCAGATCAATTGCAATACGCATCCCTTCTTTATCAGACTCATCACGTAATTCTGAAATACCTTCGAGTTTCTTCTCTTTCACCAGTTCAGCAATACGCTCAATGGTTTTGGCTTTGTTGACCTGATAAGGGATTTCAGTAAAGACGATGGTGGTACGACCAGATTTTTGATCTTCTTCAAAATGGTACTTACCACGAATATGCAAACGGCCTTTACCTGTACGGTAAGCATCAACAATGCCTGATTTACCGTAAATAATACCGCCTGTAGGGAAGTCTGGACCTGTGATATGTTCCATCAACCCTTCAATTGAAATATTTGGGTTGTCTGCATAAGCCAAACATGCATGCACCACTTCAGTCATGTTGTGCGGTGCCATATTGGTCGCCATACCTACAGCAATACCTGCAGCACCATTGACCAATAGGTTTGGAATACGAGTAGGCATCACTTGAGGAATACGCTCAGAGCCGTCGTAGTTATCTTCCCAATCGACAGTGTCCTTTTCTAAATCGGCCAACAGTTCATGAGTAAGTTTGCGCATACGGACTTCGGTATAACGCATGGCTGCGGCACTATCGCCATCAATCGAACCGAAGTTACCCTGACCATCGACCAATTGATAACGCAAACTGAAATCTTGCGCCATACGAACAATTGTTTCGTAAACTGCAAAATCACCGTGAGGGTGATATTTACCGATGACGTCACCGACTACACGGGCAGACTTTTTGTAAGCTTTGTTGTAGTCATTGCCCAATTCGTGCATTGCGAATAGCACACGACGATGCACAGGTTTTAGACCATCTCGTACATCTGGCAGCGCACGTGACACAATCACGCTCATCGCATAGTCTAAATACGAGTGCTTGAGTTCATCCTCAATGGCAATCGGTCTAATTTCCGATACGCTCATGCATACTCCTTATTCTGCAAACAAATTTTGCTTGCATTTTATATGTCGTAAAACTTGCAAATGATTAGCCTGAAATGCAGGCTAAAAATAAAAACTAGCGAAAAATTATAGCATATACGCCTGTGTTTTTGTGCTTCAGAGATGATCTTAATCTTGTTAATTTACTTAAATTTAACGGTGATTTTTTAGGCAAAAAAATATTCACACCCAAGAAACAAAAGTGCGTCATATTTTTAAGAGTCACGTCAAAATATCTTCAACATATACTTGCTCGATATGTACCCACATATACGCTAAGTTCACATAATGTACTTAAAACCAATCACTGCATCTAAATTAAAAAAGACAATAAAAAACGCCCCTATGCTATTCACATAGAGGCGTTTTTGACTGTGTTCAGTAATTAGATTTTAGATACTAACTCTGGAACAACAGTGTTCAAATCACCCACTAACCAGTAGTCTGCTACTGCATTAATTGGTGCTTCTTCGTCTTTGTTGATTGCAACAATCACTTTAGAGTCTTTCATACCTGCCAAGTGCTGAATCGCACCAGAGATACCCACAGCGATGTACAAATCAGGTGCAACAATTTTACCTGTTTGACCTACTTGCATGTCGTTTGGTACGAAGCCAGCATCTACTGCTGCACGTGAAGCACCTTGTGCTGCACCAAGTTTATCCGCTAATGGATCAAGCACTTTGTGATAGTTCTCACCAGAACCTACACCACGACCACCTGAAACCACAATACGCGCTGCTGTTAACTCTGGACGCTCTGATTTCACAATTTCTTCAGATACGAACTTAGAAATACCCGCATCACCTTGTGAAGCAGCAGCTTCAACTGCTGCTGAACCACCTTCTGCAGCAACAGGGTCAAATGCTGTACCACGTACAGTACCCACCACAATCGCTTCTGAAGATTCTACAGTCGCAATTGCGTTACCTGCATAAATTGGACGTTTGAATGTCTTTGCAGAATCTACAGCGACGATGTCTGTGATCATGCTAACGTCAAGAAGTGCAGCCGCACGCGGTAAAATGTTTTTACCTGTTGTTGTAGAGGCAGCAAGGATATGGCTATAACCTTTGCCTAATTCTGCAACAAGTTTTGCTACGTTTTCAGCCAATTGGTTTGCATAAGCCGCATCGTCAGCAAGTAATACTTTGCTTACGCCTGCAACTTTAGCTGCTTGGTCTGCAACTGCTTGTGCACCAGAACCCGCAACCAATACAGTGATATCACCACCGATTTTTTGAGCTGCAGCAACAACGTTTAATGTTGCACCATTTAGTGCTTTATTGTCGTGCTCAGCGATAACTAAAATACTCATGATTTTTATCCTTCTGTATTAGATCACTTTCGCTTCGTTTTTCAATTTTTCTACAAGCTCATCTACAGATTTCACTTGTACGCCCGCTTTACGCTCAGCAGGTGCTTCAACTTTTACAGTTTTCAGCTTAGTACCTGTTGCAACGCCATAATCTGCAGGAGATTTGGTGTCTAGCGGTTTTTTACGTGCTTTCATGATGTTTGGAAGTGCCGCATAACGTGGCTCATTCAAACGTAAGTCAGTGGTGATGATTGCAGGAAGTGCAAGCTCAACAGTTTGTAAACCACCGTCAATTTCACGTGTTACCTGAACTTTGTCGCCATCTACTTTTACTTCTGAAGCAAAAGTACCCTGACCTGCACCAAGTAAAGCGCCTAGCATTTGACCAACTTGGTTAGAGTCGTCATCAATAGCTTGCTTACCCAATAAAATAAGTTGTGGTTGTTCTTGTTCAACAACACCTTTTAAGATTTTAGCCACTTCAAGTGCACCAATCTCATCGGCTGTTTCAACCAAAATACCACGGTCTGCACCAAGCGCCATTGCAGAACGAATTTGTTCCTGCGCTTCTTTAGGACCAATGGATACCACTACGATTTCTGAAACAGTTCCTTTTTCTTTTAAACGAACCGCTTCTTCCACTGCGATTTCACAGAATGGGTTAATTGACATCTTAACGTTAGTTAGGTCAACTCCACTATTATCCGGCTTAACGCGAACTTTAACGTTGGCATCTACCACACGTTTTACAGCAACAAGAGCCTTCATGTAATCCTCGGCTGTTTTAGCAAAAGTAAATATTGAGAAAAGTTAATAATAACTCTTCGCTTTAAATTTTTTAGGTGTCCTATCTTGCTATGTGATCGGCATTTCGGTCAAGTCAGAATTGTCTAAACAAGGCTAAAAATGCCGAAAATTAACTGAACGATGCGTTCATACTTTTTTATTTCTAAAAATTAACAAACCAAGCGACGATTATATAAGCAATTTTAAGCTTTGATTTATATTATGTTTTTTATTTATTTCCCTCATCAACAAGATTGATTGAAATGCAATTCAAATTGAGTTCCGCCTACAATTTAAGCAAAGTTCCTTACATAAAACCCCATAATCTGACTGTCATTAAAGATAGAAAACTTTATTTTTTGCAGTATTTTTTCAGATATAAATGCTCTTTTAAAATGTGACTGCTGGTTCACAAAACTGTATTCAGCAGTTTATTGGGTATGAAATAAACAATCTGTTTTATTTTGATGGATATTTATGCGCTTTCACCACGCCACCTCCCAGATAAAGGACATAAAAAAACTCAGCTTAAACTTGCTGAGTTTCTAAAAAGTCACGGTGGATATGACTTAAATCTATCAATTCATAGGCCTGTAAATTAAAAATTTCCCAAACTGCAATAAAATCTTCTTTTACATCTATTTTACTGCTTGCATTTGGGCGTGCTTGCCACTGCTGATCTGAAATCCATAAATAGCTTTGTTGCGTTTGCGGATGAATCGCCTGCATTTTACCTTCAGCATTAATACCCTGCACCAAACAATCGGCAGGTAGTTCTTGCTCGATCATCGGCAAGCTTATTTCGACAAAATGTTTCACTTGACGCAAGCCATAACCTGCAAAAATTTCTTTTTGGCTTGGGCTTAATTGTTCATATTTTTCTTGAAGATTCGAAATCATGGTTTTGCCTATCATTTGATATCCAAAGTGTTATGCAGTGGAACAAAAAATAATGTCATCCATGTCTATTATTCGTGTGACCCACTCTTTCTGCTTCTTTATACTGCATAACGCACTTTTTTATTATTCTACAATAGTTGCAATGACATCTTGGTGAAAGCGCTTTTACTTAAAGTATTAAGTACAGCACAAAGGCTTTACAACTGACTGTGAGAAAAATATTTGCAGTATGAAATAGCTATATTTTAACTTGCAAAAATAATGCCGACTTTAGGTAAAGCTTTACTTTTTACTCGCACGTGGATGTGCCTGATCATAAACTCGCGCTAACTGATCAAAATCGACATGGGTATAAATTTGCGTGGTGCTTAAATTGCTATGCCCAAGCATTTCTTGGACTGCACGTATATCCCCACTATTCGACAGCATGTGACTTGCAAAACAATGTCGCAATAAGTGCGGATGCAAATCGACATTAACGCCCGCACGCTGCGCCTGAAACTTCACCCGATTTTCAATTTGGCGTGCTTTTAAAGGTTCACCTTTTTGAGTAATAAACAATGCTGCATCGGGTACAAAATCGCCCTGCCATAAAGGGTAAATCTGCAGCCATTGCATCACCGCATCTTTGGCTTTGCGACCAAAAGGCACTATACGGGTTTTATTGCCTTTACCCGTAATGCGCAGCAATTGACGGTTAAAATCTAAATCGCGGATACGTAAACTTTGTACCTCTGCTAGGCGCAAACCACTCGAATAGAGCAATTCTAAAATCGCTTTATCGCGTCGCCACATTTGTTGTTGTACTTCAGTTTCAGGTTCAGGCTGATCCAAAATTTGATGAATCGTTTCAATATCAATCAAACCCGGCAAAGGTCGTGGCTGACGTTTTAGCTGAAAATTATCAATTGGATTAAATTGTAAATACTGCCCTTGCTCGGCCCATTTCATAAACTGACGAATTGCTGACAACATACGTTGCAAGCTACTGCCATTCAGCTGCTGCTGTTCTACTTTTTGCGCCAAATAATGTCTTAAATCGGAAGCTTCAACATCCTGCAAGCTGAGCCCTTGCTGCTCGCAAAATGAAAAAAAATCGGTTAAATCACGTGCATAGGCTTTTAAAGTATGCGGCGACTGCTGCTGTATTTCTCGCTCTTTGAGCCACATACTGAGTAATTGCTGCGGATCGTACATTACTTAGGCTCCAATTGAGCGCCTAAATCCAACTGAGATAAATAAGCAGAGATATATTTGGCCGCCTGATCTGCGTGTTCTTCTATAAACAAATGATCACCGCCTTGAACAATTTTTAGCTCAGCTTGTGGGAGTTGTTGCTGCAAAAACTCACCTACCGCGATTGGACTAATAAGGTCTTGATCACCCCACAACAATAAGACTGGAATTTGAATCTTACACAGTTCAGCCGTGTAATTGGCCTTTGCTCCCACAAACCAGTCTGGATAATTCAAATATTGATTTTGATAAGCCTGTCGCCAATCTTCAAGCTGAAAACTACTCAAATCTATGCCACCTGATGTCGCAGCCAATACCAGTCCTTTAATTTTTTTTGGATATTGTAAGGCTGCAGCGACAGCAAAAATACCGCCCATCGACTGTGCAATTAAAACGCTATCAGCTGGAATCTGATCCAGCACATAAGTCTGTAGACTATCAAAATCATGTACAAATGGATGTGCAGGCTGATGTCCAAATTCTGGATAAGCCACAATGTTTGCATTTGACTGAGGCAGTTTTTCAATTAGAGGATGAAAAAATGCGGTATTGCCTGAAGCGCCTGGTAAAAAGATCAATTGCGGCATATAGCGTTGTAAATTTTTAGAATAACTTTTAATACAGCATACCCGAACAGTACTGCAAGATACAAAAAAAGCACTATTATAAAATAGTGCTTTTCGGCAGATTTATGACGCATGCTTATTCGAGTACGTCATCAACCTTGAAAATAACTTAAATCTAAACGGCCATGGTAGACGTTTGCGGTTGGGCCTGTCATCCACACCACATCTCCCTCACGCCATTCAATTTGCAACTTGCCACCAGCCAGTTCAATTTCAACTGAATTGGCCAATAAGCCACGACGCATACCTGACACTGCTGCAGCACAGGCACCTGTGCCACAAGCCAAAGTTTCCCCTACGCCACGCTCAAAAACACGCAAACGTGCATGTTTTTCGTCAATAATTTGCATAAAGCCTGCATTAACACGCTGTGGGAAACGCTCGTGTGATTCCACTTGAGGGCCTATCCCTGCAACATCTGCAGTCAGAACATCAGGCACAATGGTCACAGCATGCGGGTTGCCCATATTCACCACATCAATGGTCAAAGCAGCACCCTCTTTTAAAGCGATGTCATATAAATTATCTGGTTTATCGGCAATAAAAGGAATCTCTTGCGGTAAGAATTTAGGATAGCCCATATTCACCCGCACCCAACCATTTTGACCAAGTTCAGGTTCTACAATACCCGCTTTGGTCTGCACCTTGATTTTGGTCTTGGTGGTCAACTGACGTTCATGCACAAAACGTGCAAAACAACGCACACCATTGCCACACTGCTCCACCTCAGAGCCATCGGCATTGAAAATGCGATATTTAAAATCCACATTCGGCAAATCAGGCGGTTCCACAATCAGCAATTGATCAAAACCAATGCCAAAGTGGCGGTCTGCAAGGCGCTGAATCGTCAGTGCATCCAAATACGCCCGCTGACTGATGAGATCAACCACCATGAAATCATTGCCTAAACCATGCATTTTGGTAAATTCTAATAACATCTCGAATTCCCCTTATGGCAATAAACGCTCTCTTTCCCACAAAGATTCAATGCTTTCACGTTCACGGATTAAGTGTGCCTGATCTGCATCGACCATCACTTCGGCCGCACGACCACGAGTGTTGTAGTTAGAGCTCATCACAAAACCGTATGCACCCGCACCCATCACGGCCAAAATGTCATTTTCAGCAATCGCCAATTCACGGTCTTTACCCAAGAAATCTCCTGTTTCACAGATTGCACCCACCACATCCCATGCTTTGCTTTCAACATCGGTACGTGGCGTCACTGGCTGAATATCCATCCACGCTTCATACAATGCAGGGCGGATTAAGTCATTCATTGCTGCATCAATAATTGCAAAATTACGATGTGTGGTCGGTTTTAATAAATCAACCTTAGTCAGCAATACACCCGCATTGGCAGAAATACTACGGCCTGGCTCCATATATACTTTAAGGCCTAACTTTTCTAAAGCTGGGCGCAAAGCATTGGCATACTCTTCAACGCTTGGTGGTGTTTCATCTTTATAGGTCACACCCAAACCACCGCCAATATCAATGTGTTTCAGTTGAATACCCATTTCTTTTAGGGTATCAATCATCACAATGACACGATCCAAAGCATCTACAAAGGGTTGTGTTTCGGTCAATTGTGAACCGATATGACAATCTATGCCGACAATATCCAAGTTTGGCAAAGACGCAGCATATTCATAGGTGCTGTACACAGAATCTGAAGGAATCCCGAATTTATTTTCTTTTAAACCTGTCGAAATATAAGGATGGGTTTTGGCATCCACATCTGGGTTAACCCTTAATGAAATTGGCGCTTTGACATTCATGCTTGCCGCAACTTTTTGAATACGGTCTAATTCTGCATGTGATTCTACGTTAAAGCAGGCAATCCCAACGTCCAACGCTTTTTGAATATCGGCTTCAGTTTTACCTAAACCTGAAAAAACAATTTTCGATGCATCACCACCTGCTTTGAGAACACGCGCCAATTCACCGCCTGTCACAATATCAAAACCTGCACCCAACTTAGCCAATACATTCAATACCGCAAGATTCGAGTTTGACTTTACCGCAAAACAAATTTGATGATCGATAAAGTGGAAAGCACGATCCATATCTAAATAATGCTTTTCAAAAGTCGCTTTTGAATAAACATAGAGTGGTGTGCCAAATTGCTGTGCGAGTTGTTGTAGCGAACATTGCTCGGCGTGCAAAACCCCTTGAATGCGGGTAAAACTCATGAATGTATCCTTTATCTAGAAAGCGTTAAGGTGTAGTCGATGTAGATGCAGCAGGTGCAGCAAACTGCTGTTGCACAGGTACGGCTGTGTCTGACGATGTTGCCGATTGCGTTGCACGTTTAGGCGCAGCATCTGGATATAACAAATATTTTGCGCGTTTGTCGTAATTTGGGTCATTGGGTAACTGTAATGTACCTGACTGACCACAACCGACCAAAACCACTGTTGTAAGCAAAACACTCATGCAGCAAATGACGGTACGCATCTGACCACCTATAAAATATTTTCGATGAAGTATAACGCGATCACTGCCGCGACCAAAGTGCTAATGCAGAGAGATTATATTGAGCTTAGTAAAAATTCTAGCTTACTTACTATTCTGCTGGCATAGATTGACCTTATCAGGTCTGAAAAATTGCGACTTCTGACACAGATAAAGTCAATTTTATTTCAAGGCATCAATTGTCAAAATCTAAAAACTATGCAAAAAATATAACGTGCTTAAAACCAAGTTCTTTTAACAGGAAGTTTTAAAGACTGGCATATCACTTGCTTAATTTTTACAACTGTTCAACTACAGTCACAAACTAAGCATTTATACACTGCGTTTATAAGAAGAAATTTATGCAAAATTTACAATCGATGATGGAAACCCTAAGCGGTTGGGTCTGGGGTCCATACATGCTGGTTCTCATTGTGGGAACGGGCGTCTTCCTCACCTTCCGCTTATTGTTCTGGCAATTCCGCATGCTGCCACTGGCTTTTAAACAAGTCTTTTGCAAACACGACAAAGCGCAAAAAGAACCGGGCGATATTTCACATTTCGCATCACTGATGACTGCACTCTCTGCCACCATTGGTACGGGAAATATTGCAGGTGTTGCAACGGCTTGCGTCCTCGGTGGCCCGGGTGCAGTGTTTTGGATGTGGATGACTGCCCTGTTTGGTATGGCGACCAAATATGGTGAAGGTGTTTTGGCGGTTAAATACCGTATTAAAAACGAAAAAGGGCAAATGTCAGGCGGCCCAATGTACTACATTGAACGCGGACTAAAATGGAAATGGCTCGCGATTATCTTTGCCTTTTTTGGCACAGTCGCCTCGTTTGGAATTGGTAGTTCAGTACAATCCAACACCGTAGCTTTAGCAGTTGAAAATAGCTTAGGTGTAGAAACTTGGATTACTGGCGTGGTAATTACCGTATTTTCTGCATTGGTGATTTTGGGCGGAATTAGCTCGATTTCCAAAGCATCTTCGGTGATTGTTCCGATTATGGCCATTCTGTATGTTACAGGCGGTTTAATTATTATCCTGAATAATTTACACCTTGTCGTGCCTGCATTTGAGCTAATTTTCCGTGATGCCTTTACTGGTGAAGCAGTTGCGGGCGGTGCAATTGGTGCAGTAATTCGTTACGGGGTTGCACGTGGCGTATTCTCCAACGAAGCAGGGATGGGTTCTGCCCCAATTGCTGCTGCGGCTGCAAAAACCGACCACCCTGCGCGTCAAGGTTTAGTGTCTATGACAGGTACCTTCATTGATACCATTATTGTCTGTAGCATCACGGGGATTGTTTTGGTAATGGGCTTCATTATGGCAGGTAATAGCTTTGGTGGTGCAACAGGTGCTGTACTCACCACACAGGTTTTTGACCAGTTATTGCCAGGCTTTGGTGGTTGGGTCGTCACTTTCGGGATCATCTTCTTCGCCTATTCCACCATTCTCGGTTGGAGCTATTATGGTGAAAAATGCTGTACTTATTTATTCGGCGAAAAATACGTGTTGATTTACCGCTTAATTTATATTGCTTCAGTGTTCATTGGCACCATCGCCACCCTAGATTTAGTCTGGTTATTTGCCGATACCTTTAATGGTTTAATGGCTGTACCAAACTTAATTGCCTTGTTGTTACTGTCTGGTGTGATTGCCAAAGAATCCAAAGACTTTATTGCGAAGCGCAAATCTGGCGAGTTGTATTAAATAAGCCCAATTCATTGAATTATTCCGTTCAAATCATACAATCACCCACGTGGTTGTATGATTTTCCATGAAAAATCCAGATAACATTCATTTCGCGAACATTCCTCTGTATGCTGTAGTCAGTTTTTAATTGATGCAATGACTGGGTTATGGCAAAAGTAAAAAGTGTCTATCGCTGTGAACAATGTGGTGCAGATCATCCTAAATGGGCAGGTCAATGTTCAGAATGTGGGGAATGGAACTCACTTCATGAGGTCAGTATTGCCCCTGCGGTGACGCATCGTGCCCAACCTAAAATGGGCGGTGGCTATGCAGGACAAGCGGCCGCCATTACCACGCTTAATAAAGTGTCTGTATCGCACGAAACCCGTTTAACAACAGGCATTGGGGAATTTGACCGTGTTTTGGGTGGCGGTTTGGTTACGGGCTCTGTGGTACTGATTGGTGGAGATCCTGGTATCGGGAAATCGACCATTTTGCTACAAACTGCGACTCACATGGCGGCTGCCAATAACACCGCTTTATATATCACAGGTGAGGAATCTCTTTCGCAAGTGGCGTTACGCGCTCAACGCTTAGACTTACCCACCGATCAACTGAAAGTCATGGCAGAAACCTGTGTCGAACGGATTTGTGAAGTTTTGGCGCATGAACGCCCTGCGGTAGCCATTCTGGACTCGATTCAAACTTTATATACCGAAACGTTGCAGTCTGCTCCAGGTGGTGTTTCACAAATTCGTGAATCAGCTGCCTTGCTGACTCGTTTTGCTAAAAATAGTGGTACTGCGCTGTTTATTGTCGGTCATGTGACCAAAGAAGGGGCTTTAGCGGGGCCGCGCGTCCTTGAACACATGGTCGATTGCGTCTTGTATTTTGAAGGACAGTCAGACTCACGCTACCGTATGATTCGAGCAGTCAAAAACCGTTTCGGTGCAGTGAATGAACTGGGCGTTTTTGGCATGACCGATAAAGGCTTACGCGAGGTTGCCAATCCATCTGCGATATTTTTGAGCCGTTATGATGAGGCAATTCCAGGTTCTATTGTCATGATTAGCCGCGAAGGAACGCGACCACTTTTAGTTGAAGTACAAGCTTTGGTGGATGATGCACATGGTCAGCCTAGACGTGTGGCTTTAGGTCTGGAACAAAACCGTCTGAATATGCTATTGGCGGTGATGCATCGGCATGGCGGCGTACAAACTTCAGGGCAAGATGTGTATGTGAATGTGGTCGGCGGCTTAAAAATTACTGAAACAGGTTCAGACCTTGCTGTACTACTTGCCTGTGCTTCTAGCTTGCGTGGCAAAGCCCTGCCACAACAATTGGCAGTATTTGGTGAGGTCGGTTTATCGGGTGAAATCCGCCCAGTACCAAATGGTCAGGAACGCTTAAAAGAAGCTATTAAACACGGATTTAAATATATTATTGTGCCGCGTGGCAATGCCCCACAAAAAGCCATTGCAGGTGTGCAAATTATTGCGGTGGCGCGTTTGCATGAAGCCTTAACTGAAGCCATGAATTTAAGTGAAAACTTAGGTTAAATCCTTGGATGATATTTTTTCAGTTTCAAGAAAAAATATCATATTTATATTGAAATTCGCAGCAAATGCCTGCATAAATACACAGCTTAACTTTATTTTAATATAGGAAAATTTGATGGAAGTTCGACAGCGTGGTTTGATCGCAGCAATGCTCACAGCGACTTTATTGGTAGCTCCGTTAGCAGCAGAAGCAAAACGTGCAGGTGGCGGTAAAAGCCATGGCATGAGTCGTTCGGCTGCTCCAACTCAGTCTTACCAACAACCTCGTCAAACAACGCCAGCACAACAACCAACAACTGCACCAGCACAGCAAAAATCTGGTCCAGGCGTAGGTGGTATGGTTGCTGCAGGTGTTGCAGGTGCGGCAATTGGTGCGGTTGCTGCCAATGCCTTGGCCGATGATCAAGCTGCAAGTGCTGCCGAAGCGCAAGAGGAAAAAGGCGGTATTCCAAGCTGGATTTGGATTTTACTCGCTGCTGCTGTTGCCTTCTTCATTTTCCGTAAGATGGGCGCAAAAAAAAAACTAACGCCTAATCCGTATGCGCCAAATAGCGGTGCCAATCAGGCACCGTTTGCGCAAACACCACCTGCTGCAGCGCCACGTAACGACAATACCAATATTTTTGGTCAATCTGTTGGGGGTTCTGCCGCTTCTACCCAAGCGGCTTTTGGTCAAGCTGCCAATAATAACGCGCCATTTGGTGCAGCTTATACCAACAGTGGCAATCAATTGCCTGATGGTTCAGAGCCTGCAACCTTTTTACGTGTAGCGCGTCAGCGTTTTAACCATATTCAGTCTATGAACACAGCCAGTAATATCGCAGAAATTCAGCGTTATTTAACTCCTGATTTATATCAGTCGATGTATCAGGACATTATGGCAAACCAAGACCAAGATGTAGCAGAGTTTTCTAACTTGAATGCCATGGTGGTCGATTCTGCAACTGAAAATGGTCAATATGTCATAAGTGTACGCTTTACAGGTACAGTCAGCGAAGACCTGAACAGCTTACCGCAACCATTTACAGAAATTTGGCACTTTGTAAAACCTGCAGGCTCTAATCAAGACTGGTTAGTGGCAGGTATTCAGCAAGAGCAATAATTTCAATGGATCTAGAAAAACAGCGACTTCGGTTGCTGTTTTTTATGCCTTTCTTTATCTAAGTTGAGACCCATCATGTTTAAACAGCACGTTTAAATCTTCTAAGACATCAACACCGAATACATCCACACTTGCCACACAAAACCAAACCCTCGATTGATTAGATCTATCAAAAAGTATCATCATTCATCAATACAGTTTATTTAGCCCACCTTCTCTTTGTATCTACCCAGAGATAAATCAAATCACGTTATCCGTATCACTTTGGTTATTTCCAGTCGATCTCCATTTACTTAGCCAACAAAAAAGCCCTGCAAACGGGCAAGGCTAAATTGTTAGTGTTAAATCTATTATTCAGGCAATGGAATAAATTGCTTATCGGTATTTTGAACTTTGCGCTCACCGACTGCGACTTCCAAATCTAAGGCTTCTTCACCACGTTCAACTGAAACAGTCACCGTCGTATGCGGTGCTTGTGCAGCAACATAATTAATTAAATGCGAGGTTGAAGTAATCGCTTCATCATTCACTTTTAAAATTTTGTCACCACGTTTTAAACCTGCTTCTGCTGCAGGGCCACCGCGCAGTACATCAGCAACCACTACACCGCCTTGTGCAGGTTCTAAAATGTTGTCTTGTTGCACAGGCAACAAACTAATACCTAACCAACCTCGAACCACACGTCCATCTTTTAAAATCGAGTTTAAAACCTGCTGACAGACTTGTGCAGGAATTGCAAAGCCGATGCCCAATGAACCACCTGATTGCGAGAAAATTGCCGTATTTACCCCAATCAAATTCCCTGCCACATCAATCAATGCACCACCTGAGTTACCTGGATTAATTGCTGCATCGGTTTGAATGAAATCTTCATAGGTATTAATACCCAAGTCAGAACGTCCTGTCGCAGAAATAATCCCTTGAGTCACGGTTTGTCCCACACCAAATGGGTTACCAATCGCAAGTACGACATCGCCCACTTCATTGCCACTCAGTTTAAATGGCAATACAGGCAGTTTTTCTAGATCAATTTTAATAACCGCTAAGTCTGTGTCTGGGTCAGTTCCAACAACTTTTGCAACCGCACGGCGTCCATCGTGCAAAGCCACGACAATTTGTTCAGCCTGCGCGATCACATGATTATTCGTTAAAATATAACCATCTGGACGAACAATGACCCCAGACCCCAAACTGTTTTCATTTGGGCCTTGCTTAAATTGATCGGGTAACTGATTGCCAAAAAATTCACGAAATGCAGGGTCATTTAACAATGGATGATCCATTTGTTTCACTTTTTGTGTGGTAAAAATATTTACCACCGCAGGCGCTGCCACTTTAACCGCAGCGCTATACGACACCACCCCACCTGTCCGTGTTGTATCAATTAATGGTTCAACTTTCTCGGCAGGCATTTTGACCCCATCGGCAGCCACAGGCGCTTTCGGTTTTTGCAGTTGTTGCCAAGTCACAAAGCCAATAATAACCAGAATGAGTAACACCCAAGGTAACCAGGTAAAGGTCCGGCGCACGTTTTGTACCTCTAAGTAAATTTTTTTTGATGATTAAGTCATTGAATGAGCTATTGTAAAACGAAACACAAATAGAAACATAAAAAAGCCCAAGAGTTTTGTCTTGCTTTAGTTACAATACAAAATATGTTTTGATATTGGCTAAATATGAGCAATTTGAGAAAGTTATGGCGCAGCTAAAAGAAATTATTCAATGGTGTGATCAAACTTTAAATACACATGAATTTAAAGATTACGCGCCCAACGGTTTACAAATTGAAGGTAAGTCTGAAGTTCAAAAAATTTTATGTGCAGTGACTGCCTCTCAAGAGGCTATTGATGCTGCTATTGCCCAAAATGCAGACTTACTGTTGGTACATCATGGCTATTTTTGGAAAGGCGAACCTTACCCAATTACAGGCATGCGCGGTAAACGCATCAAAAGTTTAATCCAGCATGATATTTCTTTGGTGGGTTATCACTTACCGCTCGATTCACACCCAAGTCTAGGCAATAATGCTGCCATTGCTGAATGTTTGGCATTAGAAAATTTGCAAGCCCTAGACCCGAGTGAACGTCATCCTATTGGTAATATTGGTTTTTTAAAGCAAGCCATGAGCGCAACCGAATTTCGTGACTATCTCACAGCGCGTTTAGGCTTTAAAACCATTCATCTTCCTGCCGAAAAAAGTCAGATTCAAAAAGTAGGGTTCTGCACGGGTGCAGCACAAGATTTTATTGGCAAAGCGGCAGAACAAGGTTGTGATGCCTTTATTTCGGGCGAAGTCAGTGAACGCACCTATTATGAAGCCAAAGAACTAGGCGTGCATTATTATGCCTGCGGACATCACGCGACTGAGCGCTATGGTGTACAACGACTCGCAAAAGCTATTTCAGAACAGTTTAATATTGAGTATAGTTATTTTGAATTAAATAACCCAATTTAATACACCGTTTCACCCAACGATTTCACTCAAATGACATCTGTGTTTAACATAGTCTTTAGATGTATACATTCGAGTCTTATTCTGTATGGTTATTTATACCTAATGCGCAATTTGATCTCGAAATCTATTACAATAGAGCCACTTAATGTTAAAACCCAGCAAAATGCAAGGAATTGAAAACATGACAACCATTACTTTACCGGCTTTACCATACGGTTACGAAGATCTTGCTCCACACATCAGCAAAGAAACTTTAGAATTCCACCACGACAAACACCACAACACTTATGTTGTGAACCTGAACAACTTGATCGCGGGTACGGAGCTTGAAGGTAAAACTTTAGACGAAATCATCAAAGCAACTGCAGGCGATGCAGCTAAAGCTGGTGTATTCAACAACGCAGCGCAAGTTTGGAACCACACGTTCTACTGGAACTGTATGGCTAAAAACGGTGGTGGTAAAGCTACTGGTGCTTTGGCTGCTAAAATTGATGAAGCTTTCGGTTCTTACGAAAAATTTGCTGAAGAATTTGCTGCTGCTGCAACAACTCAATTCGGTTCAGGTTGGGCTTGGTTAGTAGCTGACGAAGTGAATGGCAAACTTTCTATTATGAAAACTTCAAATGCTGACACACCAATGGCGCACGGCAAAGTTGCAGTATTGACGATTGACGTTTGGGAACACGCTTACTACATCGACTTCCGTAATGCACGTCCTGTTTACATCAAAACTTTCTTAGAAAGCCTTGTAAACTGGGATTACGCAAATGCGAAATACGCAGGTCAAGATGCTGGTGTAGAAAAATAATTTCTATTTTTCTGTAGAAAAACTGCTCTTTATGGGCAGTTTTTTTATTTTTGCAGATGAAATGAATATTTATAAAGCAAACAATACATTTCTGATGATGAACGTGTTGACGACTTAAACTTTCATCCCTAAAATGCCCCACAGATTCTCCAATAGCTCAGTCGGTAGAGCGACGGACTGTTAATCCGCAGGTCCCTGGTTCGAGCCCAGGTTGGAGAGCCAATCTATTCTCCCATAGCTCAGTCGGTAGAGCGACGGACTGTTAATCCGCAGGTCCCTGGTTCGAGCCCAGGTGGGAGAGCCAAGATTCTAAAAATCCCACGCAGTATGACGTGGGATTTTTTTTTGCAATTTTTATTGTTTTTATAGTGGATATGATGTTCTAAACGAATGGAACAGGCCTCACTCTCCCCTTAAATCAAAATTAAAACCATACAGTGAAGATCGGGCTATCCCCTCTTGTGATGACTCTATTTTTTCGCTAACTTAGGTTCATCAACAACAATAAAACTTGAAAGCCCATGCAAGCGCCTTGGTTAAAATCCCTGATTTTTTGGACAATTCTGATTGTGGTGATTTTTGCAATTTTTCAATGTACGCAAAAATCTGAAAGCAATAAAACTGCTGCGACACTCATGTATGAACGTCTGTATCAATGCAGTCGTGATCTGAACGCACAACAACAAGCCACCTTAAAACAAATTCAAAGCCAAGTGAAAACAGAAATGACTCAGCAAGAGATGCTGCAATTAATTAACTTATGTCGTAAAACCAACCCACCACAGACACGCGAAGATTATATAAAAGCCATTCAAGCACTCTAAAAACTGCGTTGAAACAAAGCTAGATGATTATTTTTAAAGCAGTTAATCTATAATTACGGTTTTTTTTCAATTCCAGCTTGACCAAAAACAGATACCCACATAGAATGCGTGTCAGATTCTCCCATAGCTCAGTCGGTAGAGCGACGGACTGTTAATCCGCAGGTCCCTGGTTCGAGCCCAGGTGGGAGAGCCAAAATTCTTAAAAAACCCACGCATTATGACGTGGGTTTTTTATTCCTGCTGTTTAGGGTCTAACGACACCGCATCATCTATGTTTGAATCCAGTCAATCGACTTTCTTGCTTATTGGCAGCTTGGCTAGCCTTGCCCTGTTTATCTTAATTTTTAAGCAATTATTTTTCCCCAAGAAAAACTTTTATCCTAAACCGATGATGACTGCTTTTGAACGCAGAATGTTTATGCGTTTAAAACAAGCTTTTCCTGAGCATCACATCTTGGCACAAGTGGCGTTTAGCGCATTAATCACCAACAACCACTATAAAATTCGTGCGCTGTTTAATCGTAAAGTGACTGATTTTGTGATCTTAAATGCAGAAATGCAGGTCATTGCAATTATAGAGTTAGATGACCCCTCACATATTGGCAAAGAACAGGAAGATGCAGAACGGGATGCAATGTTTCACGAGGCAGGTTATCGCGTTGTCCGATACACCGAGATTCCAAGTATCAGACAACTACAATCAGATTTGAGTTGAAATCATCAACTCGATATTAAGGTGTAGCTTCTGAAGCAGCTTGTGTCTGACCCGCCTGCTTCGCTTGCTGTGCTGCAGCTTCACGCGCTTCAATACGCGCAATAATTTCTGCCTGCTGTTGTTTATATTTTTCCTGATTTTTGGCATCACTATTGACTGCTAAAAATGCCATGCTGACCAAAAAGATAGGAATCAACAAACCTAAGCTTGCCAAGATAATCATCTTTTTTAGACTTGGCTTTTTTTCAGGACTTTGCTGCTCAGACTGTGACATCATATATTCCTATTTCAAACGCATCAAAATGAAGCTCAATATATCAAAATCGAGTGTAGGCACAAAGTTTCTTGTGGCTTTTGCACGTTTATTCATCTACAACTTTCTTTGAATCAATCAATAGATAAAAAACCACAGCCTGCGTACAAGCTGTGGGCAGTTCATAAACAAAGTATTGCTGAACAGTCAAAGCTGTCTATTTAATACATAATTGGATTTGCGACAAAACCTGTTTCAAACACGCCAAATGGTCAAAATCTGCAGATGGCGTGTCTTGCATCCGCCAAGCCATATAACCATCTGGGCGTACAAGCACTGCACCTGCATCGGCAATTTCAGACTTTTGCTGCCATGTTGCATACACATCTAGATGCTCATGCGCACCAATCTGAATCACATCTAAATAGGCCAAGTTGAGTTCTGCTGCAGCCGTTTTCCATGCTTTGCCTGACAAACCTGTCAGCAAGGTAAAACGACCTTTACCGACAATATCTAAAGTTGAATGTTTATGACCTTTGGCATCAATCAACCACGTATGTGGGACTTTTGCACCTGGGCGTGTAGTGGCTTGCAAGTACAATTGCGGGTCTTGTAAAAACGTTTCAGTGGTAGTTTCAGCAAGCATGGCATTAGATACATAACGCTGATTCAACTCCACTCCCTGCGCATTAAATTCATAATGTTTAATTGCCAGTGCCTGATACAATTTTTCCCGAATTTGGGCTGCTTCTGCGGTTTCTGCAAAAATAAGATCCAGCATTTCAGCTTGTGTGCTAACGCCATCATCAAAGCCAAAAACTTCTTTTAGATGTTTATAATCAAAGCGGGACTGGTTAGCACGCGCGACAATTTGCTTACCTACAGGCGCACGTTCATCACTGTATGATGCCAAGAGTTCAGGCGTTGCCCAACCTTTCACCGCATAAGCCAATTTCCAACCCAAATTGAAAGCATCTTACATACAAGTATTAGAACCTAAACCACTCGAAGGTGGATGACGATGCACGGCATCTCCACCACAGAATACCCGTCCAACCGAATACTGGGTGGCCCAAGTTTGATTGACATACCAATAGGATACTTTTTCAATTTCAACTTCTTGGATTTCTTCGCCCACAAAGGCATTCAAACGTGCGCGAACTTGTGCTTCGGTTACCTCAGGCTCACCTTTGCTGATGTCAAAACCCCAGCCCATAATCCATTCATTCCAAGGTTGAATGGCACGTAACAAGCCCATGCCCAAGTCACCAAAACTGGCTTCAGGATTGACAATCCACTGTAAAATTGCAGGTCGATGCGCCACATATTTACTCAAGTCGGCTTTAAAAGTCACATAAACTGTACCCGCACGTGCCATTACACCTTCTAAAGGCAATTGCAATTCTTCAACCACTTTAGAACGCGCACCGTCCATCCCCACCAAATACTTGGCACGTAAACTAAATTCTGTATTCGTGATTTTATTCTGAAAAGTTGCGGTAACTCCATGTTCATCTTGGGTATGTGATAAATATTCGGTATTGAAATTATAAATTGCGCCACGCTCGGCTGCATTTTTTACCAATAATGTTTCCATTTTTGGCTGAATTAAATCGACAAAAGGACATGGACTGCCTTTGATATAATCACCGTGACGTTCATCACCTGTTCCCCAGCAACTCATACGTGCAATTTCTTCACCGACCAAACTGGTGGTAAGCAAACTTTCGCCCATTTGTTGCCACGGTGTTGCAATGGCTTTAACTTGTTCTTCGATACCTAAATCACGTAAAACTTCCATCGCCCGTTGATTGGTAATATGTGCACGCGGGCTATTGGCTAACCAGTTAAACTGGGTGAACAATTGTACTTTGATGCCATAATTCGCCAAAGCTAAGCCAAGGGTTGAACCCGCTGGCCCCGTACCAATTACCAAAACATCGGTATCGTAATGTGTCGACATACTGGACTCCTTTCACTGCCAAATCTGTTGCAAACATCTTGCGCTGCAGTGTAATCCAGTCAAAAAGTGCGCCTATTTGTATGCGTATAAACTATAGATGGATTGGTTTTAGCACTAGTTTGACTTTGTACTGAATTTTTTGACCGATATGCAGAATGCTGTATCGGCAAAACTGCTTTGGTTTACAATTGCGGTAGATAGATGCGGGTTGATAGGCAAAGCGAATGGAATTGAGGCATTTACGTTATTTTGCTGCAGTCGCAGAAGAACAATGTTTCACAAAGGCGGCAGATAAACTCTTTACCACACAGCCTTCTTTAAGCCAGCAAATTAAAGATTTGGAGGAAGAAGTCGGTGTAAAATTATTGGATCGTTCTGCGCGACAAATTCAACTGACCGATGAAGGTAGTGCTTTTTTACCCTATGCCCTACAAGCCATTGAAAACTCAAAATTAGCCATTGCTGCAGCGCGTCAAGTTGCCCATCAAAAAAACAATCAAATTCATATTGGTTTGTTGAATGTAGCGGAGCTAAAAGTTCTACCATTAATTTTGGAACGCTTAAAATGTGAAATTCCTGATTTGCAAATTCACATTCAAAGTCTGACTTGTTTGGAGCAAATTCAGCGTTTAAAAAATGCTGAACTCGATTTAACTTTTACCCGCTATGCAATTACACATGAAGATTTTGAAAACCTGCATATTTTGACCGAAAAGATTTATTTGGTGTCGGGGCAAAAGTCTGTGACGCATAAAACTTGCTTGAGTGTGCAAGATGTAATGCAACACAATTTAATTATGTGCGAACAAAATGCCTCGCCTGTTTTTTATGAGCACGTCACCCACGCCATTCCTGTGGAGCAGATGCCTACAGAACGCTTGCTTTGGGTAACCAATGTTTTGCAGCATATTAATTTAATTAATCTGGGCATGGGCTACAGCTTTGTGCCTGAATATTTATTACGCTTTTTAGCCGATCATGTGGTGATTTTAGATACCAATTTTGAAGTGCAAGCTTTAAATTTATATGCCAATTATTGTAAGCAAAATCAAAATCTGGTTTTGCAACTTATTACTCAGGAGTTAAAAAGGGTTTAGTCGCAAATGGTTTAACAAGAAAAATACGGCAAAAATATCTATAAAAAAAGCATCTGACCAGCAATATCATCAGATGCTTTGT
Source organism: Acinetobacter sp. YH01003 (assembly GCF_013420525.1). Taxonomy (NCBI): domain Bacteria; kingdom Pseudomonadati; phylum Pseudomonadota; class Gammaproteobacteria; order Moraxellales; family Moraxellaceae; genus Acinetobacter; species Acinetobacter sp. YH01003. The sequence continues at coordinate 290,042 of NZ_VOXY01000001.1, read as the reverse complement.
TAGATTTTTTATTCAATGAAAGGGTTTACATTAAAGCCAATACAATTCCCACAAAAATAATCAGCCCTACCCAACGGTTATGACGAAATGCCCAAAAACAGCGTTGCGGGTCTTTATCTTTGGTTTTACTCCATTGGTATATAAAGTCTGCAACCACAACCAGTAATGCCGCTAAACCAAACGGAATCAGTAAATTTTCTAACCACAATGCCGTACCAATCAAAAGTACACTGCCCGCTTGCAACAATGAAATAATTTGAATGTCATAGCGACCAAATAAAATTGCGGTAGATTTCACCCCAATTTTCAAATCATATTCACGGTCTGTAATTGCATATTGAGTGTCATAAGCCACAGTCCACGCCAAATTGCCAAAATACAATAACCAACAAGTAAGATCAGGCGTTGCACCTACAGCGGTATAAGCCATAGGGATAGACCATGAAAATGCCGCTCCCAAGAACACTTGCGGTAAATGAGTGTAGCGTTTCATAAATGGATAAATAAACGCTAAAAATAATGCCCCAAATGACCAATAGAAAGTTTCAATTGGTAAAAATAACAACATGGCTGCGCTTAGTGCAACCAAACCTAAGAATACATAAATGGCTTCTTTGGCACTAATCACACCCGTGGCTAAAGGACGTGTTTTGGTACGCTCCACATGACCATCCACCTTACGGTCAGCAAAGTCATTAATGGCACAGCCTGCAGCGCGCATAAAAATTGTGCCCAGAATCATAGGGATTAATATCCCGATAGACGGCATGCCCTGATTAGCAATCCACAAGGCCCACATGGTTGGCCAAAACACCAGTTCTGTGCCAATCGGTTTATCGAAACGACACAAATAATAATATGCTTCTAAACGCTCACGCCACGTGATCTGCTGTGCCAATGCCATACCAATCTCGTATCTTAATGTTGTTGAATAAATTGCTCAAAACGCGGTAAAAAAGTTTCTTGCACAATAAATTTACAGCCATGCCAAGTATAGCAACTCTGTCGTGTCCAGCCTTCATCGAGCAAAACCACACGCCTTTGACACAACGGATTGGTACGCTGAAATAAAAACCAGCCAATGGGTTTATTGCCAATATGCTGAAATAAACGGGCTTTGCTTTGCAAACTTAGAATCGGAAAAATACTTTTGGCTTTGACCCATGGCTGTTCATCACACCCATATAAATAGCTTTCACGCACCCATGAAGTGTGCCAATGTGGCATTTGCATCCACTGGGCATCTTGTAAATTTAAACGCTGAAAAGATTGCTGCAGTGGTTCAACTTTAAATTGTCCGCCTGCGAGCTGAGTCAGTTGTTGGGTCAAAGAACCTGCTGCATATAGCCATGTTTTTAATTCAGAAGGCAGATTTGCCTGCTTGGGAAAAATAGGCTGTGTTCGCATGTTCCGCCACCTTAACAAGATAGCCTAGTGTAGCCCAAATTTAGGCAAAGTTTTGTGACCGATGGCGCAATTCCCTGCAATTATCCAAAAAAATTAAGCGAATTCTTATATTTTGATAAAATCCATGCCAATTCAAAACCATGATTGCACCATCTAAAACAAAAAACCCGCCGAAGCGGGTTTTTCAAATTTAAGATTTTTGATGTATTACAAGCTGTAGTACATATCAAATTCAACTGGGTGAGTCGTCGTGTTCAAACGACGTACATCTTCAGTTTTCAATTCGATATAAGCATCAAGCATGTCTTTGGTGAATACACCACCTTTTAATAAATAGTCGTGATCTTCTTTCAAAGCATCAAGCGCCATTTCTAGGTTGTGTGCCACAGTTGGGATTTTTGCTTCTTCTTCAGGCGGAAGGTCATACAAGTTTTTATCTGCAGCTTCACCTGGGTGAATCTTGTTTTGAATACCGTCAAGACCCGCCATCAACAATGCCGCAAAACCTAAGTACGGGTTCATCATTGGATCAGGGAAACGCGCTTCAATACGTTTGCCTTTCGGGCTAGACACGTAAGGAATACGAATAGATGCAGAACGGTTACGCGCTGAGTAAGCCAACATAATTGGTGCTTCAAAGTGCGGTACTAAACGCTTATATGAGTTGGTCGATGGGTTAGTCAACGCGTTCAAAGAGCGGGCATGTTTGATAATACCGCCAATGAAGTACAACGCCATTTCTGACAAACCTGCGTATTCATCGCCTGCGAATAAGTTTTTGCCATCTTTAGAGATAGACATGTGTACGTGCATACCTGAACCGTTATCGCCTACCATTGGTTTAGGCATAAAGGTTGCAGTTTTTGCATATTGATGCGCAACGTTCCAAACTGCATATTTGAACTGTTGCACTTCGTCAGCCTTACGCACCATAGTATTGAAGCTCACACCAATTTCTAACTGGCAAGATGCAACTTCATGGTGATGTACTTCTACACGACCAGGCCCCATGATTTCTTCAATTTTTGCACACATATCTGCACGCATATCTTGAGAAGAATCTACTGGTGGTACTGGGAAATAACCGCCTTTCACACGTGGACGGTGACCTGAGTTACCAGCTTCATAGTCTTTACCTGTAGACCATGCTGCTTCTTCTGCGATTAATGTATGGCGCGCGCCAGACATATCGATGTCCCATTTTACTTCGTCAAATACGAAGAATTCTGGTTCAGGACCAAAGAAAGCCGTGTCACCAATACCTGTCGATTTTAAATATTCTTCAGCACGGCGAGCAATAGAGCGTGGATCGCGATCATAGCCTTGACCTGTAGATGGTTCGATGACATCACAAGTCACAACCACTGTTGGCTCAGCAAAGAACGGGTCAATGAAACCAGTTGCAGCATCTGGGCGTAAGATCATGTCTGATGCTTCGATTCCTTTCCAGCCAGCAATTGAAGAACCATCAAACATTTTACCGTCTTCAAAGGTATCTTCATCGATACTGTCTGCAGGATAAGTTACGTGCTGCTCTTTACCCTTAGTATCTGTAAAGCGGAAATCGACCCATTTTGCACCACTTTCTTGGATGAGTTGAAGGACCTTGTTCGCCATGCTCATTTTGCTCCGATGTTTTTTGTTGCACTCGAAAGTGCGTGTTAGTAGTTGGTAGTTATTAAGCAATTAGCGTACCAACTTTTAAAAGCAATGCTAAAACCATGAATTCCGTATGAGAACACATCATTTAAATAATTTACTTTGACGCTATTATACTGTCAGAAATACGAATTGCACCATATTCAAACACTGTTCATTTGTTTTGATAAAAAACGCCAAAACAAAGCACTATTTTAGTGCATTTTTTGTAAGCTTCTGCAACTGTGCCACTAAAAACACCAGCCAAACTCGCTCAATTCGCGGCAGTAATTGTTCTGATCTATATAATGATTGCTCTATCTAATAAATTGCGTGCTGCAAATGTTGTTATTTTATTCAGCTAAAATAACAACATACTTTAAAAATTATAAACCCACCTAATTTCTAAGCGACATCCACGTAAAAACAGCATAGCAAGCATCAATATTTTCTTTGACGTTTTTAAAGTTTTAGTTGGCTTAGCCTTTTAATTTTTACGCATAGGAGATGCAACTTTTTAGCGCAACAACAATCTTATCGGTACAGTCATATAGTTTGTAGCCTGTCTATGACAGCCCGATGAACATTTTTTGATTTCCTAGAAAATTGCTTTCGTTTATTTTCTTAAAAGATTGAATACCACTGAATTCACATTGAAAAAAACTCAATGCAGCACTCTGCTGATAATCCTTAACAGCGATTATCATATAAATAGTCCGCAGAAAATGCTTATTTTTTGCTATGATGATAAGTGCTTCCTTATTCCACCTTCTTTTCGACAAGAAAAATAAAGTCCTTTCTCATTATAGGCGCAGGAATAAAGCAAATTATCTCAGACTCTTTAGCACTTAAAGTGTTCAATTTTCAATAGGTTAGCTCATGCTTTTAATGATCGACAACTATGACTCTTTTACCTACAACATCGTCCAGTATTTTGGCGAGTTAAATCAGGAAGTAAAAGTCGTTCGTAATGATGCCGTGACATTAAAAGATATTGAGCGATGGCAACCCAAGTATTTGGTGATTGGCCCAGGCCCTTGTTCTCCATCTGAAGCAGGGATTTCTATTCCTGCAATTCAGCATTTTGCAGGCAAAATTCCGTTACTGGGTGTGTGTTTAGGACACCAAAGTATCGGACAAGCCTTTGGTGGAAACATTGTGCGCGCTAAAACCGTGATGCATGGTCGTTTATCGGATATGTACCACAGCAACACAGGTATTTTTAGCAATCTGCCTTCACCATTTTCTGCAACCCGTTACCACTCTTTGGTGATTGATCAAGCAACCTTGCCAGATTGTCTGGAAGTGACATGCTGGACCAAAGAAGCAGATGGTTCGATGGAAGAAATTATGGGCGTGAAGCACAAAACTTTGCCTGTTGAAGGCGTGCAATTTCACCCCGAATCGATCCTGAGCCAACACGGTCATCAAATCTTTAAAAACTTTTTGGAAATTTACGCATAATGAGCGAGTCAAATCACATGAATATTCAACAAGCACTCAACCATATTACAAAACAAATTCACCTGACTCAGCCTCAAATGGAAGATGTGATGCGCGCGATTATGTCGGGCGAAGCAACAGACGCTCAAATTGGTGCATTGATGATGGGCTTACGCTTAAAAGGCGAAAGCATTGATGAAATTACTGCTGCTGCACGTGTAATGCGTGAATTTGCCATCAAAATTGATGTCAGCGATATTCCTTACCTCGTGGATATTGTCGGCACAGGTGGCGATGGTCAAAACCTATTTAACGTATCTACCGCCTCTTCCTTTGTCATTGCAGCTGCAGGTGCAACCATTGCCAAACACGGTAACCGTGGGGTTTCAACCAAATCAGGCTCATCTGACTTACTTGAGCAAGCAGGCATTAATCTTGACTTAAACATGCAACAAACTGAACGCTGTATTCGTGAAATGGGCGTAGGTTTCTTGTTTGCACCGAATCATCACAAAGCCATGAAATATGCGGTTACCCCGCGTAAAGAGTTGGGTATTCGCAGTATTTTCAACTTGCTTGGGCCATTGACTAACCCTGCGGGTGTAAAGCGTTTTGTCATTGGGGTGTTTAGCAATGAATTATGCCGCCCGATTGCAGAAGTGATGAAACAGCTCGGTGCTGAGCATGTCATGGTGGTGCATTCTAAAGATGGTTTAGATGAAATTAGCCTTGCTTCGAGCACTTATGTTGCAGAACTCAAAGATGGTGAAATTACCGAATGGGAACTTACCCCTGAAAGCGTGGGAATTGAATCTCAAACTTTAACAGGACTGATTGTAGAAAACTCTGCTGAAAGCTTGAGTTTGATTAAAGATGCTTTAGGCAAAAACAAATCAGACAAAGGCGAAAAAGCGGCCAATATGATTGCACTCAATGCGGGTGCGGGTATCTATGTTTCGGGTCTAACTACAAGCTACAAACAAGGTGTCGCTTTGGCACATGACATTATTTATGGTGGACAAGCTTTGGAAAAAATGGGCGTGTTGTCTGAATTTACCAAAACGCTCAAACAGTACGAAGCATAAAGCAAATCAGGAAGGTGCATCATGGTGGATATTAGCAATACCATTTTAGGTAAAATTGTAGAACGTAAAAAAGAAGAGTTTGCCGAGCGTTTAAAACAACGCAGTTATGCAGACCTAGAACAATTGGCACGTGCAGCAACACCTGCACGTGGCTTTGCACAAGCCTTGCATAACAAACGCCCAGCGGTGATTGCGGAAATTAAAAAAGCATCACCATCTAAAGGCATTATTCGTGAAAACTTTGACCCTGCCGAAATTGCACAGCAATATGAAGCCGCAGGCGCAGCCTGTTTATCTGTACTGACCGATGTCGATTTCTTTCAGGGTGCAGATGAAAATATTCAGATTGCCCGTTCACACTGTAACTTGCCTGCTCTGCGTAAAGATTTCTTGATTGATCCGTATGGTGTGGTGGAAGCACGTGCCTTACATGCAGACTGTGTGTTATTGATTGTATCTTGCTTATCTGACCAACAGTTGGAAGAAATGTCGGAAACGGCTTTTGAACATCATTTAGATGTGTTGGTTGAAGTGCATGATGAAACTGAATTGGAACGTGCTTTAAATCTTTCAGAGCGTTGTATTTTAGGGGTCAATAACCGAAATTTAAAAACCTTTGAAGTCGATTTAAATACCTCATTGCGTTTAAAAAACTTGTTGCCACCTGCACGTTTATTGGTCACGGAAAGTGGTATCGCCACACCAGAAGACGTCCGTATGATGCAAGACCATGATATTCACAGCTTCTTGGTCGGTGAAAGTTTTATGAAACAAGCACGTCCTGACCATGCTTTCCGTGATTTATTTGGGCATATTGATGCTTAAAATCGATCTAGCCAAGCGATATGAAAATCGCTTGGTTATGCTTCATTTTTATTTACTTTGTCCTGTTAAAACATAGATTTCTGTTAAACCTTTACGATCAAACAACTCGTTCTGTTTAGTTGATGAAACTAGTAAACTATCAATTTCACCTTTAGGTTCATCCCATAAAGGATGATTAAATAATCTTTGCAAACAAGCTTTAATTCTTTCTTTTTGGTCACTCGTCATGAGATCGCGATACAATAGCTTTTTGCGCTCATCATGCGTCATAAAATTAAAAGCCATACCTAAAATACTTTCTAAATAAGGTGACCAGGTTGATACAGCACCTTTATGCCAAATACGGCGTGATTTGAGCTCAAGATCAGTTAACTCTTTCCCTCTGATATTTTGTACCCAACTATTCAAATAACCATGTTGCACTAGCAATTGTGCAAGTTCTTTAAAATTTTCAAGCTCTGTATCTCTATAATCATTGACCGCTTTAAAATTTGCAGAAGATGGCTCCAAATATAGGGTATTGCTAAAAATTGTTTTTTTGAGCAAATCAATCGACAAAGGATATGCCGCATCCTTAGATGCTTCCGCAATAAAAGGTCTTAATGCAGAAAGTTCAATTGCGTTATCCATAATTGCACTTTTAAGCATTTCCTTCGCATCTTTTTTATTCTGTTGTTTTTCAGCCACTAAAAACTTAATGAAATTCTCTTCTGAATGCTGCCCGACCGCTTTTTTCGCCGTAAATTCATCTAGCATCTCTTTATAAATAACAGATAAACGATCTAACAATGTAGAGGTATAAAATGGAATTTGTTTGTGCTTTGAATGTGCTTCTAAATTAGTGATCATCAAGTCATCAAACAATTTTTTAGCTTTTTCTGTATCATCAGGCGATACATAAACCTTAATATCTACTTCTGTATTGTTATTGAGGACTTGTGCTGCCAGTTTATGCTGACCATCAAACAATTTAAATTTACGATCAATTAAACGCGCAATAGATGGTGCTAATTGTGGATGAAATTTAAGATGATTTCTCAGAGAAATTAATCTCTTATAATCAATAACTCTCGGTTGCAAACCTTCTTGATCATCGTTTTCAAGCCATTTGACCGGGATTCTACCGTAGAAGTATTCAACTTCTAAAATATTATCAAACAATAAATAAAATTCTTTTTTATCGACACCATCATCAATAATAATAGAATGCTCTTTTTTCGTAAAAATAAGGGACTTTTGTTCAATATCTTTTAGCTTAAAAATATCTTGCAACTTTATTTTATTCTTTTTTTCAATAAACAATTGCTCAAGTTTAAGATTATCTCTAACCTCATATAAAGACTGATCAGACTTTCTTCGATTATATATTTTTTTAACAATACGGATATTGGCTAAATCAGTATCTCCCTGTTTCGCATAAGGTAAAATGTGATCGTACTCTATCTCATCATTGATTAAATCGATAATTTCCCCAGAAATAAAACAACTCAAGGAACCATTTTGATTACGTTGTTGTTCTTGGACTAACTTCTTATCTTGCTCAGAAATTTGTCGTTTCATAGATTCCCTCAATCAAAAATAAATTTTGTAAAAATAAAAGCCAAAATCATATAGTATAAATCATCATTTCTATTTTTGTTTGATTATGAGTAGACACGACTCCTCTCTTTCTAAAGAACAGTACAATTTACTAAAATCTTTTAAAAAGCAAATCACTCAGCCTCATACTTCAAGTATTGCCAAGCCGTCTGAACCCAAAGTTCAGACGCCTGAGCAACAACAGGAAGATGATCTCGCTTTGTTTCGTCAGCAAATGCAAGGCGTTCAAAAAATGGACGCAGGCAATATTGCAAAAATCGAACACACTGCCAAGAAAAAACCAGATGCCCAAACGCTGGCCAAACGTGCAGCAGCCATAGGCCCTATGGAAACCGATGATACCTTGCTGTCCGATACGCAAGCCATGCTTAACCCTGTGGGCAGCCAAGCTTCGCTGAGCTATCGCATTGCAACTTTGCAACATAAAGTCTTTGAAGATTTAAAAGCAGGCAACTTACGCTGGTTTGAAGCTGTTGATTTGCACGGTTGTACGGTAGAAGAAGCGCGGGTAGCCGTTTTGCAAATCATTCAAATGGCTAAAGATGAAAACCAGAACGTGATTAAAATTGTGCATGGCAAAGGCCCTGAAGCCATTTTAAAAACTTATGTAAATGGCTGGCTGCGTCAGCATCGTGATGTTTTGGCTTTTGTGAGTGCGCCTGAAAAACAAGGTGGCACTGGTGCAGTTTTAGTGTTGCTTAAACGCAGCGAAAAGAACCCAAAGTTTAAACAATAATCGGTTTCATCTTTTAAACAAGGCATTGCAATAGTTTTCTGTTACAATGCCGACCTTGTTCAATATCAGTGTAAGTGAACACGTCTTATGTCTATGCAGCAATCCTACGCAAACATCCTAACCGCCGTTGGTGAAGATCTTAATCGTCCAGGTCTAAAAGATACGCCGATGCGTGCTGCTAAAGCTTTTTCGTATTTAACTTCGGGCTATAGCCAAACCTTAGCCGAAGTGACCAATAATGCCGTATTTCCATCCGACAACCGTGAAATGGTCTTGGTGAAAAATATTGAGTTCTACTCACTGTGTGAACATCATTTATTGCCATTTTATGGTCGCGTGCATATCGCCTATTTACCTGAAGGTAATGTTTTAGGCTTGTCTAAATTTGCCCGTATTACCGAAATGTTTGCACGTCGTTTGCAAATTCAGGAAAATCTGACTCAGCAAATTGCGGAAGCTGTGGCTGAAGTGACCAAAGCACGCGGTGTTGCTGTGGTGATTGATTCAGCCCATATGTGCATGATGATGCGCGGTGTAGGCAAACAGGAATCGACCACACGTACCGTATCTTTTGTAGGTGACTTTAAAACAGATAAAGAAGCCCGTCGTGAATTTTTAAGTGCGGTGCCTGAGAGTTTTTAAATTGTGGCTAAGTTCCTCAATCAAATAAAAAATCCCGAAATTTATGTTCGGGATTTTTGGGTTTTAGATTAAAAAATTAGCTTGATACATCTTCAGATTCAACCTACAGACACATTGTTGCGTCCATTATTTTTTGCCATATACAAGGCTTTATCCACTTCTTCAAAAAAACGTTGATAGTCTGGATGCCCATCATATTCATGCACACCTATACTAATGGTAAAGTTAAATTCTTCACCTGTTGATGTTTTTAATGTGGCTTTTTCGACACGTTTACGAATATTTTCAGCGACTACCAAGGCACGATCAATGGTGGTATCAATCTGTAACAGTAAAAATTCTTCGCCGCCAATTCGGAAGGCATAGTCACTGCCTTTTGCATATTGCAAAATCACATCAGCTAAAAACTGTAATGCATCATCTCCTGCTGCATGTCCATAACGGTCATTAATTGATTTAAAATGATCGGCATCTATCGCCAACAATGTTAAAGGCGAATTATTTTTTCGTGAAAAATTAATTTCACGGGACACGATGGTATTTAAATAACGGCGGTTGAGCAGTTGAGTTAAGGCATCATTGCCTGAACTGATATATTCAGACACCTGAAAAATTTGATCGACTAAATGCAAAATTTCACGATTCTTGGCACGAATGGATTGAATCATTTCAATTGCCTGTGCCTGACTTTCACATTGACCAATTTTCTGAATTAATTCATCCACCTGATAAATAAATTCGGTAATAGTTTGTACTTGTTCCGAACTTGAAAAGGCATAAGCCGCTTTATGAATAAACCATAAGCCAAATTCTGTTTTAGATAAAATCGGTTGCGTCATTTTGGTGTGATCGGACACCACCTGAAACATCAGCTCATTTTCCCAATCCAGCAAAGTCCCGCGTTGTCGGTCTTTATGCACGGCGACATCTTGCATGGCAGAAAATAAGCGATAGGTATGTTTCATATCATTATGTACTTCGACCTTCATTTCATAAGATCGGCACATAATTTCTGTGGCAAAGCACAAAATTTGGCTTAAATAATTAAACTGATTTAAGTTGCTATTGGCTTCTGTTGCAAAAAACTCAAAAGCCTTTTTTATAATAACGCGCACACCACGAATAATCAGCCAAGATGGAATTTGTACACGTGCATGCACATCGCCCACTTTAAATTGCTTTTCTACAATCTCGTTATAATTGTGTTGAAACGGAACTTCAAAACTGGAAATTAGCCACTGATATAAAGAGTTTTTTAAGCGATTCTTCACCATCTCTGCAGACAAAAATTCTGTCGCATGTTCTTCAAGCAACATTTGCTGATAGAACTCGATCACAAAATCTTCTGCATGTGCTTGAATAAACTGGAATGTCGCTTGCAAATCTTCTGGCTTAAATTGCTCGCAAATTGACTTCCATTGCTCTGCAAGCTCATGCGTACACTCTTGATACATCCACAACAACCCAGCCAAAAGAAACTGCTAAATTTTAACGGGTTTCACCAGCAACTCAACTTGTTTAGCTGGTTTTTTACAATTCAGTATAAATTCAACAGCTCTTTAAAAAAAATGCACATAGCCTAAACTGGTCTTGTTCCAGTCCTGTTTGTCCTGTTGTTGATATTCCCAACCCAATCGCAACACATGCTGCGGGTTGAGTACATATTGCAACTGGCTGTTCAGCTTAAATTGCCATTGGTGACGATCTTCCCAATACGGTAATTCAAGCTGAACCAAACTATTCATGCGTGCTGACCAGATATTTTGACAACCCAGTGTTGGGCCAATTCCAACACGCCAGCCTTTGTCTAAAGCCTTACCCGCTTGCACATGATTTTGAATTTGCACATAACACAAATGTTCACGCGCTTGATTAGCCACGCTATAACCAAAATGTGTTTTTAAACTTAAAACACCATGCTGTTCCGTTTCGCTAAAAGCCCCGTGCGAATTCAGGGCTTCTTGCTGCCAACCCAAATTAAAGCCCCAACTAAGTGGTGTTTTAAATGCGGTCATTGGGTTATAAGAGTTCACCGAGAGTAAATCTAACTGATTCAGTTTTAAGCGGTCTTCACGATATTGCACAGAAGCTTCTAAAAAGTTGAGTTGCGTCCCTGTACGAAAACCACCTTGCGGATCAAGTAAGTCATGGTAAGCCTGTCGATGACTCAACTCTACAAAATGCTCGCCTTGCACCTCGCCAGTACGCACAGCAAAGCTTCGTGCATGATGCCCCTGCACAGGATCGACCTGAGGGCGTGCGACATCCTGACGTTGTTTTTCTAAATTGATCTGACTTCTTAAACTTAAAATTTGTCTCAGTCGCGGTTGTGCAATTTTGGCTTCAATTTTGCGTCCAATCAGTTTCAGATACAAATCGTCATAAGCCATTTCCAGAATTTTAGCTTGATCGATTTGGCTGTAATTTTGCAAAATTGCCGCCACATTTTCAGGTTCTGCTTCGGCCACTTGATGGGCAGTTTTTGCCAAAGTTGTACCATGTTGTCTGGCTTGCGCCAATAACTGAGTTTCCAAAGCAGGACGATAGACAACATCTGCCACTAAATTTTCCTGCTCTACAGCTTTTAGTGTTTCAATTGGAATAGATGCGACTTTAAACTGCTGCTGTAAATTTAGCTCAGGACGCACCAAATCCATTAAGCCCAATAAGCGATAGGCACAATTGTCACTGATAAAATAATACGGAAATTGCACATGCTTCATTTCCCAAATGTGCTGCACCAAAAATGTGGTTTCCTGCTCATTCAGTGCCAGTTCGTACTCCCACAAATCTCGGCTTTCTAAATCACCATATTCTTTTACTTTGCGGTAATACGGCATCAGTGAATATTCACCCGGATATTGCCCTGTAAGCCCTTTCCACGCATAAGACCAACCTTCACTGCCAGTGACGGTTGCTGCATAATTCACGGCATAGGATATAAGATTTAATTGTTTTTGATCTTTCGGGTCCAAGCGCAATAAGGTATGCCCAAACATAGAACTTGGATTGCCCATAAAGTCTGTGGCATAAATCAGCACTGCTTTATAGGGCTTAATTTGCCCAATCCATTCATCCAATTCAGGGCATTGCACCTGTGCTAAGTCCTGTTGAGGAATATTTAATTGTTCAATCAGCCAACGACTGCGTGCAGGAAATTTACACTGCACCGATTGATTGGCAGGCGCTATTTCAAATAATGCCTGCACATTGCGAAGTAACTCTTGGTCTAAATTGCTTCCACCTTGTTCTGACACAAAATAGCCCGCATATTGCACTTCACTTTTGCCTTGCTGCGCATACATTAAGCGCTGCCAAGTCACCTGTTCTGCTAAGTGCAAATCTTTGGCTTTTTGCACATAATTGCTTGCAGATGTGGCTAAAGTTTCAGCCCTTTGTGCCACAGAACTTGGAGAAAGTTGTTGAGTCAGGCTGGTTGATATTTCAGAAGATAAAGCAAAAACCGTAGGAGATAAAAAAGCAGCAGTACACAAGACAAAAAATTTCATGGACATCTTATATGTTTTTTATAGGCAAATTTGAATTTCAACATTGTATTTGGGTATAAAAAAGCCCTGCAATTACACAGGGCTTTCATTCAAACTTAAACGTATGCTTTTAATACGTCATCATTTGCCATTACGTTTTGTAAAGAAGCCAGAACTTCTAAAGACGTTTGGTTTTCTGCAGAGTAGATAGAAGCAAAGTTTTGCTTAGAAACTGTAAAGAAGTGTGCTTTATCTTCAGCTTTAATGCTTAGCAATTCAGCCAATACATTTAAGCTTTCACCTTCACCAACTGCCATATCACGTGCCAATGATTCAGCATTTTCATTGGTAAAAGTCACGACTTGTGCAGTTACTGTACCTGTACCGCTACAACCTAAAGTACCAAATGTAATACCAAATAATTGGTTAGCAAAAATACCGTTGGTGGTTGCTGCTAAAATTTTAGCCACTTTACCAGACTGACCTGCCCAAACTTGTGAACCGATACCACAACCTGCATCACGGTCTGCAAATGCTGCTGTAGAACCCACTGCCAACACTGCAGCCAATGCTAATTTTTTCATCATAGTCGTACTCCAGAAATTTATTATCCGAAAAGTTATGCTTCGAATCATTATTATTGCTTTGTGTAACTTTTATTACACCGCTTTAAGATAGCGAGATGCGACTAAGAACGCAAAACATTTATACCAAAGTCATGCATTATTTTTGTAGCGTAAGATCATCTCTGAATTGAGTCTGTTTTCGGAGCCTCATCTTTAAGTGTCCATCGTCCTTGAGCATCACGAATACCAAGTATTTGCATGACTAAAACCAGACTCAATAGCAGCAACAAGTACCAAGACCCCAACTTGCCCCAACCCACCATGTGCCACGTATCGACCTGACTTGGATATAGCCAAATTTGATAAAAGGTACTGATATTCTCTGCCACCCAAATAATAAATGCCAATAGCAACAATATAGGTAACATTGGCAGCTGCAATTGATGCTGTTGCAATTGAAAACGGATTTTGGTTTTCCAGAAAATTAGCACACTCCACGCAAATAAGCCGTAGCGAATATCTGGAATAAAAAATTTGCTCATGAAATTAATATAAGACAAAACCGCCAAAGCCAGCATATTCGGAAAAGTTGGCAAATTCAGTAACGATACCCGATACAAACGCAAGGAACGTGCAAAAAAACTTCCAACTGCTGAATACATAAAGCCTGCAAACAGCGGCACAGTCATAATTTTAAACACAGCAGGTTGCGGATATTGCCACGAAGCAATCTGTGGATGGGTCAGAAAAATTTCCATGATCATTGCCAAAATATGAAATAAGGCAATCACTTTGGCTTCAGCCCAAGATTCTAGTTTTAAATATAAAAGACAAACCTGAATAATTAAGGCATAAAACAGCAAATAGTCGTAACGAAAAAAGCCAAAATATTCCTGACTGGCCATAGGTGCTGTGAGTGCAAATGCAATCAGCAATAAAATTCCAAATAAGGCAGCCGAAGCTGCCTTAGTCGAAAATTCAAACCCTGACTTCAGCCATGTTCGCCACATCATAATTTGATGACCCAACTGAAGCTCACGCTACATATTTCCATCTGCAACTAACTGATCTATACAATTGCTTTTATTATAGATATTTAGCGCTGTATTCATGTACGGTGTCGATAAACACTTTAGGACGTTCAGGATCAACCCATTGGGTAATACCATGACCCAAGTTGGCCACATAACCAGTTTTTTCACCATTGGCGTAAGCATCATTCAGCATTGCACGAGTAGCTTTGGCAATCGCTTCAGGTGAACCATATAAAGTGGCAGGATCTAAGTTTCCTTGTAAAGCCGCACGGCCATTCACAGTTTGACGTGCCACATTCAATGGTGTTGTCCAGTCCAAACCAAAGGCATCTGCACCTGTTGCAATCATTGGCTCAAGCCATTGACCACCACCTTTAGTGAATAAAATAACAGGAATTTTACGACCATCTTTTTCACGCTGCAGACCTGACACAATTTTCTGCATATAGTTCAGTGAAAATTCAATATATTCACGATGTGCTAATGCACCGCCCCAGCTGTCAAAAATTTGAACTGCCTGCGCGCCTGCATCAATTTGTGCATTTAAATATTCAGTCACTGCATCCGCCAAACGACCTAACAGCGCATGCAATACTTCAGGCTGTGCATACATCATGTTTTTGGTATAGCGGAAATCTTTACTTGAACCGCCTTCTACCATATAGGTTGCTAATGTCCACGGACTGCCTGAAAAGCCAATTAAAGGTACTTGTCCGCCTAAAGCAGAACGAATGGTCGATACTGCATTCATGACATAGTCTAAATCTGACTTGGCATTGAATTTAGGTAAATTGGCAACATCTTGCTCAGTACGTACAGTTTTATGAAACTTTGGCCCTTCGCCTGCTTCAAAATACAGACCTAAACCTAAAGCATCTGGCACGGTTAAAATATCTGAAAACAAAATCGCAGCGTCTAATTCATAACGGCGCAGTGGTTGCAAGGTCACTTCACATGCAAATTCTGTATTTTTACATAGAGAAAGGAAGTCTCCTGCCTGCGAACGTGTGGCACGATATTCTGGTAAATAACGTCCTGCCTGACGCATCATCCATACGGGCGTGCAATCTACTGGCTCACGTAATAAGGCACGAAGAAAACGATCATTTTTTAAGGTCGTCATTTACTTTCCCAACTCATTTTCAATCTTGCAGCCATCATATCAAAAAGGTTGAAGTTTTAATAACTTCATTTCTGGTTGGTCTTTTTTATCCTGAACTTTACTTGCAATTTCAATTTTTATTTGTGTGAAATACATCACATAAACAAAAGCATCGGTAAAAGCATCATCCTCTTGCACATTTACACAAAACAACTACTGCATCTCCTTAGTTTTTCTGCAATACTTGGCTAGTTTTTATCTATGTAAATGAATAATTCTCAAGGTTGAATTACATGTTCGTTCGCACAATACTCGCAATGAGTTTAAGTTGCATTTTTGCAGGAACTACTTTTGCTGCATCTACTGCTGAACAACCGTTAAATCCACAAGTGATCAGCAATACTGCGGTTGAAGATCCAATTGATCCTTTAGCAACAGAAGCTTCTGCAGCACAAAGCACGCTCAATGCAACCGATACTGCTATTACGCAACAAGAACAAAATGATTTAAATAAGGCATCACAAACCTTAGATGATCTACACAAAACTGAAGATACCACTGCCGATGTAGGTGCAGCACCGACCACAACCACGCCAAGCCAGCCTGTTGAAACCACAACCACTGCAGCACCAAAAGCTTCGTGGACTTTAGACGGTCTTAATAATGCCACTTGGTATGAAAATATTGGCAAAGGTCAATTTCCAGTGTATGCGCGTGCGCATGTCATGTTGAATAATGCCCATGCTTCTCCGGGTGCAATTGATGGTACCAGTGGTAAAAATACCCTGAAAGCCATTGCATCTTTCCAGCAAATGAACGGCATTAAACCTACAGGTATTTTAACCCAAGAAACTTGGGATGCTTTGGTGGCACGTCAAGGTTCACGTCCTGCATTTGTAGAATACACAATTACTGAAGCTGACCTAAAAGGTCCGTATGCTAAGTCCATTCCACATGACTATGCAGAACAAGCCAAAATGAAAGGCTTGTACTACACCCGTGTCAGCGAAATGCTAGGTGAAAAATTCCACATGGATGAAAATTTCTTAAAGAAATTAAATCCAAATGCGACATTTAACAAAGCGGGTGAAAAGTTATTGGTGACCAATGTCCGCAATGACTTACCAGAAGACATTCACCTGATTGTGGCGCACAAAGGCGCAAAACAATTGTATTTGTTCAATAAGCAAAACCAAATGGTGGGTTCATTCCCTGCAACCATTGGTAGTGCAGATACACCATCACCAACAGGTACCTATAAAATTACAGGTGTTGCGCCAAACCCATGGTATAGCTATTCACCAAGTAACTTTATTCAGGGTAAAAACTTAAAACCACTGTCTTTACCACCTGGCCCGAATGGCCCTGTAGGTAATATCTGGATTGGCTTGAGTAAAAAATCCTTTGGTATTCATGGTACGCCAAACCCATCGACTATTTCAAAAACAGCATCACACGGTTGTATTCGTTTAACAAACTGGGATGCCAATGACTTAGGTCGTAAAGTACGTTCTGGTGTGACTGTGAAATTCCTTGAATAATCGCACACCGTATAATCCCCCTGCTTAGGCAGCGAATGACCCACGTTTTACGTGGGTTTTTTGATGTTTGAAAAAAGTATGCTTTTACAGATCACCACCCTAAATGTTGCAATTTTAGAACGGCATGTTGCAGAACGGCTGTAGGTTGGCAACATAAAAAAGCATAAGATGGCTTTAAGTTAAAAAAATGATAGGAGCATGATCATGAATGCTTATTTACACCGTAGCGAAGAACGTGGTCACGTCAAAATGGGTTGGTTAGACACCAAACACAGTTTCTCTTTTGGTAGCTGGTATAACCCGAAATATATGGGTGTGAGTGCTTTACGTGTCATTAACGATGACCGTATTGCAGCGCACAATGGTTTTGGTACACACCCACACGACAATATGGAAATTTTGACCTGTGTTTTAAATGGTACGATTTCCCACCGTGACAGCATGGGCAATGAGCGTCATATCAGTGCAGGTGAATGGCAGTTGATGAGTGCGGGGACGGGCGTTCAGCATAGCGAAATTAACAATGGTGATGAAGAAGTGCACATGTTGCAAATTTGGATTCAACCCAATGTACGCAATGCAGAACCGACTTACCAACAAATTCAGCGTGACCCAAATGCTGAACCGAACCAATGGCACCTGATTGTAGGCCCGAATGACAATGCACCAATGCATATACGCCAACAAGCAGAAGTGAAAGCTGCAGTATTGCAAGCAAGAAAGCAACTAGATGTTACTGCAACACAAGCTGTTAACTATGTGCATGTGATTCGTGGTGAAATCAGCATTGGCGACCAAACGGTTAAGGCTGGCGATGCCTTGTTATTTGCTGAAGATGCTGTGATTGAAGCCAAAGAAGACAGCCAGTTCATTTGGTTTGATTTACCAAAACAGTAAGTCCTGACTATCACATCCTCATAATTAAGGTGTGTAAATTTTTTGAGCTACCCCTCTTGCCCTCTTTTACAGAGGGCTTTTTTATGGCTGAAATTGCATGATTCATTTTTTAAACACAGTTTTTGTCACGATGATGACTTTACGCTGTTGTCTGTAAATACACAGCAATTTGCTCAGCCACATTCCGTGCGGTTCGGGAAACACCAATTAAAGTTGCCGAAGCTGCGCCTGTCCAATCGCCATAACCGACCAACCATAAATTTTGCTGTTGCAGCGCTCGATTCTCCGATACATCGACTGTGCCGTGTGCATTGACCACATTCAAACTTTGTAAATGCGACAATGCTGCCTTAAAACCTGTACACCAAATAATGGCATCAATTTCTTGTTCGCGCCCATCTGCCCAAACTGCAGTATGTTCGGTTAAATAATCAAATGGCGGCAGACCATGTAAGACATCACGTTGCCGTGCTTCTTTGACACTTGGAATCATCACAATATCACCCAAACCACCCATTGGTTGTTCAATACTGCGACCTTCCTGCTGGGCTTTTAAGCGCTCCGTGGCACGTAAAAATAAAACTCGACCATCTACATCATCGGCTAAAAAACTTGGCGGCTGCTGTGTAACCCAAAAGGTTTCGGCCACTTTAGACACTTCTGCCAAAATTTGTGCGCCTGAGTTCCCGCCACCGACAATCATGACCTTTTTGCCCTGAAATGCATCGGCATTGCGGTAATGGGCTGAATGAATTTGTGTGCCTAAAAAGCGTTCGCATCCTGTATAAGCAGGAATAAAAGGCTGACTCCACGTTCCAGTGGCGCTTACAACGGCTTTGGCACGCCAGCTTTGCTGTGCCGAACAAACAATTAAATCATTGCCTTCAGTTAGGACTTTTTCGACCTGCACAGGACGCAACACAGAAAATTGATAGCGTGTTTCATACGCTGTTAAATAGTCAATCACTTCTAATCGTTTCGGATATTCCTGTTCAGTTTTTGGCATTAACCAACCCGACAAAGAACTCCATGTATTTGGAGAAAATAACTGCAAAGAATCCCACGCATGTTGCCACGCACCGCCCGCTTGCGTTTGATTATCCAAAATCAGAAAATTGATTTTTTGCCGTTTTAAAAAGTAAGCCGTGGCTAATGCAGCTTGTCCACCACCAATAATAATCACATCGGTATCAATTGTTTGACTCAAAATGACTCTCCTGCATACAAGACGCACATGCTATGTTTGATTCTAACCCTGTGTGAACAGTTTACTCTATGATCTTTGCTCTAGCTTTTAGATCATTTTTGGGCAGAGTACACACATAAAGCACAGCATTGATTTAACACTCAGTCCACAGAACAAGCTTTTTAGAAAAGAATGTCCAAAAAAGCAAAGCCAAGTCCTAGAACTTGGCTTTGTACTGCAAGGCTGCAAGAGCAAATGCGAGATAAAGTTAGACCTTAAAACGCCCACACCATTTTCAAGGTGGTGGAATGTCCTTCAGGATGATGCTCCACTTCGGTTTCTTTCAGGAACTTCGCCTCTAATGACCAGTTATCCTGCTTATATTGAATTGCGGGGCCAAATGCCAACGCCTGTCCTTTATTGCCAATACTGGCACCGTTCACTTCATCATCTGTGGTTTGTTTAAACACATAGCCCTCTAGTGCCAATTTCACTTTATCATTTAACTGATAACCGATTGCATAATCCCCAGCAAAATAATCACCCGATTGATAGTTAGTATCGTCATTTTCAGTATTGAAGCTATAAGACAGTTTGGTCGAAAACTCCCAACCTTGTGGCTGCAAATACGAGTAAGCCAAAATTGGTCGAATGGTGTGATAATTCTTGCCTAAATTCGCAATTACAGGACGTTGTGGATTGGCATTATCATAATCACCAGTAGCCAAAACACCTTCAAGAGCTGCAATACTGTGATGGTTACCTTTATGCCAACCAAGCATAGTACCTATCATTAAATCGCCCAGACCACTGTTAGAGTCTGACATGCCCATCACATTTAAACGTAAATTGACCAAAGGCTGTGCTGCATATACCCCTAATTGCCCGCCTGCAATTTGTTGAGGGGTCATCCATACCAGACGTGGAATAAAAGCATTCACATCGACATGGAAATTGTCGGGGCCATCTTTAAACTCACTGGCATGGTAATTTTGGTAGTAGTTCAGCAAATACACCCCAGGTGGTGGCAAAGCACCTGCTGCAATGCCTTCTGCACCCAGTGCAAACGAGTCTAAACCGTTTTCAGTTGCACAGACGTGCGTTGCCATGCCACTCAATAACATGAATGCCCAAATTTTGTTTTTCATAGAACATCCTATTCAATGCAAGTTTTGATGAAGTTTGCTGGCCATGTTGAATCATTCATACCTTGGCTTGAAACTGAAGAGAGCAGCATCACCAAATGGCTTGATGATGCTGGAATACGCTGTGGAAAGTTTGGAAAGTCAGCGTTAGGGAAGGAAGTTTATGCGCTTGCGCGGCGACGTTCCACCTCGGTTGATGGTGCGTTGTTTGCGTCTTTGACCAATTCAAAGTTAAAGGTGATGTGTTTAAATGGCTTATCTAAACCACGGCGCTGGATTTCTGCAGGATCAGTCACATCTACTGCTGTGGCAACAAGACCTTCACGGGTAGCAAAGGCGAAGTCATCCCAAAGATATTGGTCGCCTTCGATGTTAAATTGAGTGGTCAATTTACGGAAACCTGGTGCAGAAATAAAGTAATGTACGTGAGATGGGCGGTTACCATGACGACCCAGTTTGTTTAATAAAGCTTGAGTCGTGCCGTCTGGTGGGCAGCCATAACCAACAGGCATGGTGGTTTGCGCTACATATTTACCTGCAGCATCACTGAAAATGGTACGGCGTAAGTTAAAGTCAGACTGGGTTTTGTCAAAGAATGAATAATTGCCCAAACCATTTGCATGCCAAACTTCGACTTTAGCATTTTCAATAATGTTGCCTTGTGTGTCAGTGACCGTACCTTCAATAATTAAGGTATCTAAATGGTCTGATTCTGAACCGTCATCCATACGCGCAAAACCGACTGATTCAGGTGCACCTGCAACATACAGTGGCCCTTCAATGGTACGTGGTGTACCACCTGTTACGCCTGCTTTGGCATCGGCTTCATCGGCACGTAAATCTAGATAATGTTCAAGACCTAAACCTGCTGCAAGTAAACCGAGCTCATTGGCTTTGCCTGCATCGGTAATGTATTCCAGACCTTTCCATACTTCAGAAGGCTGGATGTCTAAATCTTCAATGGCTTGAAATAAGTCTGCCACCAAACGTACTACAATTTGCTGCACACGCTGATCGACAGGGCCTGTCGCGGTGTCGACGTTCATTTCTTTCACTAAAGTATCAATTTGTTGACGGTCCATGTAATGCTCCTTGGCTATTTTGGCACTGTAGAATTGAACAGTGCTATTTTTGGCTTTTGACACTGCCTTCCAGTGTTGGTTTAAGTCAGTGCCAAAGCGGTTTGCTTCAGCACTGAACGATGTCCTTAAGTGTTTTTCTAATCTGTTTTAAATATGTTTAAACAATGCTGAACGTGACTGACCGCTTGCCCCATCGGCAGCACTTAAGAAGCGCTCGGTATGAATATCACGCTCAAATAAACGGCTTTGCATCAGGGTTGAAATTGCTGCATCAATCATCACCGGTGGGCCACATAAATAGGCTTTATGTCCGCCACAGCGCTGCTCAAAATAGTCGGCAACTGCTTCATGCACATAGCCTGTAAACCCTGTCCAGTGATCTTCTGCCTTTGGTGCATTCAAGGCAGGAATGTAGCGGAAATTTGGATAGTCTTTGACCAATTTCTCAAACAGTTCTCGGTTATATAATTCCGCAACATCACGCGCCCCTTGGAACAGGTAGATGGTACGAGTATCACCCGATTCAAGCAGGTCTAAAATCATAGATTGCGGGCTAGATAAACCTGAACCGCCTGCAATAAAGATCGCATCCTGATCATCCGATTTACGCACAAAAAATTGTCCGTACGGCCCTGAAATTTCTAGTTCATCACCTGCTGCTAGCTGCTCATGCACATAAGTCGTTGCGCTGCCGCCCACCACATGACGAATATGTAATTCAATAATGCCGAGCTCACTTGGCGCATTGGCAATTGAGAACGCACGTGTGCCTTCAATGCCTGGGAATTGCACGTTAATGTACTGCCCTGCCTGAAAATCCATTGCACGGTCTAACTGCAAACGCACACCTTTAATGGTTGGAGATAAGTCCTTTACCTCAAGGACTTTGGCCTGATAATCCTGAACCAAATATCCCAAGAAATCTGGGTCTTCATCAACATCGGCTTCAATGGTCATGTCTGATTCAGGCTTACAGCAGCACGCCAACACTTTGTGTTCTTCACGTTCCAAATCCATCAGCGCGAAAGGTGACGCTTCGCCGACATCATAATAACCATCGGTGACTTGGACTTTACAAGTGCCGCAAGTGCCATGCCCACAAGCAAATGGCAACCACACGCCTTGACGTAACGCGGCATCTAAAATGGTTTGATCTTCTTCAACCTCAATGGTTGTGCCAATTGGCTCAATTGTGACTTGATAGCTCATCTGCGACCTCCTGTCTTGTACTTACTGACTGTGCTTTGCTGTCTTTATTTTGTTGTGATCTTACTGTTTTAAACGTGTGCGCCCTTGTACCCATTCAGTCCTGGGGTCACAAAACGCAGTAGTGATTTTTGATCGAAGCCAATTTCTGCCAAGGTCTGTTCAGGGCGTGGCTGAATTACCTGTTTGTTTAAAGTAAATTGCACTTCATCCCATTTAATGTTTTCAAAGTCAGGATGTTGATGGAAACCCGCCTGCATTTGCTGATCCAAAAATTCCTGAAAGGTTTGCTGCGGCGAAACCAACATGGCGTGTGCAGAACAATATAAAGTGTGATGATCCCAACCCACATACACCAAAATGTTGTCGCCATAGTGTTTTTGTAGGTCGCGTGGTTCAAAGTCGTAATCTGGGCGAATAGCGCGTACTGACATGGTCATTCTCCGTATTGGGGTGGTTTGAGCCGCAAATGACTCAAACCGAAATCCTTTTAAATTTGAATCTTGAAATAACTTAAATTTTAGATATTTACTTTAGATAGTGAATGAGCGTTAAGCCGCATCACCTTTCCATTTTTTCCAGCGTTGCTGGTCTGGTGAACCTTCAATATCCAAGTTATCTGCACCGACATTGAAGCGATAATATTCGCGCAGCATGTTTTCCAAATCTAAGCCACCACAGTTGCCTTGTAGAATTTGGTTCACTGGCAACCATGCCTGCACATATTTTTCAGGTTCACGTTCAAAAATATCGTGACAACCATCTGAACAGGTGTGGTAACGCTCGCCTTTATAAACAGACTCACGATACGTAAACATGGTCGGATCGCCATCCATTTCGGTGAAAGTCATTGGCACTTGGCAAATTTGGCACAATTGCGGTAAGCCTGCGCTGTAGAAACGCTTGCCTTCTGCTTCCATCTTGCGTGCTAACTCCCACTTTGGACGGTAGTATTTGTCAAAGGTGTCTGGATATTTTTCAGATAACCAATCCATTTCCTGATCGGTTGGAATCCAAGTATGGAAACCTGCTGCATGACCGAAGTTATAGAAAATCCACCACGCTTGATGCGACACGTGTTCTTTTTCTTTGGTAATTACTTCTGAATATTTCGGCATACGAATACCGTAACGGCTCAAGTCTTTAAATAACGCACCGCCCGCTTCTTCAAAGTAGGTTTCCCACGCTTCTTTCCACGACATCACTTTGTTTGGCAGCATGTAGTCCATCATCATGCCAACTATAGATAACAGACGAGTCCCACGCCAGAACCACTTATCAATCCATTCCTGTACGATTGGCACGTTATCTTCGTGTTGTTCTAACAAGAATTTCACGATTTCTAGACCTAAAGTCATGTGACGTGCTTCATCGGACTGTGCACTAAAACCAAAGGTGACCGTTGCCATATCGCCATTGTGTGCTGCACCTGACATGAACGGTACGAACAACAAGTTGGTCAATACATATTCAAAGGCAAAGCTAATGGCTAACAAGAACTCAAACGGCCCTGCTGAACGCGCATCTTCAAAGAAAGATTTTGGTACAGACAAGTACCAAACGCGGTCATGCATGTGCGACCAATCCTGAAAACCATCAAAGAATTTGTTGTAATGGCTCATGGCATGAATTTGCGTCTGCACGTGACGTAATTCATCAATCGACTGCATTTGTGATGCGATACGTGCGCCTACACCACTGAACTGACGCCCTACATGTGCATAACCTTGGAATGCCTGATATTCAAGCGGAGTTACCGCAGTTAAAAACAGTTTGATGGCATTCAAATAACGCTCATTGGTCACGTTCATTTGACCGTTGTTTTGTGCAAAAGCATCAAAAATGGCGTAAAGTTTTTTCTCTTTTTCTGCCTGATACTTCCAGTAAGCATCCATGGTTAAACGGAATGGATCTTCCCATTTAGACCAGTCTGTAATTTTAATGCCTTCAAATTCTTCGTATGGAAAGGCTTCTTTGCGGTCTGCATAAGAAAAGTCCCAATCCAAGTCACGAGTAAGTGCGCGATAACGGTCTTTGGCATTCAGTTTTTTTGCTGGGGTTTTAACTTGTGAATTCATGCTCATCATCCTTAAATTTTTTAGCGGCAATCTATGCAGCAATATGTTCTGGCGGCACTGTACTCAAATTGGCTCAGTGCACATCCTTATTCCTAGTTCCAGTGCAAACGGAAACTGTCATCATCTTCTTCGACGTTGCCGCCCAACGTAATCATGTTGAGTTGTAAAGACTGAATATCCCAATCTTGTCCAAGTTTTTCAGATACCGTTTCTGCTTTAACAATCAGACCTGTTTCGCTTTCTACCCGAATCATGGCTGGCAGATATTGAATCGTGGCATCTGGGTTGTCTTCTTCAATCGCTTCAATGATGTAGCGCGACGTGTCATTGTCCTGTAATGCGAGATAAACCTTAGACATGCTGCTTCTCCTTAAGCCTGCAAAATTTGTTCGAGTTCGATGCCAATTTTTTTACTGCGTTCCAGCAGTTTTTGTTCTGCAATGTCGACTGCATCTGCAGACAACGCCTCAGCTGCCCACGCTGCAAATGCCGCTTTCACTTCAGGTAAATATTCGGCTAACCACTGGCTCAACAATTGTTTGTTATGTGCAGATTCTGCAGCTGCGGTTTTAAATACGCTGTCTGACCATTTGCGTAAATCTGCCATGGCTTCCTGCATAAATTCCATCAGCATCGCCAAGTCACGTGCTTGATGCTGTGCCAGCCATTGATCAAATTGGGTGTAAACCAATTCGCTCATAAAGCTGTCAATCACCAAGTTTTGTAATAAAAACAGTTTGAAATAGTCCTGCTCGATCAAACTGGTTTCACACAGCTTGCGCAGTCCTTGCCATGCTTCATCCTGCATCCATGCTTGTTTGGCTGGAATTAAAGATTCGCCCGTGTTGCCATCGAGTGCCAAACCAACCCGTGAGATGTACTGCGCCATCCCTAAACGATCCATCGCAGCATAAATACAGGCTTGGGTCAGCACCGTGCCATAACCATAAGCACTGCCCGACATCATGTGTAAATTGGCAGTCTGTTCGATATGACGAAACGGCAAAAACAAGGCAATCACTTTGGCTTTGACATCTTCAGAAATATGCTCTGCCAACTGACGCTTTTCAAAAAAGCTAAAGTTACTTTCGGCAATGTCCTGCAAACGCGCACGATGCTGCACATAAGTTCCGTAATAAAACTGACGCGGGTCTTTAAATGCGTACCAATCCTGCATTTCAATTGCAGTATGGGTTTTATCATTTAAGGTTTTTTCAGGTTTCCACAGCGGACGATAGTGAAAGTTGGTTTCCGCCTGAATATCAAAACTGACTTCCTGATAACGGGTGGCTGGCTTGTTGCCAAAACGGCGCTCAATATAGGCATAGTTTTGACGAATTGGCTCAATACCCGCTGTTTTAATTTCTAAAGTCATCGCTTATCTCCTTAAGCATTCAGTGTTGATCTTCATGATCAATGTTGTATCGCTGTGCACCGACTAAAGTGTCGTGTTCAATGCCGTAACGCCATTTGTCTTCTTCAGCATCATTCACGGCTTGCTGTTGTTCGCTCATTTCCACCACTTGATTGGTTGCGCAGAACTCGCGGAATGCTTGCTGCGGTAACACCAACTCCACATATAAAGTGGGATCGTGAATGGCAAAGTCGAACTCGACAAATGCGGCATTAATATCGCCCGTTACCCGAATATATTTGGTTAAGGGCAATGCGCCTGTTGCATCCTTCATATTGTTCTCCTACAAGATCTGATTCATTCAGAACTTGCTTCAGTTGCTTCATGCATCTGTTGCTTACTTTTACTATTACAACAAGCGTGCCAACTTTATAAAAACATTGAAAAACAGCAACTTAAAAAATCTGAGTGTTTTTATAAGAATTTGGATTTCATGATTTGATGAATTTTGATGTTTAAAAAATTTAAGATTTCATGATTTGATGAAATACAGCCCGTACAGATACAAAAATTTACCCTTGGGCTTTATGCAATTCGCTTATGATAAAGACGGAATAAAAACAACAAAAACATATAGATACAACTAAATACCTTTAAGGTTTGGCATGATGCTGTTTAGGTATTATTGAATTTTCACGAATTTGCATAAGATGGCTAAACAGCCTCGAATTTAATGGATTAAACACGGCGCATGGTACGAGTAAAATACGACAGCAGCGGCAAATATGCAGGTCATCCTCAGGAAATTCACGACCTGCTTTCCAAACTACATTTTGACACTGAGCGTGGACAAATCTGGTTTGATGAATATCGCATGTTGCTGATGCATACCAGCATCATGGGCTATTTGCGTAAAGACCTTGCCAATATGATTGGAATGGAACGCACCAAACGCTTTTTTATTCGTTTGGGCTATCAGGCAGGTCTGAAAGATGCAGAAGTCACTACTAAAATGCGCCCAGGTTTAAATGAAGAACAGGCTTTTATGGCAGGGCCGCAAATGCACGGTATTCGTGGCATGGTGCAAGTTTCTGCCAATCAATTGATTTTAAATCAAAAGAAAAAACAGTTTTATGCAGACTTAAACTGGCATAACTCTTTTGAAGCCGATGTGCATGTTGAGCAATTTGGACTGAGTCACGAACCTTCCTGCTGGATGCTGCTGGGCTATGCTTGCGGTTACAGCAGTTTTGCCACAGGCATGACCATTATTTATCAGGAAGTGGAATGTAAAGCCTGCGGGCGTGAGCATTGCCGTATTATTGGTAAACAACTCAGTGAATGGGAAAATGCCGATGAGCTGATTCAGTTCATGTCGCCTGAACCGATGGAACAGGAACTCATTGCACTGCAAGCCGAATTGTATGAACTGAAAAAGTCGATTTATGCCACCAGTAAAAATGACTACAGCATGTTCAGCTCAGTCGGACAATCGGCGGCTTATCAGCGGGTGTGTGACTTACTCAAAAAAGCCGCAGGTGCCAAAGTTTCCATTTTGCTGCAAGGTGAAACAGGGGTCGGGAAAGAAGCCTTTGCCCGTGGTGTGCATGAACTGAGTCAGCGTAAAGAACATGCTTTTGTTGCGGTCAACTGTGCGGCAATTCCGCCTGAACTGATTGAATCTGAACTGTTTGGTGTTGAAAAAGGTGCATTTACAGGTGCACATCAATCACGCTTAGGTAAATTTGAACGCGCCCATGGCGGTACTATTTTTTTAGATGAAGTGATTGAACTTTCGCCACGCGCTCAAGCGGCTTTGCTGCGTGTGCTACAAGAAGGTGAAGTGGAACGCGTTGGAGATTCGCAAACCCGTCATATTGATGTTCGCGTGATTGCTGCAACCAATGAAGATTTAGAACAAGCGGTTAAAGCAGGTCGTTTCCGTGCCGATTTATATTACCGTTTAAACATTTTTCCTGTGCAGATTCCACCGCTGCGTGAACGCCGTGAAGATTTACCATTATTGGTTGCACATTTCTTAAAACGCTTTGAAAAAATGTATGACAAACAAATTCAAGGCGTCAGTGAAAAAGCCACTGACTTTATGCAAAGCTATGCGTGGCCTGGCAATATTCGTGAACTGGAAAACCTGCTCGAACGTGCGGTACTACTGACGGAAGATCAACAACTGATTAAACTGAATGCCCTGTTTCCGCAAATGCACAGCGACCATACTGTAGATGAGCAAGACAGCGTAGATTTAGACACGCTTTTAACCGAAGGTTTTGATTTAGAACAGCATGAGCAACAACTGATTATCACCGCGATGCAAAAAGCCAAACACAATGTATCTGAAGCGGCACGCTTATTGGGAATTTCCCGCGCTGCACTGGATTATCGTTTAAAAAAATACGCCATGCGCTAGAAATTCCGCAATAAAAAAGCCCTGTTTTTCAACAAGGCTTTTGCATTTCAAGCAGCCGAATTACCAGCTCAGTGTCTGAGTGCCTGGACGGAAAATTGCTTCACCCATAGCATCTGGATTGGCATATTTCAGACCTTTCATTAAGTCACCTTCAACAACACCGTACTGCTCCATACACATTTTGCAGATATACACATCACCACCTTTGGCGATAATACTTTTCAGCATGTTCTGATGCTCTGCATATTTATGTTCAAAGCGGTTAGATGCCAACATTACGCCTTGATCGACCAAATAAATCGTCAGTGGATGACCTTTGCCAAATTGGTTATTGCTCATGCCAATTGCCATTTTGGTGCGGTGCGCATCACTGCTGGTAAGCAAGACAAAAAGTGGATCTTTTTTGCTCTCTGCCATTGCTGGAGATAGACTGGCAAAGGTCAGCAAAACCGATAAACATAACAACTGAATCAATTTCATGGCAGAACTCACACTCAATTTAAATCTGGTCAAAATATTAGCATAATAAATATACTATATTTAAATAATAAATTAAGACGATAGTCTGTATGCAATAAAGCCAAGCACTAAACTTTTTCAAAAATCAAAAATTGATCACTGTAAAATGACCCCAGCATCAACAATCACAATTCAATACGTCCAAAAAACAAAGCGCCACCGAAAACGGCAGCGCCAAGCATGTATTTAAGAGCAATCTTTTCTAGTAGAAATGAAGGGTTAAGCCGCTAAATTTTTCTTAAGCTCATCTTCCACAATCCCAATTTCCAACTCACTGAAACGACGGATTTCCCCTTCTGCATGTTTTTCCAACATGCCGCCAATCAATGGCACTTTAACCTTAATTGTCCAGTTTAATTGAATATCAATTTTTTCATGGTTGCCTGTCACACTACGCTCGCCTTTAGCTTCTAAAGGCAAGTTTGCACCAAGCTCCACGGTAGAAGTAAGCGCCGTTAAATGGGTCACATCATTGCGTTTTAAACGAAATGCATCTTTTAATAATTTTTTAGCCATATCTGGAATATTCACATCTAAATTATAAGCACGGCGTAAAGTGTAAATATCACCGTTCTTTTTAGATTCTAAAATTTCCAAATTTTCACCAGGAATACGCTTGCAGACTGCTTCATGCAAAGCAACATCTGCCACTAAACGCTTAAATTCGTCAATTGAAACGCCATGAATGGTGGCGTTTACAGTAAATTGATGAGCCATTTGAGTTCCTTTTATTTTGTTTATTGATGGAGTAGGTCTAGCATCATCGTGCAATATAATTTGGCTGATGCTCAACGGGTATAAGTTGTTTTATATCCTAAATACAACTTTATTTTCAGGCTATTAAAGTGTTTTTTCCGCCTGCTGTCATTGACTCTATTTTGTCTATTCTGTGTGAATGATGCCAAATTCAGCGGCATAGGTTTCATGGCTATAAATAGTTAAATAATGCCCATAAAATTCAATTTTGGCATAAAAATGTTCTGCGCCATCATCTAGTCCTGTGGAACACCATGTCGTCCCTTTGGGGAAATCATCTAACCACTGGGCTTGGTAAAAATCTGCAATCGAATCAAACTGTAAATAACGCTCAGGATACGCTAAAATATCCAATGCCAATAAATCAAATTGTTTAAGCTGCGCCTGTTTAAAATCAATTAAATTGCTCATCGCTACACGCCATCACACCGCAGAATGTGCCGCATGTTGTTGTCGGATTTTATGCCATTCACGCCAGCCCAAATAAGCAAGAACCACAAAACCTGCATATAACACAGCCGTTAACAGCAACTCTTTGTAAATAAACATGCCGATATACACCAAATCGACCACAATCCATAACACCCATGTAGCCAAGTATTTACGACTGGTCCAATAGGTTGCCAATAGACTCATAGCTGCCAGTTGTGCATCCAATAAAGGCAGTGAAGCCTGCGTCCACCACTTTAAACTTAGCCCAAACAGTAAACCCAGTATGCTACTCAGTGCAATTTGCAGCCACATTTTAGAGAGTGGCAAGCTTTGAATGATGATATGTTGTTTTTGCTGCTGTGCAGTTTTCCACTGGAAAAAACCATAAACAGCCATGCCCATAAATAGGGTTTGTAATACCGTTTCGCCATACAATTGATATTCAAAGAACAAATAGGCATACAGCAAACAGGCAATAAAATTCACCACCCAGCAAGCTATATGTCGCTTAATGGTTAAGGTCACGCCTAAAACACTAATCAACACAGCAATGATTTCTAAAACTGACATTGATGCTGCCTATGTAAAAGAAAAAGGCATGATACCTCTTTTCGGGAAAATAGCGCAAAACTCAACATTTAACCAAACACTTAACTGACAAGAAGATGCTGCAATTAATTTTCAAGAAACCTCTGTAAAATCATAAACAGAAAATCAGGCATGAAAATCAATCTGTTTGAAACTGCTCTGAATTATTGTATTTATGCTCTTGCCCAAAGCGGTCTACATGGGTAATAAAAACTCCGTATTTGCCGACAAAATATTCAAGGGATTGCTCGTAAAAACTCCAGTAAATTGACCACTCCCCCAAGTCTAACTGACGAATTTGCGTATGTGCTTTGGCAGGCATTTTATTCAGCACTTCTTGTTGAATAGTTTCGGCATCTTCAGGGTCACGACTAGATACTTTTAAGCTTAAAAATATTTCTGCGATATCATCAAATAATTGCTGTTTGTATTCGGCAACTTCTTCCACCACCTCTTCTACAGGGCGCGGTGCTTTGTGGGTAATCGGGTCTTGGACAATATTGGCAATATCTTGACAGCTTTGCTGAAAAGTACGATTAATTTTTATTTTGAACCAGACTTTCCAGACTGCATATACGGCAATCAACAACAAAATCCATAACAATAGTTTTGCCATCTTGGTCTTCGCTCTTATTTCAGGCGTTTCAATAAAGTATAACCATTTCAGGGCTTAGCGTCTATTCGCTGCTGCACGCTTCAACGCTTATGCTTTAACAGATGATTCCATCCATGCATCGCTAAAAAGTGCAATGCTCAATTACACAATGATACCGATTGCCTTAAAAATAGGACTTGTGCTGCAGTATAACGCAGTAAAACACAACAATTTTCTGCTATTTCTTTAAACACTTTTCGCTTCCAATAGAGCCTTGTTTTTATCTATCACCCTAAGCCTAGATGATTAGAGCTGCACAAATTCAAGATGTCGCCAATTTGGTTGCGGTATTACACGCCAGTATTCGCTCTTGTATTCAAGATCATCAACGCAATGAAGCCAAAATTCAGGCATGGCTAGAAAATAAAAGCTATGAAAATATTTTAATGCTGCTGCATTACAACAATTGTTGGGTCTATGTCTTACAGCATGTGGTGGTTGGCTTTATTATGATGAGTGATCGCGGGCAAATTTTACAACATGCCATTGCCCCCGAAGTACAACAACGCGGTATTGGTCAAGCCTTGTTATTTGAAGCAATAAGCGATTTAAAGCGCAAAAATGTATCGCACATGAGTGTATTTAGCACACAGACTGCTTTAAGTTTTTATGAAAAAAATGGCTTTGAAATACAACCTCAAAAAATTAGCTATGGGCACTTCACACCCATGCTCAAACATCTCAATGGCGAACCCTTAGAGCACACTTAAAAAACAAACTTTCCAATATAGTGAACGCACATAAAAAAACCGCTTTCAGGTGAAAGCGGTTTTTTGGGGATGTGGATTCGATTTTATAAACGAATCTAATTTTATAAGCGAACTAGGGCAATAATTTTTTCTGCCAGTTCTTCTGTAGCTGTCGCAGTCAACTCTGCATCTGCACCACTGTTTACATCACTAATGACCACAATGCCCGTTTCGCGGAGTAATGCAACCTGCGCAGCATCTAAACCTGCTTTGGCAATGGCAACAATACCCTGCTGAATCAGCAAGCTTTCAAGTGCTTGTGCCTGTTCAAGTGCTTGGCTTGGTACACATACCGCTGCAGGTTTTTGACCCAAACGTGCAGCACGGTCTTCGGCTGTTACAGGTGTACTGTGTGCAGTCCATTCTACGCAAGCTTCAACCATACCTGCGCCAATGGTCACGTTATTTAAACGATCAATGAAAATAAACGAACCCGTATAACGACTGTCTTGATAACGGTCAAATACCACAGGCGCATCAAATTCGATGGTGACATTGGCAATTGCATTCAGTTCAAGCTGTTCAACCTGCACCTGTTCCAAAGTATTCACATTGGTACGGTAATGAATGGCTGTGACTTTTGCAGGCACAGTTTGTGTACCCACTTTTAAGTTATACAGCTTGCCAATAGATAGTGGCTGATCAGCCATCCACACCACAGTGGCATTTACAGCACGTGAAATTTCAGGACGCACTTGATCTTCACGCACCAACACATTACCACGTGAAATATCAATTTCATCGTTCAGTGTTAGGGTAACTGCTTGACCTGCAATTGCATGTTCAAGATTGCCATCAAAAGTCACAATCTCTTTTACTGTCGAGCTTTTGCCCGATGGCAATGCCACAATGCGGTCACCCACATGAATATCGCCCAAAGCAATCGTGCCGCAGAAACCACGGAAGTCAAGGTTTGGACGGTTGACATACTGCACAGGGAAACGGAAATCATTTTGAGCCGAGTTACGGTTAATTTCTACCGACTCCAATGTTCCCATTAAAGTATCGCCTGTGTACCAAGGGGTATGCTCAGACTTGTTCACCACGTTATCGCCATTTAAGGCAGAAATTGGCGTGAAAATAATATTCGATGGTTTACGATCACCCAGTTGATTCACAAAGTTCGCATATTCCGTCTGAATTTCGTTAAATCGTGCTTCTGAATAATCCACCAAATCCATTTTATTGATGGCAACCACAATATTGTTAATGCCCAATAAACTAGAAATAAAAGTATGACGACGGGTCTGAGTTTGTACGCCATAACGCGCATCAATCAAAATAATCGCCAAGTCACAAGTCGATGCACCTGTTGCCATGTTACGTGTATATTGCTCATGCCCAGGTGTATCGGCAATGATGAACTTACGCTTTTCAGTAGAAAAATAACGATAAGCCACATCAATGGTAATGCCCTGCTCACGCTCGGCTTGCAAACCATCGACCAATAAAGCTAAATCAGGTGCATCGCCCGTAGTGCCGACTTTTTTCGAGTCACGAGTCACGGCTTGTAATTGATCTTCATAAATCAATTTTGAGTCATACAACAAACGACCAATTAATGTCGATTTACCATCGTCTACGTTACCGCAAGTTAAAAAGCGCAGTAGATCTTTGTTTTCGTGCTGTTTTAAATACGCCAAAATATCTTGGCTAATTAAATTCGATTGATGAGACATTGCTCAAAGCTCCACATATTTTTTAGAAATCGGTTTTTTAATCTTTAATCCCTCTAAATCTCCCTTTTATAAAGGGAGGCTTTGCTCCGCTTTTTATAAGTCCCTCTTTATAAAGAGGGGTTTGGGGAGATTTTTCAGGAGAGATTAGAAGTAACCTTCTTGCTTTTTCTTTTCCATCGAGCCAGCTTCATCGTGGTCAATCATACGACCCTGACGCTCTGAACTGGTTGCCAATAGCATTTCCTGAATAATTTCAGGCAAGGTATTCGCTTCTGATTCGACTGCACCCGTAAGTGGATAACAACCTAAAGTACGGAAGCGTACCGATTTCATTTGTGGAACTTCACCTTCTAGCAACGGCATGCGTTCGTCATCGACCATAATTAAAGTGCCGCTACGCTCAACGACAGGACGTTCTGCAGCCAAATACAACGGTACTAATGGAATACTTTCGAGGTAAATGTATTGCCAAATATCCAATTCAGTCCAGTTAGACAATGGGAACACACGAATACTTTCGCCTTTATTGACCTTGCCATTATACAAATTCCACAATTCAGGACGCTGATTTTTCGGGTCCCAACGATGTTTTGCATCACGGAAAGAATAAACACGTTCTTTGGCACGTGATTTTTCCTCATCACGACGCGCGCCACCAAATGCCGCATCAAAACCGTATTTATCTAAAGCTTGTTTTAAGCCTTGGGTTTTCATGATGTCGGTATATTTAGAACTGCCATGATCGAATGGGTTAATGTTGGCATCTACCCCTTCTTTATTTTGATGAACAATCAAGTCAAAACCGTGCTGTTTTGCCATGTTGTCACGGAAAGTGATCATGTCTTTGAATTTCCAGCCTGTATCCACATGTAACAGTGGAAATGGCAGTTTCGCTGGATAGAATGCTTTTAAAGCCAAATGCAACATTACCGCTGAATCTTTACCAATCGAATACAACATGACTGGATTTTCAAACTCGGCTGCAACTTCACGGATAATATGAATACTCTCAGCTTCAAGCTGTTTAAGATGAGTAAGTCTTTCCTGATTTATTGACATTGATCACACCAGATGTACTTAAACTTGTGTACGAATAACACAGATAGAATTTGATTTTCATTATAGTGACTTAGTTATGCAGACTATTGCTTGTTTTATTATATTTATATGCAAAAAGCTCATATAAAAGAAAACCAATAAGCAGTATAAGTTTTATTTAATCAATAGTTTATTCCATCATATATTGAAATTTAACGTCATTCTCGCTACGTTTGATACATACAAATCGCGCTTACAAGCTGCTCATTTTTGAATAACTTCATAGATTATTCATCTAATTCAGTGCTTCAAGCATGAACAAAAAATGCTTAAAGTAAAAACATATTTTTTTATTTTTAAGATGCTCCCATGCCACAGATTGAACAGATCAAATCCAAACTTGAACAGGCGCAGCTGGCTGGTTTTTTGTATCAGCACAGCCCTGAGCTACTCGTCCTACAAGAGCCTTTAAACGATGATGCTTCAATGCTGAATGTTTTTGTGCAACATGAACTCAGTGCAGATCAGATTGGGCTGCAATTTGGTTTGCGTTGCCGTGATCAACAACTCTCCTTTTTAATAGGCGTGACGCATAGCAATCAAGACCGCAGCTATGAAATTGGTGCGGGCAATTTAAAGGCCGAACAAAAAGCCTTTAACTTAATGTATGCATTTTATAATTATCCTAAAGGTTTTTATTTGGTAGATGTGCCTTTAAATGCAACCACGGCAGAACTGCATCAAGCGATTGAAACGCAATTATTTTCGCAAGAAAAACTGGATTTCTTAAACACTGCTATTAAAACCAACCCCATGGGTACACAAGTAACTTGGATGAAAGCGCATATTTTGCAGCAAGCTTTAGAGATGAAAGTACGGATTCAAACGGCGTTGTTATAAGCATCATCACTTTAAGTTTCTGCGGATTACGCAAGATGCACTTAAACCCCGCCAAAACTGGTTGATTGATTAAACTCGAAATTATCGTATACTGTACATATACACAATACACTTGGATACTAAGGCTTGATTAAGAGTTTTAAACATAAAGGTCTTCAGGCTTTTTTCCAAACTGGTTCAACAGCAGGTATTCAAGCAGCGCATTCTACAAAATTACGTTTAATACTTGCAGCACTACATGCTGCATCTACGGTGAATGATTTGCGAACTCCACCCAATTGGCGTTTACATAAATTGAGTGGAAATCTACAAGATCAATGGTCACTAACAGTAAATGGTAATTGGCGTGTAATTTTTAAATTTGAAGATGGTGATGTCTACATTGTAGATTATTTGGATTATCACATAGCTTCTAGCGCAGGAGTACAAAGATGAATATGATGTTTAATGCACCTCATCCGGGCGAAATGTTGCGCGAATATATTGGTGAAACTTCTGTGACTGAAGTGGCTCAAGCACTTGGAGTGACACGTGCAAACCTATCTCGCATTTTGAATGGTCATACTGGAATTTCTGCAGATATGGCGATTCGTTTGAGTGAAGCCTTAGAAACCTCACCAGAGTTTTGGTTGAATTTACAAATGCAGCATGATTTATGGCTTGCCAGTCAACGCCAGCGACCTATGATCAAAAAATTGGTGGCAAGTGTTTAACTTTAAGTTACAACAAAAAAACAACCTGTATTTCTGCAGGTTGTTTTTTATGTCGTCAACGATGCGCTAAAACTTAGTTTTTATGACGCATGTGTGGGAATAAAATCACATCACGGATACTCGCAGCGTTGGCAAACAACATTACCAAACGGTCAATCCCGATGCCCTCACCTGCAGTTGGTGGTAAGCCGTATTCCAAAGCTTCAACAAAGTCTGCATCGTAATGCATCGCTTCATCATCGCCTGCGTCTTTTTCTGCAACCTGTGCTTGGAAACGCTCAGCTTGGTCAATCGGGTCATTTAATTCTGAGAAACCATTCGCCAATTCACGACCACCAATAAAGAACTCAAAACGGTCAGTAATGTGTGGGTTATCGTCATTACGACGTGCCAAAGGCGACGTTTCTGCAGGATATTCTGTAATGAAAGTCGGCTGACGTAATTGAGTTTCTACGGTTTCTTCAAACACGATGGTTTGTAGTTTGCCCAAACCAAAACCAGGCTTCACCTGTTCTTTCAATTCTTCCTGCACAAATTTAGCCAAGAAATCACGGTCATTAACATTTTCTGGCGTGAATTGTGGATTATGCTCAAGAATGGCATCAAACATAGAAATTTTCTTGAATGGGCCTTTGAAGCTATACACTTCATCGCCATACGGCACATCGGTAGTACCCAAAATATCCAAAGCCAGTTTTTCTAGCATTTGCTCAGTCAATGCCATCAAATCTTTATAGTCGGCATAAGCTTGGTAGAATTCGATCATGGTAAATTCAGGGTTATGACGTGTAGACACCCCTTCATTACGGAAGTTACGGTTAATTTCAAACACACGTTCAAAACCGCCAACCACTAAACGCTTTAAATATAATTCAGGCGCAATACGCAAGAATAACGGCATATCTAAAGCATTATGATGCGTTTCAAATGGACGTGCCGATGCACCGCCAGGAATCACATGCATCATTGGCGTTTCAACTTCCATAAAACGCTGTTCAGTTAAAAATGCACGAATACCCGAAACCACTTTGGCACGAATTTCAAAGGTTTTACGGGTGTCTTCATTTACGATTAAGTCTAAATAACGCTTACGATATTTCGCTTCGGTATCGCTTAAACCATGATATTTGTCTGGTAATGGACGTAAAGATTTGGTCAACAATTCAAAATGTTGAATATGAACATATAAATCGCCTTTGCCTGAACGACCAATATAGCCTTTCACTGCGATAATATCGCCCAAATCTAGGCTCTTGATCGTCTCTAATGTTTCAGCACTAAGTTCTTTACGCGCCACATACAACTGAATACGACCTGTCATGTCTTGAATTACGATGAATGAACCGCGGTTCAACATCACACGACCTGCTACAGACACATACACTTTTTCGCCTGCTTCAATTTCTTCTTTAGAAACTTCTGCGAATTGTGCCTGCAAATCTTCTGCGTAGTTTTCACGCTTAAACGTATTTGGCCAAGGGCTAGTTCCCTTCGCCTGCGCTTGTTCTTGAATTTGCTTTAACTTGGCATGACGCTGCGCAATTAAATCGTTTTCGGAAATAGTGGGTTCAGAAGTCGATTGAGCGTTATGTTGCGTCATCTCTGCCTCGAATAATTACTAAAAAAAGAAGTTCAATAGAATAGCAGATTTAGACACGATTTCGTATGCCTTCTCTGACTCGAGCAATTTATTTTTTAAATTGCCACTTGCTTTTGTGATTTTTTGTAGACTTAGACCAAAAGCTAACTTCTTTCTCAGGCTAAGCGCACTACAATATTGTTCAGAAAATAGATGAAAAAGACCGTATTTTGCTGTTTTTAAACCTGCTGATGTATCAGTCTAAATATTTTATTTTCTATCCACTTTATCTTTAGGCTCAGTTTGACTCAAGATGTTTAACTTTGTGAATCTGGCAATGAATACATGTGCTTTAAAAGTCTTGTTTTTACATGGATTAGATTCCTCGCGGGAGTCGACTAAATTCCATGCCATAGATGCAAAACAAAAATTTTGTATCAATGTCGATTATCGCAACTTAAATTATCAAACTGTTGCCGATTTTTATCACAATATCATTCAAAAAATTAAGCCTGAAATTTTGGTGGGACATAGTCTAGGCGGCTATTGGGCACTCAAAATGTCTTTGTCGCACCATATTCCGTGTGTGGTGGCAAATCCAAGTTTAGCTCCCACGTTTCGCAATGACTATCCTGCAATTTCAGATGATGACTTGCAGCACGATATTCCACAATTGGCTTATTTAGAATTGGGCGATGAAATTTTGGATATGCATGCCGCGCAAGCATTTTTAGAAAACTATATGCAGACCTCTACTTTTGAGTCTGGGCATCATCGCTTATTGCATCCAGAAAATATTAATTCTTGTATTCAGCAAATCGAACAAGCTTATCTTGCCAAATAAAGTCAAAGCTATCCATTAAAAATAATCAATTAAACATCACCCATTAAAAAAGCCTGATCACAACTATGGAGATCAGGCTTTTTTACAGCAGTTACAATAACTTAAAAGGATTAAGCCACTGCTTGTTCTGGTTTAGATTTATTGTCCAATACGGACCAAATATCTAAACCTAAATTTTTGTGTAAATCTGGTAAGTCTAGGAAAATGCTTGCACCTAAAACTTGATGATTACATTTTTCAGCCAATTGTTTCACTGCTTTTAAAGTGCCACCTGTCGCCAATACATCATCTACAATAATGACTTTTTGCGCTTGCACATCGGCAGCCATTTCTAAACGGTCTAAACCGTATTCTAAGCTATAACCCACACCCACAACTGGTGGTGGCAATTTACCTGCTTTACGCACAAGTACCAAACCTTTGCCTGTACGCTGTGCCAAAAGGCTCGCCAATACAAAACCACGTGCTTCTACTGCAATAAAGCTTTCAACTTCAGCTAATTTTTCTGCAGGAATGCTGGCAATTAAAGCATCTGTTAATGAATCCAAATTATTCATAAACAAAGGCGTTAAATCATAAAAATCTACGCCTGGTTTTGGAAAATGAGGAACTGTACGAATATGCGACCACAAAAAAGTAGACAAATTGCTCATGGAAGATCAGAAATGTGACTAAAGAATGGTTGAATTTTACCGTTTATTTTCACATAAGGCTAGTGATCGAATCGGCAAGACTGCCATCAATCACGCATCAAAACACTACAAGGTTTTGATTTATATAAACTTTAATATACTTAAAAATATTAATATATATTTATTCCATAATAAAATAGCAAAAATATAAGACTTTTACTGTACGACCAAGGTCTTAAATGGCATTTAAACGCATAAAAACGTGATTTTTCCTGCAGCCATTCTCTCATTACAATGCCGTATCTATATCAAAAGAGGTCTTTTCTGCGCGGTTATGTCCCATGCAGCTATTCATTCTATAAAAGCACAGATTAAAATCGCTTATTTACTTTACTTTAGCCGTATAACTGCGTAAAAATTTAATCAAATAGATATATCATACAACTAGTCGTAGATAAGTTTTTTGCTGATCTGGAAATTTAAAGATCGGTTTATGGAGAATTGAATGAAAAAGTATCAATGCATCGTTTGTGGATGGATTTATGACGAAGCAGAAGGCTGGCCTCAAGATGGTATTGTGGCAGGTACATTATGGGAAGATATTCCTGATGACTGGACTTGCCCAGACTGCGGCGTTTCAAAAGCTGATTTTGAAATGATTGAAGTTTAAGACCACGAAAAGACCATGTCCGATGGTCTTTTTTTAACGCCAATTTCTATGCCCTCATTTGGAGTACACCTTATGCATCCTATCGTTATTATTGGTTCAGGCATGGCAGGTTATACTGTTGCACGCGAGTTTCGTAAGCTAAATGCAGAACAAGAGTTAGTCATGATTTGTGCAGATGATGCTGCCAATTATGCCAAACCAACTTTATCTAACGCATTGGCGGGCAATAAAGCCCCTGCTCAAATTGCATTGGGCGATGCAGCTAAAATGGCAAGCCAACTCAATATGCGTATTGAAACCCACACTTGGGTTAAAGCAATTGATGCAGAAGCGCATGTACTTGAATTAGAAAAAGAGGGTGTAAGCAGCCAACAACCTTATTCTAAATTGGTTTTGGCAGTGGGTGCGAATCCTGTACGTTTAGCCATTGCGGGCGATGGCAGTGATGACATTCATGTGGTAAATAATTTAAGTGATTACACCGCATTTCGCCAACAGCTTGAACAACGTCAAGACAAACGTGTGGTGATTTTAGGTGCAGGTTTAATTGGTTGTGAATTTGCCAATGACTTGCAGCAAACAGGACACCAAGTCACGGTGATTGACCTTGCACCACAACCACTAGGTCGTTTATTGCCGGATTATGTAGCCAGTGCTTTTAAACAAAACCTAGAAGAAACGGGTATCCATTTTGTATTGGGTACAACCGTTGAAAAAGTTTCGAAAATTAAAAATGACGACTATTTAGTGACCATTACCAGTGGTCAGTCTTTAATTGCCGATGTGGTACTGTCTGCCATTGGTTTACAACCAAACATTGCTTTGGCTAAAACAGCAGGCATCGAAACCAGTCGTGGGGTCTTAACCAATGCGCAACTTGAAACCAGCCAAGCTGATATCTATGCAGTAGGTGACTGTGCGGAAGTGAATGGTATTTTATTGCCGTATGTGATGCCAATCATGCAGCAAGCACGTGCCTTAGCCAAAACCTTAAATGGTGAAACTACTCAGGTACACTACCCTGCCATGCCTGTTGCAGTGAAAACACCTGCTGCACCACTGACCGTTTTACCTGCGCCACTAGGGGTAGATGTCAACTGGCATACCGAAGAATTTGACGATGGCATGATTGCCAGAGCCTATGACCAAACCGATACCTTACGTGGCTTTGTCCTATTAGGCGCAACAGCGGCCAAACAACGCTTGAGTTTGACCAAATTAGTGCCAGACTTATTGCCTGTATCGGAATAAAATAAAAACAATAAAGGGCGATTGATTTCGCCCTTGCCTGACATGAGGATCACAACATGAATAGTGCACTTCAGTTCACCACATCGCCCTATACGGCATTTATGCACGAAACCAAAGTCGATTTAGGCAACGGAATTCAGCTGCATGTCGAAGTGGGCGGCAAAACTGAAGATCCACCTATTTTGCTGATTATGGGTTTAGGCGCACAAATGTTGTACTGGCCCGATTTCTTTTGTAAATCACTGATTGATCAGGGCTATCGTGTCATTCGCTATGACAACCGCGATATTGGTTTGTCATCCAAAATTCGCCACAAAGGCCCGCGTCTGAACACCTATAAAATGATGGGACGTTTTAGCTTAGGTCTGCAAAACCACGGTGCACCTTATAACTTATTTGATATGGCGGATGATGCTGCATTGCTATTAGAGCGCTTAGGCATTGAAAAGACCGAAGTGATTGGTGCTTCTATGGGCGGCATGATTGCCCAAATTTTGGCTGCCAAATATGCAGATCGCGTGAATAATTTAGGCTTATTATTTACCAGTAATAACCAGCCTTTTTTACCACCACCATTTCCGAAACAACTGTTCAGTTTGCTAGAAAGACCAAAATCGCAAGATGAAAATGGCATTGTTGATCATAGTTTAAAACTCTTTAAGGTGATAGGCTCACCAGGCTATGTGAATCAACTCGAAGCGATGCAAACTGCACGCAAATTATATCAGCGAAGTTATTACCCTGCGGGTGTACTTCAACAGTTTTTAGCAATATTATGTACAGGCTCGTTGCTACAACTGGACAAACAAATTCAGCAACCTACCCTTGTGGTACATGGTTCGCAAGATCGTTTGCTCCCACCAGGGCATGGTAAGGCTGTTGCGAAAGCGATTCCGGGCGCTAAGTTTGAATTAATCAAAGGAATGGGGCATGATATTCCTCCACACTTTATTCCTCATCTTAGCGAACTGTTTGCTCACCACTTTAAATCATAATCATTAGGACACTATGGCTGCATTACCATCTTTAAGACAGCTGTCATACCTCGTTACACTGTCTGAAACGTTACATTTTACAGAAGCGGCTCGCCGTTCTTTTGTAACTCAGTCGACTTTGTCTGGCGGGATCATGGAACTGGAGCGCCTGCTTGGCGGCGTACTGGTAGAACGTGATCGACAGAATGTACGTTTAACCCCATTGGGTGAACAAGTCGTAGCACGCGCCCGTGTTCTGTTAGCAGATGCACAGGACTTAATGCGTTTAAGCCGTGAAATGAGTGAGCCTCTCACAGGTGATTTACACTTAGGCGTGATTCCAACCATTGCCCCATTTATTTTGGCGCAACTGTTAGATGAAGTGCATAAGCAGCTACCTAAAATTCAATTGCATTTACACGAAGCGCAAAGTGAAAAAATTGTCGAAAAACTGGAACACGGCAATTTAGATATGGTGGTGTTAGCCCTGCCATTCGATACGCGTGGTTTGAAAGTGGCTGAAATTTCTAAAGAAGATTTGTTCTTGGTTTATCACAAGGGCGATCAAAAATCGGCGCAGGCCAATTCTTTAGATGATTTGGATTTATCGCGTTTAATGCTGCTTGAAGAAGGTCATTGCTTACGTGATCACACTTTAAGTGCTTGCCCGATTGGTGAACGCAAAAACGATCATCGTTTAAAAGCCAGCTCTTTGCCGACCTTGGTTGAAATGGTGTCTGCAAATTTAGGCTTTACCCTATTGCCTGAAATTGCAATTCATAATGCCATGATCAAATCGAATCCAGATTTACAGATCAAAAGTATTGAGGCTGCACCAAGCCGTACTTTGGCTTTAGTGACGCGTAAAAGCACGCCATTACAAAGTGAATTTGACGTTTTGCTGCAGATTTTACAGAAAATCACTCAAAACACAGTCTAAATTTAGACACACGATCCAACATTTCATTAAGGAGCCAACATGGCTCCTTTTTTATTTTTCGTTCAAAAATGCGTATTGTTTTTGCAGTTCACTATGATTTAAGTGACTTATAAATATGAATAAGTTTTAAAATGTGAGATTCATCACAAATTCAACAATTCACTCTTACCACTGAACGAAAGAACGGTATCGAGTTACATTACTCACATTTTCAACACATTTCAAAAAAACATATTCAGCAACAATTACTTATATTTACCCTTTTTATATAAAAATCACTATATTTAAGGATATTCAGTTACAGCAATATCACGCACAATCTATTTATCAAAATTATTTATAGAACAGCACAGGAGTATTTGGCATGATTCACAGAGATCTCGTTTTACCTGTGCCTGTTCTGCTGATTGATGATCAGGTAGAAGCATCACAAAATTTAAGCCACATTTTACAAAATTTTGGCTACCCTAAAGAGGTTCTACTTTGCAGCCCATCGCTCGCAAATGCAGTGCTGATGGTGCAGCAACATTTGCCTAATTTGGTATTTATCAATTTACAGTCTTGGTCAAAAGCTCAAATTGATTTTATCCAAAATCTCAAACTTTTCCGTAAAGACACCTTAATTGTGGCGGTGCTGCCTTCAAGTATGCCAAAACAATTGCTACAAGCTATTCATTTAGGCATTTCAGCCTATGTCTTTAGCGACCAATCTGCAACAGGCATGCAAAACCAGATTCGCACCATTTTACGTGGCGGCTCACCGCTAGACGGCAACTTAGCCAATGAAATCTTAGCCTGCGAACAATCCATTGTCGCACATGGTCATTCTTTGGCACTCTCTAAAACTGAACATGAAATATTGGCGCTTTCAGGACAAGGTTTACCTTCACAACAAGTTGCTGCCAACCTGAATGCTTCAGAACAACTGGTGCATGGTTATGTGAAAAGTATTTATCGCAAAATTATGAATGCGGATGATGCGATGTGCTGTTTTTCTTAAATTATTGATCAATAAATATCAATCAAAAATATAAGTCTTAAATAAGCATCAAACAATTAATTAGAAACAAAAAAGAGCGATGTCTGGCATCGCTCTTTTTACCTGTTATAAATGCTTTAAACTAAACAATACTATCGGTCAGTATA
The DNA here is from genome assembly GCF_013420525.1 of Acinetobacter sp. YH01003. NCBI lineage: Bacteria > Pseudomonadati > Pseudomonadota > Gammaproteobacteria > Moraxellales > Moraxellaceae > Acinetobacter > Acinetobacter sp. YH01003. Next base: position 245,498 of record NZ_VOXY01000001.1, on the reverse strand, counting down.
CGCTGCGCATTGTGTGGCTCTTCACCCTCAGCTGCTTTTACACGCACCCAAGTTCCATCACCCTGCAACAACCACGCCTGTTGATTGTCTTGCATGTAGGTCAATAAACCTTGCTCATAAATACGCTTTTTCAAGGCAGGATCTTCAATTGGGAAACACGCTTCAACACGGTTAAATAAGTTACGATCCATCCAGTCAGCACTTGAACAATAAATACGTGGATTGCCATTATTAGAGAAATAATAGACACGGGTATGTTCAAGGAAACGTCCGACAATCGAACGCACACGGATATTTTCCGATAAGCCCGGCAAACCTGGGCGCAAGCAGCAAATTGAACGGATGATGAGATCAATTTGCACACCCGCCTGAGACGCCTCGTACAATTTATTGATCAATTGCATTTCAGTCAGTGCATTCACTTTCACAATAATTTGTGCGGGCTTACCTGCTTTAGCATTGGCAATTTCTTCATCAATATAATTCACCAACTGTGCGTGCAGGGTAAATGGTGCATGCAACAACTTTTTCAGTTTTGCCATTTTACCCATGCCTGTTAGCTCTTGGAAAATACGATGCACATCTTCACACAGCTCTTTGTCTGTGGTCAGTAAACCATAGTCGGTATAAATACGCGCATTGCCTGCGTGGTAGTTACCTGTGCCTAAATGTACATAACGCACCAATTTATTATTTTCACGGCGCACCACCAAAATCATTTTGGCGTGGGTTTTATACCCCACAATACCGTACACAACCACAGCGCCCGCTTCTTGCAACACGTTAGCCACAGCAATGTTAGATTCTTCATCAAAACGTGCACGCAGTTCAATCACCGCAGTCACTTCTTTACCGTTTCGTGCAGCCTCTGCAAGCACTTGTACAATTTCAGAATCTGCGCCACTACGATATAAAGTTTGTTTGATTGCCAAGACTTGTGGATCACGTGCAGCTTCACGCAGCAAGTTAATCACGGGTGCAAAAGATTCAAACGGATGGTGTAATAAAATGTCTTGCTTTTGCATCGCTGAAAAAATATTTTCAGACTTTTTTAACACCTTTGGAATGGCGGGTGTATGTGAATCATAACGTAAATGTGGACGTTTAAAATTAGACAATAAACGCGCCAAGTTCACTGGGCCATCTACTTTATAAAGTTGTTCTTCTTCAAGATCGAACTCATCTAGCAAATAATCATAAATGGCTTTCGGGCAGTTGTGCGTTACTTCTAAACGTACCGCACGACCAAAACGGCGTGAGTTTAATTCGCCTTTTAGGGCTTTGGCCAAGTCTTCTACATCTTCATTTAACGCCAAATCTGCATTACGGGTCACACGGAATTGATAGCATCCAGTCGCAGTCATGCCCGGGAATAAGTCAGACACATGCTCATGAATAATTGCTGAAAGCATGACGTGGTGCTCTTTACCGCCTGTAAGTTCATCGGGTAAACGAACTACACGTGGTAATGAACGTGGTGCAGGAACAACCGCCAAATCAATTTGACGACCAAAAGCATCTTTCCCTTCTAAAGTCACAATAAAATTCAGACTTTTATTGACCAAACGTGGAAATGGATGTGCAGGGTCTAGGCTAATTGGGGTTAATACAGGGGCAACTTGCTCTTGGAAATATTTTTTCACCCATGCCGATTGTGCAGGGGTTAATTCACCACGACGTAAGAAACAAATGTCTTCTTCACGTAATTTTGGCAAAATTTCCTGATTTAAAATACGGTACTGGCGTTCAATAGCAGCATGTGCTGTTTTAGAAATTTGATCTAACACTTGTTTAGGTGTTAAACCATCTGGGCTTCGGCTTTCATTGCCCAAGTCCAATTGTTCCATCATGCCCGCAACACGAATTTCAAAAAACTCATCCAAGTTACGTGAAAAAATCAGCAGGAAGTTCATGCGTTCCAACAAAGGATGCAACGGATCGACAGCTTGCTCAAGCACGCGCAAATGGAAATCTAAAATAGACAGTTCGCGGTTAATGTAGCGATCATTATATGTATATTCTGTTTGCGCAGGAGTCGCGCCTGTTGCCGTATTCATACCCACCTATGCTTTTTTAAAATGTTTGGCACTGCTACAAGTATGCTTCAATTTTGTGACATTTTCATAAAAAAAGCCTAAAAAATTAGGCTTTGTGGATATTTTCACATTTTATAGTTTGTTTTCGCTCAATTTAGGGAATTTCCGCATAACGCATATAGCGCTGCACCATCTGTTTACGGGCTTTTAATGCCCCCGCATTACGATGTTCCTGAAAATATTTTGGATTGGTTAAAATCGCAGCCAAGAAAATTGCTTGATCACGGCTTAAACTTTTTGCACTTTTGCCAAAATAATGCTGTGCCGCAGCTTCGGCACCATAAATATTATCGCCAAATTCTACCGAGTTGAGATAGACCTCTAAAATACGCTGCTTTGACCACATGCGTTCCATCATCCATGTCGCCACAACTTCTTGCCCTTTACGCAAAAAAGATCGCTTATTGTATAAAAACAAATTCTTGGCGAGCTGCTGAGAAATTGTGGAACCACCTGCAACAACCTTGCCTTCATCTTTGTTCCGTTCCAGCGCAGTTTGAATACCTTCCCAGTCAAAGCCATGATGTTGCATAAATTTGCCATCTTCGGCAGTCACCACAGCTCGCTTTAAATTATCACTGAGTTGGTCATAGTCGCGCCATTGATGTTGTATAGGCTTACTCGGTTCAGCCCAATAATCCAAACGCATCATCATGGTCGATTGCACAGGCTGCGTACGCCACCACACCAAGCTGCTAAAAATCCATAATTGAACCAAAAGCACCACACTGACAAGAATTAACAAAGTTCGTATAAAAAAAGCTTTCATCTTGGTGCATGGCTCCTGAAGCGTTATTTTTTCGTGTTAAGCTTAGATTGATCACTACGACACAATATTCAAATATATGTCCCAACATCCCCCAAACCTGCGCAACAATAAAGTTGAAATTCACCTGTGGTGGATTACCGCAGCCCTGATTGCAATAAACGTGGCTTTGTTTGCATGGCAAGTGCTCAACGGCATGAACATTAGCAATCCTAGCCCGCAAGATGCAATACGCTGGGGTGCTGATTATGCACCTTTAACCTTTTTGGCGGAACCCATTCGCCTGTTCAGCAGCATGTTTTTTCATTTCGGTTTAGTACATTTAATGTTAAATATGTGGGCCTTGTATATTTTTGGCAGCGTCAGTGAACAGTTGTTTGGGCGTGTCTATTTTATAGTGTTATATGTTTGCGCAGGTTTGATGGGTAGCCTGCTTAGTGGCTATGTCAGCATTCAAGACAGCTATACCCTGCTCGAACAAGGTGTCGCTAATCCAAAGCTGTTACCTAGCGTGGGTGCAGGTGCATCGGGTGCAGTGATGGGACTTGGAGCTGCACTGACGGTATTGGCGTTATTGCCCCAATTACCTCGCCAAAAATTTCTGTTGGATGGCAAGACTTTGGTGATGGTGATGGCACTGAACTTAGGTATGGGCTTTATGATCAGTGGCATTAATAATGCTGCACATATTGGCGGCATGCTCATGGGCGCAGCCATGACAATCATTTGGTACCTTGGACAACGCAGCAAACACAGTAACTTAGTGAACAGTTTTGCGATGCTCCTTGCACCATTGGGTTGTGCTGCATTTTACTGGTATTGCCATAAACTGCTTGCTCCAATTCAACCCCTTTGGCAAGAACTGCTTAGCATGATGCAACGCAGTCTGGGTTGAACAATCAACCTTTACAGCAAGTAAAACAACATCAAATAGAGATGAATCAGGACTGATTCATCTCCCTTAAACTTTGCAGTGGCGGAATATCGCATAAATAACTTAAACGATAACGTCCAATCAAGGCACACAGCACGGTCATAAATACAGGCAAAATCAGCCAGATTTCCCAATGTGGTTGCAGCATTAAATCCATGCGGTAACTGGCAACAGCACTAATGACTTCGGCAAATAAACACGCCACTATTCCCGCTATAAAGCCCATAAAACCGATTTCCAGACTCAACATACGTTTGAGTTTTTGTTTAGAACTACCAAAAGAACGCAGTAATGCGACTTCGCGTTTGCGCTCATCCATCAGCAAGTTTAAACACGCGATTAATACCAACAGCCCAGACACACTCACCAAAATGGCTAAAATGGTGATGATCTGCACCAACACATTCACAATGCGTTTAATTTCATCCAAAATTAGGCTGACATCAATAAACACTGTGTTGGCAAATTGCTGAATCAATTGAATTAGTTTCGGTTTATCTGCTTCAGGCACATAGAAACTGCCCAAATAACTGCCTGCATTTTCATCCATAGTGTGCGGTGAAAAAATAAAGAAAAAATTTGGACTAAAGCTTTCCCACTCCACCGTACGCAGATTAATCACTTCGGCTTCAAGTATGCCTTCAGGCAAACTAAAACTGAGTCGATCACCAATTTGAATGCCCAACTCGGCAGCCGTATCTGCTTCTACTGACACTTGTCCCACTGCACTGAAATTGGCTTGCCCATTTACAATGATATTATCGGCAGGATAACGGTCAGACTGTGTCAGGTTGAGTTCGCGTCTTAACGTATTGCTTTGCTGAATTAAGGCGTCGGCAAAAGGTTGATCATTTTTGGCGACCAAACGCCCGCGTATATTTGGATAAAGTGGCGTGCTGTGCCACTGCTGCTGCGTTAATTGTTGTTGAAACTCAGGCATATCAAACGGTGGCAAGCCGTAAACAAACTGATTGGGTGTTCCTTCGGGCAATTGCTGCTGCCAACGATCTAGCAGGTCGGTACGCAACACTGCAAGTACCGTAATTAAACTTAATCCTAAAGCCAATGCAGTAATTTGAAATGCCGTGACAGCAGGCGCACGAATATACGCTGCGAGTCTGCCTTTAGAATGACGCAATAATTTTAATAAACTCCACACCACTCCATACAGCAATACGCACAGCGCAATAATCGCACCAATCACCCATGTACTAAGCACTAAACTTTCGGTCAAGACCACACAAAATACGATTAGACTTAGCGTCCCTGTAAGCAACATCCACCACCAAGCGCGCATGCTTTTGTCTTGTTGGCGAATCACGCGAATCGGTGCGGTATTCAGCAATTGCAATAAATTAGGCAGCACAAAACCCAACAACACCACAGCACTGGTGAGCATGGCGATTGGCAATGGCCCAAGCAACATTGCCATGGCTGAAAATTGAATTTCCAGGTGCGGAATCAGTTGCAGCATGATTTGCAACAAAGCATAGCCCAACGTCACGCCCAAAATACTGCCAATGCCCATAGCGATAATTAAGACCAAAGCAAGCAAAGCCAAATAAGCGGCTAAAATTTGTCGTTTACTTGCACCAATACAACGTAATAAGGCGATATGATCCTGATTTTGTTGCACATAGCGCTGACTGGTCAAACCAATCGCAATCCCACACAATAAAATGGTCAGGATATTCGCTAACTGTAAAAAGGTATCTAAATTGGCAATGGGGCGCATTAAGCGAGTATTGCCTTCACTGGCATTGCGTAGTCTTAAACTACTTTGTTCTTCAAAGTTTTGTTCAGGACTGGCCGTTTGCTGTGCCTGTGCAGGCTGTTGTGTATGTGTTTTAAAATACTGCTCAAAATTTTGTGTATCTTTGGCGCTGCCTGCCAACAACAAACGGTAATCTATGCGGCTACCCACTTGAATCGCGTGGGTACGTGCTACATCGGCCTGTGAAATAATCACTGTCGGCGAAAAACCTGAAAAACCGAGTTCCTGATTAGAATCATGTTCAATTTTGGCAGTTACGGTAAATGCTGCATCGGCAATATTTACTGTTTCACCCAGTTTAACGTGAAGTAAATCCATAGCACGTTGGCTGAGCCAAATTTCGCCAGACTGAATCTTGTCCGCTGCAGGACTGACCCGTAATTCACCGCGTAACGGAAAATTGTGCTCAATCGCTTTGACATTCACCATCACAAATTGTGCTTGAGTATGTGCCATCGAACTAAATACAGTCACATGCGACTGTTGTAACTGATGTGCAGTCGCCTGATCCTGCCAGTCTTGTGCAATGGGTTCATTGTCGCTCAGGACTAAATCACCCGCCAACATTTCTGCCGCTTGCAACGCTACAGCATTTTGAATTTGCTCATTGCTAAACTTTAAGGCTGTGGTCGCGCTAATCGCTAAAGTCAGCGCAATAATCAGTAAATAGACACCACTGCTTTTAAAACTCTGCTTTAACAGTGGATGAAATAATGCGTTCATTTCATCCTCCTGTTATGGCAGCGGTTGGCTTAGCTGCAAATTGCTCAACCAATTGCCCATCAATTAAAGCGTAATGGCGCTGACATTGTGCCGCCAGTTTCGGGTCATGCGTGACCAACACCAAAGTTGTGCCCAACTCACGGTTCAATTCAAATAACAATTGCTCAATTTCAGTTGCAGTTTCACCATCCAAGTTTCCTGTCGGTTCATCGGCAAAAATAATTTTAGGTTCACGAATTAAAGCACGCGCAATGGCGACACGTTGTTGCTCGCCTCCCGAAAGCACTTTCGGCGTTTGCTGTGCCTGACGCTCTAAACCCACACGTTTCAGCAAGTTGAGGGCTTTTTGTTCTGCCTCTGCATATTTAAATTTTTCCTGCAAACGTAGTGGCAACATCACATTTTCCAGTGCCGTCAAATGCGGCAATAACTGAAATGACTGGAACACAAAACCAATATGCTTTAAACGAACTTCTGCACGTTGTTCTTCGTTTAATTCTGCAATTGACTCACCACATACCACCAATTTTCCACTGCTGGCCTGATCTAATGTTGCCAAAATACCCAATAAGGTCGATTTTCCTGAACCCGAACGACCTGTAATGGCCACTTGTTCACCTTCCTGAATATCGAAGTTTAAATTCTCAAAAATGGTCAATTGTTTTTGTGCAAGTTGTATCTTTTGTGTCAAATTTTGGGCAGAAATAATCGTTTGTGGCATGATATTAGATTCTTTAGTGTTTTGAGTCATACGTTTCCCATTATGCAAAATCGCAATCTAACTAGTCGTGTCTTCCCGCGTGTGTTGCTGCTTGGACTATGTTTCAGCCCATTCGTGGTATCTGCAAAAACCATTATGATTGTAGGTGACAGCTTAAGTGCAGGTTACGGCATACAACCACAACAAGGTTGGGTTCACTTATTGCAAAAACGTTTAGAACAACAGTATCCGAAACAGCATAAAGTGGTCAATGCAAGTGTCAGTGGCGAAACCACCAGTGGTGCTTTGGCGCGTCTGCCTAAATTGCTGCAGACCCATCGTCCAGACGTTGTAGTCATTGAGTTAGGCGGAAATGATGGCTTGCGTGGACAACCGCCACAAATGATTCAAAAAAATTTAGCGAACTTAATTCAGCATAGCCAAAAAGCCAAAGCGAAAGTGGTGATTTTTGGGATGAAAATGCCGCCAAATTACGGCTCGGCGTATAGCAAAGCATTTGAAAATAACTATAAAGTGGTGAGTCAGCAATATAAAGTCAAATTACTGCCATTTTTTATGGAAGGTATTGCGGGCAATAAGCAATTGATGCAAAAAGATTTAATTCATCCAAATGCCAAAGCTCAGCCTATTTTGCTAAATAATGCTTATCCATATATCAAAGGCGCTTTATAAAGCGCCTTTGAGGAAAATCTAATTGCTGTGCGGTTCGGATTAAAAATCAAAAAAAACCACTTCACCTGTTTCCAGTGAATATTCTGCACCGACTACTTTCAACTGACCTTGTTCAATCAGGTTTTCTAAAACTGCTGAACCATGACGCAATTGATTTACCGATGCAAATACATTGGAACGTACTGCATGCTTAGACAATTTCGCCAAATCATTTTTCAGTTCAGTCTGCATTAAGGTTTCAACTGAAGGGCGAACACGGTTCACAATCGACATTAAATTTGCCGATGGTGGACAGTCTGGGCACATTAAAGTATCAATTGTCGCTTGAATTGCACCACAGTGACTGTGTCCTAAGACAACAACCACAGCACAGTCATAACGCTCTGCCGCAAATTCAACACTACCTACCTGTGATGGCGCAACCACGTTGCCCGCAACACGAATTACAAAAAGATCACCCAATCCTTGGTCAAATACCATTTCTGCAGGAACACGTGAATCTGAACATCCTAAAATAATGGCAAATGGATTTTGGTCTTCTGCCATTTCTGCACGCTGTTGGTGCGACAATTGCTTCGGATGTCTGGTATCACCAGAAACAAAACGTTGGTTTCCTTGTTTAAGACGTTCTAAAGCTTCTTGAGCTGTTAGCATTCTTGATTTACCACCGATCTTTGAAGTTGCGATATTCTAAAGCCAGTTTTTATGAATGTCACTTGCAAAAAAATATGCAGCTGCGCTTTTCTTTATTCATTTTTGTTATAAATTTTTTCACTTTTTATTGAGATAGGTCACATTTTCTACCAATTTCAAAGCTTTGATCAAAAAAGCAAGGGATGACTTTCATTTTTAAACGCCTACAATAGACAGAATACACTTGTGCAATTAGACCTAAGAGCTAGTGCCTATCATTATTGGAGCCTGTTTTGGGTTCGTCAGGGGAAGACGTTTTCATGATGAAATTTATTCGATCACGTTATCTACATACGACTTTATTGGCTTTGGGACTAAGTACATCTTGCCTTGTGCAAAGCGCTGCGCCCAATCCATATACCTTCACAAAAAACAATAACGCCAGTAACAGCAACGCAACTGAACTTAAACTATTACAAAATCATTTTCAGCAACAGCGCAAACAAGCAGGACTAAGCTCTAAAAGCATTCGTGTTGGAGATGTCGTCTGGAGCTATAACGAAGGTGGCTCGCACAGCAAACCCACAATTTTATTGATTCATGGTTTGGCAGGCACACGTGATAATTGGAACCGTGTCGCGCAATTTTTAACCCCACATTATCATGTGATTATTCCAGATTTACCCAATAGCGGTGACACCAAAACTCCAAGCAATTTTGATAATTCAGTTCCGAATGTAACTTCACAACTGCGTCAATTTATTGAAGCAATTGACTGTGAAGAAAACTTACACGTGGCAGGACATTCTTTAGGCGGCTCAATTGCAACCGTGTATGCCTCGCAATATCCTTTTGATACGCAAAGTTTATTTTTACTCAATAGTGCAGGCATTTATAAACTTGCTAATACGCCTTACACCAAAAATCCATTATCTTTAAATGACTTAATTGTGAGCAAACATGGCGATTTAGCCGACGTCGCCAAACAAATCATGCAAAGCCCGCCTGCCATGACCTCACAAATTCAAAATGCGCAAGAAGAAGTCCTGATTTCTCGCTCAGAACAAACCCGTAAAGCAATTGAGCAAATTGTCAAACTCAACCGTATTTATACTCCAGACTCATTTGCACGTTTAGCAGGATCAATTGAAGCACCGACCCTGATTTTATGGGGTAAGCAAGATCGCATTATTAATGTTGAAGTGGCGAAGGAATTACAATCTTTACTCAAACGCGCCGAAACACCTGTGATTCTTAATAATGTTGGACACATGCCGTTATTGGAAGCTGAAAAACAAGTCGCACAATATTATTTGCCGTTTCTGGCTAAAACTCAGAACCTAAAAAACCCACTTGCTGATAAACTGATTCCTCTAAATTAATTATTATATAAAACCTTCATGCAGAAACATCCCATCATTGAGCAACTAATTGAAGCTCAGCTTGATTTTTTAGATCAAGAATTTAACCAAAGTGAAATGGTACAAACTGAATTTGTGCAGTTTTACCAATGGTTTCGCAAACAAAGCTTACAAGATTTATGGACATCTGAAGCCATTCATCAACTGATTCAACATCAAATTTTAAATACACCTGCCAGTTCATTTTTAGTGGAACAAATTGCTGAGCATATTCGTTTTGCACTGGTACACCCTGTTAATGACAGCAGTAAAATTGCCGATGTGATACCTGTGCTGACCATCGACAAAATTGCACAATATGTTGCAAGTAAAAGTGGACATCGTCAGCGTTTGATTAAAACCGTGGTGAATAATCCTGCCTTTGCCGCTATGATTACCCAACTCATTCAACACTCCATTCAGGATTATATGGATAATTCGGTGATCGCCAAAAGCGTGCCTGGCGTATCGCGTTTTATGAAAATGGGTAAATCGGTTTTGGAAAGTGTTACCGATACCAATTTAGACCAGACCATTCAGCATTATTTGCAAAAAAATGTGCAGAAGCTGACTCAAATGAGCGAGTCGGTGCTTAATCAACATTTTGACGATGAAAAACTGTATCACTTCCAAGCCAATTTATGGCACAAAATTAAAGATTTGCCACTTTCCGTTTTAAAAAACTATATTGAAGTGCAAGACCTATCTCAAACTGTCAATTTAGGACATGAAATTTGGGATCATTTACGCCAAAGTGACTATTTGAAACAGCAAGTGCATGATGGTGTGTATGCGTGGTATGTACGCAATCAAGCACGACCTTTTGATTTGTTATTGCACGACTTAAATATTGATGAAGCGCTAGTCCAACATCAATTACAACAACTGTTAAATCCAGTCATTCAAAAAATGATCGCTGAAGGCTATTTAAAGCAACGTGCGCGCCATTATTTAGAGGAATTTTATTATTCTGAAAAAACACAACAAATTTTAAATCTACAAACGAATGAATAGGGTCTGTTGACAATTTCAGATAAAAAATAACCTCCTAAAATTTAGGAGGTTATTTTTAAGCGAGGCTTAGAGCTTATTTAAAATAAGCACCTTCAGATTGACTGTGGTCAGTCTGATCCACCACACGCATCAATTCAGGTACGTGTTGTTTCAAGGTTGTTTCAACACCTTGCTTTAAAGTCACATCAATCGCTGAACATCCTTGGCAACCGCCACCAAATTTCAATACTGCAGTTAAGCCGTGTTCTTCATCTTCAACCACTTCAACCAAAGCACAGTTACCACCATGCCCTGCTAAACCTGGGTTAATTTCAGACTGTAAAACATAAGTAATGCGTTCTTCTACCGAAGCATCTGGGCCTACGCGTGGCACTTTTGAGTTCGGTGCACGGAAAGTCAATTGACCACCAAAACGGTCTTTGTTGTAGTCAATTACGGCATCCAATAAATACGGAATAGACGGCGTATCAATAAATGCAGGAAAGTCTGGATATTCCTGTTTGTAGTCTGTAGGTACAACTTCATCGGGCGCACTATAAGCCATGCAACATTCAGCACGCGGTGTACCAGGATTTTCCACAAAAACACGCACACCAATACCCGGTGTATTTTGCTTTGCCAATAAATCCTTCAAATACTCTTGAGCAGTTGGCGTAATCAATAAGTTTGGAATTTCATCTACAACTGCTGTGCTGCTGTTCTCAGTCGACATAACAATAATTTCCTCAAGCTGAAGTGGCTATTTTAACTGAAGATGCGGGGGAATAAAAAAAAATCAACCAAAATTGTCGGATTTATTCCTAAAGTTCGACTCAAACTCAGTTTTGATGCATTATTACAGCAGAATTCAAGTAAAAGAATAGGCGTTTATGCTCGATTTACCTTTTAATCATACCGTGACCATTATCATTATTACGGTCATTGTGTCTATGTTGGCGTTTTCCAAACAAGAATTAATGAATCGTCTGATTTTTTGGCCGCCTGCTATGCAACGTGGTCAATATGACCGCTTCATTACCCATGGTTTTGTGCATGCCGATGGTGCGCATTTGCTGTTCAATATGATTACCCTGTTTTTCTTTGGCAGCATTATTGAAAGTTTTTATCGCCAATACGTCTATGATTTAGGCTTTGTTTTATTCTATTTGGGTGGTTTAATCGCCGCGATTATTCCAAGTTATTTAAAGCATAAAAATGACCATCGTTGGGCCAGCTTAGGCGCATCTGGTGCTGTATCTGCGGTGTTGTTTGCCTATATTTTGTTTGAGCCGTGGAAGTTGATTTTCGTGTTCTTTATTCCAGTGCCTGCCATTATTTTTGCAATACTGTATGTAGCGTATAGCATTTGGTCGGGTAAACGCGGCAATTCCAATATTAATCACAGTGCGCATTTATGGGGTGCGGCCTATGGTGTGATTGTGACTATTTTAATTGAACCACGCATCTTGCCTCACTTCCTGAATAAACTGGCGCAACTGCCGTTTTAACTTTTGAAACTATAACGACTCGGTACATCTACCACTGAGTCGTTGCTACTTTAAAGAGTTTTCAAATCCGTCAATAGACTGCTTTCATAAATCCGCTTAACACCATCATTTATTGCCTCTCATCTTCAGCCTCTCTCATTGGGAAAAACGACTTTCAATCGTCATTTTATGAACTGCTGATAAGTATTTTTGATTGATGAAAGCATCTGAATGATCCAATACAGCATAAAGCACACAACAAATAACATGCAGTTACTCGACAAGCACTTATATTAAGAATATAAAGACTAAAACTATCAAGCAATCAGGAGTCAGCCATGAAAAAGTTTGCACTTCTAAGCGCCCTTTTACTTAGTTTAGGATTAAGCGCCTGTGCCGTACATACCCCTGAAGGCAGTGTGGTGATTGATCCTGACCGCACGATCTATCCGAAAGGCTATTATCCACACCAACATCCGCATGGTGATGGTGATTTTTGTCCTCCAGGTCAGGCGAAAAAAGGACGTTGTTAAGCTGTTGGTCTGAGTGAATAAAACATTGTTGATACAGCATCAGACTCATTTATGATTAGAACCTAAACATTTAAACACTGACCTTTAAATCCCAATAACATCTCATTCATATTAAAAACCTTTACGCTTCGTGAAGGTTTTTTTATTCAAATTTCACTCAATTTTGGTAGTTTTTGCTACCCAATATCGTAACTTGGCATAGATAATGTATACATCTGTATATTAATTTCAATTTAGTTTGCGAGTTTTTGCATGTCCACTTCTTACGATGGCTTACAGTTTCCAATTCATCCAGAAAACCATAAACCCAGCACCTCAAGCACAGGCAAACAAATTATTGCCGAAGCCTTAGCCACAGTCGATCATCAAAGCTCAGTTGATGCTTTGGCAGAAAAAAACTGGCGTAAGCACTATCCAAAATACTTTAAAGCCCTCGTGACCAATGGTATTCGTGAACAAGCTAACGCAATTCAAATTGCAGAAGATGGATTAAGAAAAGCCCATCAATGTTTTGAGTTTTATCGTCATGAGCAAAAATATGTGCTGAAAGATGTCATGCACTTGCCTACTGAAACTTTACATACCTTTAAATTACAAGGCAGCAGCCAAGCAGCACCTGAATGGTATGTGCCGTATCGTGGGCAAAAGTTACAAGGTCAAGCTCTGCTAGATCAAGTTGCAATTTGGCTAGCAGCAGGCATTATTGAACCAAGTCATGCCGAAGCGTTAAATGCAGCGGTGGCGCATCCTGAATGGTTTGATTTGTCTGACCGTAACATGGTGCTATTTGGCGCAGCTTCAGAAGCAGGGCCACTCACATGGTTAGCCAAATGGAAAGCCAATATTATTGCAGTCGATTTACCAAATAGCCGTGTGTGGAATAAAATTTTAAGCACTGTGCAACAAGGCAATGCCACCTTATACGCACCCAGTACAACACAACTCGCGGCAGATACCCCACTTGACGTTTTAACAGAACAATTGGGTGTAAATCTGCTAACGCAAACCCCAGAAATTGCACAATGGTTAGCTCAAAAACCTCAAACGCTAGATTTAGCAGCCATTGCCTATTTAGATGGTGAAAAACACGTGCGTGTTGCGATGGCAATGGATGCGATTATGCAATATGTCAGCGAACACAAAGCTGATAGCAGCCTTATGTTTATGTGTACCCCAACCGATGTTTATGCCGTTCCTGAAGAAGTGATTAGCGCATCGGCAGAGAAGTTTCAGCAGCGTTCGCAAGGGCAAAAGCTACTTACCAAAAGTATTGAAACCATTTCACGCAGTCATTTCTTCCAAAAGAATCTGCATAATTTAATTGCTTCAGACAATGGTCAACATTATGGTATTGCCGACTGTTTGGTGGTTGAACAAGGGCCAAACTATGCTTTAGCAAAACGCATCCAGCAATGGCGTGCAATTTTAGCGCGTCATCAAGGACAGCATGTCAGCATCAATATTGCACCTTCGACCACCACACACTCTGTGACCAAAAATCCATTACTCAAAGCAGCATTTAGTGGCGCAAGTTTGTTTGATGTTGAAGCATTTAGCCCTGAAACCACCAATGCGATTATGGCGGCATTGTGGATTCATGACTTACGCAATCCAAACTCGGCAGCCAATCCTGAAGTGAAACTTGAGCATCCGCTCGAATTGATGATGGAAGGTGCGAACCATGGTGGATTGTGGCGCGTGGCGTATTTGGCACGAACTGCCCTACCTTTCGCTGCGCTCTATGGCTTTGCTGCAGATAAATTACCTCTGGACAAAGTCATCCAAAAATTTAAAAAGTAATGTAAACCGCTAATCTATCTATTCAAAAACTTGCCTGCAAATATTTCTTTAGACTAATCTGCAGGTATAAAAAAGCGCTGTATCATCACAGCGCTTTTTCAACCACTCAAAAAGTTTTGAATGGATTAAAACACTTTTAAGAACAACCAGAACAAGCTACCCGATAAGCAAATTGTCGCAGGTAAAGTGAAAATCCAAGCCGAAAGAATTGTACGCACCATTTGGAAATTCAGACCCGATTTATTTGCCACCATGGTACCTGCCACCGCACTGTTCAGTACGTGTGTAGTTGAAACTGGCATCCCCAAACCATCTGCAGCAGCAATAGTTGACATTGCCACAAGCTCGGCAGACATACCTTGACCATAAGTCATGTGCTGCTTACCGATACGTTCACCAACAGTCACCACAATACGTTTCCAGCCGACCATCGTACCCAAGCCTAGTGCTAAGGCAACGGCAACTTTGACCCAAGTTGGAATGTATTGTAAGAATGAATCTAAATGGCTGCGGTAGCTTTTAACCACTTTTTTCTGTTCTTCCGACATTTCAGGCAAGGCATTGGCTTTGTCTAAACGCTTGAATGAAGTCGTGCTTAAATACATATCATTACGCATTTCTGCTACTTCAGCTTCAGGCACATCTTTCAAGTTGCCATATTGACCCACACGCTCACCCAAATGATCCGTTAAGCTTGCCAAAGCAGGCACGACTTCAGGAGTAATTTCTTTGGTCTGAATATAACTAGTAATAATCTGACGCGCTTTTTCATCTGGCATATCGGCATGTTGTGGATAAATCACATCAGCCGTTTGCGTTGAAAGCTGCTGGAACGATTGAATGTGGTTTTGGCCTAACTCTTTATTTAATGAGTACGCCAACGGCACAATCCCGATCAAAATCAACATGATTAAACCCATGCCTTTTTGACCATCGTTTGAACCATGCGCAAAACTTACCCCAGTACAAGTAAAAATTAGAATGGCACGAATCAGTGGTGGTGGTGGCTTATTGCCTTCAGGCGGCTGGAACAACTCCATTTGTTTCTTGAAGATTTTTTTCACCAAGAAGAACAAAATCGCAGCAAAAGCAAAACCAATCAGTGGCGAGAACAATAAAGCCTTGCCCACTTTCATGACTTGTTCCATATCTACACCACTTGCACCCGCACCTGAGTTAATCAAGTAGTTCATAATCCCCACACCTAAAATCGAACCGATTAAAGTGTGCGAACTTGAAGCAGGAATACCGAAGTACCACGTTCCCAAGTTCCAGACAATCGCGGCAATCAACATGGCAAAAACCATGGCAAAGCCTGCGCCTGAACCGACATTCATAATTAGTTCGACTGGAAGTAAGGCAATAATACCGTAGGCAACTGCACCACTGGCGACCATCACCCCAAGGAAGTTACAGAAACCCGCCCACATTACTGCCACAGGTGCAGACAAGGCATTAGTATAAATGACCGTTGCCACTGCGTTGGCTGTGTCGTGGAAACCATTCACAAATTCAAAGCCTAAGGCAATGAATAAAGCGGTCGCCAATAAAATCACCGAGTACATACTCAGCGCAGGCACGTGGGATAAGTCCGCAGACAATTGGAAACCAATATAAATAAGGGTAGAAACGATGATCGTTAAAAACACCGGCATAAAAAATTTCGGTGTAGGCACATGAACATTGGTCGATTTAGTGGTCGACTTGTGTGCTGAATCTACAGGAGTTGGATTAGAATTCATGCAAGCAGAAAAGAGGATTTAAAATCCCCTTATTGTTCAATTAAATTGTGACAATTATATGACAAAGAGCTGTTATATAAAGCAACTTTCATACTTTATTTTCACACTTTAAGCTGTATTTTTTGTGCATAAAATTAAAATTAACTTTTAAATTTAAACACTTAGAATAAATAAACCTACTTTTCTTATGCCATTCTCTCAAATTTAGATTGTTACACCTTTGTCATATTTGTCTAAAATTTCAGACAAAATTTACCGTGAGCCAATTTTGCCTGAGCAATATGACAAAGCGATGACGCATCAAAGTAAAATCAAAATTAGAATGTTCCTCATCACAACTTTTATTTAGGTTCAAAAGCTACAGCAAAATCCTAAAAATACTGCTTTATGCACTATTTTTACGACTTCCACTCTCTCTAGTCGCTTCAAGTGCACGAAAGCCGTGCGAACTCTGCTAAAATAGCGCTCATTTCGGATTCAGTCATAAAGGGTTTTTTATGTCCACGCTTACCACCCTGAAAGCGCTTCTTGCCCAAAGAATTTTAATTATCGATGGTGCTATGGGTACTATGATTCAACGCCATCAATTGGAAGAAGCCGATTATCGTGGTGAGCGTTTTGCAGATTGGGCACATGACCTCAAAGGCAACAATGATTTATTGGTACTGACCCAACCGCACATTATTCAGGGTATTCACGAAGCCTACTTAGATGCGGGTGCAGACATTATTGAAACCAACAGCTTTAACGGCACACGTGTTTCTATGTCTGACTATCACATGGAAGATTTGGTTCCAGAAATTAACCGCGAAGCAGCGCGTTTAGCCAAAGCTGCCTGTGAAAAATATTCAACACCAGACAAACCACGTTTTGTGGCAGGTGTACTTGGGCCAACATCGCGTACCTGTTCAATTTCACCAAATGTAAACGACCCTGCATTTCGTAACATTAGCTTTGATGCACTCAAAGAAAACTATATTGAAGCTGCGCATGCCTTAATTGAAGGTGGTGCAGATATCCTGCTCATTGAAACTGTATTTGACACCTTAAACTGTAAAGCTGCGATTTTTGCGGTCAAAGAAGTGTTTAAACAGCTCGGGCGTGAATTGCCGTTGATGATTTCAGGTACCATTACCGATGCTTCAGGACGTACCTTAACGGGTCAAACTGCTGAAGCTTTCTGGAACTCGGTACGTCATGGCGATTTACTTTCAATTGGTTTTAACTGTGCTTTGGGCGCAGATGCCATGCGTCCACACGTTAAAACCGTTTCAGACGTTGCCGATGTGTTTGTTTCTGCACACCCGAACGCGGGCTTACCCAACGCATTTGGTGGTTATGATGAAACGCCTGAAGAAACCGCAGCTTTCCTCAAAGAATTTGCTGAAAGCGGCTTGATCAATATTACAGGCGGTTGCTGTGGTACAACGCCTGATCATATCCGCGCGATTTACAATGCGGTAAAAGACATTCCACCGCGTAAAATTCCAGAGATTAAACCTGCATGCCGTTTAAGTGGTTTAGAACCATTTAACATTTATGATGACTCTTTATTTGTAAACGTGGGCGAACGTACCAACGTCACAGGTTCTAAAAAATTCCTGCGTTTAATTCGTGAAGAAAACTTTGCCGAAGCCTTAGATGTTGCTCGTCAACAGGTAGAAAGCGGTGCGCAAATCATCGACATCAACATGGATGAAGGCATGCTCGATTCAGAAGGTGCGATGGTGCACTTCCTGAACTTGGTGGCATCTGAGCCTGATATTTCTCGCGTACCTATCATGATTGACTCCTCTAAATGGGAAATCATTGAAGCAGGCTTGAAATGCGTACAAGGTAAAGCCATTGTCAACTCTATTTCCTTAAAAGAAGGTTATGACGAGTTTGTCGAAAAAGCCCGCCTCTGCCGCCAATACGGCGCAGCTGTCATTGTTATGGCCTTTGACGAAGTCGGACAAGCCGATACTGTGGCACGTAAGCGCGAAATTTGTAAACGCTCTTATGACGTTTTGGTCAATGATGTTGGCTTCCCTGCCGAAGACATTATTTTTGACCCGAACGTGTTTGCAGTTGCGACAGGTATTGAAGAACACAACAACTACGCAGTCGATTTTATTGAAGCCACAGGCTGGATTAAACAAAACCTGCCGCATGCCATGATTTCAGGCGGTGTATCGAACGTATCTTTCTCATTCCGTGGTAACGAACCTGTACGTGAAGCCATTCACGCGGTATTCCTATATCACGCTATTCAGCAAGGCATGACCATGGGGATTGTCAACGCAGGTCAGTTGGCAATTTACGATGACATCCCGAAAGAACTGAAAGAAGCAGTTGAAGCCGTTATTCTGAACCAGAACCAAGGTGAAAGCGGTCAGGATGCCACAGAAAAACTGCTAGAAGTGGCAGAAAAATATCGTGGTCAATCAGGCGCACAAAAAGCCGAAGAAAACTTAGAATGGCGTAGTGAATCTGTCGAAAAACGTCTTGAGTACGCTTTAGTTAAAGGCATCACCACCTTTATTAATGAAGACACCGAAGAAGCGCGCCTGAAAGCCAAACGTCCATTAGATGTAATTGAAGGCCCGTTGATGGATGGCATGAACGTAGTTGGTGACTTGTTTGGTGCAGGTAAAATGTTCCTGCCACAAGTGGTGAAGTCTGCACGTGTAATGAAACAAGCCGTTGCATGGCTCAACCCGTACATCGAAGCTGAAAAAACCGAAGGTCAGTCTAAAGGTAAAGTTTTGATGGCAACGGTAAAAGGCGACGTTCACGACATTGGTAAAAATATTGTGGGCGTAGTCTTGGGCTGTAATGGATACGATATTGTCGATCTCGGTGTGATGGTACCTGCAGAAAAAATCCTGCAAACTGCCATTGACGAAAAAGTCGATATCATTGGCTTGTCTGGTCTGATTACCCCATCTTTAGATGAAATGGTTTTTGTTGCCAAAGAAATGCAGCGTAAAGGCTTTAACATTCCATTGTTGATTGGTGGCGCAACTACATCTAAAGCACATACTGCAGTTAAAATTGATCCACAGTTCTCAAATGATGCAGTGATTTATGTTGCCGATGCTTCGCGTGCCGTTGGTGTTGCGACAACCTTACTCTCCCCTGAAATGAAACCTGCTTTTGTTGCAGAGCATCGTGCGGAATACGCTAAAATTCGTGAACGTATTGCCAATAAGCAACCAAAAGCTGCGAAATTGTCGTATGCAGAAGCCATCGACAATGGTTTAAAAATTGATTGGGACAACTACACGCCTGCAGTACCAAAATTAATTGGTACACAAGTGCTGACCAATTACCCGCTTGAAACCTTGTTGCCATACTTTGACTGGACACCATTCTTTATTTCTTGGAGTTTGGCGGGCAAATTCCCGAAAATTCTGGAAGATGAAGTGGTGGGCGAAGCTGCAACCGACTTATATAACCAAGCGCAAGCCATGCTCAAAGATATTATTGCAAATAATCGCTTTGATGCACGTGCAGTCTTTGGGATTTACCCTGCCAACCGTTCTGCGGCAGATTCAGTACAAGTATATGATGCAGCACGTAATCAAGTAACGCATACCTTCCATCATATTCGTCAACAGTCAGACAAAGTCACAGGTAAACCAAACTTGTCTTTGGCAGACTTTGTCGCAACTACAGAGCAAGGGCAAGATTACTTGGGCGGCTTTACCGTGTCGATTTTTGGTGCGGAAGAAATGGCCAATGAGTTTAAAGCCAAAGGCGATGACTATTCTGCCATTTTGGTGCAGTCTTTGGGTGACCGTTTTGCAGAAGCATTTGCAGAGCATTTGCATGAGCGTATTCGTAAAGAATTCTGGGGCTATCAGCCGAATGAGCAGCTAAGCAATGAAGAGCTGATTAAAGAGAAATATGTAGGGATTCGTCCTGCACCGGGCTATCCTGCGTGCCCTGAGCACTCTGAAAAAGCCACACTGTTTAACTGGTTAGGTTCGACTGAAAAGATTGGCACACAGCTTACGAGCAGCTTTGCAATGTGGCCGCCTTCATCTGTGAGCGGCTTCTACTATGCCAACCCTGCTTCTGAGTACTTTAACGCGGGTAAAATCTCGTTAGATCAGCTTGAAGATTATGCACAGCGTAAAGGCTGGAGTTTAGATGAAGCGAAGCGTTGGTTAGCTCCAAACTTGGATGATTCGATTAATTAAGTGCATTGCGCTGCATGGGTGGTTCATCTGCCCATGCGCTCTACATAATGTCATTTCAAAAACCAGTGAATTGTAAAATTCACTGGTTTTTTGTTAAAAGGAAGTTTTAGCTAAATTGCATCAAATTATTGGAAGATCGTAATCCCCCTAAAATAAAATAATCTAAAAGTAGAATTTTCTTTTAAGATTCATGTACGTATGACTACATTAAATAAATTTACGGACTTAGACAGACCACATATCCGAGTTGTTACTTAAATTTGAATGGATTTCGGAAAATTCGGCTTCTGAATGTTTAGGCAACAAATCCTGACGATACTAGGAATTAGTCACCAATATCAGGAATAAAAACCTGCTTTAAAGGGATTAAAGCTCTATATTGTGGTTTAAAATCTTCATAATAACGATAAATTAACTCTACAATCTCTTTACCATCAATAAGTCTTAACCGTGATTTATTCGTAGCTTTACTCTTTGCTTGATTACTATAACTTCCAAGATTAACAAATAAAGCATATTCGCCATCTTCAAGAGTACCTAAAAGTTGATTTATTTCAGGTAAGCCATTAGATGTTAAAGTTTTTTTACATTGAACCTTAATAATAGGGGGTTCGAAGCCAAGTGTATCCTTGTGAGCAATAACATCAACACCGCCATCACCCGACCTCTGAGTAACCCTAGCAACATACCCCATGCATTCAAGCAAATGAGCGACAAATTCTTCAAACTGATAACCGTTTAAATGTTGATGTAATCTGCGAATAATAAAATCTTCAGTTGAATATTTTGCTGTTTCATTAATTACTTTAGTTACTGTTTCATCATCGGGTATTTCTTCTTGTTCTAATTCTTGCTCTTGTAACTCAACTATTGGGTCTTTATTTATTGTAGCTTGGTATTCAATACCTACAGCATTTAAAAAATCACCTGCTGTTTTCTTAATTTCAAACAACGTAATGTAAGCACCAATTTCATATAACGCTACTTGAGAAAAATTGTTACGTGGGACTCCATTAGGTGTTAGCCATGTTACAGGACGACGATTTAAATAAGCATCTTCGTCTTCAGAATTAGCTCTCTCATAATCTCCACTAATAATACCAATATAGACCAATCTATCCGATTTGCATGGGTATACCACATAATCTCCTGTTTTTACCACATGCATAAATCTGTAAATTGTGGCTACCTGAGTTCGGATAGAAGGCATTGAAGAATCAGGTTGCTTTGCTTGCAAAGCAAATTTAAAGGCTTCCCTATCAGCATCAATCTGACTTAAATCACCTAACTCTGACCAGCCAATTCCAATGTAATTTTTTTCAACTGGCTCAGTTCCAACATGTACGCCCATGTGTACACCCCAAACAGTCGGAGTATCAGACATTTATTAACCTTAAATACTTGTAATTTACGCCGTTCAGCATATCTTAAATAAGGATTAATTTGAATATGAGTATTATTGTGGGTATCGTTTCTGAGTTTAAAAAATTTGATGCTGATCTTAAAAATCCGAACTGGTCAGTATCTTCAATTAGCTCTAATAATGAGCTAATTGTTAGTTTATGGGGTCATAAACCTTTATTATCTAAACATCCAACTGAAAGAAAACAGGTTTATCGTGACCGTATTGATAGATGGCCTGGTAATGGACGTAATGAATTTAAGAAAAACCTTGATCTAGCATTAGAAGAAAAATTAAAAATTAGACCTATTATAGCTATGCTCGATAAAAGCTCGGATTTTCAAAATATTTTAGATGGCAAAGATGGCAGCCAATACCCTAAAAGATTTAATGCAAAAACCAATTGGATCGGTGAATTAACTATTTGGGATGGTATCCAATTTGAGATTGTATTTAGTCTTGAACAATAATTTAAACTCAAACCAAGTTTTTATTATGCTTACTACAGGCTTACCTTGCATAAACCCCAAATACAACAAAGCCCTGAGTATGTCAGGGCTAAGTCATTGATATTTGGCGGAAGCGGTGAGATTCGAACTCACGGAGGACTCACACCCTCGTCGGTTTTCAAGACCGGTGCATTAAACCGCTCTGCCACGCTTCCAATGGCGGCTATCATATAAAGAAAAATTCAGCTTGGCAAATATTTTCTAAAAATTATGATCCAAATGTTCAAAATAAAATCAAAAATCAGTCATTTTCTGCAATTTCAGGCTTTTCATAGCGTATCGAATTAATAAACCAGCTCTTTTTGCCTAACGGCGTCTGCACTTCCACCTCATCATCTACCTGTTTAGACAACAAAGCTCTAGCCATAGGTGAATCAATCGAAATATGTTGTGGATGATGATCATAAATTTCATCCACGCCCACAATTCTCAAGGTCTTTTGCTCGCCTTGTTCATTTTCAATTTCGACCCATGCGCCAAAATATACTTTACCCTCTTGTTCTGGTGCAAAATCGACAATACGCAGCTCTTCTAAACGCTTGCCCAAATAACGTACCCGACGGTCAATTTTACGCAAAAGCTGTTTGTTATATTGGTAATCTGCGTTTTCAGAGCGATCGCCGAGACTTGCCGCCCAGTTTACTTTTTTGGTGATTTCAGGGCGTTCTTCATGCCACAAATGCTGTAACTCTGCCACGAGTTTATCGTGTCCAGAACGTGTAATTAAGTTAGATTTCATGGTGTTTTTGCAGCCGGTTTTTTACATTTGGTTAACATCAATCCTATATTTTATTGCATTTTTATACACAATAAAAATTTATAAAATTTATTTCTCAATGAAATGAATATCTTATGTTACATTTTTCAAAAAATTTATGTACAAAATTTGACATCCAAAATTTTCATCTTTATTATTCGCACATCTTTTAGTTTTGATCACTTTTTAACCTGTGTATAAATTTTACACATTTTCCCTTTAATCCCAAGTCATTTTGAATGACGTCATGACTGCCCAACCCTTATTGAATTTATCAAACTTGAAAAAGTTTAAGGTGTGTTGCCTTTGCTTTTTAGGGCATAAATTACTTGTAGCGGAGCCAACATGCACAGTAGTTCAACGTCTGGGTCTAGGCTTAGCCTTCACTCATTTTTTAATCGCCTCCCATTCAAAGTCCTCGCTTTCAGTACTGTTCTTCTCCCATTCCACAGTATTAACGCAGGCAAAGCCGTTCATCAATTTGACAGCGTCGTCAATCAGAACAAATTGACCGTTGTGTCTGTGGAAAATCCAACCACAGTGTTTAAAGATGGACAACATTTACATGGCTTTGGTTATGACCTTGTGCGTAACTATGCCGACAGCATGAATGTGAAACTCGAATTTAAAACGGTAAGCGACAATGCGACCGCTTTAAAATGGGTGTCTTCTGGTAAAGCGAACTTTGCCATGACCACGTCGAGTATCCAAAGCATCGAAAAGCAGCAACTCACGGCATTTTCTGCCAGTTGTGGCGATTTAAATACTTTAAAGCGTAATGGTTTAAATAGTGAGCTGAACTGGGTGTTTAAACACGCAGATGATCCTCTTAGCCAAACCGCAAGCAACTTTGTTTGTCGTGGCAAGCAAAACGGCTCAATTACCCAATTGGCTTCATTTTATAATCGTAATGTGGTCAAACAAGAATCGTGGGATGTGATCCAGCGGGATTTGCGTAATCGTTTACCTTTATATAAGGCCAACTTTAAAAAGACTGCCACGCAGTACGATTTAGACTGGCATCTTTTGGCGGCAATTGGTTATCAGGAATCTTACCTCAAACCCAACTCGGTTTCGCCAACAGGTGTGCGCGGTATTATGATGCTGACCAATAATACAGCCAAAGCGATGGGCGTAAGCAACCGTACCGATCCTGCACAAAGTATTCAGGGTGGTGCTAAGTATTATGACCAAATGCTGAGCCGTTATGAGCATATTCCATTTCCTGATCGTAACTGGTATGCCCTAGTCGCTTATAACATGGGTCCTGGTGCAGTCAGTCAAATTCAGAAGCGTATTCGCTCACAAGGCAAAAACCCGAACAATTGGGTTAACCTATATGCGTATTTAGACCGTAACAAAGCGAGCAATGGTCGTTATCGTCAAGCAGTGCAATATGTGACTCGTATTCGCGCCTACCTTGAGCATATTAAGACCACACCGCAATTGGTGAATATCTAAAATTTACCTCGCGTGATTGAGTTGCAGTGTATATCAGCTGCAATTCAAACATGAATAATGCGCTGTTAAAGCTGCAGTGCATAAAAAAGCCTAGTTGATACTTCAGCTAGGCTTTTTTGTACTATAGCGGGAAATTCGCCTGCTACAGCGTAAATCGCTTGAATTAAGCAGATTGCTCAAGAATCTTCTTAAATAAGTCTTTTTGTTCTTGGCTTGGTTTTGCAGTTTGTAATGCCATTAATTGTGACATATCGCCCTGTACTTTGATTTTACCTGTCATAAAGGCTTGCATAGCAGCCGCCATGTCAAACTCTAGGAATACTTTACGTAAAGTTTCCGCATCCATATTTAATGTTGTTTTTGCGTTGTCCGCCAAACCTTTTTGGATTTTACCGCCATCTAAAGACAATTCTGTGTTGCCTGCAGCATCAGTCACCACTAAGTTAATTGCCAGATTTGCAAGTGCTGGAGGTAGGTTTAAATCACCAGCTTGAGCCGTTAAATTTTCTACAGTTGCAAACCAATCATCAGTTAAAAAAGCAGGCATGATTTTTCCTCAATATATTTGTGCATGTGTGTTGTCTATCCAGACACCATCATTATTAAGCTGTTTTGCTTGCTGATTGTTATAGCATGAACCTTTCGTGAAAGGCTAAGAAATTTTGTACGGGACGTTCAGTTTTTGTATTTTTAGTCGAAATGACGACTTTCTCAAATAAATCAAATTCATAAAAAAACACCAAGCTCTGGCTTGGTGTTGATTACATTTTAAAGGGATTGACAGGCTGTTATCGCTTAGTCTGCAGCGTAGCCTAAATTGACCATATTGATGCGTTTGTTTTGCTCTGCTGCGTTTTGTTCGGCCTGATCGGCAAAATCAAATACGCGCTGGCTGTCTAACGCTTCAAAGTCGAATAATTCACGGTCTGCCAACTGCGATGGCGATACATTCTGTAATGCGCCAAAAATACTGTGCAAACGCTTAGGATGTGCTTTATCCCACTCACGTAACATGTCGTTAATAATGGCACGCTGTAAGTTTTCCTGTGAACCACACAAGTTACACGGAATAATTGGGAATTTACGCATTTCTGCATATTTAATGATGTCTTTTTCTTCCACATAAGCCAGTGGACGAATCAGCATATTTTTCTTGTCTGATGACAACAACTTCGGTGGCATGGCTTTTAAGCTACCGCCATGGAACAAGTTTAAGAAAAAAGTCGCCAAAATATCATCACGGTGATGCCCAAGCGCCACTTTGGTTGCCCCTATTTCCTGCGCAAAGCCATACAAAGAACCACGACGCAAACGCGAACACACTGCACAGTAAGTTTTACCTTCAGGCGTTAAACGCTTGGTGATGCTATAGGTGTCTTTTTCTAAAATGTAATATGGGATGTTATTTTCTTCTAAATAACGCGGCAATACATCTTCAGGGAAGCCTGGTTGCTTTTGGTCTAAGTTCACAGCCACCACATCAAAATTGATGGGTGCGATGCGCTTGAACTGCAACATAATGTCCAACAAGGTATAACTGTCTTTACCACCAGAAATACACACCATGACTTTATCGCCATCTTCAATCATGTTGAAGTCACGAATCGCATGCCCGACTTGACGACGCAGCTTTTTCAACAAACGATAATACGCAGAGCTGGTTGGAAGTTCTGGTTTGAAATTAAAGCCTTGATCGGACTCAACTGGTGAGAACATAGACGCGATTAACCCATGAAAAAAATTACCGCGCAATTTTAGCCGATTCAGACCAATCCCGCATCAAAAGAATGTAATTTCATCGCAATCTTCCTTTTCGTCAAAGAACTTAATTTCTGACTGCGCGTTCATTTCTGTTTACACACTTTATTTCTATCTGCGCAGATCGTTTTTTTCTGTGGCAAGTTTGAACCCTCAGGTTCACTTTTTCGCCAAGATGCTTATCTTTTGGACTTTTCCACAGTTTTCCACAAAAGCTGTGGATAACTTTGTGGATTTAAAACAACTTGACAACGCCTCTTGCCGTTATTCTAAGGCTTCTCTTTAAATTGATCACTTTTTAATCGATTTTATTTTAATTTAAAATCATACACTTAAGTGTGTCAAGCTGATCCAATTAAAAAAAAATAAATATTTTTTTTGATTACTCTGTCAGCAATTAAGCTTGATTTTTTTCGACACTACTGTAAATGAATTTGTACAAAGCCTTTTCATCTGTGAGATTTTTGTTAAACTCCTATTAACTGTTTGGGGACAGCTTTTAGTGTATTCACAGCATGAACAATAAAATTAATGCCTTTTTACTGTATATTTTGGGGACTGCCAGCATCATGCCTTTGGCAACGACAACGCACGCAGGTCAAATTTATATGTATAAGGACAGCAATGGCAGTACCTTGCTGACTAACCGCAAAAGTGCAGATCGTTCGCTGACAAAAGTAAAAGTCACCTATTATCCAGACAGCAATATTCACAGTTATCGCAACTGGGGCAATTCCGAAGCATCGGTATTGCCAAGTTATAGCCGCAATAAAAACGCCTTTGACCACATTATTCAGCAAGCAGCACAACAACACGGTGTTTCAGAAGGTCTAATTAAAGCAGTGATGCATACCGAATCAGGTTTTAATGTCAACGCCCGCTCGCCTGTCGGTGCACAAGGTCTAATGCAGCTCATGCCTGCGACAGCACGACGTTTTAATGTCAGCAACGCTTATGACCCGCATGAAAACATTATGGCGGGTGCAAAATACTTGGCTTGGTTACTCAAACGCTTTAATGGCAACACCACTTTAGCTTTGGCGGGCTATAACGCAGGCGAAGGCAATGTTGCAAAATACGGCGGCGTACCGCCTTTTCGTGAAACACAGGATTATGTACGTCGTGTGACCAGTCGCTATAGCAACCTATATGCTAGCGGCGTTAGTGCAAGTTCTGGCAGTAACGCGATTACGGCAAATAACAATAGCAATACTCAGAGTCAAAATGCACAAGTGATTGCGCAGTCAGACAATTACACTGCCAGTAATCATCAAGTGGCGGCAAACAAACGTCCACAACGTCAAATTATTATGGCTGCCGATGGTCGCTTTACCGATGCACCTGCAGGTTCTTACGCGACAGGGAATGCCACGGCTTCGGCACGTATTTTTATTTCAGAATAAAAGCTACAGCACTTCATTTGAGCTTGCGTTGCCGCAAGCTCAAATGAAGTGCCGATTGCAGTATCAGCTCAAAATATTTTTAGTACAGTTTTATTATTTTTCTTGAATTTTTAATACATACACCGCATATTTACTGCATGGTTTATTAATAAATCAGATTACATTTTTAATATAAGAGGATTTACTCAATGATGCGGATTGGTTTGTTCTTGCTAACCAACCTCGCGGTACTGGTTGTAGCTGGCATAATTTTG
This sequence comes from Acinetobacter sp. YH01003, assembly GCF_013420525.1. Taxonomy (NCBI): domain Bacteria; kingdom Pseudomonadati; phylum Pseudomonadota; class Gammaproteobacteria; order Moraxellales; family Moraxellaceae; genus Acinetobacter; species Acinetobacter sp. YH01003. Next base: position 217,493 of record NZ_VOXY01000001.1, on the reverse strand, counting down.
TCACTCTTCGGTGTCGGTAGTTACCATGGCGCGGGTGGCTTAAACCTAGGCAACCTGTTGGTCATCTGTTTTGTCTTTGGTATGGTTGGCTCTTTAATTTCACTATTCATGTCTAAATGGATGGCGAAAAAAACAACTGGGACTGAATTAATTGACCCGAATGCCCCTCGTAACCAAGCTGAAGCGTGGTTATTAAATGAAGTTGCGCAATTGTCGCAACGTGCTGGTATCAAAATGCCAGAAGTGGGTATTTTCCCTTCTTACCAATCGAATGCTTTTGCAACAGGTTGGAATAAAAACGATGCTTTAGTCGCTGTATCTACAGGGCTGCTTGAGCGTATGAACAAAGATGAATTACGTGCAGTTTTGGCACACGAAATTGGTCACGTTGCCAATGGTGACATGGTGACCTTGGCACTGATTCAAGGTGTGGTCAACGCATTCGTCATGTTCTTTGCCCGTGTTGCAGGTGACTTCATTGACCGTAACGTATTTGGTCGTGAAGATGGCGAAGCACCAGGCTTGGCTTATTTTGCAATTACCATTGTACTGGATATCGTATTTGGTATTTTGGCCTCTTCAATCGTGATGTGGTTCTCGCGTCAACGTGAATACCGTGCCGATGAAGCAGGTGCACGTTTGGCAGGTAAGCAAGCCATGATTTCTGCATTATTACGTTTACAGGCAGAATCTGAAATGCCTGATGCAATGCCAAAAGAAATGAAAGCTTTTGCGATTTCTGCAGGTAAAGAAGAAGGTTTTAGCTTGGCAGCGTTATTCCAAACTCACCCAAGCATTGAACAACGTGTTGCAGCTTTACAGCAATTAAATTTACCTTAATACTGCTAGCAAGATATTGTAACAGCGACACCAAAAAGCTTCCTCAGGGAAGCTTTTTTCATGTCTGTAAATTAGATCTGCCAGATGGTTTTGTACTTTAAACAGGTTCATTTAAACAGCAAAACTTTGTGACCAGTGCCACAACCAACTTACACCGAGCCATGCTGCCCAAATAAAGAAAATAAGAAAAATCACACCAAGCAAATCAGGCAAATGTAGCCACAGCCATGCCACTACAGGATTACGCCAAAATGCTGACTGCTGCTGTTTACGTTCCAATCGCTCATGTAAAAAAGGATGTACCACATGATGCTCACTGTGAATCTGATATTCTTCACGGATATGCGTATGCACTACATCTAAAGCTTTACGGCTTGGACGAATAAATACATCAAATACTGTGCCGACAATTGGCACAAAACCAACTACTGCATCCATCACAGCAAGTTTAATCACGGGAGTGAGTTTGGTTTGTGGTACACCAATTTGTTTGGCTTTATAAATCGCATAACAGGTCAGTGCAAAACCTGCGACATCCCCCGCGACAGGTACAGTGCCTAATGCGGCATCTGCTCCCACGCCCTGCTTGGTAAATGGAATACGCACCACAGAATCCATCATATTGGCAAACTTGGCTAAATCGCGCTCTAAGCGAATCACCTCTTGCTGGCTAAGTTTTTTTGAAGATGCAGGTTCTGGCATAGAAAACGTATCGTTGGGTAAATGCAATCTACTTGAGAATAAAGCAGTTTTTTACTCAGGTCTGTTATGATTTTATAAACAGAATTTTGATCAATGCAAAAAGTTTAAGATGAGGTCTTGAATAAGTCATCATCACCGACAGTGTTTAAAGTAACAACTGTGAAGCAATAAATAAGTACACCACCACGCCCGTTGCATCACAAATCGAGGTTACCAAAGGCGCAGAGGCACTGGCAGGGTCTAGTTTCAGGCGATGCAAAATAAAAGGCAAACTCATGCCAATTAAACAGCCCATCAGCACAATGCCCAGCATACTCAGTGCCAATACCACAGACACCATCATATCGCCACGGTAATAGCCTAAAATTGAAACCGCAAAAGCCATAGTTCCACCCAAACATAGCGCCACCAAACTTTCACGTCCGAGTAAATGCAGCCAATCTTTAAATTGCACATCACCTGTAGCCAGTGCCCGTACCATTAAGGTCGCAGACTGAGAACCCGCATTACCACCACTACCGACCAAAAGCGGCAAGAAAAAAACCAGTACAATATGTGCTGCAATAATGTCTTCATAATGCGCAATGCCAATTCCAGACAATAAACTGCCAAATACCAAAATCACCAACCAAAACACACGTTTGCGATATAAAAATAAAATTGGCGCAGTTTTTATACTCATGCCAGGTGAAGACGCTACCGCACTTGATTTTAAAAAGTCTTCTGTAGTTTCTGCCTGTACCACGTCCATCGCATCATCATAGGTGACAATCCCCAGTAAATGCTGTGCATCATCTACAATCGGTAAGGCCAAAAAATCATAATGGCTGAGTTTTTGCGCGATACTTTCCTGATCTTCAGTCACCAAACCTGTGACCAAATCGGTGCACATCACATTTTTAATTTTTTGTTCAGGCGGGTTTTGAATAATTTCCCTTAAAGAAATAACCCCCAATAGTTTCATTAGTTCATCGACAATATAAATCAGGTACAAAGTTTCCCGGTCTGTGGTCATTCTGCGCAATTCATCTATAGCTTGCTGCATGTTCAGTTCTGGCGAGAGCACCACGAAATCCGAACTCATAATCGCGCCCGCAGATTCTTCAGGATAGCGCGCTAAAGTCTGAATCTGTGCGCGTTTTTCTTCCGTAATGTGTAAGCTGACAAAACGCTGTAAATGCGGAGAAAGTAACTTAAATAAGTCGGTGCGGTCATCTGAATGCATGGCTGAAATCAGTTTGACCAATTGCTGCGGTGCAATCGCTTCGGCAATTTGAAGTTGTGAATGCAGTGGTAAAAATTCCATCACCAAGGCAGCACTGTCAATTTGTTCAATTAAACTCAGCTGTGCTTTCAGGCTTAAATACTGCATTAAGTCGGCTAAATCGGCAGGATTGATACTGTCGATCAGGCTGTGTACTGTGCTTGGCTGATGCAATTGTAAGGCTTGTTCTAACTGTTCAGCGTGCAGATTGGTCATTGCTCTCACCCACTCCATCATTCCAAAAACGTAAAATGAAGAATGGGCGCAGTGTCTCGGCCCAAACCAACCCTTAAAAAACCGAAAATCTGTAGATTTATGCAAGATTTTTAGCGTTTCATATCATAGCCTATAATTTTGCTAAGTGCCTAATAAAAAACATCTTTAGTTTATGGGTGATGAACGATTCACTTGAAATATAGAACGAACCAGCACATACATAAACGGAATAAAAACAAGCACTAAAATTGTGCCAAAAATAACTCCACCTAAAACACTCACCCCAATTTCCTGACGGCTTGCTGCACCTGCACCAAAGGCAAATACTAGCGGCAAAATACCTGCACCAAATGCCAATGAGGTCATTAAAATAGGTCTGAGCCGTAAGCTTGCACCTTCTAAAGCGGCTTGAATCACCTGTTTGCCTTGTTGCTGCGCAGCCGAAGCAAACTCCACAATTAAAATGGCATTTTTACATGACAAACCAATGGTGGTAAGCAAGGCAATCTGGAAATAAATGTCGTTCGGGAAACCTGCCAAATAGCTGAAAATAATATTTCCACCAATTCCTAAAGGAATGGCACTCATCACGGCTGTTGGAATACTCCAACTTTCATACAAGGCAGCAAGGCATAAGAAAATAAACCCGATGGAAACCAAATACAGTAACAAAGCCTGATTGCTGGACTGATTTTCTTCAAAAGACAACCCACTCCATGCCAAGTCAATGCCCTGCTGCTGTGCCACCATCTGTTCTAAATCACGCATCGCCTGCCCTGAGCTATATCCTTCGGCAGTATCGGCTTCCATTTGCACGGCGCTATACCCCATAAAACGATTGACGACTTCTGGCCCACCGCTCCAACTGAGTTGAGCAAACTGGCTAAAAGGTACCATTTGATTTTGCTGACTGCGTACCGACCATTGATTCAAATCTTCAGGTTTACCACGAAATTCGGCATCACCCTGCATAATCACACGTTTAATTCGACCACGGTCAATAAAGTCGTTGATATAACTACCGCCCCAAGCTGCCGCTAAGGTACTGTTAATAGCCGTTTGATTTAAACCTGCTGCCATCGCCTGTTTCTGATCAATCGTGACGTTTAACTCCGCTTTTTCAGGATTGGCACGTTGATCTAAATTTTTAAAGCTTTGATATTGAGCGGCTTGCTGCTGTAAATTTTGAAATTTCTGAATTAAAAAATCGCGTCCTGTACCATTCACATCGCGCATCCAGAACTCTAAGCCATCGGTTTGCCCCAAACCACGAACTGCTGCGGGCATGCCAATGGTAATTTGTGCATTGGGATGCTGTCGAAAATGCTGCATGGCACGTTCACGAATAGCTTGTGCGGTATGCTGTTGCCCTTGACGCTCATCCCAATGTTTTAGCGCAATAAAACCCTGCCCTAAATTCTGCCCTGTTCCCGAAAAATTACGTCCATAACGAATCATCACCAAATCAACATTGTGGGCTTCATGCTGCATAAAGTATTCGCGTATGCTTTCGCCCACTTCACGACTTTTAGACAACGGCGCACCTTCCTGTAATTTAAATTGCACCGACAACATGCCCTGATCTTCATTCGGGATAAAACTGGTAGGTAGGGCACGGTAAAACAAAGCAAAAACCGTCAGTAAGCCTGCAAAAATAACCAGACAAATCGCTTTATGCTGAATCGTCCAGCCTGATAATTTGAGATAGTGTTGTTTTAAGCTTTCCAGTTTTTGATTAAACCAGATGGCCCATTGAGCAGGTTGTGAATTGGGTTTTAAAATCAAAGCACACAAAGCAGGCGTTAAAATTAAGGCCACACCTAAAGACAGCGCCATCGCAGTCACTAAGGTGATAGAAAACTGGCGATAAATTACTCCAGTCGAACCACCAAAAAATGCCATTGGAATAAATACTGCGGTCAAAACCAAGGTAATGCCGACCAAAGCACCGCTAATTTCCTGCATAGATGCGATAGATGCCTGTTTAGCCGAGAGCTGCTGTTCGTGCATTAAACGCTCGACGTTTTCCACCACGACAATCGCATCATCCACCAATAAACCAATGGCTAAGACCAAAGCGAATAATGTCAGCGTGTTAATACTCATCCCAAAGAGTTGCAACACGGCCATGGTGCCTAAAATCACTACAGGCACGGTTACGGTAGGAATGAGCGTCGCGCGCCAGTTTTGTAAAAACAAGAACATCACGATGACAACTAAAATCACCGCTTCAATTAAAGTTTTCACCACTTCATTAATTGATTCCTGCACGAAAGGCGTGTTATCTCGTGGATAGACAATTTGGTAACCTTCGGGCAATTGTTGTTTTAAATGCTCAATTTGTTTTTGAATTAAGGCTGAAGTTTGTAACGCATTGGCACCAGACGATAAAGAAATCCCCATCCCTGCCGATGGAAAACCATTAATGGTATTAAAGTTTTGATAATTTTCTGCACCGAGTTCTATACGTGCCACATCTTTTAAATAAACAAAGCCACCTGCCTGATCTGCTTTTAAAATAATATTTTCAAATTCTTCTACCGTTTTTAAGCGTGAACCTGAGGTGACTTTGGCATTGAGATATTGTTCTTGTGCTGTGGGTAATTCACCAATTGCGCCTGCTGCGACTTGGGTATTTTGTGCCAATACTGCAGCACGTACATCACTTGGCATGAGTGCGTATTGTTTTAACTTTAACGGATTCAGCCAAATCCGCATTGCATATTGTGCACCAAAAACATCGACCTCACCCACACCTTCAATGCGTGCCAACTCTTGCTCTAAATGACTCATCATATAGTCAGACAAGGCAATATTGCTGCTTTTGCCTGTGGCATCGTACAGCCCAATGACCATGTGGGTATCACCCAATGATTTAAAGACATTTACCCCCTGACGTTGCACATCTTCAGGTAAGCGGTTAATTGCGCCATTAATCGCATTTTGTACCTGGACTTGTGCGGTATCGGGGTTGGTACCATTTTCAAAGCTAATGCTGATGCGACTTCGTCCTGAAGAATCACTGCTAGAACTGAAATACAGCAGATGATCCAAACCTTTGATTTGTTGTTCTAAAATTTGAGTCACACTTTCTTCAACAGTTTCTGCCGAAGCTCCTGTATACGTTGCGCTGACGGTGATACGAGGTGGTGCAATGTCTGGGTAGCGTTCTACAGGTAAATTTAATACTGAAAAAATCCCGAGTGCCATCACCATAATAGCGAGCACACCTGCAAAAATAGGACGTTCAATAAAAAATTTAGACAGCATAAAACTGGATCACTTATAGATGGCAATGTTGATATTTAAATATGAAATGAATCAAGTGGATGAAGATCATCAAAAAAACTTGAAACCGTGTTTCAAATTAACACAGCAAAATAGAACTTGGATGACTGCACATCAAAAAATCTAGTTTTGTCACAAAAATGTTGTTTTTTCTTCATTTTTTCTCACAGATTTAAGCCCTTAACCTCCTCATTTTAGGATATGCAGCGACTCAGCCATGTTTTTATACTTTGTCTATAAACAACGAGATGACAAGGAAATCATGATGAAAAAAACGTTAATTTGCTTAGCCTTAGCAGGTTTACTCAGTGCATGTGGCGGGTCAGACAATGATTCTGGTAGCAATCAGAATCCGCCACCGAGTTCAGCAACACAGATTGGTGTACTGACCGATGGCCCTGTAACTGGGGTTAAATATCTCAGAGCTTCGAGTTCAGGTGAAAGTATTGAAGGTATCACCAATGATAAAGGTGAGTTTGAATATGCTGAGGGTGATACTGTTCGCTTCTTTATTGGTGATGTGCAACTTGGTGAAGCCATTGAAGCTAAAGCACGTATTACCCCACTAGATTTGGCTGAAAGTGAAAATGCCCGTACCAACTTAATGGTATTTTTACAATCTTTAGATAGCGATGGCGACCATAGCAATGGAATTGAAATTACTGCAGACACTCAAACAGCCTTAACCGCTGTGAATATGAATTTCGAGCAAACACCCGCAGAGTTTTCAACTACGTTTGTCAATGAAGTGATCCCTAAAACCGATATCCCACTAGATCGAATCGTGACACCTGAAAAAGCTGCAGAAAACTTCCAAGCCACTTTCTATAAAGATATTGCAGGCACTTGGGAAATTGGGCGTACTGAAAGCACTGCTGTTATATTACATATTTTACCAGACGGACGTTATGCGCTAGGTGAAGCAGATGTAGCTGATGAAACAGGGAAGTCTGGTATCGAAACAGGACGACTAAATTGGAATGCTTTAACTTCAGCGCTGAGCCCTGTGATCTCAGTAGATACTAATGGAGACTACGGGCTTTCACATCCAGACAATGATGGTCATTACCGCCTAAGTTATAACGGTACAGATTTAGTGCTGACTGATGTAGGAAGTAATAGCACCTATATTTTAACTAAAGTCAAACAATCATCAGGTTTAGTCGGCACTTGGCAATTTAATCAAACTCATTTATTTGCTTTCTTTGACACAGGATTCTATTTCTTGTTAGACACTGAAGGCGATGATGATTGCGCTAACCCAGGTATTGAATATGGCAAATATTCAATGACAGCCAATACACTTGCCGCAACAGAAGTGTTATATGACACCAACGATTGCGGTGGCTTACAAGACTCTTGGGATGGCAGTAAAGTGAATGCAACTTACAGCATCTCAGGAACAAGCCTAACCTTGCATCCGCAAGGCGAAGACTCTGTTACCCTACAACGTAGTAACTAAACATATTCAAAAGCTGCCTAAGCCAAACTTAGGCAGCTTTAACCAATATGCTCAAAATGAATGGTACAACCCATTAATAAATGCATAAGTTCAATTTGCGAGTTGCATTGGGTTTTTTCATAAATATTTTTAAAATAAGTGCGCACCGAACTGAGGGTAATCCCGCAATGTTCCGCAATTTCTTCTAACTTATAACCATTCAACAACAACTCACACAACTCAAACTCACGTTTAGATAATTGATAAGCTTGCTGCAAATAGGCTTTAGACAAGGCATAGTGCTGATGTTTATCGGTCAGAAATACCGCAATTTGATGTTGTCCTGCATTTTGATGCTGCATATTTTTTAATTTAGAACAAGGTACGATAGTCAGCATTAATTGTTGTCCTTTCGCATCTGACAAAGACAATACACCGCCTACATCTGCGTTTAATGCCGACTGTCCCAACAACGCTGAATGTAATAGTTGATCTAAACGACTTTGATCATAAGCATGGGTTTTTAATCGATTATACAAATCCAAATCTAAACATGAATCGTGTTCCAGCATGCTTTGAGCTAAAGGGTTTGAATAAGTCAAACTCAGCTGATGATCAAGCAAAATTACACCTGTTTTTAAATGATCGAGCACGCTATACAAACTTAAATTTTCTTGTTTAACCAAACTAAACTGACGATGGATTTGTAAAGCACGGCGTAAATGCACACCCAAATGCTTTAAAAAATCCAACTCTTTTTGTTGATACGGCGCTACATCTGGCGCACGGTGTAATCCCAAAACCGCCCAGCGATGTGAACCCTGATCGAGCAAAACAGCCGAGATATAACTAATTCCCGTCGGATTCAAACACCGTTCATAAAAGATATATTCATCACTTTCAGGGTTTTCCCCATAATGCGATAAATCCGAGCTCGCTACTTGGCCCACACCTAAATTTTCCCACAATACTCGGTGTAACTGCATGTCAATCACACGAATCCGCTCATCACGATAGGCATGCAAAGCTTCATCTGGAATATTGTGACTAAATAAAAAATCGTAACTTGGACTAAATTGATCTAAGGCAGTAAAAATGGCGGTTTTACTGTCTGTATATTGAACAATTTTTTCAATTACTTGCGGCCATAAATTCACATCTACAGCGGCATCATAAATACTGCCTATAATTTCGTGTTCTCGGTTATCCATTTTTATCCCCTTTATGCCTACTCCAATCTGCATTACATTTATTTAATCATTTGTTTTTCTTATTGTTCTAAAAAGAATAATGAGTTTTATTCACAAAAAAAAGGAGTTTAGATACATATTACACATTTAATGTGTAAATAAAAAATAGCTAGGTGATTTTGTCTTTTCATGTGTGCAATCTCTACATTACAAAAACTACGCCATAAAAAAAACCCCGTATCTGACGATACGAGGTTTTTGAAGTTTGGGTACGCTGAGGTTTACATCATACCGCCCATACCACCCATGCCACCCATATCTGGCATTGCTGGCTTGTCTTCTGGAATTTCAGTAATCATACATTCTGTTGTTAACATCAGGCCAGCAACAGACGCTGCATGCTCAAGTGCAGAACGAGTTACTTTTGCAGGGTCAAGAATACCCATTTCCAACATGTCGCCATATTCACCAGTCGCAGCGTTATAACCATAGTTACCTTCACCGTTCTTCACAGCATTGATTACTACAGATGGCTCATCACCAGCATTGGCTACGATTTGACGAAGCGGAGCTTCAATTGCACGACGAAGAATGTTGATACCTACGTTTTGGTCATCGTTAGCACCAGTCAGACCATCAAGTGCAGATGCAGCACGCACCAGTGCAACACCACCACCTGCAACAACACCTTCTTCAACCGCAGCGCGAGTTGCGTGAAGCGCATCATCCACACGGTCTTTCTTCTCTTTCATTTCAACTTCAGTTGCAGCACCAATTTTGATGACTGCTACACCGCCTGCTAATTTAGCAACACGTTCTTGAAGTTTTTCTTTGTCATATTCAGAAGTAGATTCTTCGATTTGCGCACGGATTTGCTGAACACGCTCAGAAATCTGATTTGCATCACCAGCACCATCCACAATCACGGTGTTTTCTTTAGAGACTGTAACTTTGTGCGCGCTACCCAAATGCTCTAGTGATGTTTGCTCCAAAGACATACCAATTTCTTCAGAAATAACCGTACCGCCTGTCAAGATTGCAATATCTTGAAGCATTGCTTTACGACGATCACCAAAACCAGGCGCTTTCACCGCACATACTTTGATGATGCCACGCATGTTGTTCACAACAAGCGTTGCCAGCGCTTCGCCTTCAACATCTTCAGCGATGATCAGAAGAGGCTTACCTGTTTTTGCAACCGCTTCAAGCACGCTAATCAATTCACGAATGTTGCCGATTTTTTTATCAACAAGAAGAATGAACGGATTTTCAAGTTCTGCAGTCAACGTGTCTTGTTTGTTGGCGAAGTATGGCGAGATATAACCACGGTCAAACTGCATACCTTCTACAACGTCAAGCGAATCTTCAAAGCCTGAACCTTCTTCAACAGTGATTACGCCTTCTTTACCAACGCGTTCCATTGCTTCTGCAATTAACTTGCCCACAGTCGTGTCCGAGTTTGCAGAAATAGAACCTACTTGCTCAATCGCTTTCGTGTCAGAAGCAGGTTTAGCCGTTGCTTTAATGTCTGCAACGACTGCCTTAACAGCAAGGTCGATACCACGTTTCAAATCCATTGGGTTCATGCCCGCAGTTACAGATTTGATGCCCTCATTTAAAATGGCTTGTGCAAGTACTGTTGCAGTCGTTGTACCGTCACCTGCGATGTCATTGGTTTTACTTGACACTTCACGAACCAACTGTGCACCCATGTTTTCAAATTTGTCTTTCAGGGTGATTTCTTTCGCAACAGATACACCATCTTTAGTGATGTGCGGTGCACCGAAAGAACGGTCAATCACTACGTTACGGCCTTTAGGGCCTAAAGTTACTTTCACAGCATCTGCAAGTACGTTCACACCTGCAATCATTTTTGTACGAGCTGAATCACCAAATTTTACGTCTTTAGCTGACATGTTTAACTCCAAATATTTTTAAATAATGTTCAAATTTGCTTTGAATATGAGTTCTGAAATTAGCCTTCAAGTACTGCTAAAATGTCAGACTCTTTCATAATTAGAAGTTCTTCACCGTCTACTTTAACTGTGGTGCCTGCATAAGTACCAAACAAGACTTTGTCGCCCACTTTTACGTCTAAAGCGCGTACGCCATTGTCTGTAATTTGACCATTACCTACTGCAATCACTTCACCTTGCGCTGGTTTTTCTGCTGCAGAACCTGGAAGCAAGATACCGCCAGCTGTTTTTGTTTCTTCTTCAACACGACGAATAACTACGCGGTCATGTAATGGACGAATGTTGCTCATAAATAACTCCATCAGACTAGGTCTATGTATAGATTCCTGATGACGACTTATTTATTCCTTTGGTCATCATCAAAATAAATTTTAGATGACACAGTTGTGGGGATGGAAAAAAACGCTTCAAGGGGAAAAGCTAAAAATTTTTCAATTTTTGTTGTTTTTTTAGACAAGTTGGCTAGATCGGTGATTTATTCTGCATTTTGTTGCCACAACACAAATTGCTTTTGTGCGGCATCGAACAGGTAATGCTGCACATCCCCATGGTTACTCAATATATTTAAGCTATTGGGTATGCCCTGATGCAAACGATACGAAATTGCAGTACCTGCATGAATATCCAGCACAGGATGCGCTACACCTAAGGCATAAATTTGATTTAAGTCATACACGGCTGGTTGATGTAAATGCCCATGCAGCAAGGCATACAAACCATTTTTGCTCCACTGCTCTAAAGCAATTCGTCCCAACACTGGGCAATCTTTAATACCGTGACGATCATCTGGTGGTGTATAAAATGGTTGATGCGCCACCAAAATTTTTAACTTATTTGTGGGCGCAGCTTGCAGCAAAGTATCTATTTCCTGAATTTGATTCAAAGAAATATGCCCACGAGTATGAAAACGTCGCCGAATACTGTTCACCCCTATCACATAAAAATGGGCGGTTTCCAAAATTGTTTCCATACGCCCAAAAAACAACTGATACCGCGCAAACGGACTAAAAAAACGATTCCAAAGATGATATAGCGGAATATCGTGATTTCCTGGCACAACCAAATACGGTAAATTCAAACTGTCTAAAAAATGCTTACAAGCATAAAACTGTGCATAGCGTGCACGTTGGGTTAAATCACCACTGACCACAACCGCTTCCGGTCGCATACTTGCACACAGTTGTTGTACTGCCTGCATACAAGCCACATTTTCAGTGCCAAAGTGCAAATCAGACAGATGCAGCAGCATGCGGCACCTTAATCTTCAATGCATTTTTCAATACAGAAATACGCAGTGGTGGGCGCATTTTGACAATTTCTCCATCAAGCGCCACGGTCAGTTGTTGGCGTTTACTATGAATGACCACCTGCTCTGCTGCAAAACTGTACATATCATTGGCTTGCTCAGCCTTCCCCTGAATTAATTGCCACAGAATTTTAAATAAAGTCAATTTATCGGACTTTGCCACTGCAACACCTGCGACTTTGCCTGCTGCAGCAGCTTTGGCAATACGTAAATTCATTTCAGACAGTTGTAATTGATTATTCCCAAAGAAAATGAGCGGCGTTTTCAGCGGATAGCGCTTTGTATCGACCTCTATTTCTAATTTTAATTCTTTACGGTCACGCAGCAGTACATCTAAAGCCGAGGTATAGGCATGTAAAGGAAAGCGTCCTAAATAACGGTTATAACGCTCACGTTTTTGAATAAATAAAGGGTATAAACCCAAACTGGCATTGTTTAAATAGATGTGTTGATTGATTTGTGCCACATGCACAGCACGCGTACTGCCAGTTGCGATGACATGCGCTGCTTCAATTAAATCTAGCGGAATATTCAGTAAGCGCGCCACATAATTAAACGTGCCCAAAGGCAAAATACCCATGGGGATAGATGTCCCTTTTAACTTTGCAGCAACCGCATTTAAAGTACCATCTCCACCCGCTGCAACCACAACACCGCTTAACTGCGCTGCTTGATGCCGTGCTAACACCTGTTGCATCAGTTGATCAAAATTGGCGATTTCACCCATTTCAAACAATTGGATTTCAAAACCATGCTGTGACAAAACATGCAACAGTTCTTCATAGACACCTTCTTGCTGTGTGGCATGAAATCCTGATTTTTGATTATAAATAAGAGATAAAGGCTGTAATGTTGTCGACATTTTCTTCAATCATTTTAAAGCTTTTGCTCTAATTTCAACCAATTGATGCAGAATGAAAAGCAGCTTTATGTAAAAATCGAATGACGACCATTCATTAAATCAATAATCATTCTTTATAAAATTTAAGATATAAGTACATGTTTTAATTAAAAATAATTAAAATAAATAATGCCCATAATTTTTTTAAATAATGATAAATGGAACACAAAAAAGTTGTAAGCCCATGTTTCATATATGTTATTCATTATTTATATGGGTATTTTTCACATAAAGCTAAATCAAGCCTATGTCTTATTTTTTTTATGTTTTTGTGCTTTAATACAGCCACTTTTTTTTCATATTTCATCTGAACCATGTACCCCATCGTTCAGATTGTACTTTGTACACGACTTGTACACATTTAAGATAGGCCTCACCATGACCCAAGTGAACGCACCAGAATTCGTTCGTCACCCTAAGCTTATTGCATGGGTTGAAGAAATTGCAAAGTTAACGAAACCAGCAAAAATTGAATGGTGTGACGGTAGCGCAGAAGAATATCAACGTCTAATCGACTTGATGATCGCTAACGGCACCATGCAAGCATTAAACCAAGAAAAACACCCTGGTTCGTACCTTGCAAATTCTGATCCTTCTGACGTTGCTCGTGTTGAAGACCGTACTTACATCTGCTCTGAAAACAAAGAAGATGCTGGTGCGACAAACAACTGGGAAGCGCCAGCTGAAATGCGCGCTAAATTAAACGGTTTATTCGACGGCTCAATGGCTGGTCGTACCATGTATGTGGTTCCATTCTCTATGGGCCCATTAGGTAGCCACATTGCGCACATCGGTATTGAATTAACTGACTCTCCTTATGTTGCTGTCAGCATGTCTAAAATGGCTCGTATGGGTAAAGCTGTTTATGACGTATTGGGCACAGATGGCGAATTTGTTCCTTGCGTACACACTGTGGGCGCACCATTGGCTGAAGGCGAGAAAGACGTTGCTTGGCCATGTAACAAAGAAAAATACATCGTACATTATCCAGAAACTCGTGAAATCTGGTCGTATGGTTCTGGTTACGGCGGTAACGCATTATTGGGTAAAAAATGCTTAGCGCTTCGTATTGCTTCTGCAATGGGTCGTGAACAAGGCTGGTTAGCAGAACACATGCTAATTTTAGGCGTGACCAACCCACAAGGCGAAAAACACTACATCGCAGCAGCATTCCCTTCTGCATGTGGTAAAACCAACTTTGCGATGTTAATTCCACCTGCAGGTTATGAAGGCTGGAAAATTGAAACTGTAGGTGACGATATTGCTTGGATCAAACCAGGTGAAGATGGTCGCTTATATGCAATTAACCCTGAAGCTGGTTTCTTCGGTGTTGCTCCTGGTACAAACACCAAGACTAACCCGAACTGTATGGCAACTCTGCACAAAGACGTGATTTATACCAACGTTGCTGTGACTGACAACGGCGAAGTATGGTGGGAAGGTCTATCTAAAGAAGTTCCTGCAAACTTAACCAACTGGAAAGGTCAACCACATACTGGCGCAGAAAAAGCAGCTCATCCAAATGCGCGCTTCACTGTTGCAGCAGGTCAATGCCCTTCTATCGATGCTGACTGGGAAAATCCAGCAGGTGTTCCAATTTCAGCGTTCATCTTCGGTGGTCGTCGTGCAGACACAGTGCCTCTAATTTCAGAAGCATTTGACTGGGTAGATGGCGTATATAAAGCAGCAACGATGGGTTCTGAAACGACTGCAGCAGCCGTTGGTCAACAAGGTATTGTACGCCGTGACCCATTTGCAATGCTTCCGTTTGCTGGTTACAACATGGCAGACTACTTCTCTCACTGGTTAGAGATGGGTGAGCAAGTTGGCGAGAAAGCAAAAGCTGCAGGCAACAAATTACCAGGTATCTACAATGTAAACTGGTTCCGTCGTGATGCAGAAGGCAACTTCGTATGGCCTGGTTTTGGTCAAAACATGCGTGTGCTTGAGTGGATCATTGATCGTTGCGAAGGTCGTGCAGAAGCTGTTGAAACTCCAATTGGTTTCGTTCCAAAGTATGAGCAATTGAACTGGACTGGTTTAGATTTCTCTAAAGAGCAATTTGAAACTGTAACAGCGCAAGACAAAGAACAATGGATCAAAGAGTTAGAAAGCCACACTGAGTTATTCAACAAACTTGGTGAGCGCTTACCTGCTGCATTGAAAGCACGTCAAGCTGCTTTACTTGAAGCGGTTAAGTCTGCGTAATTCAACGCTGATGGCTAAAAAAAGGTCACTTCGGTGACCTTTTTTATTGCCCTAATATTTTATGTGTTAAAAGCACCGAAATCCGCTCTTCAACAATCCCACCTGATGTGTAAATACTAAATAATACGAAGATTCAAGGTAAAAACATGACATCACAAGCACACGCTTATCAGCTCAAATATAGACAGCCTGCTACACCGCCAACAAAGCCATGCTTTGTCCTCTCAGCTATGGCATACTTAAAACAAGAATGAAATGACATCAAAAACATGGGACATGATCATGAATAAAACCATGAAGAATACAATGATTATTTTGGCTATGACGGGACTTGGGTTAGGTTTATCCGCTTGTCAAAGTTTGCCAGAGCAAAACGAGAATAGTTTTGTTGGCTATAAAGTCGAAAGCAAAACTGATCGCACTGCCGTATTGGCTTATACGCTTGCAGGACGTCAAAACCAACAGCGCGATGAAAGTAAATTACAGCGTGCCTGCCAAAAAGAACTTGGTGCGCATAAAACTTATCAATTGCGGATTTTAAGTATTAATGAAGTGGTGAATCCTGCAGCCAACCAACAAGACCCGTATGGTCGCCAACTTGGGCAAAGCCGCACCTCTATTGGCTTATCGAACACACCTGAGCTACATAGCAGTGAAAACTATGCTACACGTCAGGCCTTAGATGCTCGCCCAAGCACACTGCGCATTGTGCGTTATAGCTGCAATTAATTCGCGCCACAAAACTGGCTTCCTATAAGACGTGATGAGTTATCGCGTCTTATAAAAACTCACATTACGGAACTCTTTGGCTTCATCCAAATCTGGCCATGTGGTCGCGCTGCGTTCATCTATTTTTATATATTGTGGATGACTAAAGTTTTTCACTCGGCTGTCTGCCACCCAAACTTCTGGGGCGAACTTTAAGAACTCATCTAAAAAAAAGCGATTGCATTGATCATAAAGTACATCGGCAGCCAACAATACATCCACTTGTTCTGCTTTGTATAGATCATCTAAATATTCAAGCACCACATCATTCAATTCAGCATTGGCTCGACAGGCTGCAAGGCTAATGGGGTCAATATCACAACAAATTACCCGTTTGGCACCTGCCATTTTTGCAGCAATCGCCACCACGCCCGAACCTGCACCAAAGTCTAAAACGACTTTATTTTTTACTTGCTGCGGTTCTGCCAATAACCATTGCGCCATTGCAAGTCCTGAAGCCCAACAGAAAATCCAGTACGGCGTATCATTCCAAATACGACGAATCACTTCATCATCTAGCTTGTCGGTAGGAAATACTGGTGGAATAAGCCAAAGTGAAATAGGCGTTTCAGGCAATTGCTGTGCCAGTAATTCACAATTTGGAATTACATCATGTAAAGCATCTAAAAGATGTTCAGGGGCTTTAGGAAATTGAAAGGTACAGCTCATTGGATTTTTATTCGTTCTAATTTAAAAAGTTCCCTCTGCTTTTTTAAAGGAGAGGGAGCATTCATTATTTTTACAATGAATTCCCCACTCTTTTTTAGGAGAGTTAGGGAGAGAATTTTTAAGCCCTCATCCCAGCCTTCTCCCTGAGCCGTATACGGCGCAAGAGAAGGAGCATCCATTATTTTCACAATGAATTTCCCCTCTCCTGAGCAAAATTTAAAGCACTGCTTTTAAATTGAAGCGCAAGAGAGGGTTAGGGAGAGGTCTTCATCAACCTAACGCTTTCTCAGCCGCTTCAACCGTTTGACGAATCAAAGTTGTAATCGTCATTGGGCCAACGCCACCTGGTACAGGCGTATATGCAGAAGCAATCTCTTCAATGCCTTGCAATTGGATATCACCAACACCACCGCCATCACGTGGATGGAAGCCTGCATCAACAACCACAGCGCCTGGTTTGATCCAGTCTTTTTGAATCAATTCAGCTTTACCAACCGCACCAACAATAATGTCCGCTTGTTTCACAAAACTTGCAAGATCTTGGGTACGTGAATGGCAAATGGTTACTGTTGCATTGGCTTCAAGAAGCATCGCAGCCATTGGTTTACCTAAAATTGCCGAACGCCCCACAACAACGGCATGTTTGCCTGCAATTTCAATGTTTTTTTCTTTAAGAATGGTCATAATGCCTGCAGGTGTTGCAGAACCATATGCAGCTTCGCCCATTGCCATACGACCATAACCTAAACAGGTCACACCATCTACGTCTTTTGCAAGTGAAATCGCATCAAAACAAGCACGCTCATCAATTTGCGCAGGAACTGGGTGTTGCAACAAAATACCATGCACATCAGGATTGGCATTCAATTTTTCAATTTCTGCCAATAATTGTTCTGTGGTGGTTTCTGTTGGCAATTCTACTTTTAAAGAATCCATGCCCACACGACGGCAAGCATTGCCCTTCATGCGTACATAAGTTGCAGATGCACCGTCATCACCGACCAAAATAGTCGCTAGAATTGGGGTACGACCTGATTTTGCTTTTAACGCTTCTACACGTGTTAACAGATCAGCTTCAATTTGTTTTGCCAATGCACGACCGTCTAAAATTAATGCCACGGCACATCTCCAAATGTTGATATGAATCAATTTTGCAAATAATACATGATTATTTAGACTATTTTATTCTATATGTCGAATTAATGTGCATCTGCTCATTTAATAGTATTGTTTTTTTTTCAGAGCTTGCTAATATACGCATCACAAGACGCGGCGGGGTGGCAGAGTGGTCATGCAGCGGACTGCAACTCCGTGGACGCCGGTTCGATTCCGACCTCCGCCTCCAATCTTGTAAAACTATGCCCGAGTGGTGAAATCGGTAGACACAGGGGATTTAAAATCCCCCGCCCTCAAAGCGTGCCAGTTCGAGTCTGGCCTCGGGCACCATTTTAAAATAGATTAAAATGGTGCAAATAAAGAACCCAGCATTAAGCTGGTTTTTTTATGCCTAAATTTTAGGTTTTCCCCTCTTTATTCAATATTCAATGATGCCTCTATGAACCCTAAACAAGCGCTTCTTGATTTGCAGCAATTGCAACAACAATACCCTGCTGCATTTAAAAGAAATATTTTGTTTTATGGTTTTATTCAAAGCAAAGGCATGCTGGATGATTGGAAAGAAATGATTCCATGGGTCTTGGCCTGCCTGATTTTTATTCCTATTTCAATCAGTCTGGCGCACGGGATTCAAAACTTTGCACCGCAGTACGATGCCTTTCAAGCCAAGGCATTGGCGATTTTAGCCATCATGTTAGGTTTTATGCTGCTTCTACCTTATGTGTTGTATCAAATTAAACACAGTTCGGCATCGTGGTATCAACTACAGCAACATGCCACCATAAAAATAGCAGTATTGATTCTGCTACAAGCGGTAAATTTCGCCTATTTTCAGAGTGCAATTCTGCAAGGGATTTTATTCTTTTTCTGCATCAGTTTTGGTTTTGTACGTTTCTATAAAGAGAATATGTTCCGTGACCACATAAGCCTTGAACAAAAATATTGCTTAACGCAATTTCGCCGTGCTGCGTATTGGTCATATCGTCAAGCTGCTAAAATTCAATATCGGATGTATTTTTCCAATAAAAATAGCCCTCGTTTTGCCCAATTGAATCAGCAATATCAACATGCAATTCAGTTACACCAACAACTGATGCAGGTTGAACACAATTTATGTAAAAGCATTAAATACATAGATTTAGACAGTTATATTCAAGATAAACTCGATTAAAAACCTCCGCTTAATCATCAAAAAAAACCGAGCAACTTAGACTCGGTTTTCTGTAAATATCACACCAATTTTAAGTAGTTTTAGCGACATCAATGATTGGTTTTAAGTCTACACCATACTTCTGTTGATGACCACGCGTATCATCGAGTTTGTATTCACGTGCCTTAACCGTATCTATAAACTTCCAATCTGCAACCACTTGCGCACGATCAAAAGTCACCGTTAAATAACCACGTTGATTTAAGTTGCAATAATCCAGTTCATCAATCAGTTCTTGAAAGGCATATTCCAACGCTGCCATTTCGTCTGCAGGCACATTTAAGTAATACTCAATTCCGGGCGATGATACCGAGCTGGTCGCGAATTCCAACCCAACCTCATGATTTGTTTCATGTGTATGCAAGGTTGCAGCCCAAGCATTGTGAGTATCACCTGCCAACACCACTGCTTTTTTCCCAAGTTGCTGCAATGTCCCATACACAACTTCTCGCTCGTAGGCATAACCATCCCAAGCATCGAGGTTATAAGGTGCAACCGCATACAAACGTGCCTTATCTACTGCTGTCAAAGTTGGATCATTCGCTTTTAAACGCAATTTCAGCGTGACCAATTCTGTAATTTTCTGCTTCATTTGTGCAAGTGTTTCAGGTTGCTGATCACCATTGGTGATTTTCGCTAAAGGCAATAACAGTTCTTGTGGAATCAGTATTTTCGCCATCAACACTTGTTGAGCCAAAACATTCCAAGTAGCCCTAGACTGCCCCAACTGCTTTTGCAACCATTCTCGTTGAACTCCACCCATCAATGTGCGTTGATCACTAAATAAATCTGCCTGAAATTTAGCAGCATCAATACCTTCTGCCGTCATATAGTTAGCATAATCTAATTGCTTATGACGCGC
The DNA here is from genome assembly GCF_013420525.1 of Acinetobacter sp. YH01003. NCBI lineage: Bacteria > Pseudomonadati > Pseudomonadota > Gammaproteobacteria > Moraxellales > Moraxellaceae > Acinetobacter > Acinetobacter sp. YH01003. The sequence goes on along the minus strand of NZ_VOXY01000001.1, from coordinate 197,536 downwards.
CAAAATACGGGTATCCAGCATCATCAGATTCACCAAACCACCAAAATCAAACTGGCGATAAATATTCAAATGATCATTTTCTGCAACTGGACGAATTGGCATCCACTCGAAATAAGCCTGTAATGCCGCAATTTTACGTTCTATAAAGCTACCTTCACCTTCTTGATGATTATCTGCACCCGCTTCCCAAGTATCATTACTGAGTTCATGGTCATCCCAAATGACAATAAATGGATGGCGTTGGTGAGCAGTCTGCAAATCAGCATCGGTACGATATAAAGCATAACGTTTACGATAATCATCTAACTTGATAATTTCTTTATCATTGTCTGCAGCAAAGGTACGTCCTAACTGTTTTGCATCGTCAGTCGCGTAGCCACCTTGTCCATATTCATAAATATAATCACCCAAGTGAATAATCACATCCAGATTGTTTTCCTGTGCCATTTCTTTATACACATGAAAATAACCTGCGGGATAGTTCGAGCAAGAACAGACCGCAAATTTCACTTGATCGCTGCGTTGTGGCAAGGTTTTGGTCTGTCCTATAGCAGAAACCGTATTACCAAAGCGGAAACGGTAATAATATTTAGTCCCTGTCTGCAAACGATCTGCATCGACCTTTACAGTAAAATCTTGCGCTGCACTGGTTTGTACTTTGCCTGTGTTTACTAATTGCTTAAACACCTCATCGCTAGCAATTTCCCAAACCACTTCAATGCGCGCTGCTGTATCATTTGGCGTTACACGTGTCCATAAAATGATACGGTCATGCAGCGGATCACCACTGGCGACACCATGCAAAAACTGCACTTTTAAAGCATTTTCTACTGTATTTTCATTGTCATCGCCACATGCAGTTAATGCGACTGGCAATGACAATGCCCCAAAACCAGCCAAACTTTTTTGAATCAGCTCGCGGCGAGTTAAGCGAATGTTCATGAATATTCCTTTTATTTTTCTTGAACGCTCAACATAGAAATTTATGATTTCGCTTTGATCTCAAATTCATGAAATATTGATGACAAACAGCAGAAATATGCTGCAAACCGAACTTTTTTCAAGCTAATAAGTTGAATTGATTGAAAAGAAAGCAATTGTAAATAAATTTACTTGCCAAGATTTATTTCGTCCTCTATTATTGCGCACATGCCCGAGTGGTGAAATCGGTAGACACAGGGGATTTAAAATCCCCCGCCCTCAAAGCGTGCCAGTTCGAGTCTGGCCTCGGGCACCATTTTAATGAATCAAATCATTCAAATGGTGCAAATAAAGAACTCCAGCATTAAGCTGGTTTTTTTATGCCTAAAAAATAATATTGAAAACGATAACACTTATGTGCCGATGATTTGAAATGTCTCTACAACGCTTTATCCTCTCTTTCAAATGGGTGATCTGTTTATGCTGCTTGCTCAGTTTTGCAAGCCATGCACAAAATCCCAGCCTTGAGTCAGCAACCGAATCCGTAAACCCAATTGAAACTGATGCAGAATTTTATGATGTTTTTGCAGGAACATTGCAATATAAAAATCAAGAATTACAATTACGTCGTTGCAGCTTAGGCAACAATTTATATTTATTAAATTTCCAAAATCCTGAAGAAGAAAAGCAACTCAAAACTTTGCTGCAACAAAATACAAAGTTTTGGGTCAATTTAATTGCACAGCCAAGTGAACACAATGGTCAATACACGCTAAATGTTCGGGAAATTGCAGAACTACATACACAGCAAAGTTGCCATTTGAATGATGTTTTGGATGATTTGTTAAATCATCTATAAGTGAAAGCTGAAAGAGAGTGTCTATCACCACTCTCTCGTTGCAATCAACTCTTCCGTTTCAATCTCGAAATAGCCTTGATCTTGCAACACCATCATCATCGCCTCAGCAATATAATCTGCTGCGGTATCGTCCAAATCTGAATCCAGATCTTCAAATTGTGGTTTCATTTTATTAATGGCTTGCACGGTCTGATCTGCAAAATGATAAATATCCGTTTCAGATAAATTGGATTTAGACACGTGTTTTGCAAACTGTTGAATCAGTTGTTTTAACTCAGCAACTAAAATATCAGGATAAAACTCATCATCAAACATCGGGAGAAGTAAATCTGCAAACATACAGGCACTCAAAAATACAGAGATTCAAGCGTGCCTATATAGCATAAGCACGGCTTTAATTCTAGCTTCACCCTAAATCTATAAACTGCAATTAATTTGCCAACTGCATTGCTTGCCAGACTTTAATGGCATCAGACATAGCCTTAACATCATGCGCACGCACAATACATGCACCTTGCTGAATACTGAGTAAATGAGCCGCTACTGAACCGACTGCACGCTGTGTTGGCTCTGCTCCGCCTAAAGCTTCACCAATAAAGCGTTTACGAGACAATGCCGATAACATTGGATACCCCATACCATTGAGTTGATGCAACTCATTTAACAATTTCAAGTTCTGCTGTGCATTTTTCGCAAAACCAAAACCCGGATCAATCATGATATTTTCAGGCTTAACCCCTACCGCCAAAGCATCAGCGACACGTTGCTGCAATTCTGCAATCACATCTGCAGTGACATCATCATATTGATCTAAATTGTTCATGGTGGTCGGTTCACCACGCATGTGCATAATAATCACGGGGATATTTAACTCAGCAGCTGTTTGCAACGCATTTGGACGGGTCAGCGCACGTACATCATTCCAGATATGCGCCCCCGCAGCTACGGCAGCACGAATCACTTCAGGCTGTGACGTATCAATCGAAAGTACCACATCATAAGCAGATAAGGCTTCTACCACAGGAACCACACGACGAATTTCTTCTTCTACACTCACAGGACTAGCTCCCGGACGTGTTGACTCTCCGCCAATATCAATCACGGTTGCACCTTCGGCTATCATTTCCAAAGCACGCGCCACAGCAGCATCTTTTTCATTATGTCGCCCACCATCACTAAACGAGTCTGGTGTCACATTTAGAATTCCCATCACATGCGGCTGAGATAAATCTAAACGCAAACGTCCACATTGCAATACACGTTTGGGTAATGGCATTAGCTGCATGCTGGTCTTCCTTTCAATTTGAAAAGCTTATTTTAACAAGGCTAATTTTAAAGATGTGGAATTCTTTTCGATGAGCGTCAACAGACCCTAATATTCCGGTCACAACTGCACATAAACCACACGAATAAAAAAAGAGCCTTTATACAAAGACTCTTTTTTAACATCATGTGAGCTGATTAGCTCGCTGGTAATGGTGGCGGTGTGCTTGGACCATCGGTTGGTGTTACATCAATCACAGGATTGTCTGCAATATACACCTTCGGTGGCTGTGGCTCACGACCTTCCATAATGTCACGGATTTGGTCACGATCAATGGTTTCCCATTCCAACAATGCTTTTACCATTGCGTGGGCAATGTCTTGGTTATTTTCCAAAATATCGCGGGCAACTTTATATTGCTCATCAATAATACGACGAACTTCAGCATCCACTTGTTGCTGGGTGGCTTCAGAAATGGTACGGCTGCCTAAACTACCCATGAATGATTGTTGTGTATCATCTTCATAGACCATTACGCCTAACTTGTCAGACATACCGTATTTGGTCACCATCGCACGTGCTAATTTAGTCGCACGCTCAAAGTCATTCGATGCACCTGTCGACATTTGATTAATAAAGACTTCTTCTGCAATACGACCACCAAACAAGATAGACAAGTCGTTCAGCATTTTGTCTTTATAATGGCTAGTTTGGTCATGTTCAGGCAATTGCCATGTCACACCCAATGCCCAGCCACGCGGCATAATCGTTACTTTATGCACAGGGTCTGTACCCGGCAGCATTTCAGCAACAATCGCATGACCTGCTTCATGATAAGCCGTTGCACGACGTTCTTCTTCACGCAGCACCATCGACTTACGCTCAGGGCCCATATACAACTTATCTTTAGCATCTTCAAAGTCGTGCATATCCACCGTATTTTTATTACGACGGGCAGCAAACAATGCAGCTTCATTCACAAGGTTCGCCAATTGCGCACCAGAGAAGCCTGGTGTACCACGTGCCAAGACTTTGACATCTACACCTGTAACTGAAGGCAGTTTTTTCAAGTGAACATTCAGAATTTGCTCACGACCTTTAATGTCTGGCAAGCCAACCATGACTTGACGGTCAAAACGACCTGGACGCAATAAAGCTTTATCCAGTACATCGGCACGGTTTGTCGCAGCGATAACAATAATGCCTTCATTGCCTTCAAAACCATCCATTTCAACAAGCATTTGGTTAAGTGTTTGCTCACGTTCATCGTGACCACCACCTGTACCTGAACCACGGTGACGACCTACCGCATCAATCTCATCAATAAAGATGATACACGGTGCATGACGTTTAGCTTGCTCGAACATATCACGGACACGAGAAGCACCCACACCCACGAACATTTCAACGAAGTCAGAACCAGAAATGCTAAAGAATGGCACTTTGGCTTCGCCAGCAATGGCTTTGGCCAATAAGGTTTTACCTGTACCCGGTGGACCCACCATCAACACACCTTTAGGAATAGTTGCACCTAAACGCTTGAATTTAGCAGGGTCTTTTAAGAAATCTACAATTTCAACCACTTCTTGTTTTGCTTCGTCACAACCTGCAACATCGGCAAATGTGACTTTAATTTGGTCTTCAGACAACATTTTGGCTTTAGATTTACCAAAGCTCATCGGGCCGTTTTTACCACCTGCACCGCCACCCATGTTGCGCATAAAGAACATGAATAACAAAATGATTAAAAGTACAGGGAAACTTGCGATCAATAGTTGCATTAACAAACCTTGACGTTGAGGTGCAGTACCTTCAACAACAACGTTGTTTTTAATCAGATTCGGCATCAGTTCAGGGTCTTGAACTGCTGGACGAATGCTTTCAAAGGACGAGCCGTTGACTTTTTCGCCACTAATTCTTTCGCCATCAATTGTGACTTGCTTAATTTGACCAGCATTCACCGCTGTAACGAACTCTGAATAGTTCATTGCAGTTGGCTTTTCACTGTTATTGATGTTGCTGAAAATTAGAATCAGCACACCAAGTATAATCAGCCACAATACGGCATTCTTGAAGAGATCGCTCAAAGCTTTATTCCCATATCAATCTAATTTGATCATGCCCGTTACTGGGTGACCTTTCATTCAAAAAGCTGAAGATCAGCTAGACAATTCATTAAAAACGTACAAAATGCACAATTTTTAACGGCTTGGCAAGTAAACTTTATTTAGACGCTTTTTTACGTCCTTGTCCAATAAGGAATACTTCTTTGGAACGCGCGCGTGAAGCAGCGGGTTTTGCTGTCTTTAACACATCAAAACTGTCCACGACCTGTTTACGAAATTCGTCAAATCCCGAACCTTGGAACACTTTGACCACAAACTGACCATTAGGTCCCAATACGCGATTGGCAAAATCGAGAGCCAACTCACATAAGTAAATTTGACGCGGTTGATCTACAGCTTTATTACCTGATGTATTGGGGGCCATATCGGAAATTACAACGTCTACCGTGCGTCCGTTTAAAATATTTAACAATTTTTCGAAAACTTCTTCTTCGCGGAAGTCACCTTGTAAAAAGGTCACATCTGGTAGTGCATCCATTTCCAAAATATCGGAAGCGATCACCAAACCTTTGTCGCCGACAAGTTTCCCTGCGATTTGCGACCAACTACCCGGTGCTGCACCTAAGTCCACCACCGTCATGCCCGGTTTGATCAGTTTATATTTTTCTTGAATCTCAAGTAGTTTGTATGCAGCACGTGCACGATACCCTTCTTTTTGCGCTCTTTTCACAAAGGGATCATCTAGGTGCTCTCTCATCCACGCACGACTACTTTTGGATAACTTTTGGTTGGTAATGCGTGTTGCCATAACTCTCTTAGTAACGAATAGCCATCTAAATTGCGATTGTACGTGAAAATTAGCAAGCTTGCAGTAGACATCTGTATCTAAATGCCAATAACTAACAAGTTTTTTCTATTAAATCCATCGCTTATTTCTGTACTGTGGCATAAAAAACCTCTCTCATCACTAATGGATAAACCTAAGCAAATGTTCAATTTTGATATTTTTGTACTGCTGCAAGATCGCGGATTATTTGCATAGAATTTACAGCGTTTCAAATTGGCTTTTGTTATACTAAGCCGTTTTTAAAATTAGGTTATCTTTATGGCGGCTCTCTCTATTCAGGAACGCAAGCGTTTACGTCAAATTGGTCATGCACTTAACCCTGTAGTGATGGTTGGCGGTCAAGGTTTGACTGAAAATGTAATTGAAGAAACCAACCGTGCTTTAAACGATCACGAATTGATTAAAGTTAAAATTGGTGGTGAAGACCGTGAAGTACGTGCAGCTGTAATTACTGAAATTGCTGCAGCAACAGGTTCTGAAGTGGTACAAACAATTGGTAAAATTGCTTTACTTTATAAAAAAGCAGCAAAACAAAATGCCAAGTTGTCAAATTTAGTTCGTCACGCTCATTTGTCTAACTAAGCTTATATGGCAAGTTACGAACTCAGCGCCTTTGATCGTCAGTTTCAAGCGATTTCTTTGGTCGGTGCAATTGAACAACAAAGTCCGTTTAGCTTAAATGTAGGTTATTGGCTGCGTGATCCGAATCAGTGGGTCGAATGGCCTGCATTGGTAGCTTCACATCCACGTCAGGACTTTTTGTGGAAACAGACCTGCTTTGAAATTTTCATTGGCGTTCAGGGCGAAGATTTTTATCGTGAAATCAATCTCTCCTCTTCTCAAGCTTGGCAAGCCTATGCCTTTGAAGAATATCGTTATCCTGAGCAAATGCCACCTGTGGCCGCTTATGATATTGAGTTGAATCAGCTAAAACGTACGCATTACGGTTTAAATGTCAGTTTGGATTTAACCGAATTTATGCTGAAACATAAACTGAAATGGACAGATTTGTTTATTGGGCTGACGGCTGTGCTCAAAACCAGTCAAGGCGAGCAATTTTATGCCATGCAACACAGCAGCCCTGCCGCCGATTTTCACAATAAGCGCGATTGGCTACATCAGTTCTAACTGTGATTAATAGTAGTTTAGATTGAAACAACTAGTTTTTGGTTTGAGCAAGAAATTTAAATAAAAAGTGAGGCGCATGACCTCACTTTTTTTTATGGCTGAATCAGCAACAGATTAAACTGGATTATGCTTGATCAGTTTCATCATTAGTTTCAGTTTTTGATGGATTTACTTTTTTCCACGCTTCTAGTGTGTGCTCTTTAGAACGCTTAAAAGTTTCAGCCAATTGATCTTTGTGTTTTACTGAAATGCTGCTGACATCTTCTTTCAACTCTTTACCAAGTTTAGAAAGATCTTCAATAATTGCGCTAAATTCAGTTTTTACAAAGTCTTTTAATTCGCCTAAATCTTTAGGTGAACTACCAAATTGTGCTTTTAAAGCTTCAATTTTTTGCAACACATCTTGCTTTAACTGACCCAATTGCTCTTGCACGCTGGCATTGAGTTGTTTTGCTTCGGCTTGAAGTTTTTCTTGCGTTTCCGCAACTACATCAAGCACCTGCTCTTTGGCATCATGCGTTACTTTTTCAAGCCTTTCAGCGCCTTCACTTACTGCTTTGATTGCACTGTTTTGTGGTTCAGTGGCTGATTTATCTTGTTCAGTCATTCGCTTTTACCCAAGGTCGTTGTTGTCTATAAATTAAGCATAAGGCAATTTAGACTCAAATGGGTTTTGGATTGTCTAACAATCGTAGATTGCTTACATTTGGACTACACGCTAAAACATAAACCTAGCAAAAAAAGCAAGTCTTTTATCTTACATATTCGTTAGATTCACAATGGACTTTTGGCGAGTTCATGCGTATAATGCAATGTTAAGTTCAAGCGAGCAGACATAGGAGGGTAGGTTTAAATATTGACCTTCCTTTTTTTTCGTCTACTCGCTTTTTTACAGCCCTATTTTTGTGGTTTTAGTTCAGGAGCTTTGGTTTGAGCACCCCCGCCATTTTAGCCCTCGCCGACGGTACAATCTTTAAAGGTACGTCTATCGGTGCAACGGGAAGCACGACTGGTGAAGTCGTTTTTAACACTGCCATGACTGGCTATCAAGAAATTTTGACCGACCCGAGTTATGCACAACAACTTGTGACTTTAACTTACCCACATATTGGGAACACTGGTTGCAATGATGAAGATGTTGAGTCAGGTCGAATTCATAAAGTATGGGCAAACGGTTTAATTATCCGTGATTTGCCTTTATTACACAGTAACTTCCGTTCTACTCAATCTTTAGGCGAATACTTACAACAACACAATGTTGTTGCAATTGCCGATATTGATACCCGTAAATTGACCCGTATTTTACGTTCCAAAGGTGCGCAAAACGGTTGTATTCTTGCTGGTGAAAATATCACTGAAGAAGAAGCAATTGCAAAAGCACGTGCATTTGGCGGCTTAAACGGCTTAGATCTTGCAAAAGTATGCTGCGACCCTGAAGGTTTTGAATGGACTGAAGGTTCATGGGAACTTGGCAAAGGCTTTACTCAACCTGAACTTAAATATCATGTGGTTGCATACGATTACGGTGTCAAAACCAACATCCTGCGTATGCTCGCAGACCGCGGTTGCAAATTAACCGTTGTTCCTGCACAAACCCCTGCTGAAAAAGTCCTTGCGTTAAACCCAGATGGCATTTTCTTGTCAAATGGCCCTGGCGATCCTGCTGCATGTGACTACGCAATTGAAGCTGTAAAAACAATTGTAGAAACCACGAATACTCCTGTATTTGGTATCTGTTTAGGTCACCAAATTCTTGCACTTGCATCAGGTGCAAAAACAATGAAAATGCCGCACGGTCACCACGGCGCAAACCATCCTGTACAGAACTTAGAAACTGGTACAGTGATGATTACTTCTCAGAACCACGGCTTCGCGGTAGATGAAAGCACCTTACCAAGCAATGTATGTTCAACGCATCGTTCATTGTTCGATGGCACAAACCAAGGTATTCATCGTACAGACAAGCCTGCATTTAGCTTCCAAGGTCACCCAGAAGCAAGTTCAGGTCCACATGACTGCGCACTCTTGTTCGATCATTTCATCGAACTTATTGAAGCCGCTAAGAAGTAATTAAGGAGCGAAATAATGCCTAAACGTACGGATATTAAAAGCATCTTAATTATTGGTGCTGGTCCTATTGTTATTGGTCAGGCTTGTGAGTTTGACTATTCTGGTGCTCAAGCATGTAAAGCGCTGCGTGAAGAAGGTTACCGCGTTATTTTGGTAAACTCGAACCCTGCGACCATCATGACTGACCCTGCAATGGCAGATGCAACTTATATCGAGCCAATCACTTGGCAGACTGTTGCAGCAATCATTGAAAAAGAACGTCCAGATGCAGTACTTCCGACCATGGGTGGTCAAACTGCATTGAACTGTGCGCTTGCATTAGATGCCAACGGTATTTTAGCCAAATACAATGTTGAATTAATTGGTGCAACCAAAGACGCGATTGAAAAAGCCGAAGACCGTAAATTGTTTGATGAAGCAATGCGCAAAATTGGTCTTGAGTGTCCAAAAGCAGCAATTGCTGAATCTATGGAAGAAGCACTTGAGATTCAATCTCGCTTTGGCTTCCCTGTGATTATTCGTCCATCATTCACCATGGGTGGTTCTGGTGGCGGTATCGCATATAACAAAGAAGAATTCCTTGAAATCTGTGAACGCGGTTTCGATCTTTCTCCAACCAAACAATTATTGATTGATGAATCACTTATTGGTTGGAAAGAATATGAGATGGAAGTTGTACGTGATAAAAACGACAACTGTATCATCGTATGTTCAATCGAAAACTTTGACCCAATGGGCGTGCACACTGGTGACTCAATCACCGTTGCTCCTGCGCAAACTTTGACGGACAAAGAATACCAATTGATGCGTAATGCATCTTTAGCGGTACTTCGTGAAATTGGTGTAGAAACAGGTGGTTCTAACGTTCAGTTCGGTATTTGCCCGAATACTGGTCGTATGGTTGTGATTGAGATGAACCCACGTGTATCTCGTTCATCTGCACTTGCATCTAAAGCCACTGGTTTCCCAATTGCAAAAGTTGCTGCGAAACTTGCTATTGGTTATACCCTAGATGAACTTAAAAATGACATCACAGGCGGTACAACCCCTGCGTCATTTGAACCATCAATTGACTACGTTGTAACTAAAGTTCCACGTTTCAACTTTGAAAAATTCCCGCAAGCAGACGCGACTTTAACCACACAGATGAAATCTGTAGGTGAAGTCATGGCAATTGGCCGTAATTTCCAAGAGTCTGTAAATAAAGCGCTTCGTGGTTTAGAAACTGGTGCGTGTGGTTTTGACGAACAAATTGAAGTGGGTGCTGAAGGCGCACGCGACAAAATTTTAGTTGAATTAAAAGTTCCAGGCCCTGAGCGTATTTGGTACGTGGCTGACGCATTCCGTCATGGCTTTAGCTTGGACGAAGTTTTTGAAGCGACCAAAATTGACCGTTGGTTCTTAATTCAAATTCAAGACATCGTGAACACTGAAAATGAAATCAAAACTTTAGGTTTTGGTGATCTAAACGCTGACAACATCCGTTCGTTCAAACGTAAAGGTTTATCTGACCTACGTATTGCGAACTTGATGGGTATTTCACAAAAGCAATTCCGTAAACACCGTTGGAACTTGGGCGTAACCCCAGTTTATAAACGTGTAGATACCTGTGCTGCAGAGTTTGAATCTGACACAGCATATATGTATTCAACTTACGATGAAGAGTGTGAGTCGAATCCTTCAGCGAAAGACAAGATCATGGTGATTGGCGGTGGTCCAAACCGTATCGGTCAAGGTATCGAATTCGATTACTGCTGTGTACACGCTGCGCTTGCAATGCGTGAAGATGGTTTTGAGACCATCATGGTGAACTGTAACCCTGAAACAGTATCTACCGATTACGACACTTCAGACCGTTTGTACTTTGAACCAATTACTTTGGAAGATGTACTTGAAATCGTACGTACTGAAAAGCCAAAAGGCATTATCGTACAGTACGGTGGTCAAACTCCATTGAAATTGGCACGCGCTTTAGAAGAGGCAGGTGCGCCAATTATTGGTACATCACCAGATGCAATTGACCGTGCAGAAGACCGTGAGCGTTTCCAGCAAATGATTCAACGTCTGCAATTGCGTCAGCCTAACAACAGCATTGTAAAATCTGCTGAAGAAGGTATCGCAGAAGCAGCGAAAGTGGGTTACCCGCTCGTTGTTCGTCCATCTTATGTATTGGGTGGTCGTGCAATGGAAATCGTGTATAACGAAGAAGAATTGAAACGCTACTTGCGTGATGCAGTTCAAGCATCTAACGATGCACCTGTACTGTTAGACCGTTTCTTGGATGATGCGATTGAAGTTGACGTAGACTGCGTATCTGACGGTAAAGATGTGGTGATTGGCGGTATTATGCAGCACATCGAACAAGCAGGTATTCACTCTGGCGACTCAGCATGTTCAATTCCACCTTATTCATTGTCAGATGAAGTACAGGACGAAATGCGTCGTCAAACTGTTGCAATGGCAAAAGAGTTGGGCGTTATTGGTCTAATGAACGTACAGTTTGCAGTGAAAGGCAATGACGTTTATATCTTGGAAGTGAACCCACGTGCATCACGTACTGTTCCGTTCGTTTCTAAGTGTATTGGCGAATCATTGGCTAAAGTTGCAGCACGTTGTATGGCAGGTCAATCTTTAGAAGCTCAAGGCTTTACTAAAGAAATTATTCCGCAACACTTCTCTGTGAAAGAAGCTGTGTTCCCATTCAACAAGTTCCCTGGTGTAGACCCAGTGCTTGGGCCTGAGATGAAATCTACAGGTGAAGTCATGGGCGTAGGTAAAACTTTTGGTGAAGCATTCTATAAAGCTGTGTTAGGCTCGAATGATCGCTTACCAGGAATCCCAACTGAAGGCGAAGTGAAACATGCATTCTTATCTGTACGTGAGTCAGATAAACCGCATGTGGCGCGTATTGCAAAACAATTGGCTGATTTTGGCTTCAAACTTGTTGCAACGGGTGGTACGCATAAAGTCATCACCGATGCAGGTATTGAGTGTGAACGTGTGAATAAAGTGACTGAAGGTCGCCCACACATTGTAGACCGCTTGAAAAATGGTGAGATTCACCTCATCATCAATACTTCTGAAGGCAAACAAGCTCAGCAGGATTCATTCTCAATCCGTCGTTCTGCATTGCAAGGTAAAGTGTATTACACCACGACCTTGAATGGCGCAGATGCTGTATGCCAAGCCTTAGCGATTAAATTACCAATGGATGTATATCGCCTGCAAGATCTTACTGTAGGTTAATACATTTCAATAAAGTCCCGTCACCTTTCGGGTGGCGGGCTTTTTTCATTTATAGACTTCAATATTTTTAAAGAGGGACAACATGCAACGTTATCCTATGACGCCTGAAGGTAAACACGCTTTAGAGCAAGAATTACAACAACTTAAATCGGTTGAACGTCCACGTATTACTGCAGCGATTGCAGAAGCGCGTGAACATGGCGATTTAAAAGAAAATGCTGAATACCATGCCGCACGTGAACAGCAAGGTTTCTGCGAAGGTCGTATCCAAGACATCGAAGGTAAATTAGGCGCTTGCCAAGTAATTGATGTTAAAGAATTGGAACAAAACGGACGTGTGGTTTTTGGTGTGACTGTGACCATTGAAAACCTAGACACCGAAGAGCAAAAAACCTACAAAATTGTAGGTGATGATGAAGCTGATTTTAAAATCAATAAAATTTCAGTGAATTCGCCTATTGCACGCGGTTTGTTGGGCAAAAATGAAGGCGATGAAGCCAAAATTGTCACTCCGCAAGGCGAAGTGGAATATGAAATTGTGAATGTAGAATATCTTTAAGTTTTAATAAAGATGACTACACGCGATGCCCCTCTTTGAGGGGTTTTTTATTGCCTATAAATCATACAGCCGAGCTTATAGATTATACTGCGATAAAAATAGAGGAAAATAAGATGGAAAATCGCATCACTCATGCATTTGTTTATGCGCTTTCTGGGGCTGTGTTAGGACTGATTTTAATTCCAGTCTGGGGACTCTTTATCAATACACAAACCAGTCCTGTCAGTATCGTATTGGCATCATCACTCTTTTTTGCTATTTGGGGATTCTTATTTCCAAACAGTGTTAAAAATGTTTTTATGTATTTGTGGAATTTTTTAAGATAGATACTTTAAGCTTTCAAATCACTAAAGTGTAGTGGTCAACTAATATTTTGAACATTCCCTCTCCTTCTAGGAAAGGGCTAGGGAGAGGTTCAAAATTTCAGATATAATCCCCTCATCTCTCCACACGAAAAAACCATGTCCGAAACGCTAATTAATTCCCCTGTTAAACACTGGTGCGAATTTGAGTTCATCTCCAAAACTGTGAAAAACCCCAACATCCACATCAAAGGCAATTACTCTTATTATTCAGCCTATTGGGATCAGGGTTTTGAACGTTGTGTGGTGCGTTATTTACATGACAAACCTGCAACAGCAGACAAGCCAATTGATCAATTACATATTGGCAATTTTGTCTGTTTTGGTGCGGAATGCGTGATTATGATGGGTGGCAATCAATTGCATCGCAGTGACTGGGTTTCGGCTTTTCCGTTTGATACTCGCAGTTTTGTTGCGGCAGGTGATACCACAATTGGCGATGGCTGCTGGATTGGCAGTCGCGCCATGATTATGCAAGGTGTTGAACTAGGCGAAGGTGCAATTGTGGCGACAGGTGCAGTGGTTACGCAAGATGTACCGCCTTACGCTATTGTGGCAGGTGTGCCTGCCAAAGTAATTAAATACCGCTTTAGTGAAACAGAGATTGCTCAACTTTTGGCGCTAAAACTGTATGATTTTGATGAAAAATATTTACTGAAAATCCGCGAACAATTGCAGAGTAATGATGTCAATCAACTGATCGATTTTTTGACAAACACGCAAACAAAAAATGACTAAAACTTTAGTTGAATTGAAAGCACAGCTTCATAATTTCATGCTAAATTAAGGTGAAATAAGGACTTACAGCACTCAATTATCTTTATGAAATTACTGGGTTTTATTCTATATGAATTCAGCGTAAGATAAGACAGGACTCAGAGCGAATATTTTATTAAAGTATTGAAATTACAATAAGGAGAAACACTCATGGCTTACCAAAACATCCTCGTACCAGTGGACGGTTCTGAAACTTCTTTTGCCGCTGTTGCAAAAGCTGCTGAACTTGCAAAAGCATTTGGTAGTAAAATCACTGTGGTACAAGTACTTACACTTGACCCGTATATTGCTGCAGAATACATCACTGCAAACCAAACCAATGACTTGATTGAACGCGCTCGCGCTTCTATCGTAAAAACTTTAGAAGAAGCAAAGCAAAAATTCACTGAACAAGGTGTTGAAGCTGAAACTAAACTACTTGAAGGTCAAGTAATTGCACGCGAAATTACCAATGCTGCAAAAGACTTAAATGCTGACCTTATCGTGATTGGTTCACATGGTCGTACTGGCTTGAAAAAATTATTCTTAGGTAGTGTTGCGCAAAGCATCCTAAGCGAAGGCACTACACCTGTACTGGTTGTACGTCAATAAGATTGCGTGTTCCTCATTTCTACGGAAGTGAGGAACTCTCTTCTCTCATTCTGATCTCACTGTTTGTCTGAAATTTTATTTGCAGCATTGCATTCAGCAAACTGTCTCTACTTAATCTTATCTCAATATTAAACATTCGGTTTAGCAACACAGTTTAATTCTGCCATTGGTATTGTTTTAAATTCACCTTTTCTGCAATTACCACAATCCCTTCTTCCTGTAATTTTAAAGTTTGTATATTTTCTCCTTGGGCGTTTAGTTTGCTTAGGCTAATTTTTCCTTGCGCATTAATCACCCGATGCCACGGCACAGTATGTTCTGCCGATAAATGCCTGAGGACATAACCGACCAAACGTGCATGTTTGGGCAGACCCGCTAGGCGTGCCACTTGCCCATAGGTCGCAACCTGACCTGCTGGAATCAAACACACCACGTTCAAAATCATGTGTGCTAATTCATCACTCAGTTTACGGCTTAACGTTGTTTGCATCTATCCACTCGCATTCATTTAGCCTATAAAAAAGGAGCGACTGGCAGCACTCCTTTTGTTTATAAAACTTGATTTTTAAGTCAGTTAAATTGCGGCATTGAATGTATCACAATCACTGATCAAGCCTGATTTTAAGCCAGTCTGGAACCATTGTACGCGCTGTGCACTGGTACCATGCGTAAAGCTATCAGGCACGACTTGCCCACGTGCACGTTTTTGTAAATAGTCATCGCCAATTTTATGTACCGCATCCATTGCTTCTTCAATATCACCTTGTTCGAGGAATTGAGTACGTTGATGGTTATGATGCGCCCACACTCCCGATAAACAGTCCGCTTGTAATTCCTGACGTACCGAAAGCTGATTACCCTGTACTTCGCTGACTTGCTGACGTGCTTTATGCACTTGTTCTGAAATCCCTAAAATGGTCTGAATATGATGACCAACTTCATGCGCCACCACATAGGCTTGAGCAAAATCGCCCGCCTGATCATTTCGGCTTAATTCAGTCTGATTTTGTTCACCACCAATGCCCATTTGCTGACGCATGGCTTGGAAGAATGAAGTATCAATATATACTTTTTGATCGGCAGGACAATAAAATGGCCCCATTGCCGATTGTGCCGTACCACAGCCAGAATTGACCACACCTGTAAATAACACCAGTTTAGGTGGTATATATTGGCTATTTAACTGCTGCTGAAACACTTGTGACCACGTATCTTCTGTATCGGCCAAAACAGTGCCCACAAACTCCATCGCCTCTTGTTGTTCAGGAGTTGGATTATCTAAACCTTTAGTTTCAGCACTTTGCGCATGTGAGGTGACTTGCTTGGTCGCTTGATAAGCCGATTGCGGATCGATGCCAAAGAACTTCCATGCAACAAAGGCCACCACTAAGCCCAAAATACTGATACCGCCCGCTTTTGCTCCACCGCCACCACGGCGGTCTTCTACATTCGTGCTAACTCGACGACCTTTCCAACGCATTATTCTTATCCTTCTCTTAAACTCTGATAATAGATTAAGCCGATTTAGACTTTGACCACACTTTTTGAACAAGTGCGACCACAATCACCACCAAGATGCCTGCCAAAATACCCACGACAAGGTTCATCAACATTGGCGTGACTGAACCTACAATACTGCCCATCGTTGGGATGTCTTGTACATACTCTACCGTATCTTCTGTGAAATGGTGCACAAAAGGAATAGCATGATTGATAATTCCTCCACCAACCAAGAACATCGCTGCAGTACCCACCACAGATAAAGTCTTCATTAAAATTGGAGCAAATGCCAGTAAACCACTCCCAATACGTTGTTTAAAATTGGCAGCTTGTTCTGTGAGGTATAAACCAATGTCATCAATTTTGACAATTAACGCAACGAACCCATAGACACCCACCGTCATGGCAATCGCAATTAAACTTAATACTGTCACTTTGGTTAGAAAGCCTGCCGCAGCCACAGTCCCCAAAGAAATCACCACAATTTCCGCCGATAAAATAAAGTCAGTACGCACAGCACCTTTAATTTTTTCGGTTTCATAAGCCGCAAGGTCTTGCTCAGTTTGAATTAGCTCAAGTTGCGCTTCTTTAGCCGTTTGGGCTTTTTTGTGTTGTAAGGTGTGCATGATTTTTTCCACACCTTCATAACTTAAAAATAGACCACCAACCACCAATAAAGGATTGATTAACCACGGCGCAACGACACTAATTAATAACGCGAGCGGTACTAAAATTAGCTTATTGATGAATGAACCTTTAGCCACACGCCATACCACAGGCAACTCACGCTCTGCACGTACACCACTGACTTGCTGCGCATTCAACGCCAAATCATCGCCCAAAACCCCTGCGGTTTTTTTTGCAGCCATTTTGCTCATAACTGCCACATCATCTAAAACTGTTGCAATGTCATCTAATAAAAGTAATAAGCTGCTCGCCATTGCGTTGTTATCCTTATATGATTTTCAAGTTATTTTAAAACTGAATTTATATAGGGTCTGTATTTACTTCATTAATTTTTACAGCAAAATTTTTTACAGCAAATTCTATTCAACTCACTTAAGGAAGTGACATTGAAAAATGTTATGCCTTACAATGTAGCAATTCATCGGTACATAGATGTCGTAGATACGACTTGGAATAAAAAATGAGTAATCAAGATAATCGTCCTGTGATTTTGACAGGCGATCGTCCAACTGGACAACTACATTTAGGTCACTTTGTGGGTTCTTTACGTTCACGTGTAGGTTTACAAGACTCACATCATCAACATCTGTTACTTGCCGATGCTCAAGCCTTAACTGACAATGCCGATAACTTTGAAAAAGTCCGTCGTAATATTATTGAGGTAGCAACCGATTATTTAGCGGTGGGGATTGATCCAACAAAAACCACCATTTGCGTGCAATCTTGCCTGCCTGCATTAAACGAACTCACCATGTTGTATTTAAACTTCGTGACTGTGGCACGTTTGGAGCGTAACCCAACCATTAAATCTGAAATTCAGATGCGTGGTTTTGAGCGTGATATTCCTGCAGGTTTCCTGTGCTACCCTGTAGCTCAAGCAGCCGATATTACTGCATTTAAAGCAACGGTCGTTCCTGTAGGTGAAGACCAAATTCCAATGATTGAACAGACCAATGAAATTGTGCGTCGGGTGAATCGTCAAATTGGTCATGACTTACTACCTGAATGTCAGGCATTGTTGTCAAATGTCGGACGTTTACCTGGTTTTGATGGTAAAGCGAAAATGTCAAAATCACTGGGCAATACCATTGTGTTAGATGCCACAGACAAAGACATTAAAAAAGCTGTCAATGCAATGTACACCGACCCAAATCACCTGCGTATCGAAGACCCAGGTCAGGTTGAAGGCAACGTAGTATTTACTTATTTAGATGCCTTCGATACCAACAAAGAAGAACTTGAAGAACTGAAAGCGCATTATCGTCGTGGTGGTTTGGGCGATGGTACGGTGAAAAAGCGTTTGGAAGGCATTCTAAAAGAATTGATTGGGCCGATCCGTGAACGTCGTATCGAACTTGCTAAAGATCCTGACTACATTATGGATATTTTGAAAACAGGCACCGACAAATGCCGTGATATTACCCAGCAAACTTTAGATGAAGTGAAAGCTGGCTTGGGTGTATTCCACTTCTAAGCATTTTGTAGATACAAATATTTTAAAGTCTCTTATTCACATGAATAAGAGACTTTTTATTTGAGTGAAAAATCAACACAAGCTGACTCGACTCACAAAAAACACTTATTACTTACGTGATTTAACATCACGTAACCTGAATACTGCGGAATAGTATTCATTCTCAGTTTAGTATACTTACATGCTTTAGGAGCAATCCTAATTTCATAACATTTCTCCGTTATCGAAGCTGTGAAAGCAGATTCGTTTTTCATACGCAATGATCACCCCAATCATTGCGTATTTTTTTATTTGAATCAGCTGTTTATACAGCTTGTACAACAATAAAAATAATTTCCCGAGATGCAAAAAATTACTTGAACTATCCGCTATTGTGATTAGAGTAAATCTATTCTGTGCTGCTTGATGAAAGTCTTATGTCTGTATTTCCAAAAAAATTTAGCCAAGCCTTGAACCGAGTATGTCAAATTGGACTATTCAGCCTAACCCTGCCTATGGCGGTACATGCACAAAGCTTACCCGTGATTACTCAACATCCTATTGAAAATGTCCTAAAAAACTTGGAACAACCCGCTACACAACAGACTCAACAAAAAGCAAAACAGATTAAGCCTATTGCGCAAATGCGGATTATGCATATTGATTTAGATTATGTTTTCGATACAGACAAAGCCCAGCAACAACGTAATATTCAAGCCTTGATTCAACGCATTCAAAACATTCGACCAAATACGATTTTTTTACAGGCCTTTGCCGACCCAGATGCCAACGGCTCTGCAGATCAGGTGTATTTCGAAAACCGTTATGTGCCTGTGCGTGACAACTTATTTCCACAGCTACTGCAGCAAATTCGTCAAAACACACAAGTGCAGCACGTCTATGCATGGCTGCCTGTTTTGGCGTGGGAATTGCCGAAAAATCAGCAATTCAATTATGTACAACATCGTCAAGGCGGGCAAAAAGGTTATATTCGCCTCTCACCTTTTGAGCAGAAAAACCTAGAAATTATTGTGGATATTTACCGTGATTTCATTCAACACAATCCTGTCGATGGCGTGTTATACCATGATGATGTGACCTTGTCAGATTATGAAGATTCTTCGGCTTTGGCACGTAAATATTATCAGCAATGGGGGTTTTCACATCGTATTTTTAAAGACCTCAGACATCCCAAACAGGCACGCTTAGCCAAATATAAAACTGCTTATTTAGATCAATTGGCAGCAGGTATTACTCAAGTACTCAAACAATACCAACCCAATTTATTGGTGGCGCGCAATATGTATGCACCCGTGGTCACGCAACCCCAAAGTGAACAATGGTTTGCACAGTCCATGCCAAGTACCTATCGTTATTATGACTACAATGCCATCATGGCCATGCCCTATATGGAGCAAGCCAAAAACCATAAAAAATTCTATTTGGATTTAATTCAGCATGCAAAAAAATACGACCCAAATTTGGATCGTACTATTTTTGAATTACAAACGGTCAATTGGCGCAACCAGCAGAAAATTTCAACTCAAGAATTGCAGCACAGCATCCAACTTTTAGAGCAGCATGGTGTGAAACATATTGGTTATTATCCTGATGACTTTGTTGCACAGCATCCACAAGTCAAACCCATGCAGCTTAGTTTTCAGCTTGAGGCTGAACCTGATTCAGCCCAGTAGCGACAGACGCTACTGGCAAAGTTTGGTTGATGGCGTACTGTTGCAAAACACCGTCTTCGTCATAATGCAAAGTCACATTTTTAGCCTGTTTTAAAGTTTCAATATCTGTAACTTGTAAAGCAAAACTTTTCGCCATGTGTTCCGCAGTCACAGGGATCGGTGCATGACGACGCTCTTTATTACGAAAGCGAATCCAGTTGTAACTTGCCCACACCAACAAGAACAGAATAAAAATGTCGATGGCTAAAGCAATATGCAACAAACTGATCGGGCCATCTGGGCCATTGCCAATAATTAAGTGGTGATAAACGGTATAACCTTCATACCACCACAACAGCAAGGTAATCAGCGGCAAGAACAGCCAAATCCAGACCAGCCATCCTAAAAAGAATAGACCATAGCCCGCACTTTTATTGCGCACATATTTTGGCTCATCAATATATTGAGGAATTTCGAGCTGAGATTCATCCTGAATCATTTCATATTTAGGCATGTTCATCTTCTCCTCTAAAACCACGGTCTGGGCTGACCCAACGCGCACGTTTATTCTTTTTCAGAATGGTTTTAGGCAATGCCACCACTGTCGTCAGCATCATTAAAATCCAGAAAAATAATGGATACCAAATGACCCAAAAGTAGGTTCTGAATGTACGGCTTTTATCGTATTGATGGTCAATACAGAGGCTGACAAAGAACTGAATCAAACAAGTCACACCCAAAACTACACCATACCACTGTGGAAAAATAGTCTGGATGTACCATTCTGTTGGTACAGGAAAAAATAAGCCATACAGATATAACAGGAATATCCCGAAAATTACGTATGCCCAAGTAATACTGATTATGGCTTCAATCGCAATCGGCCACATACGGCGCAAACGCCATTTGAACATCTTACGCACATAGGCAAACAGGACTTCTACCCCACCTTGCGACCAGCGCAGACGCTGCTTCCACAAACCTTTAAAGGTTTCGGGCATATAGATGTAGCACAAAGCTTTCGGCACGTATTGCAAATCCCAGTGGTCAAACTGCAAACGCCAAGATACATCAATATCTTCAGTGATCATGTCATCGCGCCAATAGCCAATGCGGTCTAAAGCGGTTTTACGAAAACCTGCGATCACGCCCGACACAGTAAAAATACGTCCATAGGTACGTTGAGCACGTTTAATTAGACCAATAATTGATGAAAACTCACCAACTTGTAACTTACCTAAAATACTAGAACGGTTAATAATACGTGGATTTCCTGTCACAGCCCCCACACGCGGATAACTGGTCAATTGGTGCATCATCCAGAATACTGCATGCGGATGCAGTAAGGCATCACCATCAATACACACCAAAAACTCATATTGGCTGACCATCGTTCCTGCCCGCAAGGCATAGGCTTTGCCCTGATTTTCAGCCAAATGGACTACACGAAGTTTTGGATATTGTGCTGCCAGTTCATCTAAAATTTCGGCTGTTCTATCGCTACTGCCATCATTGACTGCAATCACTTCAAATAGTGGATATTGCGTCTGCATGGCGTAACGAATAGTCGCACGGACTTGTTCTTCTTCATTAAAACAAGGAATAATGATACTACAGCCTTCCTGACTAGGTTCAGGCAAATCATTTTGACGATATTCGCGCTTAAAATAAAACCAGATTCCGCCTGCAATCCATAACCACGCCATAAACAGCGGATAGAAAAATGCAAAGCCAAAATATAAATCACTCAGATCAAATTGTGCAAAGTTCATCATAATATCAACGTCCTGTTCTGGTCTGGAATAGGTCGCGATATTCCAAAGGGCTTTCGTTTAAACTGAGCGGCGCATAAAGGTGTTGATGAACCTGCTCTCCCATATTCAAATGGTAATTTTCTACTCCTAATTTCTGTATAGACAACTGTCTGAGCGCAGCATAAGCATTTTGATAATGCTGCCATTGATGCGCAGTCGCTTGAGGATTCACTTCAAAAGTCACCATCAAATGCTGTCTTTCTTGTTCATTCAAATGCGCAATTGCATGTTTGAGGTCTGAAAAATGCGATGCAGCTTGAACAGGATCAATGCTGATATAGATAAAATCGGCATGATCTGGAATCAGCTGAACCACTTGTTTTAAGCCTTTAAATGAGGTTTGGTTACCATCTACTTTTAAAGCTGTTTGGTAGTTGTTACTGATATTGGTGTAATATTTAGCCGCTTTTTTAGTCTGGTTTTTAATGTCGATAATCTGCTGCACAGCGGCTTGGCATTCTGCTGTCCATTTCTCTTGCGCCAAAGCACAATTCAGACTAGAGCCTGTATCTAACATTAAACCTTCAATCGAGCTATTATTTTTCACCAAATCTGTAGTGAAGTCTGCCAAGCTATAGCCCTGTTGGGTTTGCAAACTGAGCGGTAACTCGGCATATACGCGATGCCCAACCCGTGTGCGTGCTTGCCACACGGTACGGTTGAGTAAATCCTGCTGCATTTTCAGTTGGCGGTTTGGAAAATACGCAACATCCACCTTGCCATCGGCATTGCTGTCTGCTACCACTTTTAATAACAAGGTATTGGTTTTAAGTGCATTGACCTGATTTAAAAGCTGCCCCAGTTTTTGATCGGCTTGGTCATAACTTACAGCAGCCATATCGGCCAAGTCATAGCGTAAAATACTTTTGCGTTGCTTATACGGCGCACGGGTATAAGTTAAAAATTCACGCATGCCTTCATGAATCACTTCTGGCGTTGGGTTATCCATAATCAAGGCGCGTTGATAGGTCTTTTCTGCATCAGCGAGGGTCAAAACACTCCCCAAACTGAATGACATTGGAAAACCAGCTTCTATTGCAATATCTTCGGTTTCTTTACTCGCTGCACCGTAAGGCCAGAAAATTGCTCGGCTTTCTACACCTAATTCTTTTTCCAGTACCTGTTTAGAGCGTTTTAAATCTGCCAGAATACGTTGCTTATATGCTGCGTCGCTTTCATAGCTTTGGGTTTTTTCATCATACAAACGCGCAATTGCCGCAGGCTGCTTATTTTGTTGCGGATTCGACAAAATACCATAGTGTAAGTTGTCACTGTGCGACACAAACTCGACCAAACCAGAGCGCTGAATTTCACGCATCTGATCCCAGTTCATTAAGTTGCCAGAACCATAAGCCTCATAGGCAGCTTGGGTATTACCATTAATCCAACTGGTTGGAATGGCAAAAACCGCAGGCACTTGGTACAGCTTGAGCAATGGGAAAATTTTGGTATAGCTGCTGAGCGCACCGTCATCTACCGTAATTAATACGGCTTTTTCAGGCAACGGTTTTTTAAACTGACGCGCTTGCCATACATCTTCTAAACGAATTGGCTGCCAGCCATTTTTCTTAATCCACGCTAAAAATTGGGCAAAATTTTTGGTGCTTACCGCATACACATCACGATCACCTCTTTTTTTGACATCATCACGGACATCGTGAAAAGTCAGGGTGACAAACGAATAAGCTTGTTGGTTGTCTATATTGGTTGCAGCTGCGTCAGTTGCATTGGGTTGAGGCTGTGTTGCACTATTAGCAAATGCCGAAGCTGCGCCACCACTGAGCAATGCCAGACACATTGCACTTAAAATACTGATTTGTTTTTTCATTAGAAGCGTCCCTCAAAACCTAAAACTGCATAGGTTTTTTCTTCATCCTCACCATCGTAAGGATGTACTCCCCACCCCACTCCATAATTCAACTTCCAAGTTCTGGAAAGTTGCCATTCATGTCCATAAAAAAAGTTATAAATCGGATCATTTGAATAACCTTTTTGTTGATAGGTACCGACAGTCGCTTCAAAACGCTGATTCAAATGATGCTCATAATTACGCCACGTCATCCAATCGTGCGCTAAGCGCAATTCAAGACTGTGGCTTCGTTCAGGGTTAAAATAATTGGTCGCAATGTTATCGTTTTGACCGTAATAACCTGCAACAGTTGCTGTGGTTAAATGATGCGGAGCTGAATAAATTCGCTGGCTAAAAAATGCCGATGTTTCATGGCGTGTATTGCCATCATCAATATCCGTCAATTGGTATTGCCAGCCTGCTTTGCGTGATTCATTCTGTTGCCAGTTCAAACCAACCAAATACGACTCGCCCTCGTAACCATCCCGAATAGCTTGTAAGGGAATATTTGCCTGCGTATTAAAATTAAGACGATATTGCCAATGATCATTTAAGGCATGCGTCCAATCGAGTTCAACGCCAAAACGGCTATCGTCCACACTATCTGACAACAAAATGCTGGCTGCTTTACGTTGCTTGTTCCACTCTAAACCTAAACCAACTCGCTGATCATCTATTTTCCCTTCTTGGTATTTTGACCAGCGATAAGCATGATCGGCAAACAGACGATAATGATCATTCATCCACGGACTATTAAGACGCGTCCAATGATTCTGTTCATTGCTGCCTTTAAGCTGATTTAAAAGTTGTTGTTGATCAGACTTACTTTCCGACCAAGTACTTGAATGCTGAATCGAAAAATGTTCCCGATCATTCAACTCTTTGCGGCTACGTTGCACCGCAGTATCATCAGGTACGGTTTGGTATAAATATTGATTAATGGCACGCCAACGCTCAATTTCACCCAACATCTGTGCATTTTGCATCTGATTGATTTGCGTGGTTTGGCTAATTGGCGTCATGCCGTTCCATTGAGAAACCGTGTGTTCGGCATCTAAAGGTTTTTCACGCCAACGCTGAATGAGTGCCAAATTATTTTGGAAAGCGACATTGCTAGGTGCATGTTCAACCAAATCTTGAAAATACTGCTCGGCTTTGGCATGTTGATTTCGATAGGCATAATTCAAACCTTTCAAACTCAAATATTCCAAACGATCTGAATGTGTGGTTCGCTCTACACCTTTGGCATCACTATAACTAAAGGTCGGCAGCGTTTTATCCATCTCTTGAATCAGCTGATTGGCCTGTTTAAATTTTTCCTGCTCGATATAGGCATAATACAAACCTGCGTATACCGAATAATCGACATAATTCTTTTCTTTAAACAAACTCAAATACAGCGGTTCAGCCTTAGCAGGTTGTTGCAGTTTCAAATATGCATCGGCAATGGCATGACGTACATAAGCTGGCATCTCTTGCGGATTCATGTTGAGCTGTTGAACTGCAAGCAACACTTCTTTAGAGCGATTACGCTGATTTAGCGCATAGATATATTCATAATAAAAGCGGCGTTGTAAATCTGCTTGTTCTGGCAGTTCCGCAGATAAGGCTTTCATTTCTGCCAATACAGCATCTAAAGGATAAAAGGCTTTTTCGCCCTCATTCCGATAACTGGCAGATTTATAGAACTGCACTGCATTTAAAATTTTCTGTGAAAGTTCTTGTAATTTTGCAGTAAATACTAAATTACTTTGATTCAGTTGATGTTCTTGCATATAAGCTTCAGCACGTGGGGAGTCCCCATTCAGCATAAGTGCTAAAACATATTGTTCTTGCGCGTTGCTGGTCACCTGTTTCGCCAAAGATGCCTCTGCTGCTTGTAAGGCTTCGACTGGCATTTCTAAGAGTCTGTAAACATAAGACAATTGTGCTAAATAATCTGCACTTAGCGTAGCTAGATGGATACTTTTCACGTCTTGACGGGCTTGTTCAATTTGACTAGATTCTGCATGTAATACTGCACGCCAAACTTGCCAAGACTCAGCAGGTTTCAACTGTTGAAACTGTTGCACCAACGCCAAAGCGGCAGGATATTGTTTTAAATCACGCAAAGTTTTAATCGCGCTCACTTGCCCATATTCAGGAAATTGTGCTGCCTGAATAGCGTTCAAGTATGGCAGCTGATGCAGACCAATTTTATTGTGACTATACGCAGTTACAATATAATCTGCTAAAAGCTTTTGATTTTGTGGATATTGCTGCAGCAAGGACTCAAGTTGCTGAAAGCCAGCATCAATTTGCCCTGAACGTATCGCAAGAATGCTTTGTTCACGCAGTTGATCCACACTCTCTTGCGCATAAACCGTTGGAAACAGTGACATGCAAGATAATGCAGACACATAATAGATTGAAAATTTCTTTCTTCTTGTTAACACGCGCTACTCCGCACACAAAATGTAATTAATGTGAAATATTTCGCAATATTATGCCCATCTTTGATAGCAACACTTTTGGCAAAATGTTACCTGCTCACACAATTTATACCAAATCAACTCATAACAAATACTTTATCTTTTAAGTATGGCTAATTTTTCAGCATAAAAAAATCCCCAATATTGGGGATTGAGCGCAGAATAAAATCAAGCTCTTCAAAATTTGACTTATTTAAGCAAATCCTGATCTTTTAAGACTTGCCACATGGTAGAACCCAGTTCTGCAGGGCTACGCGTATAAGCAATTCCAGCACGCTCAAAGGCTGCAAATTTTTCTTCCGCAGTGCCTTTACCGCCTGAAATAATTGCACCCGCATGTCCCATACGCTTACCTTTAGGTGCCGTCACTCCTGCAATATAACCCACCACAGGTTTGCTGACATTCGACTGGATATATTCCGCAGCCTCTTCTTCTGCTGTACCACCAATTTCACCAATCATAATAATCGCATCGGTATCTGGGTCGTCTTGGAACAGTTTTAAAGCATCAATTTGGTTCATACCTGGAATCGGGTCACCACCAATCCCGATACAGGTCGATTGCCCTAAGCCTAATTTGGTGGTTTGTGCCACAGCTTCATAGGTCAAAGTACCTGAACGTGAAATAATGCCAATTCGTCCTGGTTGATGAATATGCCCTGGCATGATGCCAATTTTACATTCACCTGGTGTAATCACACCTGGGCAGTTTGGTCCCACCAAACGTGTACCATTGCCATTGGTTTCTAAATAACGCTTGGCTTTGAGCATGTCGATGGTTGGCACACCTTCCGTAATCACCACAATCAAACCTACTCCAGAATCGACTGCTTCTACAATCGAATCTAAAACAAACGGTGCAGGCACATAAATCACCGATGCATCTGCACCTGTTTCACGTACAGCTTCTTTCATGGTGTTAAATACAGGTAATTCCAAATGGGTTTGACCACCTTTTCCTGGCGTTACCCCACCCACCACTTTAGTTCCATAATCAAGTGCTTGTGCTGAGTGAAAAGTACCATTTTTACCAGTGAAACCTTGTACCAATACTTTGGTGTCTTTATTAATTAATACGCTCATCCTGATTCTCCTTAAGCTTTCACTGCAGCAACAATTTTTTCTGCGGCATCAGACAAGCCGTTTGCAGAAATAAGTTTTAATCCTGATTCATCGAGTAATTTTGCACCAAGTTCCGAGTTGTTCCCTTCTAGGCGAACCACTACAGGTACCGTCACATTTACTTCCTGAACCGCTGCAATAATTGCTTCCGCAATCATGTCACAACGTACAATTCCACCAAAAATATTAATCAGTACGCCTTTAACCGAGTGATCTGCCAAAATAATTTTAAAGGCTTCAATTACGCGTTCTTTGGTTGCACCACCACCTACATCCAAGAAGTTCGCAGGCTGACCACCATAGAGTTTAATAATATCCATAGTCGCCATCGCTAAACCTGCACCATTCACCATACAACCGATATTACCTTCTAAAGCAACATAGTTCAGGTCAAATTCTGATGCACGCAATTCACGTTCATTTTCTTGTGTTTTATCGCGCAGTGCCAAGACTTCAGGCAAACGATACAGCGCATTGGAATCAATACCGACTTTGGCATCGACACATAAAATGTCGCCATTTTCACGTACAGACAATGGGTTAATTTCAAATAAGGCAAAATCATTGTCGATAAATGCCTGATAAGCCGCTGTCATAATCTTCACAAACTGCGTGATTTGACTGTCTTTGAGTTTTAATGCAAAGGCCACTTCACGTGCTTGAAATGGCAATAATCCCACCAAAGGATCAACTTCTACTTTAATAATTTTTTCTGGGGTTTCTTCTGCCACTTTCTCAATTTCAACACCACCTTCGGTAGAGGCCATAAAAGTGACGCGACGGCTAGAACGATCTACCACTGCACCCAAGTACAGTTCACGCTCTACAGGATAAACATCTTCAGCCACTAAAATACTGTTTACAGGCTGACCATAGGCATCGGTTTGATAGGTGACCAAACGTGTTCCTAGAATTTGGTTGGCATAGTCTGCTGCTTCTTGTGCAGATTTTACGACCTTCACGCCGCCCGCTTTACCGCGACCACCTGCATGCACCTGAGCTTTCATCACCGCAAATTTACCGCCCAGTTGCTCGAAAGCTTGCACGGCTTCTACGGCTGTAGTTGCCAAAATGCCTTCTTGTACTGGCATACCATATTTTTTTAATAGCGCTTTTGCTTGATACTCATGTAGATTCATTGACTAACCTTTTACTACTTCTTTTATTCAGTTATCACCACCAATATCAAACCTGCGTTTTAATATTGCTTTCCTTGTGTGGTGTTTTTCCTATGCTCTTTACTTTTAGATGATTATTCCCATAAATACAACCATCAAATGCAAAAAGAGCGGCCTAAGCCGCTCTTTTTAGTGTTATTTGCGTTTACGCTGAATCGCGTGAATCGCACGCCCATCTACAGCTAAAGCGGCTTCATGCACCACTTCAGAGAAGGTTGGGTGACCAAATGTCATTAATTGTAAATCTTCAACTGAAGATACGAACTCAAGTGCAATCATACCTTGGTGAACGATGTCAGACGCAGCAGGTCCAATCACGTGCATACCCAATAAACGATCTGTTTTTGCATCTGCAACAAACTTCACGAAACCAGCACCTTCGCCTGCTGCTAAAGCACGACCATTTACCGCGAAACCGAATTGACCAGTTTTCACTTCGTGGCCTTTTTCTTTCGCTTGCTCTTCAGTTAAACCAACCCACGCCGCTTCAGGGTGTGTGTAGATTACTGAAATGATTGTGTCATAGTTAACTTGTGCAGCATGACCGTGAATACGTTCAACTGCCATTACGCCTTCTTCCATTGCTTTGTGTGCAAGCATTGGACCACGTACCAAGTCACCAATTGCATATACACCTTCAACAGAAGTTGCACACCAATCGTTTACTTCAACTAAGCCACGTTCAGTCAGTTTAATACCGCAGTCATCTGCCAATAAACCTTCAGCATAAGCACGACGACCTACACAAACGATCAATTTATCGAAAGTTTGTTCTTTTTCTTCGCCGCCTTGGGTATATTTAACAGTCACTTCACGACCATTAACTTCAGTACCTGAAACTTTCGCACCGATACGGATATCCATACCTTGCTTAGTCAATAGTTTCTGGTAGTCTTTTGCCAAAGCTTTGTCAGCCATTGGTAAGAATGCATCCATTGCTTCAAATACAACAACTTCTGCACCTAGACGACGCCATACTGAACCAAGTTCAAGACCAATTACGCCTGCACCAATCACACCTAAACGCTTAGGCACTTCTGGGAATTCTAATGCACCAGTAGAATCAACAATAATGTCTTGATCTACAGGAGCAACAGGAATATTTACAGGAACTGAACCAGTCGCAAGAATCACATACTTAGGCTCTAAAACTTGAGTTTCGCCTTCATGAGAAACGAACTCAACTTTTTTACCTGCAAGCAATTTACCCGTACCTTTTAACCACTCAACACCGTTACCTTTTAATAACTGATCAATACCGCCAGTTAATTGGTCAACGATTTTGTCTTTACGTGCTAATAGCTTCGCAAGGTCAAACTGTACTTCACCTGTAGTGATACCATGATCAGCCAAGTGATGAACCGTATCTTCATAACGATGTGAAGAATCGAGTAATGCTTTAGATGGGATACAACCCACGTTTAAGCATGTACCACCCAAAGATGGTTTACCTTTGTGAATACGTTTTTCGATACACGCAACTTTAAAGCCAAGTTGAGCCGCACGAATTGCCGCTTCATAACCACCTGGGCCACCGCCAATAACAACAAGATCAAATTGTTGAGACATTTTTATCTCCAAAAATGGGCTTAGAGGATCGCTCCAAGCCCACTGATTTATTCTTTAGAATTAAAGGTCAAGGATGAGTTTAGCTGGCTCTTCTAACAATTCTTTGATTGTTACAAGGAAACCTACAGCTTCTTTACCATCAATTAAACGGTGGTCATAAGAAAGCGCTAAGTACATCATTGGCAAGATTTCAACTTGACCATTTACCGCCATAGGACGCTCTTGGATTTTGTGCATGCCCAAAATTGCAGTTTGTGGCGTGTTTAGAATTGGTGTAGATAACAATGAACCGAAAGTACCACCGTTAGTAATGGTGAATGTACCGCCAGTCATATCTTCAATACCTAGCTTACCGTCACGTGCTTTATAAGCATAGTCACGAATACCGTTTTCTACTTCAGCGTAGTTCATGCGGTCTGTATCACGTAATACAGGAACCACTAAACCACGGTCAGAAGAAACCGCTACACCGATGTCGTAGTAACCGTGATATACGATGTCTTCGCCATCAATAGAAGCGTTTACTGCTGGGTAACGTTTCAATGCTTCAGTTGCAGCTTTCACGAAGAAAGACATAAAGCCTAAACGTGCACCATGACGTTTTTCAAATGCGTCTTTGTATTGTGCACGCATTTCCATGATTGGCTTCATGTTCACTTCGTTGAATGTTGTTAACATTGCAGTTTCTTGAGTCGCTGCAAGTAAACGCTCTGCAACACGCTTACGTAAACGTGTCATAGGAACACGTTTCTCGATACGCTCACCTACCGCAACGCTTAATGGCGCAGCTGCAGCAGCAGGTTTAGCTTGATGATTTGCAACATCTTCTTTAGTGATACGACCACCACGACCTGTACCAGAAACGTCTGCAGCATTGATACCTGTTTCAGTCAACGCTTTACGTACTGCTGGTGCTTGGTCA
Source organism: Acinetobacter sp. YH01003 (assembly GCF_013420525.1). Classification (NCBI taxonomy): domain Bacteria; kingdom Pseudomonadati; phylum Pseudomonadota; class Gammaproteobacteria; order Moraxellales; family Moraxellaceae; genus Acinetobacter; species Acinetobacter sp. YH01003. The sequence goes on along the minus strand of NZ_VOXY01000001.1, from coordinate 166,608 downwards.
GCAACTGGTTGTGCACGCTCAACAACTGGCGCAGCGCCTGCTTCAGTTTTCGCCGCAGCTTGCTCTACTTGTGCTTCAGACTGAACTGCTTGAGTTTGAGCAGCGCCAGAAACAGCACCCGCTTCAAATTGAGCAATTACTTCGTCAGAAAGAACTGTATCGCCTTCGTTTTTGATGATTGCAGAGATTGTGCCATCAGCAGGAGCGACTACTTCCAAAACAACTTTATCGGTTTCAATATCACAGATCACTTCATCACGTGAAACTGCTTCACCTGGTTGTTTGTGCCAAGTTGCAATCGTACCGTCTGCAACTGACTCTGGAAATACCGGTGCTTTAATTTCGGTTGCCATTACTTCGAATCTCCTGTTATTCAGCTACGATCGCAAGCGCGTCATTGATGAGCTGAGCTTGTTGTTTTGCATGCAAATATGGTGAACCACACGCTGGTGCTGCAGATGCTTCACGACCCGCATAACTAATGCGAATCTGTTTACCAGTTTTCATTACGTCATCATATAAACGTGGCGCGATGAATAACCAAGCACCTTGGTTCTTCGGCTCTTCTTGAGTCCAAACTAATTCTTTTACGTTTGGATAAGAAGCAAGAACTTCAGCAAGACGTTGTTCTGGATATGGGTACAACTGTTCAATACGAACAATTGCAGTATTGTTCAATTCTAATTCACGACGCTTTTCAAGCAAGTCGTAATACACTTTACCACCACACAATACCAAACGCGTCACGTCTGATTTGTTGATGTTGTCAATTTCATCAATCACAGTCTGGAATGTACCAGTTGCAAGCTCATCAAGGTTAGACACTGCTAACTTGTGACGAAGTAAAGACTTCGGCGACATGATGATCATTGGCTTACGGATTGGACGAATCGCCTGACGACGTAAAGCGTGGAAAATCTGTGCAGGTGTTGTTGGTGTCATCACTTGCATGTTTTCTTCCGCACAAAGCTGTAAGAAACGCTCTAAACGTGCAGATGAGTGCTCAGGACCTTGACCTTCAAAACCGTGTGGAAGAAGCATCGTTAAACCACACACACGCTCCCACTTGGTTTCGCCAGATGAAATGAACTGGTCGATTACCACTTGAGCACAGTTGGCAAAGTCACCGAATTGTGCTTCCCAAATAATCAAGCTCTTTGGAAGGGTCGTCGCATAACCATATTCAAATGCCAATACTGCCATTTCAGACAATAATGAGTCGTAGATTGCAACGCGTGGTTGGTTCTCTTTGATGTGGCAAAGTGGAATATAAGTTTTACCATCGACTTGGTTATGCAGTTTTGCATGACGGTGCGAGAAAGTACCACGACCAACGTCTTCACCAGTCAAACGAACAAGGTAACCCTCATCCAACAAAGATGCGTAAGCTAAAGTTTCAGCTGCACCCCAGTTTAGTGGCATTTCACCTGTTTGCATTTTCAAGCGATCGTCAATCACTTTGGCAACTTGGCGCTGCATCACGAAACCTTCTGGAAGTTTACGCATGGTTTGACCAAGTTCTTTCAAACGCTCGATAGGGAAAGTTGTATCCCAAACGTCTGTATAGTCGTGACCCAAGTATGGCGACCAATCTACAAACATTTTAGTATTTGGCTCAAGTACCAATGCGTTCGCAACGTGATTACCCGCTTCTAAATCTGCGCGGTAATCTTCAATCATTTGATCTGCTGCTGCGCGATCCAACACACCTTCTTGCACCAATTGGTCAGCATACAAAGTACGTGTAGTGGTCTTTTTGTTGATCACTTGATACATCATTGGCTGAGTTGCTGCAGGTTCATCCGCTTCGTTGTGACCACGACGACGGTAGCAGAACAAATCAATCACAACGTCTTTACGGAATGTATGACGGAAATCGTGTGCCAATTGAGATACAAAAATCACCGCTTCAGGATCATCGCCATTCACGTGGAAAATTGGCGCCTGAATCATTTTTGCAATGTCAGTACAGTATTCAGTAGAACGTGCGTCACGTGGGTCAGATGTTGTGAAACCAACTTGGTTGTTAATCACAATGTGAACTGTACCACCTACGGTATAACCGCGAGTTTGTGACATTTGGAAGGTTTCTTGGTTAACACCTTGACCTGCAAATGCGGCATCACCGTGAACGATTAATGGCAATACATCATCACCACCAATGTCTTTACGACGTACTTGGCGCGCACGTACAGAACCTTCAACCACAGGTCCAACAATTTCTAAGTGCGATGGGTTAAACGCAAGTGCCAAGTGCACTTCACCACCCGGAGTCATCACGTTAGATGAGAAACCTTGGTGATATTTTACGTCGCCAGAACCTTTTTTATGCAAGCTCTTACCTTCGAACTCACCAAATAGGTCTGCAGGGTTTTTACCCATGATGTTCACAAGCAGGTTCAAACGACCACGGTGTGGCATGCCAATCACGACTTCTTTACAGCCAACAGCACCCGCACGTTGAATGATTTCATTCACCATCGGGATAAATGATTCACCGCCTTCTACACCAAAGCGTTTCGCACCAACGTATTTATTACCTAGATATTTTTCTAGACCCTCAGCTGCTGTTAAGCGTTCAAGAACGTGTTTCTTTTGATCTGCAGTAAATGTGAACTTACCACGTGCGCTTTCTAAGCGTTGTTGAATCCAGCGTCTTTCTTTGGTATCAACAATGTGCATGTATTCTGCACCAATTGAACCGCAGTAGATCGCCTGCATGGCATCAACCATTTCGCCTAGTGTTGCTTCAGACTTACCAATTTCCAAATTACCTGTATGGAAAACAGTATCTAAATCAGACTTGGTTAAACCATGTGCAGCAAGATCAAGATCTGGCACGTCTTCACGTTTTGCCAAACCTAGTGGATCTAATTTTGCTTTTTGGTGACCACGGTTACGGTAAGCAGCAATCAGTTGCAACACGCCAATTTGACGTTGTTCATGTTCAGAACTCACTGAACCTTGAACAATGGCTTGAACGCGATTTGAATTACGACCTAATAAAAGGAATTGCTCACGTACATTACTGTGTGGTTGATCACCCTTCGGGAATTTATCGAAATATTCGCGCCAATCAGCACCGACTGATTCCGGTGACGTCAAATAATGCTCGTAAAGTTCTTCAATATACGCTGCACTATCAGCGGAAAGTTCAGTGTCAAGACGCAGTGCGTCAGCAACTTCTTGCATTTGTGGACCCATTTCCTATTGCAAAAACATTTTCCAGGATGCTTTTTAAGCAAAACCCATGATTGATAATGTCAAATTGGTAACATGACATTAGTCCCCAGTTGACATATGTCATGAGGCGTTATCACTACATTAGGAAAACCCAATGTCATTTATGAATCATAACGCCCTCATTGGCATCATCACTCATTTATATACTCGACCCAAGCCGAGCAATTTTTTGCAAAATCGTTTTAGAAAAAATAAGTGCTCAGTCTTAGCTTTTCTAATACGACTTTTCTGCAATAGTCCTGATTTAATAACACATCATTTGCACTTAAAATGTTGATAAAATGTACAAAAATTCAACATTTTTCAGATATAGTCATTTGTTAATCGTAACATGATCTCAGAAATGCAATTGATTTTTTTGACACATACCTCCTATAAATTGGCGAAATACACTGATTCTATTTTCATCTAACATATGGTGCTTTATTTAAAAAACAGATGCAATTTAGACCAAAGTCCAACACCGCTATTTCAGATAAAATAAAAGAGAGCACATCTCTCAATCTGCCCTCTCACTTACACGTTACATGATAACACCTAAAAATAAATATTGCAGCTAAACTTGGCATTTGCCCATGCTTTACAACAAAATAGCAGCACTGGATTACAATTGTGTGCAACTTTAGTCGGCTAAATGCTGTTTTTGTCTATTTATCCAACAGTTATACCTAAAAAATATCAAATACTCACTTTTTAATCACTTCTTTGCATGCAACATTTTTCATTTACGTACTCATCAAAAACAAGCAACTTATCACACGACTTTTATCGTAATTTTGGCACAAAAAAAAGCACACCTAGGTGTGCTTTTCTCAACTGATCACGCAGTCTATTAGCCAGCCATATCTAAAAGCATGTTACGGATGTGACCGATTGCTTTAGTTGGGTTCAAGCCTTTAGGACATACAGATACACAGTTCATAATACCTTTACAACGGAACAAAGAGAATGGATCGTCAAGACGAGCCAAACGCTCTTGAGTTGCAGTATCACGCGAATCGATAATGAAACGATATGCATTCAACAACGCTGAAGGACCCAAGAACTTGTCTGGGTTCCACCAGAATGATGGGCATGAAGTTGAACAACATGCACAAAGAATACATTCATACAAACCATCAAGATGCTCACGCTCTTCTTGAGATTGTAAACGCTCTTTTGGTGGCGCAGGTTGGTTGTTGATCAAGAACGGATGAATCTTGTTATACTGATCGTAGAACTGATTCATGTCTACAACCAAGTCTTTAATTACAGGAAGACCTGGAAGCGGACGAATTGTGATCACTTCTGGTAAATCGTTTAGGTTCCAAAGACACGCTAAACCATTTTTACCATTGATGTTTACACCATCAGAACCACAAATACCTTCACGACATGAACGACGGAATGTCAAAGATTCGTCTTGTACCTTCAATTCAAGAAGTGCATCAAGCAACATACGGTGCTTATCAGTCAATTCAAGCTTAAAAGTTTGCATGTACGGTGCTTTATCCTTATCAGGATCGTAGCGGTAGATATTAAATGTACGAGTACCTCTACTCATCTTACTTCTCCCAATTAGAATGTACGTGGTTTAGGTGGAATAGCAGCTACAGTAAGCGGCTTGTAACGTACTGGTTTGTACTCAAGACGGTTATCTGTAGAGAACCATAAAGTATGCTTCATCCACTCATCATCACGACGACCATAAGAATAAGTTGGGTGATCTGGTGGTAACTCAAAGTCTACAACCGTATGCGCACCACGACATTCTTTACGTGCAGCAGCTGAGATTAGTGTCGCTTTAGCAACTTCATACAAGTTTTCAACTTCTAATGCTTCTACACGTGCAGTGTTGAATACTTTAGATTTGTCTTTCAAATGAATGTTGCGAACACGTGGCTCAAGCGCAAGAATTTGTTTCACACCTTCATCAAGCAATGCTGAAGTACGGAATACACCTGCGTGGTCTTGAACGATGTTACGAATTGCATCAGCAACTTCTTGAGCGTTTTCACCTGAAGTCGATTCGTCAAGTTTACGAATACGGTTCACAGTATTTTCAAGTACAGTTGTTGGAAGTGGTTCGTACTCACCATCATGTTGCTTAGTCACATACTCAATGATGTGTTGACCAGCAGCCTTACCAAATACAACCAAGTCAAGCAATGAGTTTGTACCTAAACGGTTTGCACCGTGTACAGATACACATGAACACTCACCAATTGCATAGAAACCTTTTACTGGTTTAGCAAAGTCACGGTCACCCGCGTTGGTTGTATATGTATCAGTTTCTGCGTTGTAGTTCGCAATCAACTCTTGAGTTTCACGGCTTTCTGGAACAACCACTTGACCATGAATATTTGTTGGAATACCACCCATTTGGTAATGGATTGTAGGAACAACAGGAATTGGCTCTTTAGTACAGTCAACGTTCGCGAATTTCTTACCAATCTCAAATACAGATGGAAGACGCTTCATGATTGTGTCTGCACCCAAGTGCGTCATATCAAGCAAGATGTAGTCTTTGTTTGGACCACAACCACGACCTTCTTTAATTTCTTGGTCCATAGAACGTGATACGAAGTCACGTGGCGCCAAGTCTTTCAAAGTTGGTGCATAACGCTCCATGAACGGCTCGCCTGAATCGTTACGAAGGATACCACCCTCACCACGACAGCCTTCCGTTAACAATACGCCCGCGCCCGCAACACCTGTTGGGTGGAACTGCCAGAATTCCATATCTTGTAATGGAATACCTGCACGCGCAGCCATACCAAGACCGTCACCAGTATTGATATATGCGTTTGTAGATGCACGGTACACACGACCTGCACCACCTGTAGCAAACAATGTCGCTTTCGCTTGGAATACTGCAATTTTACCTGTTTCTTGGTCAATTGCAGTCACACCTAGTACATCGCCAGCTTCGTTACGGATCAAATCAAGAGCAATCCATTCTACGAAGAATTGAGTGCCCATTTTCACGTTGCTTTGATAAAGCGTGTGAAGAAGTGCGTGACCTGTACGGTCAGCTGCAGCACATGCACGTGGAACTGCTTTTTCACCGTAGTTTGCAGAGTGACCACCGAATGGACGTTGGTAAATTGTACCGTCTGCGTTACGGTCAAATGGCATACCCAAGTGTTCTAATTCATAAACCACTTGTGGCGCTTCACGCGTCATGAATTCAATCGCGTCTTGGTCGCCCAACCAGTCAGAACCTTTTACTGTGTCATAAAAGTGGTAGTGCCAGTTATCTTCTTGCATATTACCAAGAGATGCACCAATACCACCTTGCGCTGCAACAGTGTGTGAACGTGTAGGGAATACTTTGGTCAATACCGCAACTTTCAAACCTGCTTGAGCAAGTTGGTAAGATGCACGCATACCTGAACCACCACCACCAACGATGACTGCGTCAAAGAATTGGTGTGGAATATTTGTATAATCTTCTTTAGGGTTAATCGCGCCCATGATATTTTCCTATCAATTCGCCCAGAAAATCTGGATTGCCCAGATTGCGTATGCAAAAACAGCAATAATCACTGCTGAAGTCAGCACTAGGCGTAAACCTGAAGCTGAAGGACCCATTTGACGAGTAGTCACATAGTCAGTGAATACTTGCCACATACCGATCCAAGCATGTGCAACAAGAGATAAGACTGCCAATAAAGACATAATCTTCATTGGTAATGTCATCATAAAGCCGTACCACTGTTCAAAGTTGAATCCACCGTTAAGAAGAATCCAACCAAATACCACAACGGTATAAACAGCAAGAACAACAGCACTAATACGTTGGATAAACCAATCGCGAGAACCTGAACCCGTTAAACCTGTAGCACTTTTCATTAGATTACAATCCATACAAATGCTGCAACGATACCGATAGCAGACAAGATCAATGAAATAGTAGCTGCAATGCGACCACTTTGCAGTTCTTCTGCAAAACCAAGGTCAGCAAGTAAGTGCTTAACACCAGCAATGAAGTGATAGATTAAGCCGGCTACAAATACCCATACGATAAAGCGCACAAAGAAACCGTTAAAAATTTCTTGAACTTGAGCAAAACCTTCAGGTGAAGACAAAGACTTGTCTAACAACCATAAAAGTACCGGTACGAGTAAAAATACGATGACACCAGAAAGACGGTGTAGAATTGATGCAATAGCCACGGGCGATTTTAAGTTTACTTCTAAAACTTGACCCATGGACAAATTGACAGGTCTGTTGCTTTTCACAGCGGGCATCCTGTAAGTAAAAACTCCATCCGGAGTTTGTTGGAATAAATTCGAAGGAAAGCTGGCATTGTTAGGCAAATTCATGCCTAACCTTAAAACGACACTGAATTATAAAACGTCAACTGTTAAAATACAAACAACTCTACTCGGCTTTTTGGCTAAAAACCCTTTAAATAAGAATCATTAACAAGTATAAAAGCAAACCACTCGCCATCAATAGCCACACAAGCAAACATAAACCCATGTTTTTTCAATCAATTATTAAAATAAAAATTCTTAATGACACAATAAACAGCTTTAGAATATTTAGACTAAAGATAAATTTGTACTTTGTTTTTCTGATGTTCTTTGGGTTTTCACATACTTATATATAAGTATGTAGCGCTATATATGTATGCACTCTACTTCGTTGCAGCAATTTACAACCACAACACAAGACTCTTAGATCCAGACAGCCCATCACTTTGCTTTGGTCAAGGTACACCTGATCATGGATTAAACTTTAATGACGGCACATACCTCAATCTATTTATACAACTTATATTTACTTTAAACACAACACCCAAATAAATATTAAAAATGACAATCATCATGCGAATGAATGACTTATCCAGTATTTTCTGTATCTGTATGGGCACAAAACCACACTTTATTAACAAAGATTTCGTCATTTCTTAATCAAAATATGATGGGTTATGGCTATTTTCAGGAGTTTAATCAGTCATTTTTTGATCAATCAATATCGAATTTAAATACCAGACTCACTGCCTATTCCAACTAATCTGACTACCCTACCGTGTATATAAAAACGTGTAAGTTATGAGAATTAGATAAATTTAAGTATTGGACTGAATCCTGCCAAAGAAATAGCACACCAAAACCAGCATTTAAAATTGCTTACAATTAATCCGTATTGATGATTTTTTTCTGCACATCCGACAAATTTTGACTTATGATACGGCGGCTGTGCTGTGATTTTATTGATTTTTTTACTGGAATTTTTTCGACTTTTTCTATAAACAGTCGTCTGCTTAATCCATAAGTATAATTGACAAAATTTCAGTACTCTCTAATCTTAGAGCTAATTTTTAATCCGTCTGACTTGCGCATTAAAAGATTGATACTTCGAGTCAGATCAACATTCACCAGGACAGGAGATCTATTGAATGTCTGAAGCAACTGGCAAAAAAGCCGTATTACAGCTTGATGGAAAAGAAATTGAATTACCAATTTACAGCGGCACATTAGGCCCAGATGTAATTGACGTTAAGGATGTGTTGGCGGCAGGTCACTTTACTTTTGATCCTGGTTTTATGGCAACAGCGTCTTGCGAGTCTAAAATTACGTTCATTGACGGTAACAAAGGTATTCTTTTACACCGTGGTTACCCAATTGACCAATTAGCGACTAAAGCTGACTACTTAGAAACTTGCTACTTATTATTAAATGGTGAGCTTCCAACTGCAGAACAAAAAGCTGATTTTGACGCTAAAGTTCGCAACCACACTATGGTTCACGACCAAGTAAAACGTTTCTATAACGGTTTCCGTCGTGACGCTCACCCTATGGCAATCATGGTAGGTGTTGTTGGTGCGTTATCTGCGTTCTATCACAACAACTTAGACATCGAAGATGTTAACCACCGTGAAATCACAGCGATTCGTTTAATCGCGAAGATTCCTACTTTAGCGGCTTGGAGCTACAAGTACACAGTTGGTCAACCATTCGTTTACCCACGTAACGACTTAAGCTACGCAGAAAACTTCTTGTACATGATGTTTGCTACACCAGCAGACCGTGACTACAAAGTTAACCCTGTTCATGCACGCGCTATGGATCGTATTTTCACGCTTCACGCTGACCACGAACAAAACGCGTCCACTTCAACTGTACGTTTAGCTGGTTCTACTGGCGCTAACCCATACGCATGTATCTCTGCAGGTATTTCTGCACTTTGGGGTCCTGCTCACGGTGGTGCGAACGAAGCTGTTCTTAAGATGCTTGATGAAATCGGCTCTGTAGAAAACGTTGCAGACTTCATGGAAAAAGTGAAGACTAAAGAAGTGAAGCTTATGGGCTTCGGTCACCGCGTTTATAAAAACTTCGACCCACGTGCAACAGTAATGAAGCAAACTTGTGACGAAGTTCTTAACGACTTAGGTATCAACGATCCACAACTTGCACTTGCAATGGAACTTGAGCGTATTGCGTTATCTGATGAATACTTCATCAAGCGTAACTTATACCCTAACGTAGACTTCTACTCAGGTATCATCCTTAAAGCGATTGGTATCCCAACAGAAATGTTTACTGTAATTTTCGCACTTGCACGTACAGTTGGTTGGATCAGCCACTGGTTAGAAATGCACAGCGGTCCTTACAAAATCGGTCGTCCTCGTCAGCTTTACACTGGCCACACTCAACGCGACATCAACCGTTAATTCGGTCTGCGTTGTAGCGTGTAAAACGACACGACAAAAAAACCACCTTCGGGTGGTTTTTTATTGCTTTTATTTAGCCGATAAAACTCGTTACTGCTTTACTTATTCCAAACAACCACCAAGCCACAAAATAAAATTTAGATCATTGCAGATTTAGGCTATATTTTTGATGTCAGCTACTTACAACTCATTTCTATGCTACAACTGCATTTATTCATTCTCAGCTTATTGATGCGACTGCTCAAACTAGATCAGTTTAGATGTCGTAGCTTAACTGCAATGGAAATACAGTTGTGCCAATCTGTATTTGGCAATCTGATTGACTACAGCCAAGTCAAAGTCATGAATCACCCTTATTTGCCTTGGCAGCCACAGCACATTTTTATGGCACCCTGTGGCTATATTCATGTGCGTAATCGGCATTATCTAGCCGACTACAGCCAAGCACACCGTGGCTATCAAGCGATCTTTATTCATGAGATGGCGCACATTTTACAGCATCAACATCACATCAATGTCTTACTGCGTGGTGCGGTATTGCAAACCGCGTATTTTTTGAGTTTTAAGCGTTACAATCCATATCATTATCGCTTAATTGAAGCGAAACCTTTTTTTGCTTACAACATTGAGCAACAAGGTGAAATTGCCAAAGATATTTTTCTTAAAAAAATAGACAATATTATTTTAAACAGCCCGCACCGCTCGACTTAGCTCACTCATCTTGGTACATGCTTATTTCACGAAAAACACATGCATCATACAACCTAAAAATATAATGCTTTTCAAATAAATAGCATAAAAATTCTGTCACATTTCAATGATATTCTTGCAGACAAGACAATAAAGTGTATTCGATGCTAGCATCTATTCTAAATTAAGATAAAATAGCAAAAGTCTCCATTTTTGCACTGCAAAATAAGATCTTTATCTGTTAGATAATAAATGGTTTTTATTTGTGCCTTTCGGCAGTCGTTTAATCCACAATACACTGCGCTGAAATTTTTATAACAATAATCATCAGCCACTTACGTGTATTCTACACCTATAGGAATAGGACTTAATTTAAATGAAATCTTTTAAAATTGCCCTTGCACAGTTCTCTCCACACATTGGCAATCTCGAAGCAAACGCGCAAAAAATGCTTGAACAAGCAAATGAAGCGAAAAAACAACATGCAGATTTGATTATTTTTCCTGAACTTTCAATTTTGGGCTACCCTGCAGAAGATTTATTACTGCGCCCAAGCTTGAATCAACGCACACAACAAGCATTTGAACAATTACGTGAAATTAAAGATATTGTTTTAGTTTTCGGCTTTGTCAATGAAACTGAAGATGGTCAGCGCTTTAATTCGGCTGCCGTCATGAAAGATGGCAACATCTTAGGTATTTACAACAAGCAAAATTTACCAAATTATGCTGTATTTGATGAAAAACGCTATTTTGATGAAGGTCATCAACACTTAGTTTTTGAATACCTTGGTCATAAATTTGGCGTTTTGATTTGCGAAGATTTATGGTCTTTGCCAACCGTGCAGCAATTGGCACAGTTGAATGTAGAAACTGCATTGGTCTTGAACGCATCGCCTTATGAAGTGGGTAAACCGCAGCATCGTGTACAGACCATGACCGAACTGGCAAAACAATTACATCTCAATGTGGTGTATGTAAACCAAGTTGGCGGTCAAGATGATTTAATCTTCGATGGTACGAGCTTTGTGATTAACCAAGCAGGCAATGTTGCATTACAAGCCCCAACCTACCAAGAAGGTTTATTCTACGCAGAATATGACGCTGCACAGAAGCACTTTAAAACTGCCGAAATTAGCCCAGCTTTAGACACCCTTGCAGAAATCTATCAAGGTTTAGTGCTCGCAACCCGTGACTACGTGCAACGCTCTGGCTTCCCTGGTGTAATTCTTGGCTTGTCGGGCGGAATTGATTCAGCGCTCACTCTTGCTATTGCGGTTGATGCAATTGGTGCAGATAAGGTACAAGCGGTAATGATGCCGTACACTTATACCGCGCAAATTAGTGTGGAAGATGCTGCAGAGCAAGCCAAAACTTTAGGCGTGACTTTTGGTATTGCCGAAATTCACCCGATCGTAAATAGCTTTATGCAAACGCTGTATCCTTTCTTTGGTAACAGCCCTAGCGATACCACAGAAGAAAATCTACAAGCCCGTGCCCGCGGCACAATCTTAATGGGTCTGTCGAATAAGTTTGGTAACCTCGTGCTTTCTACAGGTAACAAATCTGAGTTAGCAGTTGGCTATTGCACGCTTTATGGCGATATGGTCGGTGGTTATGCGGTACTCAAAGATGTGTACAAAACCATTGTGTTTGAACTGGCTAAATACCGTAACAGTATTGCCGATACTCCTGTGATTCCTGAGCGTGTGATCACGCGCCCACCTTCAGCAGAATTACGTCCTGACCAAAAAGACCAAGATTCTTTACCACCATACGAAGTGCTCGATGCGATTTTGTATGCGTATATTGAAGAAGATCAGAGCCAAGAAGATATCATTGGCAAAGGCTTTGAACGCGCGATGGTCGAGAAAGTCATTCAATTGGTTGATCGCAACGAGTACAAGCGTCGCCAAGGTGCATTAGGACCACGTATTAGTTCACGCGCTTTTGGTCGTGAACGTCGCTATCCGCTCGTCAATGGTTGGAAAGCAGGGATTTAACGCTAAAGCATTGCTTAAACAAAGATATAAAAAACCAAGCTACGGCTTGGTTTTTTTGTACCTGCCATTAAACCAATGCTGCAAAAAGTAGCCTAAAATTTTGACATAAAAAAAGACCAAGCTGAGAGCTTAGTCTATAAAAATGGTGGCTATGACGGGACTTGAACCTGTGACCCCCGCATTATGAGTGCGGTGCTCTAACCAACTGAGCTACATAGCCATAAACTGTGTGCGCATTATCTAAACTTAGCCCTGCATCGTCAAGTATTTTAATTTACAAACGCTCACAGTTTAAGCAAAAACAGTGCAATTTGTTTAATTTTAATCAAATTACTATTTTCTTACGGAGATTCTTAAATATTTGCAGCAAAATCTATATCAAGTCACACAGAAAAAAGAGAATAAATTCAACCATGATCTTGAAGTCTATAATACTGAGTAGCCTTGTTGTTGGCTTAAGTTCCTGCGCTTTGGTTTCACCTATTTTTGTAGATTACAACGGTGTACGGCGTGATGTTGCGCAATTTATTAATTCTAAAATGAGTTATAGCATCGCAGACCGACGTGTCTTGGTTGCTTATGCCAAAGGGCAGCAAAAGATTTTAACGGCACATCAACTGAATGCTGCAGCGCAGCAACAACTGGCTTATGAGCGTGCTGTAGGGCGTTATTGTGCATCACAACACATTTCGCTAAAAAAATTAAATCAGGTCGATGCCAAAATTTTTGCTCACTCTGATCAACAAGCCAATTGGCAACAAATTCAAAACCTACAAATGCAGATTCAACTGGATACAGCTCAAATAGATTGCACAGACAAATTTTAAACAAAAAAAGACCACGTTAGTGAACGTGGTCTGAAAAATGGTGGCTATGACGGGACTTGAACCTGTGACCCCCGCATTATGAGTGCGGTGCTCTAACCAACTGAGCTACATAGCCAAAAACTGTGCGCGCATTATCTGCTGTAATCTAGGCAACGTCAAGCCTTATCACGCATCAATTGCTTAAAATTTGGTGAAGTGAACCGATAAGCCGGGTTCTGTCGAGAACGATCATTCCTCTAGGCGTACAATCACTCATACGCTCAAGCGACCTACCCGAATCCAGTACGGGCCGTACCTCAGGATTCCTATTTGGTCTTGCTTCTGGTGGGGTTTACCATGCCATGAACTGTTACCAGCCATGCGGTGCGCTCTTACCGCACCCTTTCACCCTTACCTTCAATTTCTTCCGAAAAAGAAACCATATGAAGGCGGTCTACTCTCTGCTGCACTTTCCGTCGGCTCACGCCGCCCAGGCGTTACCTGGCACCCTGCCCTATGAAGCCCGGACTTTCCTCCCCTGTTTCAGTCACGGAGACCTCCACAGCAGCGATCGTCTGGTTCACTTCGAAGGCGCATCTTAGCAAAATTATAAGTTAATTGCTTGCGCTTTTTTGAGCAATCAGTTTTTTATATTTTTCCAGCAATTGTTCCTGTGTTTCTACATGCTCTGGATCGAGCGGAATACAATCGACTGGGCAAAATAACTGACACTGCGGCTGCTCGTGATGTCCTACACATTCAGTACATAATGCTGGATTAATCTCATAAATCAGCTCACCCATATAAATTGCCTCATTTGGGCATACAGGTTCACAGACATCACAGTTAATACATTCATCGGTAATATATAAAGACACGCTACCAACCTTGTCGTAATTTACGCTCAAAGGCTTCGACCACAACAGGTGCAACAAATTTAGTCACATCACCTTTTAAGCGTGCAATTTCACGAACTAATGTAGAAGAAATAAATGAATATTGCTCTGAAGGAGTCAGAAATACCGCTTCATATTTCGCATCTAATTGACGGTTCATATTTGCCAACTGAAATTCATATTCAAAATCTGAAACAGCACGCAAACCACGCAAAACTGCAGTCGCATTTTGCTCACGGAAAAAATTAACCAATAAACCATCAAATCCGACAAATTCAACATTAGGCAAATGCTTTAAAGATGCCTGTGCCAATTCCACACGTTCTTCCAAAGTAAAAATTGGATTTTTATGATGTCCAATGGCAATTGCGACCACGACTTCATCAAACATTTTTGCAGCACGTGTCACCAAGTCAATATGACCATTAGTAATCGGGTCAAAGGTGCCCGGATAAATTACGCGAGTTTTAGACATCCATTATGCTCTAGTTGGTTTTGTCAAAGTTAGTTTAACAAATACAAAAAATTTTAGTGAACTAAAGTCTACCAAATTATGAAATATCAAAGCAGTTTAGCCAACAGTTGTGATGATTTTGATTTGTCAGCAAGCCTTGGTTTGAGGCACAATAGTCATAAGTTTGGAAGTAATTGAATATGGCGAAGCTAACTGTAGTTAAAAAAAATACGGGCGGAACAATTGCACAGAATAAACGTGCACGCCACGATTATTTTATTGAAGAAAAATTTGAAGCAGGACTTTCTTTGCAAGGTTGGGAAGTCAAATCTTTGCGCGCAGGACGTATGACTATTACCGAAAGTTATATCCTGTTTCGTGACAATGAAGCCTTTTTATTTGGTGCACAAATTCAACCACTCTTGTCGGCTTCAACGCATGTAGTGCCTGAAGCGACCCGTACCCGCAAACTCTTACTTTCACGACGTGAAATTGAAAAGTTGATGGGTGCAGTCAATCAAAAAGGTTATTCTTGCGTACCTTTAGCATGTTATTGGAAAGGCCCTTTAGCGAAGCTTGAAATTGCTTTGGTGAAAGGTAAACAATTGCACGATAAACGCGCTTCTGAAAAAGACCGCGATTGGCAGCGTGATAAAGCACGTTTGATGCACAAATAATTTTGCACATTCCGCCCATAAAAAATGCTCGAGATCAACATCGAGCATTTTTTATGGAAGTTGTAAAACTAAAAATGCTTAGTCTTTAAGTTTTAATTCCACCAAATATTTACCAAATTTGACTGCAGTTTCCAAATCACCTTCGGGTGGCGTAACTTCAACACTGGCATTATCAGACTGCGTCATTAAACCCAAAAAGCTCGACATGCGGTTAATATCGTGTGGACTACGCCCTGTCGGCATAAACGGTAAACCTGACCACAACATGCCATGCTGCATCGCAAATAAATTAATTTGTTGCAGCACCGCCAGTTTATCGCCACTTAAACCACCGCCATTGGTAAAACCTGCCGCCAGTTTGCCCTGCCAAGTTCTGGCCAACCAACGCTTAGACGATTGCTCCATAAACTGTTTTAAAGCCGAAGTAATGCTGCCCATATAAGTTGGACAGCCCATAATGATAATATCGGCTTGATCTAGGCTATCCCATTCAATTTCAGCCACATCCATCAAAGTCACCTGAGCATCCATTTGCGCAGCACCTTGTGCAATATGCTGTGCCACCTTAGCAGTATGACCATAAGGACTGTGATAAACCACCGCCACACGAATAGCAGCGCAAGAAGATGTTGAATGAGTCACTGACATGAGAATGTTTAAAACCAAATAATTAAGTCAAGTTTAACACTAAGCCTGCATAAACACGAATGTTGCCATACGTCCTGTACGTGCTTGACGGCGGTAAGAATAGTAATCATCGGCTTGTTGATACGAGCACTGATCACCGCCCAAGACCGTTGTAACACCATGCTGCTGCAAAATAAAACGCGCGATCGCATACAAGTCAGCAAGATATTTACCTTGCTGCTGCCCTGCAATAAAAGCCGTGTCTAATTCAGGATATTTATCGCAAAATGCCTGTTTCACCTCAGCCCCAACTTCAAAACACGGCTGACTAATAGCCGCACCCAACCACGCCCATGTTGGAGCACTTTGCATTTCGACGATGGTGTTTTCGATAATACCGTTGGCAAGACCACGCCAGCCTGCATGCAGATTCGCAACCTCAGTGCCTTCGGCATTGCCCAAAACCACAGGTAAACAGTCTGCGGTCATCATCATTAAAGCATGCGCTTTACGCTGAGTGACCAAACCATCGCCTTCTAAAGCTTCACAAGTGATTTGCTCATTAATGGTCTGACACAACACGCTATGTGTTTGCGTCATCCACGTCATTTTATCGACCCCATATTCAGCAAACTCTGCCAGTAAACTCATACGATGCTGCTGCACACGCCATGCATCATCCTGCACATGCAGCGCCAGATTAAAACCAGATACATCGGCACAGTCTGTCGCTAAAGCTTGCACATGTTGTATGCGGGTTTGCCCAACATACACACCTGCAGGTAATCCTTGAACAAATTGCATAAATCTATCCTTAGTCGTTTTCTGGCATTGCCGTATCTGAGTTGATCTTGTTAATGCTGTCTATGCAACAATTAATAGGCAGCATTTTCACTGCGTAACACGTCTACCAATTGTTTAAAGTCTTCAGGCCACGGCGCTTCAAACATCATTTCTTCTTGAGTACGTGGATGCACCAAACCGAGTTTGACGGCATGTAAGGCCTGACGTTTAAAGTTACGTAAGGTATCGTTTAATAATGCCGATGCGCCTGCTGGCACACGTACACGTGGCGTATAAACAGGATCGCCAACCAAACCATAACCAATATAACTTAGATGCACACGAATTTGATGAGTACGTCCAGTTTCCAAACGCGCCTGAACACGAGTGAAATGCTGAAAGCGTTCTTTAACATTGTAATGTGTGACGGCGTCTTTGCCGCCCGGCAAAACAGCCATTTTCACTCGATCTACAGGATGGCGTTTAATCGGCTCATCGACAGTGCCTCCCGCAATCATGTTGCCGTACACCACCAAGTCGTATAAACGATAAACTGACTTTTTCGCCAGTTGCTTGGTCAAGGCAAACTGTGCTTCCAGATTTTTGGCAACCACCAGCAAACCCGAAGTATCTTTATCAATACGATGCACCAAACCTGCACGAGTTAACTCTGCCGATTTTGGATAATGATGCAGCAAGGCATTTACCAGAGTTCCAGAGCTATTTCCCGCCCCCGGATGCACCACCATGCCCACAGGTTTATTAATCACCATGATGTCATCATCTTCATAAATAATATCCAGTGGAATATCTTCAGGCAGGCTGCGGGTTTGCGCTTCAAGCTCGACTTCTAGGGTAAGAAGCTCATCACCTTCACACTTATATTTAGGTTTGACCGTGTTACCATTTACCAACAAATGACCGTCTTTGAGCCACTGTTTTAGCTTTTCACGTGAAAATTCACTCCAAATGATGGCTGCAACTTGGTCGATGCGTAGTCCTAAGTGGCTGTCATCCAATTGAAATTGCAACGATAAACGTGTTGCAGTTGAGTCTGAAGTATGGTTATCTGCATCCTCAGCATCTTCAAGTAAATTGAACTCAGTTTCAGGTAAATTGGAATGGGTAGATTGTGCTTGACTCATTTGCTCATTCAGACAAAAGTGGTTTAATAGCGCAATTGTAGCTCATTGCCCGTATTAACAGAGGAATTTTTATGTCGCTACCACGTTATAAAATAACAATGCTTGCTCTTTCACTCGGCGTTGCGTCTGCAATTGTGGGCTGTAGCAGCAATCCAAAAAAAGAAGTGGTCGATACTGGTCCGCAATCTAGCGAACAGGTTTATATTGAAAAAGCAGAAAAAGCACTGGATCTTGGTCAATACACCGATGCCGTTAAGCATCTTGAAGCTTTAGAAACCTATTATCCAACGGGTGATTATGCGCAGCAAGCGCAGCTTGAATTGTTGTATGCAAAATTCCAGCAAAAAGATTATGAAGGCGCAATTGCTGTTGCAGATCGTTTTATCCGCATGAACCCGCAGCATCCTAAAGCCGATTATGTCTACTATGTACGTGGCGTAGCGAATATGGAACAAAACTATGATGGTTTGTTGCGTTATACCTCGCTCAAGCAAGCGCACCGTGATGTCAGCTATTTAAAACTAGCGTATCAAAACTTTGTCGATTTTATCCGTCGCTATCCATCGAGCACTTATGCGGTAGATGCTGCACAGCGTATGCAGTTTATTGGTCAGGAACTGGCAGAAGCCGAAATGAATGCAGCACGTTATAACATTAAACGTAAAGCATGGGTGGCTGCAGTAGAGCGTTCATTGTGGGTAGTTGAGCATTATCCGCAAACTCCACAAATTCCAGAAGCATTGGCAACGGTGGCTTATGGTTATGGCAAACTGGGCGATCAAGCCACAGCTCAGCAATATATTGATGTGTTGAAACTGAACTATCCAAATTTGGTTAAAGCAGATGGTAGCGTGAATTTACGTGCTGCCCGTCATGACGCAAGCTGGATTAACCGTGCAACTTTGGGTATTTTCGGACGTGAAGCGCAAAGCAGCACCGAAGCACAACAGTCAGATACTAAAGCACAAGCAGAGCCATCACGCAGCCTCACCAACCGTTTGAGTTTTGGCTTGCTCGATCGTCCAAAATCTCAAAACGACAGCACTGAATAAAACCATTCCGACTGATTTTTCAGTTTTGAAAAATGCAAAGGGCAAGTTATGATACTTGCCCTTTGTTCTTTTATGGGCTTGTTTCCTGTCCTAGAAAAAGATACAAAAGAGAATACTCATTGAGTCAATCAGCACAGTCTGATGTATTCAACCTGTTCGGCGAACCTTTCACTACCAAGAGATAACAGACAAAACCGTATGGCCATTCCACAGCACACGATTGATCAAATTTTAGATCGCACTGATATTGTCGATCTGATTAGTCAGCGCGTGAAATTAAAAAAAACTGGTCGTACCTATTCGGGCTGCTGCCCGTTCCATCAGGAAAAAACCCCGTCTTTTCACGTTTACCGTGACAAGCAGTATTATCATTGCTTTGGCTGTCAGGCAAATGGTAACGCCATCCGTTTTTTAATGGATATTGATAACCGCAATTTTGTAGATGTCATGAAAGACTTGGCCAGTCAAACAGGCATCGAACTCCCAAAAGATCAGCACGACAATAAAAAACTCTCTTATAAACGTGAAGCCAAAAAGCCAACACCGATAGCTCAACCCAAACCAACAGCAAAAGACCAGAATGAAACTTCTGCAGCTCAAACCACATCAAGCGAACATACTTTTGAAGCTTCTGGCATCGACTTTGATCCTTTTGCCGAGTTTCAAAGTGCTGAATACGCAAACTCGGAATTTCAGAACTCGGAATTTCAAAACAATGCCGACCCGTTTGCAGGTTTTGAGCAATGGGACACCATGCAGGACACACCTGCACAAGAAGGCAACTTATACGACTTGCTAGAAAATATAGCGCAATATTATGAGCAGCAATTGCCGCACAGCCCTGCCGCGCAACAGTATTTTCAAAAACGTGGTTTAACCGCACAAACCTTGCAGTTTTGGCGCTTGGGTTACGCACCCGAAGATTGGCAGCATTTAGAAAAAGCCTTTCCGCAAGACATTGCAGGTTTAAAACTGCTAGGCTTAATTCGTACCAGTGACAAGGGACGTGACTTCGATTTATTACGTGATCGGGTGATTTTTCCAATCCGTGACAGCAAAGGACGTGTGGTCGGCTTTGGTGGTCGCGCACTTAATGATGAAATCAAACCCAAATACATCAACTCGCCCGATTCGGAAGTGTTTCATAAAAACCAATTGCTCTATGGTTTATATGAAGGACGCAAACAAAAAGCCCAAGATTATTTAATGGTCGAAGGCTATATGGATGTGATTGCCTTGCAGCAATACGGCATTCATGGTGCTGTAGCGACACTCGGTACAGCCAGTAATACCGATCATTTAAACATTCTATTCCGCCAAAACAACCGCATTACCATCGCGTTTGATGGCGATGCCGCAGGTCAAAAAGCCGCACGTCGCACACTAGAAATTGCACTGCCTTTGCTCAATGATGGACGTGAACTGAAGTTCTTTGTTTTACCCAATGAGCACGACCCTGACTCACTTATTCGTCGTGAAGGCATCGAAAACTTCCGACGTTTATTAGATCAAGCACCTTTGCTATCAGATTTTGTCTTTGCGCATCTCACCCAAAACCATAATATCAGTACCCCTGAAGGCAAAAGTCAGGTCATGGGTGAACTGCGGCAGTTGACCGAACTTTTGCCCAAAACGGGTTCTTATCGCTATTTGCTGCAACAGTTTTTCCGTGAAAAGTTAGGCTTTAACCGTAAATGGCAGGCACAGACCAATAACGATGCATCTTTGAGTTTTAGCACCAAAGTCGATGCCGAAGAATATGTGATTGCGATTCTAATCAATCACCCGTATTTGTATATTCACTTTGAACCGTTACGTGCGCTGATTCCAAATGATCATCTGCTACACCAAATCTTAAATATTTTAAATACTATTTTTGATGATCTACCCGATGATCCTGAACAAGCCAAATATTATATTTTGGGTGCATGCTCAGCGTATCACTATGAATTACAGCGCATTTTACAACAAGCCAATGTCAGTGATTACACGACTTCTCCTGAACACGTCGATAAATTGGCGCAGGATTTTTCGACCAAATTGCAATACGACTGTTTACAGCAAAAAATTCGCTCCAAAAAATTCAGCAGTATTGAAGAAATGAAGCGCTTGAAACATCAAATTTATGAAATTGATAAAAAAAGATCGCTGACCTTGTTAGAGGAATAAGCGATCTGGTCTGATTAGATTAAGTTTGTATCGTCAAAAATCTTTTTTGTAAATCACGTTAATCTTACTTATTTGCGACGACGTTTGGCAGTCGCTGCTAAATTTTCCTGCATAAACTCAAAACATTCAGGCTCATCACCTTTGGCTGCTTCACGCAATAAAATAGAAGTTGGATGCAGCAGTTTTTGGGTTAAACGATAGGAAAATTCTTGCATAACTTGTGCAGCATCTTCACCTTTGGCAATACGCGCCATCGCCAAATTTAATTCTTCCTGACGCAAGCTTTCGCCATGTTCACGGTAAGCATGAATGGTCGCACCTGCTTGCTGAACTTTTTGATGGGTCACCAACTCAGTCACAAGCTGATTGACCATTAGCTCTGCTTCCACAGCCGCCTGACGACGCTGCGCCAAGTTTTCATCAATCACGCTTTGCAGGTCATCGACCCCGTACAAATACACGCCATCCAAATTTTCAATTTTAGGATCAATATCACGTGGCACGGCCAAATCGACCAACAACATTTGCTGATAGCGACGTTTCTTTAACGCTGCTTTCACTTCAGGATAAGCAATCACCTGATGCAAACTACCCGTACAGCTTGAAATTACATCAGCGCGGTGTAAATTGGCTGCTAACCGATCAAATTCAATAATTTCAACTTCAACCCGATGCGCAATTTCTTGTGCCAAAGTTTCGGCGCGGGCGCGGGTACGGTTACAAATTAAAATTTTAGCGACGCCCATCTCAGCTAAATGCTTCGCTACAAGGCTATTCATTTCGCCTGCTGCCACCACCATCACGGTTAGTTTTTCAGGATGGCTAAATACTTGTAACGCCAGTTGCGCAACCGCATAACCCATAGACACGGCATGGCTGCCTACGGCAGTTTCTGAACGTACCCGTTTGGCAGCATAAAACGCATATTCAAAAATTCGGTTGAGTTGTTGCGAAACCGTATGTGAGTCTTTGGCTAAAGACAGCGCAGTTTTGACCTGACCTAAAATTTGCGGCTCACCCAACATGAGTGAATCTAGCCCACTGGCTACGCGCATTAAATGCGACACCGCCTGTGCATTTTCATAACGATAAACATGACGACTCAATTGCTTCGCATCAATACCATTGACGTGTGCAAGCCAATCCAACACCTGTTCTGGATGTTCAGACATGGCGTAGACTTCGGTACGGTTGCAGGTAGACACCACCACCAAATCATTCAGTTCGGGATGTTGGCTTTGCTCAGCAAGTAAGGCACTTAACTTTTCTGGGTTAAATGCAATTTGCTCGCGCAACTCTACAGAGGCGGTTTGATGGTTGACACCCAATGCAAAGAAAGACATATCAGATCATCATTTCGCTAAATTTATGCTATTGTGCAATAACGGTGTCATAAAAAGCATTACTTGGATCAAGAAAAATTGCGTCAAACAAATAGCCGACCATACGGCGCGACAATTAAGCAATATTCTACCACATTCTTACTGGTCGGTAGCATGGCTTCAGTTGCTCATCTTAGAGCATCTGAAGAAATTTATCATGCAAATTCAAATTATAATGCGGTAAAACAAACCATGGTGGCAGAATTTGCCTTGGCTTATGGCGATATTCCAACTGCATTACACAACTACACGGTCTTGGCAATTAAGAACAATTCGACTTCCATTAAACAACGCGCCCTGAATATTGCCATTGAACAAAATGACCTACGTGCCGCATTAGATATTGCAACACATTGGGTGGTACAAGAACCATCCGATGTCCCTGCACTGTTTTATTTGGCGCACATTGCACTCAAAGCGCATGAATATGACTTGGCTGCAGAAACCTTAGATAAAATTCTAAATATTGATGCCACGGCTGACTTAGAACAAATTTTGGCGGGAATTTCCCCTGAATCTGTAGAAGACCGTGAATTTCTGATTCAAGCCCTGCGCACCAGCAAAGCCAAAGACAATCCATCTATTTTGGTATTGATTGCAGGTTTAAAAGCGCAAAATGGACAATATCAAGCCGCGCTCGATACCATTAACCGAGCGCTGCGTAAACGCCCGAAAGTCACTGGCTATATTTTAATGAAAGCCAATTTGTTGAGCGTACTTGGCAATGAAGAAGAAACGGCAGCTTGGTATGCTAAATCTAGCCGTAAGCACAACAATAACTTTGAAGTCCGTTTAGCCGAAGCCAAATATCTGGTCAAAAAAAATGAAGCCACTTTGGCGCTAACAAAGCTAGAAGCTATTTTAAAAAAATGGCCTACGGAAGATGAAGCCTTATTTATTGCAGGTTTGACCAGTATTGACTTAAAACAATACGAAAAAGCCGAAAAGTATTTGGTAGAGCTACGCTATTCGGCACAATATCAAAACGAAGCCTATTTTTATTTAGCGGTCAATGCCGAACGTAAACAGCACTTTGAAACAGCCAAAGCCTATTATCGTTTGGTGGATGGTAGCCTCTATACGGTTTCACGTCGCAACATGATCAGTATTTTTGCCCAGCAAGATAAACTGAACGATGCCTTGCGCTTTTTAACGCAGGAACGGGTCAACTATCCGCAGCATGCCAGTTTTTTATATCAGGCACAGGCCGATATTTTAAAACGTATGGATAATAAAAAAGCAGCACTGCGTTTGTTAGATGAAGCCATCAAAAACCTGCCCGATGATCCTGACCTGATCTATTCAGAAGTCTTACTATTGGATGCACATCAGGAAAAAGACAAACTGGATCAACTGCTCACCAAGTTACTGGAAATTGAGCCGAACAGCCCAACCTATTTAAATGCCTACGCCTATACCCTTGCACTGCAAAATCGCCGTTTGGATGAAGCACGTCGCTATGTAGAACAAGCACTTGAGTTTGCACCTGAACAGGCCTCTATTTTAGATACTTTAGGTTATGTCAGCTATTTGCAAAATGACTACACCGCTTCGGCACAAGCTTTAGAAAAAGCTTACGCCCTGAGTCATAGTGCCGCGATTGGCTCACGTTATGCAAAATCGTTGTATATGCAAGGCGATATTCAAAAATTCAGCCAAGTGTTACAACAATTACAACAAAATCATCCGAATGATCCGCAATTGCAACAATTAAATTCGCTATTGTTACCGCAGCCAGTTAAAAGAGTTAAATGATTCATGCGTTTATTTTCAAAATTAGGATTAACCCTTTTTGCCACCAGTAGCCTTGTACTGACAGGTTGTCAGCCTTTCGTACAAAAACCAGCCAACATTTCACAGCAAGTTGAAGCCGAAAATCAATTTAACCTACAAGGCAAAATTGGTGTGCGCACTCCGCAGCAATCTGGCAGTGCCTTTTTTACTTGGGTACAGCAGCAACAGCAGTTTGATATTGAACTGAGCGGCATTTTGGGCGTTGGTAAAACGCAAATTAGCGGACAACCAGGACAAGTCACCCTCAACAGTGCCAAAACAGGGATAATTTATGCCGAAAGTCCTGAAGAACTGTTAGAACAAGCCACAGGTTGGCAAGCGCCCATCACCCACTTGGTCGATTGGGTACAAGCCCGACCTGCAACGGTCAATGCCCAAATTCAAAAAGACCCCCAACAGCGCCCGACTCAATTTATTGAAGATGGTTGGACGGTCGATTTGAGCTATAACGACAGTGCCAGTTTGCCAAACCGTCTGATTTTGAAACAAGCACTTGAATCAGGGCAAGAAAACCGTATTACAATGCTCATCCAAAATCGTTAATCACTTGCCAAGTTTCGCCATGATTCGTGTACCCTCACCTGCCAAATTAAATCTGTTTTTGCACATTACTGGGCGTCGTGACAACGGCTACCATGAATTGCAGACTATTTTTCAACTGATTGATTTATACGACTGGCTAGAATTTGAAGTCAATGATACTCAAAGCATTCAAATTCAGGGTTTAAACAGTGTCAATTTAGAGCAAAACCTGATTTACAAAGCCACGCAAATTTTAAAACCCTACGCGAAACAAGTCACAGGTTTAAATATTAAAATTGAGAAGCACATCCCTATGGGTGCAGGGCTTGGCGGAGGTTCATCCAATGCCGCAACCACCTTAATTGTAGTCAATCAACTTTGGCAATGTGGCTTGGATACTCAAAAACTAGCTGAACTTGGTTTACAGCTCGGAGCAGATGTACCGATCTTTGTGCATGGTCGTAATGCATGGGCAGAAGGCATTGGTGAACAGTTAACATTCATAGACTTAGCCGCAAAACAATATATTGTGTTAAAACCTGACTGTTTTATCAGCACTCAACTACTTTTTTCACAAAAAACATTGACAAGAAACACGAAGCCCACTAAATTCTGCGGCTATCAGATAAAGCCATCTGACTTTGGAAATAATTTTGAGCCTGTGGCACGAAATTTATACCCCGAAGTTGATGAAGCAATGCGTTATTTAGACCAATTTGGTCAAGCAAAGCTTACAGGTACAGGTGCTTGTGTCTTTACTGAAGTGACTGCAGAAATGAATGTAGACGACATTTTGGCACACTCACCATGTACTGCGTACGTTGTGAACAGCTTAGATGAATCTCCATTACGACATTTCACAGTACAATAGGGGTATCGCCAAGTGGTAAGGCACCGGTTTTTGATATCGGCATCCGTTGGTTCGAATCCAGCTACCCCTGCCATCTCTTTCACCTGTAGATTACTGTATTAGGGGTATCGCCAAGTGGTAAGGCACCGGTTTTTGATATCGGCATCCGTTGGTTCGAATCCAGCTACCCCTGCCATCTTACAGTGATCAAATCTAGGGGTATCGCCAAGTGGTAAGGCACCGGTTTTTGATATCGGCATCCGTTGGTTCGAATCCAGCTACCCCTGCCATTTTCTCGCATTAGACAGAACCCCCAATATTACCGCTATCCTGTTAATTTACCTTGACAGAACGCAGTAAAAATATTAAAGTTCTGCCGCATTAGGGGTATCGCCAAGTGGTAAGGCACCGGTTTTTGATATCGGCATCCGTTGGTTCGAATCCAGCTACCCCTGCCATCTATTCTTACATACACCAACCGCCAAGGGTGCTTCATGCCCAATCTTGTCGTTTTTAGTGGAACCGCGCATCCACAATTCGCTCAAAAAGTCGTAAGCCACTTGCACATTCCTTTAGGTGCTGCATCAGTTTCTACCTTCTCTGATGGTGAGATTGCTGTAGAGATTACCGAGAATGTCCGTGGTAAAGACGTATTTATCGTACAACCTACTTGTGCGCCAACCAATGACAACCTCATGGAAATCTTGGTGATGGCTGACGCGTTGCGTCGTGCAAGTGCAGGTCGTATTACTGCCGTTATTCCTTACTTCGGTTATGCCCGCCAAGACCGTCGTCCTCGTTCTACACGTGTTCCAATTACCGCTAAAGTGGTTGCAGATATGCTCACCACTGTAGGGATTGACCGTGTAGTGATGATTGACTTGCACGCAGACCAAATTCAAGGTTTCTTCGACATCCCTGTAGACAACATTTATGGTACGCCTGCGCTATTGGCTGACCTGCGTCAACAGTCACACGACAATCTCATGGTAGTTTCACCAGACGTTGGTGGTGTGGTTCGTGCGCGCGCTGTTGCAAAACAAATGGGTGATATCGATCTTGCAATTATCGATAAACGTCGTCAAAAAGCGAATGAATCACAAGTGATGCATTTGATTGGTGATGTAAAAGATCGTGACTGTGTCATTGTAGATGACATGGTGGATACTGCAGGTACATTATGCAAAGCTGCCGATGCACTTAAAACTTTTGGTGCTCGCCGCGTTGTTGCTTATGCTACCCACCCTGTACTTTCAGGCAAAGCGATTGAAAACCTGAAAAATTCTGTGATTGATGAACTGGTTGTTACAGACACCATTCCTCTTTCAGAAGAAGCTCAAGCACTTGGTAAAATTCGCCAAGTATCTGTAGCAAGTATGGTTGCAGAAACAATTCGCCGTATTAACAACGAAGAATCTATTAGCGCAATGTTCGATTCTTATCTATAATAGAGCGCTAAATTTTCAAAGCCCTGCCACTTGGCAGGGTTTTCTATCACTAGATTGGTCGCAGATCTAGTTTATTTAAACTCAAAATAAGGATGTCTATCATGGCAAACTTCGTATTAAACGCTCAAGCGCGTGAAGCAGCTAACCAAGGGAAAGGTGCGAGCCGCCGCCTTCGTCACGCTGCATTAGTTCCAGCTATCATTTATGGTGGCGACGCTGAGCCTGTAACAATCACTTTAGAACTTCGTGAGCTTGTAAAAGCTTTAGAAAGCAATGCTTTCTTTGAAGAAGTTGTAGAAATCAAAGTAGGCGACAAAGTTGAAAACGTGAAAATCCAAGCGTTACAACGTCACCCTGCTAAAAACACACCTATGCACGCTGACTTCAAACGCGCATAAGTGTTCATGGTATAATTAGTGGCTAATATTTCACTGATTGTTGGTTTGGGCAACCCTGGTAAAGAGTATGCCCAAACCCGCCATAATGCAGGCTTCTGGTTTGTAGAACGCCTTGCAGATCAATATGGCATTACATTAAAAGCCGATCCTAAATTTCACGGGATCAGCGGACGTGGTAATATCGAAGGTCAAGACGTTCGTCTGTTATTACCCACAACCTTTATGAATCGTTCTGGTCAAAGTGTTGTTCCCTTCGCCAAATTCTATCAAATTGCACCTGAAGCAATGCTGATTGCTCATGATGAACTGGATATGAACCCAGGGATCATTCGCCTAAAAACGGGTGGTGGTCATGGTGGACATAATGGTTTACGTGACATCGTGCCGCACACAGGTCCAAACTTCCATCGTTTACGCATTGGTATTGGGCATCCGGGTTCAAAAGAACGCGTGTCTGGTCATGTACTGAGCAAAGCACCAAGTAGCGAGCAAACTTTAATGGATGATGCACTTGCACATGCATTAGGTCGTATCAAGTTACTGGTCAATGGCGAAGTACAACAAGCCATGAATCAAATCAATGCCTATAAACCGAACTGATGAATCCACAATTGTTGAACAATCACACTTGCCATGTCGCAATTTTCAGAGCAAAATGCGCTTTCTGCTCGGAACTGACATCCAGCAAGCAGTGTTTGAATTCAACCATAAGATAAAATCTTAGGTCCACTAAGGAGACGCTCACCATGCTATCTCGTTTATTAAAATGCAAAATCCACCGTGCTTTTGTAACTCATGCAGAACTTCACTACGAAGGTTCATGTGCAATTGACGGAACACTCATGGATTTGGCTGGCATTCGTGAATATGAAGAAATCCACGTATGGAACGTGACCAATGGTAAGCGCTTCACAACTTATGCAATTCGTGGTGAAGACAACTCAGGCATCATTTCAGTCAATGGTGGTGCTGCACACCAAGCCGATGTAGGCGATATTATTATTATTGCAACCTTTGGTGACTTCACTGAAGCAGAAGCCAATGCGCACGAACCACGTTTGGTCTATGCAAACCCAGACAATACCGTGAGCCACACTGCAAACTGTATTCCTGTACAAGTGGCTTAAGCCATTCCTGTACAAAATAAAAAAACTCGCAAATTTTGCGAGTTTTTTTATGGTTCAATAAAAGTCTTTCTAGCCTTTAATCGCAAGAATTACAAATTAATCATCTTGCAAGCTATGCAATAAGCTATGGCTAATACCATCAGCCCTTAAAAATGCAAAATCATAACTTGCGGTTGCAAGCGCCAACACGCGACGTTCAAACTCCTGCCACAAAGGTCGCACTTCTTTGTAGTGAATGCCCAAGCCGCTTTCATCGGTAAAATGTCGATTTTTTTCACAAATTTTCAGTGCATGGTACAGCTTACGCCCTTTTGAAGCATCATCTCGTAAACGCACACGCTTAGAGCGGATAAACCCTTCGACATGACGCAGGTCAGCAAAAGGCAACATAGGCACTAAAATCTGATCGAGCTGTGCATCTAAACGACGCCAAACGGCAGTGTGTTGTTCAGGCGTATAGCTGTTCCATCGAATCACTTCATGGTTAAAGCGACGGCAACCTCGACAGACAGCATCACCAAACACCGTAGAACAACGACCTGCACACGGGGTTAAAGTGGCAATTTGACGATCCTTACTCAACACAACACTCCAATATTTAACAACACCTGTTGGCGCATCAACATGAACACAACATTCTTCTTTGAAACGAGTGGCATCATACCCCGTTCTGCTACATTTTTAAAATGTTGTGTCGTGCTTTAAAAACCATGTACCGCACTCGGTTTTCTCGCATATTCACACAAAGCAGGTTAGAATATGCGCCTTAAATTTTTGTCTTTCATCTATTGGAGTACTCCATGAACGCTACTGTAGAACAGCTTGCACCTGTAGAACAGCCAGCGACCACGACTTGGGTTGTCGCCGCACTTTATCAATTCAAAGAAGTTGCAGATCCTGCCGATCTTCAACAACGCTTATTAGATTTGATAAATTCAATCAACCTTTGCGGTACTCTTATTGTGGCAGGTGAAGGCATTAATGGAACTGTAGCGGGTGATCGTGCCGCGATTGATCAAGTTCACCAATTTCTGTTGGATGAAGGCTTTACCGCAATGGAATACAAAGAGTCACATAGCTCTGAAAAGCCATTCCGTAAAATGAAAATCAAGCTGAAAAAAGAAATTGTGACTTTGGGTGTAGAAGTAAAACCACGTGATTTAGTCGGTCACTACCTAGACCCGAAAGAATGGAATGAACTGATTGCTCGTGACGATGTCATTCTGATTGATACCCGTAATGACTATGAATACAAAGCAGGAACGTTTAAGGGCGCAATTGACCCGAAAACCGAAACGTTCCGTGAATTTCCAGAATATGTGAAACAAAACCTAGAACAGCATAAAGATAAAAAAATTGCGATGTTCTGCACAGGCGGGATTCGTTGTGAGAAATCGACCTCTTTATTGTTGCAAGAAGGTTTTACCGAGGTTTATCACTTAAAAGGTGGCGTACTTAAATACTTAGAAGAAACACCAGCCGATGAAAGCTTATGGGAAGGTGAATGTTTCGTATTTGATGGCCGTACTGCGGTGACACATGGTATGCAAGAAGGTCAAAACACCAAATGTCATGCTTGCGGTTGGCCATTACTGCCTGAAGAAGTTGAATTACCAAGCTATGAACACGGTGTATCTTGTGTGTACTGTATTGATAAAACCAGTGAGAAACAAAAAGAAGGTTTCCGTATGCGCCAATCACAAATTGCCGCAGCTAAACGTAAACGTCTGTAATCCGTACAGGCTCATACACATCAACAAGGTCTAACAAAAGCCATGTTGATGTTGTATCGACCACTCTAATCATATTGAAAAAGTCCTCATCCAGTATGGGGATTTTTTATGTCTACATATATGCTTCACGCAAGATTACATAGAACATAAAAATACAACGCTTGTTTACCAAGCATTGCGCAATATCCCCAGATTGGGTGATAGCATTCAATCAAAATAAGCCACAAAATCTGTGGCTATATTGGTGCAGATGTTCAGCACAAACTCAACATCTCCCATAACCCAAAATTCAAGGATCGTTATGTATTCCTAAATTTATATGCCGCAATCAGGAGTGACGCTATGCCTAAAACAACAATTTCAAATTCAATGCACACACTACGTTTTACGCCTGTAAAATCTGTGACTGCTACGCATAGCGCAACAATGCAAGATGGTTTGGAACATGAATCTCATACTTTTATTGTGGCTTTAGGTGCAATTTTAGGCGGTATTATTGCGGCATTTGTTGGCTATCATCTACAAGCGCATTTCTTGAATTACGCCCTGCTCTGTGCCATTCCTATACTTGTGGCATATAGCTTAAGACGTGTATATATCTATACCCTGACCCATGCAGAGCTTGATTAAGTCTAAATTGCGCAAGACTTTACTGTTCGTCCAATACTGCTTAGGATAGAAGCACTTTTCTAAAGCACAACCTGCATGAACTTAACTGAATGGATTATTTCCATTATGGAACAACTGGGCTACCTTGGTATTGCCCTGTTAATGTTTCTGGATAATGTTTTTCCACCCGTTCCTTCTGAAATTATTATGCCCTCTGCAGGCTATTCTGCATCGCAAGGGCAATTACTGCTATTGGGTGTCATCATTGCAGGCTGTATCGGCTCATTGTTCGCAGCGGCAGTGTTATATTGGGTAGGTTATCGCTGCAAACATGAAAGTATTTACCACTGGGTCAATCGCTACGGTAAATATCTATGGATTAAAGAACAAGACGTCCGAAACTCCCTGCATTGGTTTGAACAATATGGACATCGGATTGTATTTTTTGGGCGCATGATTCCCGCTATTCGTTCTCTCATCAGTATTCCTGCAGGCATGAGCCACATGCCATTTTGGAAATTTATGTTTTATAGTGGTTTAGGCACAATTATTTGGACCACTTTTTTAGCTTGCGTGGGTTATTATTTTGGTGAAAACCAACAATTGATGCAGCAAATTTTCAGTCAGGTCAGCCATGTCATTATAGGCTTGGTGCTCTTAGTCATCGCAATTATTTTATACCGTAGGCATCGCCGTAAAATGCGTGACTAATGCTTGTGTTGCTGCGCAATTGAATCAATTTTTTGGGGAAAATCAGACATGAAACCATATTTATTATTTTTTGCTGCGGTTTACAGTATTACGCTGGTCTTACTCATTACCGTATTGATTTTTGGTCTGAACTTAGGTGGCTTGACCTTGCTCCCTGCATTAATTGCCGCAGCATTCATTAGCGCAGGACATTTTGTCAAAAAAGAACAACGCTTACCGAGCAGTGATGAAAAAATTCAACTGGTTTGGGGCTCAAGTGCGGTGGCAATTATTATTGGTAGCTTCTTTGTGTTTTTCTTGGTGCTGATGAATCCGAATGCAGAAGCCATTTTAAAAGCTGCAGATAAAGCAGGACTAGCACTGGCTGCGGTGGTGATGCTGTGTTTGATTGCGATTCATGGTGCAGTTTTTCATGTTGCCTATGGTTGGTATGCGAACCGTTATTATCAAAAAAAGTACTTATAAGCTTACCTAAAGTACGTATTTCACACTGAACCGCAACATCAAACACTTAAAATCAACATCAGGCTGATATATCACACATAAATTTACGTCTGACATGCGCTGTAACTGAAATGCATTCTGAATAGGCTATAAGCCTACATTGTAGCAGCGTAGATTAAGCCTATTCATAGCGATTTATGAATATAGGAACGCTATAACGCATACAAAGATAAAAAGGTGATTCGAATGTCAGATTTTGAACGCAATGAAAAAATTGACCGTGATGTGGTTAAGAACTTACCAAAAGAAGAACGTGATCGCTTAAATGCCGATCCAATTACAGGAGAACCTGGTGCACACCCTGTCGGTACTGGTTTAGGTGCTGTTGGCGGTGCGGCTACTGGTGCAACAGTAGGTGCGCTGGGTGGTCCAGTAGGTGCTGTGGTCGGTGGTGCTGTAGGCGCTGTAGTGGGTGGTTTGGCAGGTAAAGGTGCAGCAGAAGTTGTGAACCCTACCGAAGAAGAAGCTTACTGGCGTACCAATAGCTTAAATACAACCTACTTTACAGAAACACGCAACCATTATCATGATTTAGATTATGATCGTGACTATCAAAATGCCTATCGCATTGGTTATGAAAACCGCCCACATTATGATACGCACACACGTTTCGAAGATGTTGAGCCCGATCTAAGAAGCAAATGGGGGCAAATTAAAGGCAGTTCACGCTTAACGTGGGAACAAGCTAAATTTGCTGTCAAAGATGCTTGGGATCGTGCGACACGCTAATTGGTAACATGATCATTGAAGCGCCATAATAAAAAACGCACTGCGATTTGCGCAGTGCGTTTTTTTTATGAGGATTACATATTACACAATATGTAAACCAAGCCATTAATCAGGCGTGTGGTACATCAAATATAATTCATTCAGGTTTTCAGGAATTTCTTCTGCAATTTCGTCCATTAACTGACCATTGCGACGGAAAGATTCCATTTGTGGATCTTCTTCATCAATGCCGCTAAACACCATCATTGGCAAAGTTAAATCAACCAATTGCTCTTCAAATTCAGGCGTAAACCATGCTTCTTCGTTTAAGAACATCGCATCGACAAAGCCAACGCTCCAATCACCCAAACTTGAATCAACTTCTGCTTCTTCAATTTCAAATGGAAACTCAATGCCTTCTTCATTGGCTAAACTTTGGCGAATGCTTTCTAACCAAGCCTGAATTTGCGCAATAATTTCAGCAGGCACTTTCTTTTGGTTGCCTTCAAACAATTCATTTAACCATGGGTCAAATTGAGGTCCAACTGCAATGGCACACAAGAAACCATGCGTTGCAGCGAAGTCTAGACCATACTCGTTTTGGTCACCATCTAGATATTCACTTAACAGGTCTAAATCTAAAGCAGTCATTTCAAATCCATCGGTGTCAATTTAGGGGTGTAGCATAGCATTTTCAATGCCAGATACAGTACCTGATTTTAGTCATCTTCATCGTCAAAATCGTCGTCATCGTCAAAATCATAATCAAAATCTTTGAGCTCACGTTCCAAACGACGTTGTGCGAGTAAATCATCAATCAAACGGCGCTTTTCTAAAGATTCTTTCGCGCTTATTTTGTTTGATGCCTCATCGAAATTAACATCATCATCACCGTAGTTATCATCTAGTTCAAAATCTGTAGAAGACACTAAAACTACCTCAGAATGAAAAAATGTGAAGGGTCTAGCCGCTATTTATCTGCCTTTATAAATATTGTCAAGTTTTATTTATTTTTTTCAAAAAACTGCAACATAGACAGCTTGCAACATTGCGGCAAATTTGTGTATTTATGAACAAGTTAGTATCATTATTTGAGATTCGCCCCAATCATAAAAATATTTTGCGGGCAAAAAGGAAATTGACTTGAAAAACAGTAATGAAGCCCCATATTCCTATCACATTCTTCATTCAAACATCATTTTAAAATCATGCTTGATTGATCAATTCACCCCCTATTTAAAGCGAATTGTGCTATCATGCACGGTTTTTCACTGCCACAGATTCAACGAAGAGTAAGCAAAGATGAGCGATATGAATTCCCCTACTTCGCAAGTAGCGGCTCTGATTAGCCGAGGCAAAGAGCAAGGTTACCTAACTTACGCTGAGGTTAACGATCATCTCCCGGACTCAATCACAGAAAGCGAGCAGATTGAAGACATTATTCAAATGCTTCAAGACGTCGGTATTCCTGTGCATGAACGTGCGCCTGAATCTGATGATGCAATGTTCGAGGATAATGCGGAAGCTGCCGACGA
Source organism: Acinetobacter sp. YH01003 (assembly GCF_013420525.1). Lineage (NCBI taxonomy): Bacteria > Pseudomonadati > Pseudomonadota > Gammaproteobacteria > Moraxellales > Moraxellaceae > Acinetobacter > Acinetobacter sp. YH01003. Next base: position 132,079 of record NZ_VOXY01000001.1, on the reverse strand, counting down.
AGTTGCTGAAGAAGAAGCTGCAGCGGTACTTGCCTCTGTAGAAAATGAGCCTGGTCGCACCACAGACCCTGTGCGTATGTATATGCGTGAAATGGGTACGGTTGAGCTGTTAACGCGTGAAGGTGAAATTAGCATTGCGAAACGTATTGAAGAAGGGATTCGCGATGTACTTCACTCGATTGCCTACTGGCCAAACGCAGTGCAAGTGGTACTGCAAGAATATAAAGATTATGAAGCAGGCGAACGTCGCCTTGCCGATATTTTATCAGGTTATTTAGACCCTGAAACCGATGAAGAAATTCCAGAAGTTTTAGAAGACGAAGCCGATTTAGACAAAGAAGAAGACACCAGCAACAAACCAACCAAAGACGTCAAACTTGATGATGACGATGAGGAAGAAGAAGCTGAAGCCGAAGAAGAATCTGAAGCAGATTCAGGTCCAGACCCAGAAATTGCAAGAATGCGTTTTGGTGAATTGGAACAGGCTTATCTTGCAAAAATTGCTGCCATTGAAAAACATGGTCGTGAAAGTGCCGAAGCTCAAGAGGCTTTAGAAGCTTTAGCGACTGTATTCATGATGTTTAAATTTACGCCACGTTTATTCGATATTATTTCGGAAATGATTCGTGGTACACATGAACAAATTCGTACTGCTGAACGTGAAGTGATGCGTTATGCGGTGCGTCGTGGTCGTATGGATCGTACTCAATTCCGTACCTCATTCCCAGGTCAGGAATCTAACTTTGCTTGGTTAGACGAGCACATTGCCAAAGCACCTGCCGACCAAAAAGGCTATTTGGAAAAAGTACGTCCAGATATTTTGGCGTTCCAACAAAAAATTGCCGACATTGAAAAAGAGTTAGGCTTAGATGTTAAAGGCATCAAAGAAATTTCTAAGCGTATGGCAGTAGGCGAAGCCAAAGCCCGTCGTGCGAAGAAAGAAATGGTTGAAGCCAACTTGCGTCTGGTTATTTCGATTGCAAAAAAATACACCAACCGTGGTTTACAATTCCTAGACTTGATTCAGGAAGGTAACATCGGCTTGATGAAAGCGGTAGACAAGTTCGAATACCGTCGTGGTTATAAGTTCTCGACTTATGCAACATGGTGGATTCGTCAGGCGATTACCCGTTCTATTGCCGACCAAGCGCGTACCATTCGTATTCCAGTACACATGATCGAAACCATTAACAAGATCAACCGTGTATCGCGTCAATTGCTTCAGGAAATGGGTCGTGAACCGACTCCAGAAGAATTAGGCGAACGCTTGGAAATGGATGAAGTTAAAGTTCGTAAAGTTCTGAAAATTGCCAAAGAGCCGATTTCTATGGAAACGCCAATTGGTGATGATGAAGATTCACATTTGGGTGACTTCATTGAGGACAGCAACATCACCTCACCTGTTGATGCGGCAACCTCTGAAGGCTTAAAAGAAGCGACCCGTGAAGTGCTTGAAAACTTGACTGAACGTGAAGCCAAAGTTCTGAAAATGCGTTTTGGTATTGATATGCCAACCGATCATACTTTGGAAGAAGTTGGGAAGCAGTTTGATGTGACCCGTGAACGTATCCGTCAGATTGAAGCCAAAGCCTTACGTAAACTTCGTCACCCTTCTCGTTCTGAACACTTACGCTCGTTCTTGGAAAATGACTAAGATTGCTGCATAAATGAGCTATTGAAATTTTTAAATTCAGCCTCATTTATTCAACAAGACAAAAAACGCCTGCCCTATGCAGGCGTTTGATATAGAGATAGAGACACACGCTTATGACGTTATTCAACCGTACCCCATCTCGTGAACTACAAGAGCATCTTTGGGTGTTTCCAATGGATTACCCAATTAAACTCATTGGTGACGCGGGTGATGAACTGCGTATTGCTGTGCTTGAAATTTTAGTGAAGCACTTCCCTGAGTTTGATGCACAAAGCATCAGCATTACCCCATCACGCACAGGCAAGTATCATTCAATTACAGCACAATTGCGTTTTGAAGAATTGGAACAAGTGCATGCCATTTATGCAGATTTGGCAGCTTGCCCACTGATTAAAACTGCATTGTAATTTTGTAGATTGATTTTCAAATAACACGCTTTCGGGCGTGTTTTTTGTTTCTGCGCTGCCAAAATCTTATTCAATCCACAAATCCCCTACAGCCGCCACATTTTCGTATAATAAAATCAATTTCTTGCTTTTATGGATAGGACTGCATCACTGTGGATACTGCACAACGGCCAAACCTGATTATTCGTCAATATCATGACCTGACTGACTATCAAGCTCGCTTTCAGGAAATGAAAGACTGGACTGAACAACGTGATGCAGACAGCCCTGACCAACTCTGGATTTTGCAACATCCAAATGTACTGACCCAAGGGCAAGCAGGCAAAGCCGAACATATTTTAATGGCGACAGATATTCCTGTGGTACAGACTGATCGTGGTGGTCAAGTCACATGGCATGGCCCAGGCCAATTGGTCGCCTACTTCATGTTTGACCTGAACCGTTTAGGCTGGAATGTCCGTACTTTGGTATCTTATGCTGAAAACTTGATGATTGAGCTGCTTAAAAAATACGGCATTGAAGCCTATGCCAAAGCCGATGCACCGGGGGTATATGTCAATGAACGGAAAATTGGCTCACTTGGTTTTAAAATTCGTAAAGGCCGTAGTTATCATGGTTTAGCCCTCAATATTGATTGTGACTTGACTGGTTTTCAAAGTATCAACCCTTGCGGCTATGCAGGTTTGGAAATGGTACGTGTGATGGATTTAGTCAATGACTATCCACATTTTGAAAACTTCTGCGCAGATATCATTGAAACTTTACAAAACAGCGGTTACTTTAATGACGTTCAAGTCATTCACGTATAAATGGCTTTCTTTTCAATAAGAAATAAAATAGAGTATTTACTCTAAATAATGATTTATAACACAGGGATTCAGCGCGTGATTTCAACTAAATCTGTGAAACCCGCTTTGCAACTGGCCTATGTCAAACTCATGATGGATGTGATTGGCAGAGGTTTAGTCATGGCAAGTCAGGTCGATGAAGAAATTAAACAGGAAGTTGCAAAATTCCCCAGCAACTTTGTGTTGTCTATGAAAGTTTTTCCGAATGGTCCAGCCTTTGTTGCCAAAGTCACTGCAGATCATCAATTAGAACTGTTACAGAATACGGCACAAAAACCCGATTTAACCATTACCTTCAAACACTTAAATCATGCATTTTTAGTGTTTTCATTTCAGGAAAGTACCGCACAGGCCTTTGCGCATGACCGCATGATTGCTGATGGTGATGTGTCTTATGCAATTCGCTTGGTACGTTGCCTGAATAAAATGGAAGCACTGATCTTGCCTAAATTACTGGCAGAACTGGCGGTAAAACAATATCCGACTGAACTCAGCTTAAAAGAAAAACTATCAGGTGCAGCCAATATCTATCTAAAAGTTGCCCAATCTTATTTCAAACGGAGTGCATAACATGGCGAAGCCTTATTACGAATTTTTTTGCCCAGTCAAAGTCATTGCAGGTCATGCAGCGCTTGAACATATTCCGTTTGAATTGGCGACACTCGGTTCGCAGCGCCCAATGATCATTACCGACAAAGGTGTGCGTTCCAACAATTTGCTTGCACCGATTGAAGCGGCTTTTGAATCTACCGATGCCGTGATTGGCTATGTTTTTGATGATGTCCCGCAAGATTCAAGTGTGGCAACAGTGCGTCGTGCGGCACAGTTGTACCGTGAAAATAACTGTGATGCCATTATCGCGGTGGGTGGCGGTTCAGTAATTGACACTTCTAAAGCCACCAATATTTTAGTCAGCGAGGGCGGTGATGACTTATTGCAATATTCAGGTGCGCATAACTTACCACGCCCACTGAAACCTTTTTTTGTGATTCCAACCACATCTGGAACAGGTTCAGAAGTGACTATGGTTGCGGTGGTATCCGACACAGAAAAGAACGTCAAAATGCCATTTGCATCGTATTACTTAATGCCACATGCAGCCATTTTAGACCCGCGTATGACGCAAACTTTGCCACCACATTTAACAGCAATGACGGCTATGGATGCCATGACGCACGCCATTGAGGCTTATAGTTGCATGGCAGCCAACCCAATTTCTGATGCTTATGCCACTGCAGCAATTAAAAAAATCAGCAATAACCTGTTCAATGTATTAGACAACCCAAGCGATGAACAAGGCCGTTTGGAACTGGCACAAGCATCGACTATGGCGGGGATTGCGTTTTCAAACTCTATGGTCGGGTTGGTGCATTCCTTAGGTCATGCCTTGGGTGCTGTGGCACATTTGCCACATGGACTGTGCATGAATTTATTCTTGCCATACGTGTTGGAATACAACAAAGACGTCAATGCCGATAAAATTGCCGAGCTACTATTACCTTTGGCTGGCGCAGACGTCTATGCACAAACCCCTGCACATTTACGTGCCGATAAAACCATTTCGACACTCTTAGCCATTCGTGACCGCTTATATGCACTGACTAAATTGCCACGCACTTTACAAGAAACTGGTAAAGTCAGCGAAGCACAATTAGATGAAGTCGCTGAAAAAGCCCTGAACGATGGTTCGATTATTTACAACCCGAAAGAAGCCAATTTAGAAGAACTCAAAGCTATCTTAAAAAAGGCTTGGTAATTCCTACAAAATAGGCGAACATAGCCGAAAATCTAGCCTGATGTTTTTCTAAACATCGGGCTTTTCATTGGTAGACTGCTGCGTCTGATGTTTTTTCATCAATATGGCGTTTTTTCTGCTAAAAAAGAAAGCAAAGATACTGACAAAGCACGTCATTATGGAGTAGATTGGCGCGTTTTTACTTTTTATGTAGGGGGGATTGTTCGTCTCAAACAATCCTGAACAAACATGACTGATCCTTGATCAACGATTAAGAGGATAACGCCGTTGACAAATATCTCTGGGACTCAATCGGCAGCTAAACTGCAAAAAACGCTAGGACTCTGGCACATTATTATTATTGGTTTAGCCTACATTCAACCGATGACGTTATTCGACACTTTCGGCTTAGTATCGGAAGAAAGTCATTTTCACGTACCCACATCTTATATTTTTGCACTGGTTGCCATTCTTTTAACTTCTTTAAGTTATGGTCACATGATTCGTCGTTATCCTTCTTCTGGGTCGGCGTATACCTATGCACAAAAATCGATTCACCCCAACGTTGGTTTTATGGTGGGTTGGTCATCTTGGCTAGATTATTTACTCTCGCCAATGGTCAACATCATCTTGGCGGTGATTTATCTGGAAGCCTTATTCCCTGATGTGAATCACTGGATTTGGGTGGTGGTACTCACGGCATTTATGACGGGTGTCAACTTGCGTGGCGCGCGTTTTGTCGCCAACTTTAACAGTATGATCGTTTTGGTACAGTTGGTGGTCATTGGCGTATTTACATGGATGATGTACACCAAACTTCAGGCAGGTTTCAATGCCGATGGTCCAATCACTGCCGAGCAACGCTATCAGTTATGGAGCTTAGAACCTTTCTGGAATGAACTTACTTCGGTAGGCGCATTGATTACAGGTGCAACCCTACTCTGCTTCTCATTTACAGGTTTTGACTCACTCAGCTCACTTGCAGAAGAAACCAAAGACACTGAAAAAACCTTACCGAAGGCAATGTTCTTAACTGCGCTAATTGCGGGTGTAATTTTTATTGTCAGCACCTATTTCATGCAGATTTTCTTCCCAAATGAACCGGGCAGCTACTTTAAAAATATTGCAGAAACGCAGCCAGAAATTCTGCTCTTGGTAGGCGGCTCGCTGTTCCAGTCTTATGTGCTTGCCTTTGCTATTGTAACGGTAATGGCATCTGGTATTTCGGCTCATGCAGGCGTTTCGCGTTTAATGTACGTGATGGGTCGTGATGGCGTGATTAACAAAAAAATCTTTGGTCATATCAGCCCACGTAGCTATACACCTTCATACAATATTTTAATTGTAGGTGCTGTGGCGTTAACTGCTGGTTTTATGAACTTGGATTTTGTCATTTCATTAATCAGTTTTGGTGCCCTCACCGCATTTAGCTTTGTGAATTTATCGGTGATTTCACGTTATGCGCTACGTGATGGTCGCACCAAAGGCTTTAAAGACATTCTCAATTTTGTGATCGTACCGTTGTGCGGCTTTATTGCAGTCTTTGCTTTATGGCTCGAAGTCGATGAAACTTCATTGAAGTATGGCTTATGGTGGGCGATGTTTGGGGTTTTATACCTCGGTTATAAAACCAAAGGCTTTAAACACCCTGCTCCGCAGCACAATGAGTTTGATGATCGCTAAGACAAATAGCATCACAACTTTAAGATCAGGCGCTTTATGCGCCTTTTCTTATGCCTCAAATGGATTGCAGCGTTAAATCAGCAAAATAGCGAAAACAAAAAAGCTGAGTACAGTTTTGTCTCAGCTTTTTATCTATCAATTGTACGCATTGATGCTAAAGATCGCATTAAATTTGAAATGAATTGATGCTCAAATTAGAGCAATGCTTTAAAACCTTGCTGACGCCATGCCTCATACACAATCACAGCCGTTGCATTAGACAAGTTTAAACTGCGTGAGTTTTCTGCCATGGGTAAACGAATCCAGTGCTGCTGCGGAAACAACATGCGTACGGCTTCTGGCAAACCGCGTGTTTCAGGCCCCATCAACAAGGCAACAGGTCGGTTTAAATCCGAAGTATGTGGTGTTTCTGTGCCTTTGGTGGTTAATGGATAAATCGCATCTAAACCCACGCCTTTGCTGTCTAAATCAGCCAAGCATTGCTCAAGATTGTCCCAAATCTGCATACGTGCCCATTCGTGATAATCCAAACCTGCACGTTTCAGCTTTTTATCATCCAACTCAAAACCTAATGGCTTAATCAAATGTAATTGCGCACCTGTATTGGCACACAAACGAATGATATTTCCTGTATTGGCTGGAATTTCAGGCTCATATAAAACAACGTGGATCACAAATTTTCTCTACTTTTCACAATCCCTCCCCAGCTCCCTTTAGAAAATGTAGGAACTCCCCTCTTTTTAAAAGAGGGATTGGGGGAGATTCATTACCATTTCAACTGTTCACGTAAATTGACCACTTCACCAATAATGGTCAAGGTAGGCGCCTGAATGTGGTGCTGTGCGACTTTACTGGCAATATCCGCCAACGTCCCCACCACCACTTTTTGTTCAGGGGTCGTGCCTTTAGAAATTAAGGCGACAGGCATATCCGCCCGTTGTCCATGTGCAATCAGTTTTTCACAAATGCTTTCTAAGCCAACCAAGCCCATATACAGCACCAAAGTTTGCTGTTCATACACCAATTCTGACCACGGCAATTCAGGCGAACCTTCTTTTAAATGTCCAGTAAGAAAACGCACACTTTGCGCATAATCTCGATGAGTCAGTGGAATACCTGCATAAGCCGAACAGCCCGAGGCTGCGGTGATGCCCGGTACGACCTGAAATGACACACCTGCTTCATACAATTCTTGAATTTCTTCACCGCCACGCCCAAAAATAAACGGATCGCCCCCTTTTAAACGGCAAACTCGCTTACCTGCTTGTGCATATTTCACCAATAATGCATTGATGCCTTCTTGCGGTACAGCATGGTTAGAACGTGCTTTTCCGACATAGACTTTTTCGGCATCACGGCGACACAATTCTAAAATAGGTGCAGACACCAAACGATCATAAATCACCACATCGGCTTGCTGCATTAAACGCAAGGCTTTTAAGGTCAGTAACTCAGGATCACCTGGCCCTGCACCAACCAAATACACCTCGCCTTTCGGTGTTTGCCATTCCGCTAAAGCCTGTTGGATACTTTGGTTTGCAGCGTCAAGATTGTCGTTGAACACCTGTTCTTTAAGAGGACTGGCATATAGCTCCTCCCAAAAAATACGGCGCTCATCTGGATTTACAATTTTCTGTTTTACTGCGGCACGCCACTGACCTGAAAACTCTGCCAGTTTGCCCATACCATGCGGAATGGTACTTTCCAGTTGTGTACGAATTTGACGTGACAATACAGGCGATGTGCCATTACTCGCGACTGAAATCACCAAAGGCGAACGGTCAATGATGGCAGGCACCATAAAACGGCAATGTGGTGGATCATCAACACTATTGACCAGCACATTTTCGGCTTCGCAAGCTGCAAAAACTTGCTGATTGACCAAATTGTTATCCGTTGCAGCAATCACCAAACGATAGTGACGTAACGCAGTAGATGGACTAAAAACATCCTGTACATACTGCCCCTGACTTTGTTGCACCAGTTGCAATAAATTGACATCAATTTCAGGGGCAAGCACATCAACTTTTGCGCCCGCTTTAGCCAGTAACACCGCTTTGCGATAAGCAATATGCCCACCGCCCACAATCAGACAAGGTTGCTGCTGCAACTTTAACGAGATTGGAAAAATATCCACACTAAACCTCAATATTTAAATCTGATTGTAAGCAATTTCATCCTAAGTCGACCTGCACTCAACTTAGTCAATAAACTCTAAACCGCCCATGTACGGACGTAATACTGCAGGAATTTCAATCGAACCATCGGCACGTTGATAGTTTTCCATAACAGCCAATAAAGTACGTCCTACCGCCAAACCTGAACCGTTTAATGTATGCACAAATTCAGTTTTCTTTTGGTCGGCACGGTAGCGTGCTTTCATACGACGCGCTTGGAAATCCCCCATGTTTGAGCATGATGAAATTTCACGGTAAGTGTTTTGACTTGGCACCCAAACTTCTAAGTCATAGGTTTTGGTTGCGCCAAAGCCCATATCGCCACCACATAGAATAATTTTACGGTACGGTAAACCAAGTGCCTGCAAAATACCTTCTGCATGTCCAGTCAATTCTTCTAAAGCCTGCATTGAGGTTTCTGGTTTTACAATCTGCACCATTTCGACTTTATCAAATTGGTGTTGGCGGATTAAACCACGAGTATCGCGACCATAAGAACCTGCTTCGCTGCGGAAACAAGGGGTATGCGCTGCATATTTTAATGGCAAGCGTTCAGGATCAATGATTTCATCACGCACAAAGTTGGTTACTGGAACTTCGGCAGTTGGAATTAGATAGTATTCTTTTTCACCTTGTAGCTTGAACAAATCTTCTTCAAATTTAGGCAGCTGACCAGTACCACGCAATGAATCTGCATTGACCAAATACGGTACATACGCTTCGGTATAACCATTTTGAACAGTATGCGTATCTAACATGAACTGTGTAATCGCACGTTGTAAACGCGCCAATGGCCCTTTCAGAACGCTAAAACGAGAACCTGTTAATTTGGTTGCAGTTTCAAATTCCAAACCACCCATCATTTCGCCAAGGTCGGTATGATCTTTAATTTCAAAATCAAACTGGCGTGGTGTGCCCCATTTCAATACTTCCACATTATCAGCTTCATCTTTACCTTCAGGCACAGACTCATCTGGCAAGTTTGGAATAGACAATGATTTAGCTTCTAACTCATCTTGTAACTCTGCCAAAGCCACTTCAGCGGCTTTGATTTCATCGCCAATAGCAGCCATGCGAGCCATAATTTCAGAAGCATCACCACCTGCTTTTTTAATCTGACCGACTTGTTTTGCGCCCGAATTACGCTCTGCCTGTAATGCTTCGGTTTTAGATTGCAATTCTTTACGACGTGCTTCAAGTGCTGCCCACTCTGCCACATCTAATTGCACACCACGTTTTGCCAAGGCTAAATTTACAGCCTCAATATTATTTCTGAGTAATTTCGGGTCAATCATAGCCAATCTTGGAATAAGAAAAAAACTGGCTATAGTGTAAGCGCTTCGGGTTAAAAAATACAGTAACCCGATTCACGGCTGCACCTTATTACAGCAATCTCTGCGTATTTTTGTGCAATTTTATTGGCTAGGATACTGCGGCAAACTTGGCAAATATTCAGGCTTAATTAATTTTTCCGTCGCATAGTAAGGCAGAATCAACTCAGGCATACCTTCTACATAAGATGCTAATTCATACAACGGATAGACAAAGACCAAACCATTAGCGCCATAATAAAAATTATCGCTCAATTTAAACTTTTCACGGGAAATATCATGTTCATTTAACCAATTATAATTATGGTTAAACAATTCTTCGGTCATTTTGGCTTCCGTATTGGGCAGCATAATATCTTGCAACGCCAAACGCTTTTTCTGTTTTAAATCAAAAGTCACAAATTCTTGGTGATGGATACCATGCGCCGCACCCGCAGGGTAACTGTAGCTTTGCAAACTAAACGTCGCTAAATTGGCATGTTGCCCGATATATCGCACATAGCTTGAACTCTGACTCAGCCGCATAGGATCAGTTTCTTCTACCTTTGGCGTTTCAGTTGATGCCGCAGCTTTTGAAAATGCAATTGGGTCTGCCTTTTGCAAACGCTGCATAAAATATTCATCAATCCACGCCACATTGGTTTTTACTGTCTGAATATCGTAAGCAGTACAGCCTTCTTCATCACAAATTTGCTGTTGTGGCAATTTAAGCGCCACCACTTTAGCTTGAATCACAGGAATCTCGGCTGTGACAGATGCAGGCGCAGCTTGCTCAGTTTCGGTTTTAGAAGTTGCCTCACTCTTTGGCTGACATGCAGTCAACAACAGAACCGAACTTAAAGCGACAGCACCCAAAAACACCTGTGATTTTAAATATTGCATTAAATTCCCCTTCTACCACGATTCATAAAGTCCAATGATTAGAAATGCAAACCTGCACAAATCTTGCGATAAAATTGCTTCAATTGAATTAGTCAAGACTATAGATAACTCTTGCTGTTCAATCCTAGAGCAGTTGTGTAACGGAATAATCGGTGGATAAAACTGTTTAAAATTACTACTCAAATTTTTGCGTGATTATTTTTATTTTTTCATTATAAATCAAAATTTTGATAACAAATCCTTAATATAAAATAATGATCTGTGATGACTCAATCTATATCCCGCATACTGCAAAATATGAATTATCCCGAGATTTATCCACAGAAATTGTGGATTTCTCAGGAAGAATATTCAAATAAATTTCCGCTGTATTGAAAATGCTTCAACTAAAAATCTATGATTAAAACCTAAATAATCGGATTAAATTTCTACAAGTACAGACTCACCTGTTGAACAATCACCATTTAACCATTGCCAACGTTCAAGCAATTTGATTTTTCCGTTTTCATCCAAAATGATAGTTGAGTTGCATTGACCAATACGTAGTTCATCTAACTGATTGACATGATGATAAACCATACTAAATGTATCTACTGAAGTCATGACTCCCAACAGATGCCCTTGCCTAATACTTCCGCCAGAATAAGTAGCTTCAATTGTTTCCCCTACTTGTTTATAGTAAAAAACTGTTGAGCCAGATACCTCACCATTCGCGGTGTTTTGCTGATTTACAAACTTTTTATTATGTAAAATTGACATCAGAGTCCTTTCATAAGCTAAAAATTATGAGCGATAAACCAAATTGGGATTAAAAGAGCCTTCTCCCTGTGGGAGAAGGCTAGAAAGGGACAGCAAATTATGCTTAAAAAACAACGTAGGGAAGCATTCGATTATTGATCAATAATGTCCGTACCTTTTGGCGGTGTGAAGTTAAAGGTCGATGCAGGAATTTGGGCATTGACTTTCACATTGTTAAAACGCACATGCGTGGTTTGTCCCAATGAATCCTGCAAAATCATTAAGGTTGGCGCGTTACGTGCACCAAAACTAATGGTTAAACTTTGAAATACGCCATCATCACTTTTTGGATATAAGGTGTAATAGGTTTTTGATTTATTCGGCTGGGTCACACGATACGACTGCATGATTTGATTGGTATTGCCCGAAAGCAACAACGCAGGCGTATTTGCCACTTGATCATCTAGGCTTTGGCGTACCGCTTGCTGTAAGTCTGGATCATAAATCCATACGGTTTTACTCGTAGTCACAATTGTTTGTTTGGCTGGACTGGTGGTTTCCCAAAAGAATTTACCCGGACGCTCAACTTTCATAACCCCTTTAAAATTCTGGTTCATGTGCTGTGCCGATAAACCACGGTTTGGCAAAGCCTTGCCATTGTTGCTAACTTTTGTGGTTTGCTCAAAATTGGCGGTAAAACTTTTAATACCATTCAATTGTTTAACAAGGTTTGCTGTCGCTTGTTGCTCCGATGCTGCCACTGGCGCAGCAAACACTGTAGTACTCATGATTGGCGCTAAAGTGGTTGCACCCAATGCCACAGCACACATCGTTTTACGAAGCATATTCATAGATTCACCTTTTTATATTTGCTCAATCGCAATGTTTTGGATGTCCCATCTTAAACCAATTTCTGGCGCTAATATGATAGAAAATAAGAAGTTTTGTATGCTTATTAATATAAAATGTAGAAATTTATCCATCATGATGAAGAACTAAAAGTTATCCTTTGACCCTAATTTTCCATCATACAAGCATAAAAAAACCCACAATCACTTGTGGGTTTTTTCACTATTTCAGCTTACGCTTCAACAGATACGTAGCGACGGCCAAATTGACCTTTCACTTCGAATTTTACTACGCCGTCAGCAGTAGCAAATAAAGTATGGTCACGGCCCATACCTACGTTTGCACCAGCGTGGAATTCTGTACCACGTTGACGAACGATGATGTTACCAGCAGTTACAGTTTGACCACCGTAAACTTTAACACCTAACATCTTAGGATTCGAATCACGACCGTTCTTAGTCGATCCACCGGCTTTTTTAGTTGCCATGTCTATTTACTCCTAGTGATTAGCCTGCAATACCAGTAATTTTCAACTCGGTAAACCATTGACGGTGACCTTGTTGCTTACGGTAGTGTTTACGACGACGCATTTTAACAATACGGATTTTGTCGTGACGACCATGACCAACCACTTCTGCAGTTACTTTAGCGCCAGCAACAACTGGAGCACCGATTTGAACGTTGTCACCGTTTACAACCATTAATACGTCATCAAACGTAATAGTTGCGCCAGTTTCAGCTTTCAATAATTCAACTTTAAGGGTTTCACCCTCAACAACACGGTGCTGTTTACCACCGCTTTGGATTACTGCGTACATAATGTACTCCAAACATGCCCGTGTCGTCGTGCCGATAAAGGGATATATCGATCTTAAAACGAACGCCACTGGGGGTTATTCAAGGGCAAAGATTTTAAGCGATATTCGCACAAACAACAAGCCATTTACGGCAATTATTGCACAACAAGGTTGATTATTTAATACCCAGCCGCGTAAATGACTTTCTGCAGCCTCATCCATATTCAATGGATCAATCAATACAGACAGATTGTGTTGGCGTAAACTGCTGTGCTTGTTAAAATCATGCCCAACTTGAGCAAATAACTGAATTTACCCACAAAGTTATTGACTTCGTTTTCTAGTAGAATTAACAATTACAGCATTTGGCAGGTGCCTAACTATTGCATTCATTGCGTTATTTTCGCAGACTTAAGCAGTTTTCTTGGCTGTAACATAAGTTACAACTGATTCAACTAAGTTGTCATTCAATATTATTGAGGTTTCTCTTCACATGACCATCGACTTTAAGCAAGACATTCTCGCCCCTGTTGCTTCTGATTTTGCCGCGATGGATACATTTATTAATGAAGGGATTACCTCTAAAGTCGCGTTAGTGATGGCGGTTAGTAAGCATGTGGTCGAAGCTGGCGGTAAGCGCATGCGTCCAATTATGTGCTTACTTGCTGCCAAAGCTTGTGGTGCAGAAGATTTAGAGCGTCAACGTAAACTGGCTGCAATTATTGAAATGCTGCATACCGCAACTTTGGTGCATGATGATGTGGTGGATGAGTCTGGTTTACGTCGTGGTCGACCTACTGCTAACGCCACTTGGAATAACCAAACAGCGGTTTTAGTCGGTGACTTTTTAATTTCCCGCGCCTTTGACTTATTGGTCGATTTAAACGATTTGGTATTGCTGAAAGACTTTTCTACAGGGACTTGTGAAATTGCCGAAGGTGAAGTTTTACAATTACAGGCACAGCATCAACCCGACACCACAGAACAAATTTATTTAGACATTATTCACGGCAAAACTTCACGTTTATTTGAACTTGCCACCGAAGGTGCAGCAATTTTAACAGGCACGCCACAGTACCGCGAGCCGTTGCGTTTATTTGCAGGACACTTTGGCAATGCCTTCCAAATTATTGATGATATTTTAGATTACACGTCAGACGCTGAAACATTAGGTAAAAATATTGGCGATGATTTAATGGAAGGCAAACCAACTTTGCCTTTAATCTCTGCATTAAGAAATACCACTGGCGAACAACACCAAATTATTCGTCGCAGTATTGCGACAGGTGGTACTTCTGACCTCGATCAGGTTATTGCCATTGTGCAGTCCTCTGGCGCTCTCGATTATTGCCGCCAACGTGCCACAGAAGAAACAGAAGCCGCTATTGCCGCTTTAGAAGCACTGCCAGACTCGGAGTATCGTCAGGCCTTAAAGAATTTAGCCTTATTGGCTTTACATCGCATTCAATAATTTAAGCAGCTTATGCATATAAAACTCAACGATTTATTTAGAAAAATGCAAGAACAGCTGGATACACCAAAAGCTGTTCTGGATGAAAATCTGCTGATTGAACTGGTCAATCGTATCCGTCCTAGTGACACTCAAGATTTAGAAGAAACTCATCAAAAGTTTCAAGCTTTCTTACAAGCCTTGCTGCTGACACCCGATGCCAGCTCAACCTTGCAACATTTTGTTTTACGTCTAATCAATCAATACAAACAAACCAGTTTATATGCCGACACGGGAATTTTATCGCTCGATGGTTTTTGGAATCAGTTGTTTCAGCGTTTGGGCGCGCACTTTTTACCGCTGATTAATGATGAAAGCCAACTGCAAGATTTAGTCCGTCGAGTTTTTCCACTACGTAGTGATAAATACTGGCTCGACAATATTGAAGATACCGAATGGCAGCAATTATTTACTTTACTGAATCGCGGACATGGCGGACAAACACAAAAACGCCTGATTCGCAGTGAAATTATTAAAGCTCTAACAGTGCTGTCATATCGGGTCAGCGGCATTGGTTTATATCCTGAATTTATTAGTGCCTATCCTGAACTAAGTGAATATGATTCACCTTTTTTGGCACAAAACCGCGAAATCAACGAGTTTATTCAGCTTTATAAAGTTGCCGATCAACAACACGATCAAATCAGTGCCATTCAACCACCCGATGCCTCTCAAGCTTTGGTAATGATTGACCAATGTCATGATGTCAGCAGTAAAATTCGTCGTGCGACTAAACGTACTGGCGTCAGTATCAGCCTGACTTATTTATTGTCTTTACTGGAACAATGTTTAGAGCGGATTGAGCTGTTGCTAAATTTAATCGTGGCGCAAGACAAAGTCCGTTATGTTTCGGCAGGACAATTACTGGTAGATGTAACTGCGGCATTGTATAGCGAACGCAGTGTACGCTCCTTGCTTGCAGAAAACAGTGAGTTAATTGCCTTACAAGTCACTGAAAATGCTAGTAAAACGGGTGAGCATTATGTAAGTACCGACAAAGACGGCTTTTGGGGCATGTATAAAGCTGCGGCAGGTGCAGGTGTTTTAATTGCCACGATGGCGACTTTAAAAACCCTCGCCTCGCGTTTAGTGCTCGCTCCGATGATGCAGGCCATCATCAACAGCATGATTTATTCATTTGGTTTTATGCTGATTCATGTCTTGCACTTTACTGTTGCCACCAAACAACCCGCAATGACTGCTGCAGCATTGGCTTCTACGGTACAGCATCGTAAAGGCTCTAAAATGGCACAAATTGCCGAACTTGCTGCCTTAATTATTAATATTATCCGCACGCAGTTCGTCGCCATTTTGGGCAATATCTCGATTGCCATTCCAGTCGCAGCCTTAATTGCTTTTAGTTGGGATGCCATGTTGCATGAACCGTTGATGTCACATGCCAAAGCATCCAATATGCTGCACGACTTGAATCCGTTTACTTCACTTGCCATTCCACATGCCGCCATTGCAGGGGTATTTTTATTTCTGTCTGGTTTGATTGCAGGTTATTTCGATAACATGGCCGTGTATCGTAAAGTCGGGCCACGCCTAAAAGCCCATCTGCATTTAAAAAAGCTACTCGGGCAAGAACGTCTCAATATATTTGCCAATTATATAGAACGAAACTTAGGGGCTTTGGCAGGTAATTTCCTGTTCGGGATTATGCTCGGCAGTACCGCCACACTGGGTTATATTTTGGGTTTACCGATTGATATTCGCCACATTGCCTTCGCTTCTGCCAACTTTATTCAGGGTTTAATGAATATTAATGGCTCACCTGAAATTGGCCTGATTATTGTGTCCTTTTTAGGCGTACTGCTAATTGGTTTAACCAACTTATTTGTCAGCTTTACTTTAACCATTATTGTGGCATTGCGTGCGCGTCGGGTACGTTTTGAACAGTGGAAACCTTTGGCAAAATTGGTGCTGACTCACTTCTTAACCCGTCCAAGTGATTTCTTTTGGCCACCGAAACAACCAATTACAGTGGATGACGATTCATCCTCAAATACTGAACGAAATGCTAAAATTTAGTGCACATTTACATTGCGCACAAAGTAACAAAAAAAGAAATTCTTCTCATTTACATTGGCTTGAAATAAAGTGTACTGACTAGTACACTTTATTCCATTCATCAACCGTGCTCAAATCGGTTAAACTTACAGGGATTTTTAGCATGCCTAAAATACTGCTTTATCTCGGTAGTTTACTATTTATAATCAGTGTGTTAGTGCTAAACATTCCAAGTTGGCAACAATTTGATGTTGCCAGTGTGG
Organism: Acinetobacter sp. YH01003; assembly: GCF_013420525.1. NCBI lineage: Bacteria > Pseudomonadati > Pseudomonadota > Gammaproteobacteria > Moraxellales > Moraxellaceae > Acinetobacter > Acinetobacter sp. YH01003. The sequence goes on along the minus strand of NZ_VOXY01000001.1, from coordinate 115,192 downwards.
AATTTTTAAGTACCCAGCGCACCGCACATTTGAATCAATTGGCAATCACACTTTCTGTATTAGGTGGCATGCCATTTGTATTATTTTTAACCTGCCTATGGTGTTTCTATTTGGCATGGTATAAAAAATACACAAAAATTGTTTTTATCAGTGTAGGACTGGTCGTAAGTATTGCGCTTTCATGGCTGCTCAAATACCTATTCGCGCGACCTCGCCCGCCTGAAGCATTGCATTTAGTGGAAACTTTTGGCACATCATTTCCAAGCGCCCATAGTTTCTATGCTGCAACTTTAGGTTGTTTGGTGATTTACCTGAGTTTGCAACATCCAGCGCATAAAATTTTATCTGTATGTGCATGGTTGTGGATGTTGCTGATGGGCATTTCCCGTGTGTATCTGGGAGTGCACTATCCTTCAGATGTCCTCTCTGGTTGGAGCATAAGTTTTATTTGGATCACATTGTGGTATCTGTTTTGCGCTCAATATCTGCAAGACAAACCAATATATAAGTTTAGATAAAAATCTAATAGAGGTGAAAGAATGATGTCTGCAAAGCTTTGGGCTCCTGCCCTGACTGCTTGCGCATTAGCCACAAGTTTAGCACTTGTGGGTTGTAGCAAAGATCCAAAAGATGCACAGCAAGCAGGTGCAGCTCAGCAAATGCCACCGACTGAGGTTGGCGTACTGGTGGCACAGCCACAAAGCGTGGAACAGTCTGTAGAACTGTCTGGACGTACCACAGCCTTTGAAATTTCAGAAGTTCGCCCACAAACCAGTGGTGTGGTTCTGAAACGCTTATTTACCGAAGGCAGCTACGTACGTGAAGGTCAGGCGCTTTATGAAATTGACTCACGTACCAACCGTGCCAGTCTAGACAGTAGCCGTGCAGCACTCACCCGCCAGCAAGCGCAATTGAATGTGTTACGCATTAAAGAAGGTCGTTACCGTCAGTTGGTAGGCAGCAATGCAATCTCTAAACAAGAATATGATGACATTGTGGCACAGGTAAAACTTGCCGAAGCCGATGTTGCTGCGACTCAAGCAGAAGTACGCAATGCCGAAATTAACCTAGGCTATTCGACTGTACGTGCCCCAATTTCAGGGCAAACCAACCGCTCTACCGTAACTGCTGGTGCATTGGTTACGGCTAGTCAGGCGGAACCATTGGTGACGATTCAACGCTTAGACCCAATTTATGTAGACATCAATCAGTCCAGCGCAGAGTTACTACGTTTACGTCAGCAATTGAGTCAAGGTAGTTTAAATAGCAGCAACAACACCAAAGTAAAATTAAAACTTGAAGATGGCAGCTACTACCCTGTTGAAGGTCGTTTGGCTTTTTCTGATGCCAGCGTGAACCCAGAAACAGGCACCGTGACTTTACGCGCCGTGTTCCCAAATTCAAATCATTTATTATTGCCGGGTATGTTTGCCACTGCGCAAATTGTGCAAGGTGTGATTCCTAACGCAATCTTAATTCCACAAGCTGCGATTAGCCGTACCCCAACAGGTCAGGCAATGGCAATGATTGTGAATGCCAAAGGTATTGTTGAACCGCGTCCTGTGACCACAGTTGGTACGCAAGGCAGCAACTGGATTGTGACTGAAGGTTTGCAAACTGGCGATAAAGTGATTGTCGAAGGTATTGCCAAAGTAAAACCTGAACAGCAAGTGGTCGCTAAGCCGTATCAACCGCAAGGCGCTGCTCCTCAAGCTGCACCTGCTGCACCAGCAAAATCGGGGGATGCCAAACCAGCCTCAGAAGCCCAAGCAACTGAATCAAAAGCTACTTCAAATACATAAGGAGTAGACGTTAATGGCTCACTTTTTTATTCATCGCCCCATTTTTGCATGGGTGATTTCATTGGTAATCATGTTGGCGGGGATTATTACCCTCACCAATATGCCAATTGCCCAATATCCGACCATTGCACCGCCAACGGTCACCATTGCTGCAACCTATCCGGGTGCATCTGCTGAAACTGTGGAAAACACAGTAACGCAAATTATTGAACAACAAATGAACGGTTTGGATGGTCTGCGCTATATTTCATCCAACAGTGCGGGGAACGGTTCTGCATCCATTACGTTAAACTTTGAACAAGGTATCGACCCAGATATTGCACAGGTTCAAGTACAGAACAAATTGCAATCTGCTACGGCGCTCTTGCCTGATGATGTGCAACGTCAAGGCGTGAAAGTGACCAAATCAGGAGCGAGCTTCTTACAGGTTCTCGCTTTTTATTCACCTGATGAAAGCCTGTCTGCCGATGATATTAAAGACTATGTTAACTCTAACATTTCTGAACCGCTGAGCCGTGTTGCAGGTGTGGGTGAAGTACAAGTCTTTGGTGGCTCATACGCGATGCGTATTTGGATGGACCCTGCCAAAATGGCGAGCTTGCAAGTCACACCAAGTGATATTGCTCAAGCGATTCGTACCCAAAACGCACAGGTTGCGGTAGGTCAATTGGGCGGCGCACCTGCAATTCAAGGTCAGGCTTTGAATGCTACAGTAACTGCGCAAAGCTTGCTGCAAACACCTGAACAATTCAGCAATATTTTTCTAAAAAATACCGCTTCAGGCGCTCAAGTGCGCTTGGGTGATGTGGCACGAATTGAACTTGGTGCAGACAACTATCAGTTTATTTCTAAATACAACGGCAAGCCTGCGGGCGGTGTCGCAATTAAATTATCTACAGGTGCTAACGCCCTAGATACTGCTGCTGCTGTGGAAGAACGCCTCAAGCAATTACGTCCTAACTACCCTGCGGGTTTAAAGGATGAGTTGGCTTTTGATACCACGCCATTTATTGAACTTTCGATTAAGAGTGTTGTTAAAACCTTAATTGAAGCGATCATTTTGGTCTTTATTGTGATGTTCCTGTTCTTGCAGAACTGGCGCGCCACAATTATTCCAACTATGGCCGTACCTGTGGTGGTACTGGGTACCTTTGCCGTGATCAACATGTTTGGCTTCTCGATTAACACCCTGACCATGTTTGCCATGGTACTGGCGATTGGTCTATTGGTCGATGACGCAATTGTCGTGGTGGAAAACGTAGAACGTGTCATGGTCGAAGAACATCTTGACCCTGTGGCGGCGACTGAAAAGTCGATGAAACAGATTTCAGGCGCACTGATCGGGATTACCTCGGTATTGTCTGCGGTATTCGTACCTATGGCATTCTTTGGTGGGACTACAGGCGTTATTTATCGTCAATTCTCAATTACGCTTGTGACTGCAATGGTGTTGTCACTGGTCGTAGCGTTGACCTTTACCCCTGCCCTATGTGCCACGATTCTTAAACAACACGATCCAAACAAGCCTGAAAGCAACGGTATTTTTGCGCGTTTCTTCCGCTGGTTTAACCGCAGTTTCGATAAGCTCTCGGTTAAATATCAAGGTGGTGTTAACCGCATGACGCATCATAAAATCTTCTCGGGGGTTTTATATGCAGTGGTACTGGGCATTATTGTGTTAGTGTTCCAAAAACTACCATCATCATTCTTGCCTGATGAAGATCAGGGCGTGGTGATGACATTGGTACAACTCCCACCAAATGCAACTTTGGAACGTACTGACGCCACCATGACCAGCATGACCAACTTTTTCAGAGAAAATGAAAAAGAGCATGTGCAGTCGGTATTTAGTGTTTCAGGCTTCTCTTTCTCAGGCGTTGGTCAAAACGCAGGTATGGCGTTCATTAAGTTAAAAGACTGGAGTGAGCGTACAAGCCCTGAATCTCAAGTTGGTGCAATTATCCAGCGTGGTATGGCACTGAACATGATTGTGAAAGATGCCACTTACATCATGCCATTACAGCTTCCTGCGATGCCAGAATTAGGTGTCAGCTCAGGCTTTAACTTGCAACTGAAAGATGCTGCGGGCAATGGTCATGAAAAACTCACCATGGCACGTAATATTGTGTTGGGTGAAGCATCTAAAGACCCTCGCTTAATGGGCGTACGTCCAAATGGTCAAGAAGATACACCACAGTACCGTATTATTATTGACCAAGCGCAAGCAGGTGCGGCAGGTGTCAGCATTGCTGAAATCAACAGCACCATGGGCATGGCTTGGGGTGGTTCGTACATCAATGACTTTATTGACCGTGGTCGCGTGAAAAAAGTCTATGTGCAAGCCGAATCTGATTCACGCATGATGCCTGAAGACCTGAACAAGTGGTATGTCCGCAACAACCGTGGTGAAATGGTGCCATTCTCTGCCTTTGCAACAGGTGAATGGACTTATGGTTCACCTCGTTTGGAACGCTATAACGGCGTATCTGCCAAGAACATTCAGGGTGCACCTGCGCCAGGTGTCAGCTCTGGTGAAGCCATGCAAGCGATGGAAGAAATTGTCGCAAAACTTCCATCTATGGGCTTAAACGGCTTTGACTATGAATGGACAGGTTTATCACTTGAAGAACGTGAATCGGGCGATCAGGCACCATTCCTCTATGCACTGTCATTACTGATTGTATTCTTGTGTTTGGCAGCCTTGTATGAAAGCTGGTCTATTCCATTCTCGGTGCTGTTGGTGGTACCGTTGGGTATTGTCGGAGCATTATTGCTCACCTTCGGGGGCATGATCTTGTTCAAAAACCCGAACCTATCCAACAACATTTACTTCCAAGTGGCAATTATTGCCGTGATTGGTTTATCAGCCAAAAACGCGATTTTGATTGTGGAATTTGCCAAAGAGCTACAAGAAAAAGGTGAAGACCTGTTTGAAGCGACCTTGCATGCTGCAAAAATGCGTTTACGCCCAATCATTATGACCACTTTGGCCTTTGGTTTTGGTGTATTGCCGCTTGCACTTTCATCAGGTGCGGGTGCAGGTAGCCAACACTCAGTAGGTTATGGTGTGTTAGGTGGTGTGATTAGCTCAACCTTGTTAGGGATCTTCTTTATTCCTGTATTCTATGTCTGGATTAGAAGTATCTTTAAATACAAACCAAAACAACAAAATAATCAGGAGCATGTATCGTGATGCAAAACTTATGGTCGCATACAGGCCGTGGTATTGCGGTTTCTGCCCTCGCGCTTGCTTTGACAGCTTGTCAAAGTATGCGTGGGCCAGAGCCCGTCGCTCAGGCAAGTATTCCAAGCAGCTATACTGCTGCTGCATCGGGTACTTCAGTGGCTGAACAAGGTTATAAAGATTTCTTTGCCGATCAACGCTTATTACAAGTTTTGGATATGGCATTGAACAATAACCGTGATTTACGCACAGCGACGCTGAATATCCAACGTGCCCAACAAGCCTATCAAATTACCGAAAACAACCAGTTACCTACCATTGGTGCTAGCGGTGGCGTACTGCGTCAAGACCAAGGTACTGTTTTAGGCACACACACACGCTATAACGTTGGTTTAGGTGTAACTGCCTACGAACTAGATTTTTGGGGTCGTGTACGCAGCTTAAAAGACAATGCATTAGATAACTTCTTGGCAACTCAAAGCTCGCGTGATGCCACACAAATTGCCTTGATTGGTCAGGTGGCGCAAGCATGGCTCAACTATTCTTTTGCCAATGCCAATTTAAAACTGGCAGACCAAACCTTAAAAACACAGCTTGAGTCTTATAACCTCAACAAAAAGCGTTTTGATGTCGGCATTGATAGTGAATTACCTGTCCGTCAGGCACAAATTTCAGTTGAAACTGCACGTAATGATGTCGCCAACTACAAAACCCAAGTCGCGCAAGCACAAAACTTGCTGAACTTGTTGGTGGGCGAACAAGTTCCAAGTGCGTTATTGCCAACGCAGCGTGTGACGCACATTACCAAAACTACCGCAATTGGCGCTGGCTTACCAAGTGACTTGCTGAATAACCGTCCTGATATTCGTACTGCAGAGTATCGACTATCGGCTGCGGGTGCCAATATTGGTGCAGCAAAAGCACGTTTATTCCCAAGCATTAGCCTCACGGGCAATGCAGGCTATGCATCAACTGACTTGAGTGATTTGTTTAAATCAGGCAGTTTTGTTTGGGCAGTGGGCCCGAGCATCGACTTGCCAATTTTTGATTGGGGCACACGCCAAGCCAACATCAAAATTTCAGAAACGGATCAACAAATTGCTTTGGCTGACTATGAAAAATCAATTCAGTCTGCATTCCGTGAAGTGAATGATGCTTTGGCAGTTCGTCAAAATATTGGTGATCGTTTAGCGGCACAAAAACGCTTGGTTGATGCGACCAATACCACTTATAAATTATCTAATGCACGCTTCCGCGCAGGCATTGACAACTATTTAACCGTGTTGGATGCACAGCGTACGTCTTATGCAGCAGAACAAGGTTTATTGTTGTTGGAACAAGCCAATTTGAACAATCAGGTGGAGTTGTATAAATCTTTGGGTGGCGGTGTGAAAGCCAATACTTCAGATGCCACATCACAACCTGCATCATCGGCAGAACGTAAAGCGCAATAAGTCTTTGCGTCTACCTTAAATTTGCTGCTTAACAGCTCAGATATAAAGACTAAATCAGCTCACTTCGGTGGGCTTTTTTATTGCTTTTTGCAAGCACATTTCATATCTTCAATACGTCTTGTTTTTAAATATTAGAATCTTATGTTGCTTAGTAATCTTGAATCTGTACCAGGTCATCGTATTTCACGGCAAATTGATGTGGTCTATGGCAGCACCGTACGCAGTAAGCATGTGGGGCGTGACTTCTTGGCAGGACTCAAAAATATTGTCGGTGGTGAATTAACGGCTTATACCGAATTACTAGAAGAATCACGCCAAGAAGCGATGGATCGTATGATTGCTAAAGCACGTGGTTTAGGTGCCAATGCTATTGTTGGGATTCGCTTTTCTACTTCAAATATCGCTCAAGGTGCTTCGGAATTGTTTGTTTATGGTACAGCAGTGGTGGTCGAGGCAGATATTCCTAAACTTCCAGACCCATTTCCAGCATCACACTAAAGCAAAGATTATTGAACAGGAATAACATCACATGGATAATTTAATTCTGCAAATTGTTGTCTTTGCGATTTTATTTGCCGTAGGCTTTGGTTTTGGGCGACACAACGAACGCAAACATTTCAAATATTTAGCCGAGCAAGAACTGCGTTTAAGTTATATTCAGATTGATAATAACCGCTTCCAGACCAGTCCCAATTTTGGGCAATTGATACACAGCAATGTGGTCATTTCTCATGATTATTTTAAGTTTGTGATTGCCAATATTCAGAACTTCTTTGGCGGGCGCTTGACCAGTTATGAAAGTATTGTCGAGCGGGCGCGTCGTGAAGCCATCGTCCGTTTAAAATTAGAAGCTGAAAAAATGGGCGCAAATCATATTATGGGGCTGCGTTTAAGCACCACAGAATTGGGGATGCAAGGCGGCATGGTCGAAGTCTTTGCTTATGGAACGGCGGTTCAAAATAGCGTTAGTCAATTCTCTGCAAAACGCTGAGTACATCTTTCAGCGTTTGTAAAGAATTTAGTATAAATACTGATCTCGATAAGGCTGAGGAATTTGATATTGCCGACCATCAAATTTTAAAGTGAAACGCTGTTGAGTAGACACTCGTTTAGTTTCTTTGCAATTTTCTAAATCGCCCGACATTTCATAATGTTGAATACGATCACGTAATTGCATATCAAAATATTGTCGAGTTGTATTTCGCAAGATCATTAAAATAGCTTTGCTTTCTATTACTTTGGCATTACAACGTGTATCGGTTTCTGCCTGATAGCGCGCTACGATTAAGCCGTTTAAAATTTTCTTGTTATGTTGTAAATCATATAAATCGAGTACTTGCGCCGAAAATGGATTGGCACTTGAACGTCCTGCATAATTCCTTCTTAAACCAATTGCCCTTAAGCTTTCAGAAACTTGATACGGCGCCAAATCTAATTGGATAGAACGCAGTTCAATTGCATCTGAAGGCAAAAGCTCTTTCACGTGATAGATTGAATGAAGCTTTTGCGTTTTACTATTTACGGTTAAAAAAGTCAGCTGATAATCATCTACAGGTTGATCATCTTTTGTCTGAGTTTCAGCATAAGCAATTAAAGTTTGTTCAGTAACATTGGGGAAATCTGCACAAGCCAAAAAGTCCTCATTCACTGTGGTTGTATTTGTGTGCTGTCGTAAAATCTTTTCAATATATTCAGGTTGTTTACACAACGAATCATCGTTTGTTTGTAATTTGGCAAATGTCGTTTGAGTCATCCCTAAGAAAGCGAAAAGCCACGCGCTGATAAAAAAACCTTTCATTATTAAACGCATGGCTCATCCTTCTTTTTGTTTTTATTATTTTATTTTGAAGTCACTTTGATTAAAAATTACTTCACTTTGGTTTTACGAATCATTTTATATAAAGTACTTGGCGATAAACGCGACACCAACACGCCCAGTTTTTCTTTAGCGCCCCCGACCACGATATATTCATCGCCTGCCATGAGTGCTTTAACTGTATTTTTAGCAAAAACATCGGCATCTAAACCATTTTCAATGGCTTCATCTTGATGTCCTTGTGGTTTGCCTTCACCATTCAACGCATTAAAAGACACATTGGTATTCACAAATCCTGGGAAAACAACTGAAACCTGTACGCCCTGCTCCGCTACTTCGGCACGCAAACTATTCGCCCACATGTGAATGGCACTTTTCGCTGCAGAATATGACGCGCGATATTGCGTACCCAATAATGCTGCAACACTAGATACAAAAATAATGCGACCATGTTTTTGCTGTAAAAAGGTCGGCAAGACAGTTTTGGTCAGAAAGACCTGAGAAAAATAATCCACTTCCATAATGGTGCGTTCAGTCTGCATAGTGGTATCGGCAATTAAAGCGCGCTGACTTAAACCTGCATTATTAATTAGCCAGTCAATGCGTCCTTTACGTGCCAAAACTTGTTCATACGCATGTAACACCTGACTTTCATTGGTAATATCTGCACATACAGAAAGATGACGTTCAGGATTCAGTAAACTCACGCGTACTTTTTCAAGTTCTTCATAACGACGTGCGGTTAAAATCACTTGTGCACCTTGTAAAGCACACTCTTTTGCCAATGCCTTACCAATGCCAGAAGATGCACCTGTAATCCACACCACTTTATGTTCCAAATTTTCCCGTTTTGCCATAACCGTTTGTCCGCGTTATTTAAAAATTTAAGTCATCAAAATTTAAGTCTTAGGTTTTGCAGGATGCTGCAAAAACCCAAGAAAATGGTTTAAATATATCTCTGCACTTTCCAAATCGAATTGCGCACCCATTTTTTCTAGGCGTTTATACCCCAGTTGCGTAGTCAAATGAATCACGCCGTTTAAAGTTTTATCGACCACCAAATTAAATTTCAGCATTTTTTTCGGATCACGAATTAAATAACCCACGCCCTGATCAATAATTTGAGTAAACCCTTTAAATGCAGGCGCAATACATGCACTGTTGCCCTGCCGAATTTGCTCAATACAACCCAACGTTTCTTTCATAACAATACTATCGACAGGATAAGTCACAAAACCTTGCCCTTCCTGCTGATACATCATGCTTGCCAGATAATTCACCATAGGCGTTAAGCGTTCATTGCCAAAAAACGACACCGACCATGGCATATATTTTTGCATGGTTTGTATGACTTGCTGAATAATTTTTTCAGATTCACCATCCAGTGAATGACTAGAACGTGACAATTCACCAAAAAGTTGCTCAATAATTTCACAAGAAATATCGGTCAGTACCGCCCCCAAAGCTTTAGATAAACTTTCCGATTCACCTGCATTGAGTTGTTGATGAATGTGTTGAAATCTTTGATATGTTTCTGGTTTTAATTTTAAAGATACAGCATAAGTCATAACTGAACTTGCCTATTTTGACCGTATTGATGTGTTTTCATCTATTTTAAAATCCATTGCTTAAACCCAGTTTAAAACAGTGTTACAGGCAACGGAGAACTTGAAGTTTTTATCATACTTGTCGCCCATCATACGATGAGTTTGCCCAACTGCCAATTGCGATAAGTTTGGCTGAGTTGAATCTCGCTTAGCGGGCAATTTTTTTGCTACAATAGTTACAATTTTTTATTCACTTTTAACCTGTTCTTACTATGACTGATTCAGCGCAAAATATTGCTACAACCTACGATCCTACCGAGATCGAGAAAAAATGGTACAAGACTTGGGAAGAAAACGGCTACTTTAAGCCGTCTGAAAAAGGCGAATCATTCTGTATCATGATTCCGCCGCCAAACGTCACAGGTAGCTTGCACATGGGTCATGGTTTTAACAACGCCATTATGGATGCCCTCACGCGCTTTAACCGTATGTCGGGTAAAAATACTTTATGGCAACCGGGTACAGACCACGCGGGTATTGCCACACAAATGGTAGTAGAGCGTCAATTGGGCGCGCAAAATATCAGCCGCCATGACTTAGGTCGTGAAAAATTCATCGAAAAAGTCTGGGAATGGAAAGAACAATCTGGCGGTAACATCACTCGTCAAATCCGCCGTTTAGGTTCTTCGGTTGACTGGTCACGTGAACGCTTCACCATGGATGAAGGCTTATCAAATGCGGTGAAAGAAGTTTTCGTGAAACTACACGAAGAAGGTTTAATTTACCGCGGTAAACGCCTCGTAAACTGGGATCCAAAATTACAAACTGCCCTATCTGACCTAGAAGTTGAATCGGATAAAGAAGAACAAGGTTCATTGTGGCACTTCAAATATTTCTTTGAAGATAAATCACTACGCACTCACGATGGTAAAGATCATATTGTGGTGGCAACCACTCGTCCTGAAACATTGTTAGGTGATACAGCGGTTGCGGTTGCGCTTGATGATGAGCGTTATTCGCACCTTGTTGGTCAAAACATCATCCTCCCAATTACAGGTCGTGCCGTTCCAATCGTAAAAGATGAGTATGTCGATAAAGAATTCGGTACAGGTTGTGTAAAAATTACCCCTGCACACGACTTCAATGACTATGAAGTGGGTAAACGCTGCGAATTGCCAATCATCAATATCTTCAACAAAAATGCTGAAGTATTGGCTGAGTTTGAATATATTGCGAAAGCAGGCGAACAAATTTCTAAAACCATTCCTGCACCTGCAGACTACATTGGTTTAGAGCGTTTTGAAGCACGTAAAAAATTAGTTGAACAAGCGGAAAGCGAAGGTTGGTTAGATCAAATCCAACCGTACACCTTGAAACCACCTCGCGGTGACCGTTCGGGCGTAATTGTTGAGCCATTATTGACTGACCAATGGTATGTGAAAATTGCACCGTTAGCGCAACCTGCAATTGAAGCGGTGCAAGATGGTCGCATCAAGTTCGTGCCTGAGCAATACAGCAATATGTATATGGCGTGGATGAACAACATTCAAGACTGGTGTATCTCGCGTCAATTGTGGTGGGGTCACCGTATTCCTGCTTGGTACGATGCTGAAGGTAACGTATTCGTTGGTCGTGACGAAGCAGAAGTTCGTGCGAAAAACAACATCCCCGCTGACGTTGAATTAAACCAAGACGAAGACGTACTCGATACATGGTTCTCATCAGGTCTGTGGACATTCTCAACTTTAGGCTGGACAGGCGATGCTGAAAAAGACAAAGCCAACTACTTCTTAAACACCTTCCATCCAACAGATGTATTGGTCACTGGCTTTGACATCATCTTCTTCTGGGTGGCGCGTATGATCATGATGACCATGCACTTCATGAAGAATGAAGATGGCACGCCACAAGTACCGTTCAAAACAGTTTACGTTCACGGTTTGGTACGTGACAGCGAAGGTCAAAAAATGTCGAAGTCTAAGGGCAACGTGCTTGACCCATTAGACTTGATTGACGGTGTAGATCTTGAAACTTTAGTACAGAAACGTACGACGGGTTTGATGAACCCGAGACAAGCAGCGAAAATTGAAAAATCGACCCGCAAAGAATTTCCAGAAGGGATTCAGGCTTATGGTACAGACGCCGTTCGTTTTACCTTCTGTGCATTGGCAAACACAGGTCGTGACATCAAGTTTGATATGAAACGGGTGGAAGGTTACCGTAACTTTGCCAACAAAATTTGGAATGCAACTCGTTTTGTATTGATGAATGTTGAAGGTCAAACGGTTGGTCAAGAAGCACGTCAAGACCTTTGGGAATTGCCTGAGCAGTGGATTGTGAGCCGTTTACAAAAGGCAGAGCAAGCTGTTCATCAAGCGTTTGCAACTTACCGTTTAGACTTGGCTGCGCAAGCGATTTATGACTTTATCTGGAATGAATACTGCGACTGGTATGTAGAGCTAACCAAACCTGTTCTGAATGATGAATCTGTTTCTGAAGAACGCAAAGCCGAAGTTCGTCGTGTATTGCTTGCGGTGATGGAAGCCTCTTTACGTCTTGCTCACCCAATCATGCCGTACTTGACTGAAGAAATTTGGCAAACCCTTGCGCCAATGATTGGCTTGGGTGGCGAAACCATTATGTTGGCAAACTACCCTGTTGCAGATGAAGCCAAAATCAACGAACAAGCCGAAGCAGATATGCAATGGCTACAAGGTTTGATTGGTGCGGTGCGTAACATTCGTGGTGAAATGGGTCTAGGTAATGCACGTTTATTGCCTGTACTTTTACAGAACACGACTGAAGCAGAAAAAGCACAAATTTCTCGTATTGAACCGTTGTTTAAAGCATTGGCGAAAGTTGAAAGCATTACCTTCTTGGCAGATGGTGAACAACCACCATTGTCTTCTTCTTCTGTAGTCGGTCACGTGTCTGTATTTGTTCCAATGAAGGGCTTAATTGACCCTAAAGCGGAATTGGGTCGTTTGCAAAAAGACTTAGACAAGGTTCAAAAGCAGCATGACCAAATTGCAACTAAACTTGCGAATGAAGGTTTTGTGGCGAAAGCCCCTGCTGCTGTGGTTGAAGGCGAGAAAGTGAAACTTGCTGAGTTTGCTGACCAGTTAGCGAAAATTAAAGCGAATATGGAGCAAATTGCGGCGCTTTAATGTGTTGTTAGTTTGATCTAATTTGTGTATAAAGGGCTGATTATTCAGCCCTTTATTTTCAAAATCAAACTAATCTATAACCCCAAGAGTATCCAATTATCTTATCCAAAAAACGATTATCATCATCAGATAAGTTGTGTTTGTTGCCAAATTTATTTTTGAATTCTTGTAAAAACTCTTGGGTGACTCCCATAAAATATTCTGGCACTTCGTAATGAGATATATTTTTTAATAAATCATTTTCGCCATATAGTTCATCTAAAAGTTTTTTTGCATCTTTCAGCATTTCTTGTTGTTTAAAAAATGCCAAATTATTTTCATCAATGAAATCAGGATTCGTTTCTACCAGCGTAGTACCGTGAGCTAAAATGTTTCTTAAACGGAATAATATTTTTATTTTCTTGAATAGTGCTTTGTCAATTTCAGTATCGAAATGAAATTTTAGGTAACTAAAGTAATATTTAAATACATTCTCAATCCCGCCATCATTTTCAACACGAATTAAAAAGTTATCTAAAATATTTTCATAAGGGCTTTTAGTCTCTTGACCTTTCTTAGAGTTCTCTTCTACATGTTTATTGATCTCAGACCTTAAGTTCTGAGACAGAGTAAATCTAAGAATACCTTCAATAATTGCAGCATTTAAAGATAACAATGGGAAATTATATACATAATTATCAATTCTTTTAGAATCACGAAAGAATGTATCCACACTCATTCCAAATGTTTTTGCTAACTCTTCTTTTGATTCTGTTGGTGCATTTTTTCTTTTATGAAGCAATGCTAGTTCTTCGTAGCTTCTAAGTAAAACTTGATTAGTAGCTAGATTATAATAAGACATTTTCACCCTTAATAAAAAACATTAACAATCAATTAATTATATCAATAAATCTATTTTATATTATTAAACTTAAGTCCTTAAATTAAATAGTTTTAATGTAGAACATATCCGCCACAAATCCTCCAACACCCCATCCGTCCGCCCCAACACATCAGAATTCCAATATCGAACCACTGATAAGCCCAAAGCCTCTAAAAACTGAGTACGTTCGACATCATAAGCCCGACCATCTTCCGTATTGTGCTGACCGCCATCCAACTTAATGACCAAGCCAACCTCATGGCAGTAAAAATCCACAATATAAGGTTGAATTACATACTGACGACGAAATTTCAGATTCATAAAACGCTTGGCACGGAGTATTTGCCACAGCAAATTTTCAGCATCTGTAGCAGCATGGCGCATAGATTTGGCAAATTGTAATAGTTGTAAATTCATCTTCAGATTCATTATTTTTTGTATTTATAGTTTTTAGACAATATAACAGTTTTTTTGTTTTCCTAAACCACTCAAGTAATTGCAGTTATTTACTCAAAACCACTATTTTACCCACTCAATTTAAGCATAGTATCAAGCATCAAAATAACAAAATTGACATCCTATGGATTGGTTCACCATCTTTATTCACGACACCACATGGACATTTGTTGCCGAATTAACAATTCGTGCAGCACTCATGTTTAGCATGATTATTCTATTTTTACGCCTTACAGGGAAACGCGGAGTACGCCAGCTTTCCATTTTTGAATTGGCCATTATTTTATCGCTCGGTTCTATTGCGGGCGACCCCATGTTCACTGAAGATTTACCTTTGGTACACGCCTTGGTGGTGATGACAGTAGTGATTGGAATGTATCGCCTGACCACATGGCTCATGATGAAATACCAACCCTTTGAAGATTTGATTGAAGGTAAATCGCTGTATATTGTAGAAAATGGCGAACTGGTCTTAGAAAAAATTAAATACGGCAAAATGTCGCATGATGAATTCTTTGCCGAAATGCGTCAACAAGGTGTGGAGCATTTGGGACAAGTACGTGTCGGTTTACTAGAAACTGATGGCAAATTCAGCATGTTATTTTTTCATGACGGTGCCACACGCTATGGTTTACCCTTATTTCCTAAAGCTTGCCAACCCGTGTACCGCACAACTCCAAACACATATTATGCCTGCATGTATTGTGGGCATGTCCGTTTACTTGAACACGCCAATGAAGCCTGTCCGCGTTGTAATCACCAACAATGGACACTGGCAATCAATACTGCATATCGCAGCTAGAATATGTTGATTTTAGCTGCAACACACCTATATGCGACTTAAGTTGTCGCAGGATTGTCATAATTAAAAGTTATACTACCTGCGCTGCCGAAGTGAAGCACTGAAAGCGCAAATAATAATTTTTGAAAATCACAAAAACGAGATCGGTATCTGCTTCAATGTGGATACCTTTTATACTCCAGCGACTCTTTAAAGGTCGCTTTTATTTTTTCCACTCAATGAATTTTTTAAAGTGGTTTAAGCCTGTCATTCTGTCTTGATGATCTATCTTCTTATTCGAGCGTGGATGAGTGAGCGCTTTTCGCAAGCTTTGCCCATTTCCAGATCGTGACAAGGCATAAAATCGCAACAACACAAATCAACAGCAAGTAATTCGCATAGCCTAAAGCATCGCCCAACATTCCACTCAGGGTATAGAGTACCCCGCTCACAGTCGCCATAATCGCAACCTGAAATGTAAAGTCGGTCCCTGCGTATTGTTTACGGCTGTACTGCATAATCAAGGTCAGCATCACCACAAGTAACATGGCAGAGCACAAATCTTCTGCAGCATTAATGCTATAAATCAGCCAGTGTGCAACATCAACTTGCTGTTCATACAATTCAGCCAAATAAGCATAGGCCACTAAACTCAAAATTTTAAGCACAGAAAAAATGATGAGGGCATGCGCTCTAGACCACCATTTCAGCATCAACCCTGCGATGCCTGCACCCAACAAAGCGGCCATTGCTCCCAACATGGTCACATAAATGCCAATTTGAGAAAAGCTTAAGCCTAAATCTACCATTAAAGGTTTTAATAAAGGGCCAGCCAAACCATCGACAATTTTAAAGCTGAGTAACACCCATAGCCATGCGTACAGTACAGGCGTTTCCACAAAATAGCGCAGATATTCACGAATCGCAGCAAGACGTGCGTGAAATGACATTTTACTTTGAGCTTGAACAAGCACTTGTTTAGCAGCATGTTGTGGCTCTTTAAACATTAAAATTGGCAAGGTATTTAAAAACACCAATCCCGCTAAAATTAAGAAAGTTTTTTGCCAATCTAGCCAATCCAATGCCCACAGAATTGCACCACCACCCACAATAAAGCCCAGTCGTGAACCAACCACCTGAAAGGTATTACCCCAATGTTGCTGTTTGGCTTGTAAAATATTGACCGCCAAACCATCGGTGGCAATATCTTGGGTTGCACCGACCAAGTTCATACCGAGCAAAGCCACAAAAAACACCCACAAATAGATAGGATGATTCAAAGACTCAATAGGTAAAAAGGACAGCCCAATCAGCACCAAAACACTCAGCCACTGGCACGGCAAAATCCAGCTACGATAATGCCCAAAATATGAATGTCCAAAGCGATCCACCAAAGGTGCCCAAAATACTTTGATTGACCATGGCAGCATTAACAAACCGAAACCGCCAATATGTGCCAAAGACACACCTTGCGCACGTAAAATCACAGGCAAGGCATGGGTCATAAAACCAACAGGCAAGCCCTGCGCCCAATACAGAGAAAATAACAACAAATAAGTTTGGCGCAAATTGGGCATAGCATCTCAATTTAGATATGGGCAAAAGATCAAAAAAACGCAGTACTACACTAAAATTTTGAATAATGGATTGTTATTTTTCATCACTTTCACATTCAGATTTCGACTATTTTGCCAATGAATCAGACAAAGCGAAAGTCTAATATCTTGAATAGATTTAGATTCATGCGTCATGATATTGGGTATTTATTGTTGTTAATCACGCACGTCAGGATGACATCGCATTCATGAAAATCACCAATCCTTTTGCACGCAGTGCACGGCAATTTCCACAGTTACCCGACCAAGTTCCACAACGTGGAACAGCCAGCAGTCGTGCTTTATTTAAAAATATTTTTTTGGCGCAAGGCTGGCAAATGGTGGGCGAATTTCCCAACTTGCCCAAAGCAGTTGCTATTATCTCACCGCATACGTCAAATATTGATGCGTGGCATGGTTTTACCGCCCTACTCGGTTTAGGTATTCAAATTACTATTTTTGGTAAGCACACTTTATTTGAAACCCCACTCAAGCCACTTTTAAACTGGATTGGGGTAATTCCTGTGGTGCGCCATTCTCCTCAAGGACATACCCAAGATATTATTGAGATTGTACGAAAAAAAGAAAAAATCTGGATTGGTATGGCGCCCGAAGGCACACGTAAACAAGCCGAAAATATCCGCAGTGGCTTTTACCATATTGCCTACGGCGCCAATATCCCAATTGTGATGTTCTCTTTTGATTATGCACACAAAACCATTCATATTTTGGGCGTGTTTCATCCTACGGGCGATTATGCTCAAGATTTAGATGCAATTTATACGCAATATCACGGCAAGTTTTCGGCTAAAAATCCACATTGGTTGGCAAAACCGTTACAAAAGCTTTTGAAAAAGGGCTAGTCAAAGTTTCTATTTTTTGTTCAGATGGGCGCAATATTCTTTGATCTAAATTTAGATTTGATATGCAACTGATTCGTTATTCTTTAGTGGGCGTACTAGCTCTAACTTTGGCTGGCTGCGACAAAACAACAAAAACACCGCCAAGCACCACACCTATCCAAGCACGTGAACCTGTAATTGCACTGGCGCTGGGTGGCGGTGGTGCTAAAGGTTTTGCACATATTGGCGTCATTAAAGTTTTAGAGTCTCACGGGATTAAACCAAAAATTGTCACAGGCACCAGTGCAGGCAGCTTTGTCGGCAGTTTATACGCCAGTGGTAAAAGTCCTTATCAGCTCCAACATATTGCCCTAACCTTTAAAGAATCCGACATTCGTGATTTAACCTTAAACCGTCAGGGTTTTATTGCAGGTCAAAAGTTACAAGACTTTGTCAATCAACACGTAGCCAATAAACCGATTGAAAAATTTCCAATTCGTTTTGCTGCCGTTGCCACACGTTTAGATAATGGACGTAAAGCCGACTTTATTAAAGGCAATGCTGGTCAAGCCGTACGTGCCTCTTGCAGTATTCCGAATGTTTTTGTACCTGCCACCATTGGCGGAACACAATATGTGGATGGCGGCTTGGTCAGCCCAATTCCCGTACAGACGGCTAAAGCGATGGGTGCCGACTTAGTCATTGCAGTGGATATTTCTGCACGTCCGACAGGCAATCAACCTGTCAGCATGTGGGGCTTACTCGATCAAACCCTCAATATTATGGGGCAGCAAAGCATCAATCAGGAATTGGCGCAGGCCAATATCGTGATTCAACCTAAAGTTGGACATATTGGTACTCTAGATTTAAAAGCCAGTAACCAAACCATTTTAGAAGGTGAAAAAGCCGCACAATTACAGGTCAAAGCAATTCTGCAAGCCATCAATAACTTTAAAAAATCACCTGCCGCGCTGAAACCTGCACCGCGTCCGAAATTTTAGGATTCAGTGATTTTTTTAATATTCATAAACTTATTGATCTGTTAAAGTGATGAGAGCGCATCTTTTTAAGTCGATGCGTTTCTCTAAGCAATTAGAATTAACCAATCGTAAAAAATACGCGAGTAGATGTATGGAATTCGTTCTTGAACCTTGGCACTGGTTTGTACTAGGCGTTCTGTTAATGCTTTCAGAACTGGTCTTGCCTGCGTTTGCCGCTTTATGGTTTGGCATTGGGGCAGTCATGGTCGGTATTTTATACTGGATGTTCCCCATGATGGGTACCACTACCCAATTGGTGATGTGGATTATCTTATCGGTACTGTGTACCTTGGCGTGGTTTAAATTTATCAAACCCTTATCTACCGATAAAACCAAAGCAGGCTTGTCACGCGAAGCCACTATTGGACAAATTGGCATGGTCATTCAAACCAACTTAGAACATGATCAAATTAAAGTCCGTTTCCCGATGCCCGTACTTGGTTCAGACGAATGGAACTGCCGCACCGCAAGCCCTGTGCAAGTGGGAGATCGTATTCGCGTGATTGATATTTTGGGTAATGATTTGGTGGTGCAGCCGCATCACAGCGCACATGACAACGAAAAAGTGAGAAATTAAAATGTCTGGTGGATCTATTATTGTTTTAGCGATTTTAGCCTTTGTTGGAATTACCATTTTTAAAGGCGTGCGAATTGTTCCGCAAGGTTATAAGTGGATTGTGCAACGTCTGGGTAAATACCACACCACACTTGCACCGGGACTTAACTTCGTCATTCCTTATGTCGATGAAGTGGCCTATAAAGTCACCACCAAAGATATTGTATTAGATATTCCATCTCAGGAAGTCATTACCCGTGACAACGCAGTTCTGCTCATGAATGCGGTAGCGTACATTAATCTCACGACTCCTGAAAAAGCAGTGTATGGCATTGAAAACTATACTTGGGCGATTCAAAACCTTGTTCAAACCTCATTGCGTTCTATTGTGGGTGAAATGGATTTGGATGATGCCTTGTCTTCGCGCGATCACATCAAAGCCAAACTCAAAGCAGCCATTTCTGATGATATTTCAGACTGGGGAATTACCCTTAAAACTGTAGAAATTCAGGATATTAAACCATCGCATACCATGCAGGCAGCTATGGAAGAACAAGCTGCAGCAGAACGTCAGCGTCGTGCTACCGTAACCAAAGCCGATGGTGAAAAACAAGCGGCTATTTTAGAAGCCGATGGTCGTTTGGAAGCTTCACGTCGTGATGCAGAAGCGCAAGTTGTATTGGCAGAATCTTCTCAACGTGCCATTGAAATGGTCAGCTCTGCGGTAGGTGATAAAGAAATTCCTGTGGCGTACTTATTGGGTGAGCAATATGTAAAAGCCATGCAAGATATGGCGAAATCCAACAATGCCAAAACTGTGGTCTTACCTGCAGATGTCCTGAATACCATTCGTGGTGTTATGGGTCGCAATAATCCATAAGCAAATCAGATAAACATCAAGATGATAGGCAGCTTTCAAGCTGCCTATTTTATGCCCATTCAGAAAAAAATCTGAAATATTTTTTAATGTATGGTTAAATTTCGCGTTTCTTGATGAAATCAGCACCGCAGATGAGATGTCTGCACTCACCAAATTGAGTGACTCACATCTAGCAGCGGTCTGTATTTTAGTCGACTGTCCAAAACCCAAATGGATACTGTATGAGCGCACTCAACCCCACCATTATTACTTTCCTGTTTTATATTGTCGCCATGATTGTCATTGGTTTATTGGCTTATCGCGCGACTCGAAATTTCTCGGACTACATTTTAGGTGGTCGTCGTCTTGGCAGTTTTGTCACTGCACTTTCTGCAGGCGCATCCGATATGAGTGGCTGGTTGCTGATGGGCTTACCCGGTGCCATTTATCTTTCAGGTTTGTCTGAAATGTGGATTGCCGTTGGTCTGATTATTGGCGCATGGCTAAACTGGCTTTTGGTGGCAGGTCGTTTACGAGTACACACCGAAGTACAGCACAATGCACTGACTTTGCCTGATTATTTTTCTAACCGTTTTAATGATCAAAGAAAAATTTTAAGGATTGTATCTGCCTGCGTAATTCTAATTTTCTTTGCGATTTATTGTGCTTCGGGCATGGTTGCAGGTGCGCGCTTATTTGAAAGTATGTTTGATCTGCCTTATAGCACTGCATTGTGGATTAGTGCTATTGCCACCATCAGCTATGTGTTTATTGGTGGTTTCTTGGCAGTCAGCTGGACGGACACCATTCAGGCTGGCTTGATGATTTTTGCGCTCTTGCTGACCCCTATCATTACCCTAC
This sequence comes from Acinetobacter sp. YH01003, assembly GCF_013420525.1. Taxonomy (NCBI): domain Bacteria; kingdom Pseudomonadati; phylum Pseudomonadota; class Gammaproteobacteria; order Moraxellales; family Moraxellaceae; genus Acinetobacter; species Acinetobacter sp. YH01003. The sequence continues at coordinate 94,370 of NZ_VOXY01000001.1, read as the reverse complement.
TCAGCTTTTCTGACCTAAGCCAAGTCACACTTGCTTTAGAAGCGGCTCGTCCGCAGGCGCTGAATTTAGTCGGAGATTTAAGCTGGGTCGCGATCATTTCCCTCATGGCATGGGGCTTAGGCTATTTTGGACAGCCACATATTTTAGTGCGTTTTATGGCAGTTGATTCAGTCAAGTCTATTCCGAATGCACGTCGTATTGGCATGACATGGATGACCTTATGTTTAGGCGGTGCGGTGGCTGCGGGCTTTTTTGGTATCGCCTACTTCCAGCAACATCCTGAACTGGCAAGTGTGGTCAATGCCAATCCTGAAACAGTATTTATGGAATTGACCAAAATCCTGTTTAATCCGTGGGTGGCAGGTGTGGTACTGGCTGCAATTTTAGCTGCTGTGATGAGTACCCTAAGCTGTCAACTTTTGGTCTGTTCAAGTACTTTAACCGAAGATTTTTACAAATCGTTCCTGCGTAAAAATGCCTCACAAAATGAATTGGTGTGGGTCGGACGCGGCATGGTACTCATGATTGCGCTGCTTGCTATTTGGATGGCGGGTAATCCTGAATCAAAAGTCTTGGGATTGGTTTCTTATGCTTGGGCAGGCTTCGGTGCAGCATTTGGTCCACTAATCATTTTGTCTTTGTTCTGGAAACGCATGACTTTAAATGGTGCATTGGCGGGGATGGTTGTCGGCGCACTTATGGTCATTCTTTGGAAAAACCTTTGGGCAGATACGGGTATTTATGAAATTATTCCGGGCTTTGTCTGTTCTTGGATTGCGATTGTCGTGGTGAGTTTATTGGGTAAAGCGCCAAGTCATGAAGTGACAGACCGTTTTGAACAGGCCGATCAGCAATATAAAGAATCGCACTAAGCTGTAGATTGATCTGCATAGAGATAAAAAAGCGATAAAAAACCAGTGCCTTGAACTGCACTGGTTTTTATGTCTGAGAAAAGTTTTAGTACACTCAAATCAAGTCAATGAATCTGTAGTTTTCTCTTTCTCTGCTGCGACTTTTTTTCTTGCCTTACTAAACCGTTTGGCAGGCCAAACCATCATAAAACGTGCACCACCCAAGTTCGGACTCTGATCGACTTCAATTTTGCCACCAAACCAATAAGCAATGCGGCTTACAATAGACAAACCTAAACCATAACCACCTGAAGCACGGGTGCGGCTGTCATCTAAACGAGCAAAGGCTTCAAATACACGTTCTCGGTCTTGTTCGGGAATCCCCGGCCCATCATCTTCCACACAAACATAGGCCATGCCTTGTTCGTTAATACCGCCACTGATCAAGACTTTATGGTCACAGTAACGGACTGCATTGCCCACCAAGTTCTGTACCACACGGTGCAAGTAACGGCGTTCAGCTTCCACTTCCAAAGTCACAGGTGGGGCAAGCAATTGAATATCTTTTTGGGTTTTCAATGCTTCTGTTTCCGTAGCCACCTGCTCTAGCACTTCAACCAAAACGATCTTTTCAATTTCTAAAGATGGCATGCCCTGTTCAAGTTTGGCATAGGTCATGATCTCATCAATCAAGGTGTTTAAAGCCTCAATATCTTTATCAATCATTTCGACTTGCTGTAAGCGATATTCGTAATCATCTTCTTCTGCCAGCATTTCCATACCAAAACGAATACGTGCCACAGGCGTGCGCAGCTCATGCGATACAGCGCGCATCAGTTCACGCTGCGCCTCAATCAAACGCTGAATATGGTCGGACATGCTGTTATAACTAGATGCCAAACTTGCCATTTCATCTGTGCCATCTACAGGCAAACGCATGTTTAAATCACCCGATTTGGTGCGGTTTAAGGCATAGTTCACTTGGCGGATCTTACGTTGCATAGGCAAGATCAAACCATAAACCCCCAAGCTCAACATAAACATACTGAGCAAGGTAATGCCTGCTGCCAACTGGAATGGCATCCAGTTAAATAACGGCACAGGCCCTAAAACCAAGACTTCTGAGGGTGAATTTGGCATCGGTGACACAATCGAGATGGTTGTACCACGCACGGTGGCATTGTCACGATATAAAATAATGCTGTGATCGAGTCTTAAACGCCCAATCTGTTCAGAATCGAGTGGCAGTTCCTGAATATTTTTAATATTGACCGGATAAGAAAAGTGCTGCTGAATTTTGGCTAGATATTCTTTTTCCTGACCCGGGTAATACACCAAATAATCTAAAACAAAAATCGGCAAAGCTTTCATTTGCCGTTCTGTAATTTTATCTGCCTTGATATATAAATAATGATTTGGATCATCTTTCATACCCAAAATAATATAGGCAATCATATTTTCGGCATTATAGCGCACAGCCGCTTTACGTTCTTTAATCCGTCTAAGCTCTGCGCGCGACAAATCTACTTTGTCTGCCTGCACATAGTAGATGGGCAATTCCAGCAAATCGGATGCATCAGAAATCCAGTCTTTCTTTTGCTGTTCGTTTTGCTGTCGTGCAATCCCTTCACTAATAATATAAGCCATACCATCGGTCAAAGATTCACGATATTCCTGCGCACGCTGATAGTTGATAATTTGCACCAATAAGTAGCCCAGAATAGCGACTATGGCGACCAAAATTACCAACCCTGCATAAATACGCAAGAATATACTGTGTTTTAGCACTAAACCCGTCCTATGTGACTTATTTTTATATCTGAGTCAGGGTTTGACTCAGTGAAACGTAAATTACATGCCATTGGTTTCTTTGACAAATAAATAACCTTTACTGCGTACAGTTTTAATACGTTTAGGATTTTCAGGATCATCGCCAATTTTTGGACGAATACGTGAAATACGCACGTCAATTGAACGGTCTTGACCATCATATTCAATGCCACGCAGACGCTCGAAAATATCTTCACGAGACAAAATACGTCCTGCATTCGACGCCAACAACCATAACAGGTCATATTCTGCGCTGGTGAAATCAACCAATTCACCATTTAAAGTTACAGAACGACCACCGTTATCAATCACTAAATCATCAAATTCAATGCGCTGTGCCACTTCATCTTCAGTCACTTTGTCGGTACGGCGCAATAAAGCACGAATACGCGCCAACAACACACGCGGCTGCACAGGTTTTGCAACATAGTCATCTGCACCCATTTCCAGACCTAGCACCTGATCCATATCTTCAGTACGCGCAGTCAGCATTAAAATTGGTTGATGATAATGTGGACGAACTTCACGACAAATGGTTAAACCATCGGCACCTGGTAACATCACATCGAGCACCACAAGATCAGGTTGCTCGGCAATAATACGGCGAATCGCACGGTTGCCATCTGGTTCTACCCCAACTTCCAAACCATTGCGAATTAAGTATTCCTGCGTAAGTCGTGCAAGGCGTTCATCATCTTCAACAATTAAAATTTTTGGTAACTTTTCTTCTTGACTCATAACCTGTCCCTTTATTGGATTCGACCTATCCTTTTAAAATCTGAGAGATAGGTCTTGATATAATTTGCAATATACACACGTTTACATTGTAAACAAGATACTGTTCACCAAACTGATACATCTGCGTATTATTTTGTTATATTTTTATTAAGCATTGAATTTATAGCACTTTTCTAGTTTTGGTGATTTTTAAACAGATTTAAGAAATATAAAGTTACAAAATGGGTATTTTTTGCACTAGATCAAGCCTTTGCCGCCTTTGGAAAAATTATCTCCTAACTTTTCAAGTTATCCACAAGGTTATCTATAAGCAGTTTTTCCGAGCTTTGCTATGCTATGCCCTTGTCTGATAAGGCTTATAGCCGAAAGGACAAAATTCGGTATTTTTGAGATAAATTTGAATCCTAAAATAGTCAAAATTTAAAAGAAAAAGTCAATATTGATCTACCCTCAATTTTCCCGTATCTTGTGTTCAATTCAATTTTAAACCACTAAGTCTTGTGTTTATCCCTCAATCACTGCGGCCTAAGTTTTGCCCAGTTTAATGGTCCATAAACATAACAATAGATGACAATGGAGCTATGCTGACATGAGCGTAATCACCTCAACCCCTGGTCAATTACAAGTGATTAAACGCACTGGTGATGTTGCCGCTTTTGATGCTGAAAAAATTGCAGTTGCAATTGGCAAAGCGTTTTTGGCTGTAGAAGGTCAACAAAGCGCCGATTCAAGCCGCATTCATGATCGGATCGAACAACTGACTGAAATGGTGTTGAACACATTCAACCGCCGTTTACCGTCTGGCGGAACTATTCACATTGAAGAAATTCAAGACCAAGTTGAACTTGCGCTCATGCGTACAGGCGAGCAAAAAGTTGCTCGTGCTTATGTCATCTACCGTGAACAACGCTCAGAAGCGCGTAAGCAAGCAGGTGAAAACCATCACCCGACGTTACAAGTGACTGATGCAAACGGTCAGCTTAAACCACTAGATTTAGGTGCGTTAAAAGCAACCGTGAATAAAGCGGCAGAAGGTTTAGAAGGCATTGATGTAGATGCCATCATTGATGAAACCGTGAAAAACCTCTACAACGGTGTAAAAGAGTCTGACATCTCAACCACCATGATGATGGCGACTCGTACCCGTATTGAGCAAGAGCCGAACTATACCTATGTGACTGCGCGTTTATTGCGTAATGACTTGGTAGCAACAGGCTTAGAATTTTTAGGTTTGGCAACAGATACACCTGAAGGCGAAGCATTAGAAACTTTCCTGAAAAAAGGTGTAGAACTTGATTTGCTTTCTGCAGACTTACTTGAGTTTGACCTTGCCAAACTTGCTGCAGCGATTCAGCCTGAACGCTCAAACCAGTTTACCTATTTAGGTCTGCAAACTTTATTTGACCGTTATTTCATTCACTCAGATGGCGTACGCTTTGAACTTCCACAATTGTTCTTTATGCGTGTGTCAATGGGTCTGGCGCTTAATGAAGATGACCGTGAAGCACGTGCAATCGAGTTCTATAACTTATTGTCTAGCTTCGACTACATGGCTTCTACGCCTACCCTGTTTAACTCAGGTACGCTACGTCCACAGTTATCAAGCTGTTACTTAACTACAATTTCTGATGACCTTTACAACATTTATGGTGCAATGCGTGACAACGCAATGCTGTCTAAATGGGCAGGTGGTTTAGGCAATGACTGGACGCCAGTACGTGCTTTGAACTCCTACATCAAAGGAACAAACGGTAAATCTCAAGGTGTTGTTCCGTTCCTTAAAGTTGCTAACGATACAGCTGTTGCGGTCAACCAAGGTGGTAAGCGTAAAGGTGCGGTATGTGCGTACTTAGAAACTTGGCACTTAGACATCGAAGAATTCCTAGAGCTGCGTAAAAACACAGGGGATGACCGTCGTCGTACCCATGATATGAACACAGCCAACTGGGTACCTGACTTGTTCATGCAACGTGTCTTTGAAGATGCAGAATGGACATTGTTTACGCCATCTGAAACACCAGACTTGCACGACTTGACGGGCGAAGCTTTTGCTGAGCGTTATGCGTACTACGAAAGCATTGCCAAAGAAACTAACATGCTGCATAAAAAACTTCGTGCGAAGGACTTATGGCGCAAAATGTTGTCAATGTTGTTTGAAACAGGTCACCCGTGGATCACATTCAAAGACGTATGTAACTTACGTTCACCGCAACAACACGTTGGCGTAGTGCACTCATCTAACTTATGTACTGAAATTACCCTCAATACTAACCAAGATGAAATTGCGGTATGTAACTTGGGTTCAATCAACCTTGTGCAACACGTTCAAGGTGGTGTGTTAGACCGTGAAAAATTAGCACGTACTATTAAAACTGCAGTACGTATGCTCGACAACGTCATCGACATCAACTACTACGCTGTACCACAAGCACGCAATTCAAATTTGAAACATCGTCCTGTAGGTATGGGCATCATGGGCTTCCAAGATGCGCTTTATGAGATGAACTTGGCTTATGGTTCAGATGCTGCAGTTGAATTTGCCGATGAATCTATGGAAGTAATCAGCTACTACGCGATTCAAACGTCTAGCGACTTAGCGGTTGAGCGTGGTACTTACGAAACATTTAAAGGTTCATTGTGGGATCAAGGCATCTTACCAATTGACTCTTTAGACATTGTGGCGAAATCGCGTCCAGAACGTATGTTTGAAGTAGACCGTACACAGCGTTTGGATTGGGACAGCTTACGTGCCAAAGTTCAAAAAGATGGTATGCGTAACTCAAACGTGATGGCGATTGCTCCGACTGCAACCATTTCAAATATTTGTGGCGTTTCTCAGTCTATTGAGCCGACATTCCAAAACTTGTATGTGAAATCGAACTTGTCTGGTGAATTTACAGTAATCAACCCTTACCTCGTTCGTGCATTGAAAGAGCGTGATTTGTGGGATTCTGTGATGGTGAATGACCTGAAACACTTTGAAGGTTCAGTACAAAAAATTTCACGTATTCCTGAAGAATTGAAAGCGATTTTTGCGACTGCGTTTGAAGTTGAACCACGCTGGATTGTAGATGCAGCATCACGTCGTCAAAAATGGATTGATCAGGCGCAATCGTTGAACTTGTATATTGCAGGTGCAAACGGTAAGAAACTTGACCTGACTTATAAAATGGCATGGTTACGTGGTCTGAAAACGACTTATTACCTACGTGCATTGGGTGCAACGTCTGCAGAGAAATCGACCATTAACACGGGCGCATTGAACGCAGTAAAACCTGCAACAGTAACAGCAGCCCCTGTGGCAGCCGTTACACCAGAAGCGTCTGCAGCTGTTGATGAAGATTTTGCTCAAGCAGCACCAGTGCCAATGGCATGTAGTATTGATAATCCTGATTGTGAGGCTTGTCAGTAAAATAAATAACTAGAAGTCAGAAAACATTATTAGCTACCTACGTGGCAAATAATGTGACTCTAGTAGATGTTTTTACTAGCACATCGCCATGAAAGTAGCTTCTTACAATATAAATGGAGCTATCGTGAGCTTATTAATCATTACATTTTTACTAGCTTTAGCTGATATTTTAAACAGTTGTGCAAATTTAGTAGAAGCAACATCAAGCCTTTTGCTAGCGATTAATATTCTGTTAGAGAATGAGTTAGTAACAAAATTATTGAGTTCAACTTTTAATTTATAAGATTTTTTGGTTGTCTTAAAACTTAGGGCAACCAATCCAGTTGAATAACCAAGGAAATCACCATGCCACACATGACCCACAACTATATGTTAGGACTCGCGGTCTTGCTGGTTTCCTTTGTAGTGTTGTTTTACGCACCGATTGCTTACTTTTGGGTACAAGCGGCAAAACAACAACGAAAGCAAAATAAGTCGTGAGCAAATTGGTCGGAATGTACATTTTTCAGACCAAGATGAGCAAAACTTAATTTTGCTTTCACAAATTAAGCGTATATTAAGACATCTCAGCGTAGCTGGATGTCCATAAAAGATATAAAGCAACGAAGAGAGAATTGATATGTCTATCCTAAGTTGGGACGATTTCGAAGATGATTCGCAAAAACCGGCTGCTCCTGAACACAAGTCTGCGCCCGTCGAGCCGCAAAAAGCGCATGATACGCAGATGGTATCTCATGCAGAGCAACCACAGACGACTGTGGCAGCTGCACAACCCGCTGCAGCCCCTAGAAGTAGAACAACAGATTCAACCGATCCGTTGGCAAGAGCATCTAACGCTCTAGATCAATTGGACGTTGCTCCTGGTCTTGAAGAACTGGAAATGGGTGCATCGCGCGTACAGGTTGATGATAAAGCCATGATCAACTGTCGTGCAGACTTAAACCAGCTTGTACCGTTCAAATACGAATGGGCATGGCAAAAATATCTAGATGGTTGTGCAAACCACTGGATGCCGCAAGAAGTCAACATGAACCACGACATCGCGTTGTGGAAGTCTGAAAATGGCTTAACTGAAGATGAGCGCACCATTGTTATGCGTTCACTTGGTTTCTTCTCTACTGCAGACTCATTGGTTGCTAATAACTTGGTATTGGCTATTTATCGCCACATTACCAACCCTGAATGCCGCCAGTACATTTTGCGTCAAGCCTTTGAAGAAGCGATTCACACTCACGCTTACCAGTACTGTATCGAATCGTTAGGTATGGATGAAGGCGAAGTCTTCAATATGTACCGCGAAGTACCATCGGTTGCGCGTAAAGCAGCATGGGGCTTGAAGTACACGCAATCTTTAAGCGATCCTACTTTCAAAACAGGTACACCTGAAAACGACCAAATTTTGCTACGCAACTTAATCGCATTCTATTGTGTACTTGAAGGTATTTTCTTCTACTGCGGTTTCAGCCAAATTTTGTCGATGGGTCGTCGTAACAAAATGAATGGTGTTGCAGAGCAATTCCAGTACATTTTACGTGATGAATCTATGCACTTGAACTTTGGTATCGACATGATTAACCAAATCAAGATTGAGAACCCGCACTTATGGACTGCAGAATTCCAGCAAGAAGTGATTCAAATGATTCTTGAAGGCACGATGCTTGAAATTGAATATGCGCGTGACACTATGCCACGTGGTGTATTGGGCATGAACGCAGGTATGATGGAAGAATATTTGAAATTCATCTGTAACCGCCGTTTGAGTCAGCTCGGTTTACCTGAACAGTTTGTTGGCGTAAACAACCCGTTCCAATGGATGTCTGAAATGATGGACTTGCGTAAAGAGAAGAACTTCTTTGAAACGCGTGTAACCGATTACCAGACTGGCGGTGCATTGAGCTGGTAATATCGCGACACATAAAATATCGTTGTGAGACACATGAGTTGTCATTGAGAAAACCGCCATTCATGGCGGTTTTTTTAAAGATACGATCGAGTATTTAATGGCTAGGTTGTGCAAATACCTAACAATTTGATTTTTTTAATTTATTTATTTTTAAAACTTCCATAAACCTTTAAAAATCGTTATCTTACAAAATATTTATACAACAATGCCGTTTTTTTACTTCTTTTGTTCATTATGAGAATAGGACAATAATCCAACAGCCCAAAAACGACAAAAAACAAAATAAATAAAGGCGCATCACGCGCCTTTATTCAGGCTGCTCACATTTATGCAGGAATACGCAACACCTGTCCTGGGAAAATGTCATCGGCATTTTTTAGTAATGGACGGTTAGCTTCAAAGATTTTGTTGTATTGGTTGGCATCCCCATAAAATTCTTTAGAAATTTTAGATAAGGTATCGCCTGATTTTACTGTATAGAACTTGCTTTCTGGTTCTGGGGTTGCAACTGTGAGTTGATCATCTACTTGTGCAACATGGTCAATATTACCCACTGCAAGAATAATTTTTTCACGGTCTGCCTGACTATTGACCTGTCCACGCACTGTCGCTAAGTCAGTAGTTGCGTTATAACTCACCGATAAACCTGTCACAGGTAAGCCTAAACTTTTCACATGCCCCAAAAGTTTATTGGCAATTTCTTGTGCTGATGGTTCTGCAGGTGTGCTTGGTGCAGCTTGTGGCTCTGCAGGTGCTGTATTTTTCTTACCAATCCCTTTTACAAAATCAAAAAGACCCATGAGGTACTCCTATTTTTTTCTGCTGTTATAAAGCGTCGCTCACTTACATAAGCACGTTTCTGTTCTCATTCATTTATAACTAAAAAAATAAGCGACTTCGGTTGTGATTAGACACTAGCCTGGTAACAAAATGTAAGCTACATCACACATTTAACAAAATGCGCCTTTTTCATATTCGATTGTAAAAACGACAGCGCATAAAAAAGCCACCTTGCGGTGGCTTTCATTTCAGCAGAGCTGAAATCAACAATTAACCAAGTTTTTTAGTTACGTAGTCGATTGCTGATTGAACTGTTGTGATTTCGTTAGAATCTTCGTCTGGGATTGTGATGTCAAAATCGTTTTCGAAAGACATTACAAGCTCTACTAAGTCTAAAGAGTCAGCACCTAAGTCATCCATAAAAGATGCTTCGTTTTTGATTTCTTCAGCTTTAAGACCAAGTTGTTCTGCAACCGCTTGTTTAACGCGTTGTTCGATATCGCTCACAGGAATTCTCCTCATTGCTTGTGGCGTTTTTAATGCCGTTAGTTTAATTGAATCTATAAAATTTTGAAAGTTTATACTTGAGCTTAGCTCATGTATAAACCACCATTTACGTGTAACACTGTACCAGTGATGTAACCAGCTTTGTCAGAAGCCAAGAAACTCACTGCATTTGCGATATCTTGTGGATCACCTAAACGGTTTAATGCCACTTGCTCACTCATTTTTTTGCGAATTTCTTCACTTAGCTGATCTGTCATTTCAGTTGCAATAAAGCCCGGAGCAACCGAGTTTACTGTAATTTGACGACTGCCCATTTCTTTGGCAAGGCTACGGCTGAATGCTTCAATACCGGCTTTTGCCGCAGAATAGTTCGCTTGTCCTGGGTTCGCAAAATGTGCTACCACAGAACTAATATTAATAATGCGTCCAAAACGTGCTTTGGTCATGCCCTTCAAGACACGTTTAGATAAACGGTAAACTGCCTTTAAGTGAATGTTGAGAATGTCATCCCAATCATCTTCTGACATACGCAGTAACAAATTATCTTTGGTAATGCCCGCATTGTTAACTAAAACCAAAACTGAACCATAGCTTTGTTCAATTTCAGAAACCAATGCATCAATGGCTGCACCATCACGGACATCCAATACTTTACCTGCACCGTTTTCTGCAAAACTTGCCGATAATTTTTCTGCGCCCGCTTCAGAAGTGGCAGTACCTACCACAAAAAAACCGTCTTGAATGAGTTGCTGAGCGATGGCTGCACCAATCCCTCGGCTTGCACCTGTGACTAATGCAACTTTACGTTCTTGTGTCATGCAATTTTCCCTTCTGCCACTAAAATGGCATTTAGTGCATCTTCCATACGACTTTGTGTGTCGAGTGGGAATGCTTTTTCGATATTCGGTAAACGCTTCGCAAGATTCGCCAATACGTTGCCTGGGCCACATTCCACGATATATTCAATACCCTGATCTTGTAGGTATTGCATGGTTTGTGTCCACTGCACCGATTGGTACAATTGCGCAGTGAGTGCCTGACCTAATTGCGCAACATCTGCCGCGATTCCAGCGTTGACATTTTGTATTACAGGAATACGTGGTAGCTCAATGGCAGTTTGTTCCAAAGCTTGTGCAAACTGTTCGGCAGCAGGTTTCATCAATGAACAGTGTGAAGGTACAGATACAGGCAGGGCAATGGCTTTACCGCCATTTTCTTTGGCCAATGCCATTACTGCTTCGACTAAAGTTTTATCGCCTGCAATAACCACTTGCCCTTGTGCATTGTAGTTGGCTGCTTCTACCGAGCCACGACCTTGCACATTCACTTGTTCACATAGCTCAAGCACTTTGGCATCTTCAAGGCCTAAAATGGCAGCCATTGCGCCCTGACCTTGTGGCACAGCGTTTTGCATTAATTTGCCGCGCAAGTTTACCAGTTTAACGGCATCGCCCAAGCTCAAGCTTCCTGCAGCTACTAATGCGCTGTATTCGCCCAATGAGTGTCCTGCCAAATATTTTGGTGCAACACCACCCAACTCTAACCACACATGCCATAAAGCGATACTTGCAGTGAGTAATACAGGCTGAGTAAATTCTGTTTGGTCTAAACCTTCACCACTTTGTGCAATGTGCCATAAGTCAAAGCCAATCGCTTCAGAGGCTTCTGCAAATGTTTCGCGCACACCGCTAAACTGTTCTGCAAGCTCAGCCAACATACTGGCTTTTTGTGAGCCTTGACCAGGAAAGACAAATGCAGTTTTAGTGGCTTGAGCTACTTGCTCGAGTCGTTTAGCAGACATAAAAAATCCTTTAATTAAGATGCGCAAATTGTAGTTTTTTGCAGCTACAACCCACACCTTCTCATGTAAGCTCAGTTATGGAGCGGAAATTTAACACTTAATTTTGTTTTTAGTAATTGCCAAATACAACAAAAATCGGGCACAAAAAAAGGGAGCTTACGCTCCCATTTTTTCTACTAAGCTTGACGCTTAATACATCACCAATTATTCAGCATCTGCTTTAGCGAATAATTGACGACCACGGTAGAAACCATCTTTAGTTACGTGGTGACGACGATGAGTTTCACCAGTAGCTTGGTCTACAGTTAATGCATTCTCGGTTAAAGCGTCATGTGAACGGCGCATGTCACGGCGAGAGCGACTTTTACGGTTTTGCTGAACGGCCATGATGGCTCCTTACAAAGATCGAAAAAATGGATCAGAACAAATTGAGTTGTCTTAACTAAAAATTATAACATAATTTTCAGTTAAGTTTACCTTTCAAACTTGCCAAAACATCAAACGGATTATCACGTTTTTCTTCGGCAATGTTCTGAATGGCAGGTTGATGCTTATGCTCGCAAGCGTCATGCTTAGGAGATAAAGGCAACAACAATAACAATTCATCTTCTATAAGTGACAGTAAATTAGCCGTCGCAGGCGAATCATAATCGCCTTTGGTGGTGGCTTCACTTTCACCTAATACAATGAAATCAGCATCCTCATCCAAGCGCTCTATCAGTGACTCATCATCCACAAGAGCTAGATGAAAATCTGAAACGAGGTCTATTTCTACAGAACCCAAGCAGCGCTGGCATTCCATTGGAACTCTCGTTTCAATATGACCATCTAGCCATACAATGCGATGATACGCATCCATTGATAGCTTACAGTCTATGTTAACCAATTGATCATCAATTGATCCAACAGCTTCACGGGCGATACGAGCAAAGCGAGACAATGGCAGGTTACCTGACCATGTAAAGCCCTGTTCAGCCCATTTAAACGGCTCAATCTGTGCCGGAAAGGTATTTGCTGACATAATTAAGGCGGCAATTCTACAAATTCATCAGTACTCTGTCAAAGATTAAGATACAATTTTGTACTTATTTAGACAGACCAATTTTGGGTAACACAGTCATGCATCTGTTGCAGCCGCAAACAGAAGTGAATTTTTCATCACTTGTGAGCACACTTCCAACCACCAATTCTGACACTTCGCACCCCCAAGTGCAACTCTCGGACTGGGCAAAACTCAATACAGAAACGGAACAGGTGGACTGGCTCATCTTACACTTTAATCACTGGTTTTCCCACCTAAATGTGAACTTGGTCAAAGGTGATTTTGAACCTGAGTACTTTCCTGCCACGGTAACACAGCCTGCACGAATTCAATTTGCACATGGTTTCTTTAATAGTGCCTTGCATGAAATTAGCCATTGGTGCATTGCAGGCGAACAACGACGTTTATTGCCAGACTTAGGCTATTGGTATGCTCCCGATGGTCGCACTCAGGAACAACAAGCCTTATTTGAACAGGTTGAAATTAAGCCTCAAGCCATTGAATGGCTATTTGCTCAAGCGTTTGGACGTAAATTCCGTGTATCTTTAGATAACCTGACCGGTGAAGGTGGAGATGGCCGCACATTTAAAGACAATGTCTTTGCCCAAGTACAGCGTTATTTTAACGGAGAAGCCAAATTACCACGCGATGCAAAACGCTTTATTGAATGTATTTGTTACTGCACCCGAGGTGGCAAAACATTACAAATTGCAGAGTTTGAACGAAAAAATTTGGATTAAATGCAATAAAGCACAAGGCAATGATTGCAACTGACATCAATCCCCTTTCATAATGAGCCTAACGTCACATTTACGCTACTGAGGAATTCATATGTTGCATTTAAGAGTACATCCTGAAAATCCACAGCCGCGTCTAATCAGCCAAGCGGTTGAACGCATACGCGCAGGCGATGTGGTGGTCTATCCAACCGATGCTGCTTATGCGATTGGTTGCCAAATTGGTAATAAAAACGCGATGGAGCGCATTTCACAAATTCGTGGTTTAGGCGCAAAACACCAATACGCCATTATTTGTGCCGATTTATCGGATATTGCCACCTACGCCAAAGTGGACAATGCCATGTATCGTCTGCTGAAAAACAATACGCCTGCGGTCACCACATTTATTTTACCTGCGACCAGTGAAGTTCCACGTCGCTTGATGCATCCCAATAAAAAAACCATTGGTTTGCGTATTCCAAGCAACCCTATTTGTCGCATGCTGCTTAAAGAATTAGGCGAACCGTTACTGACCAGTACCCTGATTTTACCGGGGCAAGAAGACCCTTTAGATGATCCATACGAGATTGATCTACAACTCAACAAACGTATTGATGTACTGATTGATGGTGGCTTAGGCACACTTAGCACCACCAGTATTATTGATTTATCGGGCGACAACCCGCAAATTGTGCGTCGTGGTGTGGGAGATGTGAGTGCTTTTGAATAAGCATTCACTACCTGCAAAGTGATTGACAGCACTACGGTTTAAAAGCCTTACTTGCACGAATTAAACCCATGACTTTATTTCAGGTATTGTTAAATTTGCAGCAGTTTTCGGATGAGATGCACATTTATGTGCAACATCCGTGGACGCTAGATTCCGATGCAATCGTGTGTTCCCAAACTGCATTCACAGCAACAATACCTGAACCTCCCGATTCTTATACTTACTTTTTAGATGCAGCACTATGTAAAGCACTTTTAGCGCAATCGCAAACTCGTAATCTGTGTTTACAAGACAGCTGCATGGCAATGATTGAATACGCATTACAGAATAAAACAGAAATAAATACTTAAAGATTGAATGAGTTAATTTTTACAACTTGCCTTAAATCTCCCTCAATCCCGATTTATTTTAGGCTTTTTTTGATATTTGGTCGTAGAACAGATTTATTTCAATCACGATATCCTTTAGACTAGCCGCTATTAATTCTGAGCTATTTCTCCATCTCCTTCTTATCTGAAGCGGAAATAGCATTTGCATGCTTTTGAAAATTCGCGTGGCCCAACACTGTAATGAATCAATCCCTCCACAATGCGATGGAACCTGCCCAACACATTCGTGTGTTAGATGAGTGGCAAGAGTCGATTCCTGAGGATTTGTATATTCCTCCTGCAGCATTTGAAATTCTGTTAGAGCATTTCGAAGGACCACTCGACTTTTTAATTTACCTGATTCAAAAAAATGGCTTCGATTTACTTCAGTTAGATATTGCCCCGATTGCATCGCAATATTTGTCGTATATGGATGCCATGAAATCGCTAAATATTGAACTGACTGCCGATTATATGGTGATGGCGGCATTACTGGCCGATTTAAAATCCCGCCTGTTGTTGCCTAAACCTGCAAGTATCAGCAGCATTGAAAAAGACCCAAAACAAGAGCTGATTGACCGTTTAGAAACCTATTTAAGAATCAAGCAAGCAGCTGAACGCTTGGGGCAAATGTCTGTTTTGGAACGCGATACCTTTGCTACCAATGTTAGCTTAGGGCATACCGCAGTCAATAATGTTGGCTATGCAGCCGATCAATTACGTGATGCCTTGTTCTGTATTTTTAATCGTCCTGAACCTGTCACCCATCAAGTTTTGCAAGAACCTGTTTTACTTGAAGAACGGATTGCATTTATTGAAGCCAAACTCGCATCGGGTGAAGTACTAAGTTTTGACGCGTTGCTTAAACCAAGTCAGGGACGCATGGGCATGGTGGTGACCTTTATGGCGATTTTAGAACTGACCCGCCAGCAAAAAGTGTGCATTATCAGCAGCGGTATTGAAGCACCATTGAGCATTCAAGGGGCGCAGACATGAATCCAGAACCAATAATTTCAAGCTTGTCTGAAGGCGAACAACAGCATGAAGTGCTGATGCAACTCGAAGCAATTATTTTTGCCAGTGACAGTGCTGTGTCTTTAGCACGTCTGAAAGAAGCGTTTCAAGATAAGTACAGCAAAGCGCAATTGCGCCAGTTTTTACAACAATTGGCCATGTTACAACATGGTCGCTCGATTGAACTGATCGAAACCGCACAAGGTTTCCGTTTTCAGGTGCGGGCAAAGTATCGTACAATTATTACACAGGTATGGCCTGAACGTCCGACCCGACTTTCACCCTCACTGCTAGAAATACTGGCTGTGATTGCCTACCACCAACCTGTGACCCGTGCAGATATTGAACAAATTCGCGGAGTATCAAACAATAGTCAAATTTTACGTACATTGTTTGATTGGAACTGGATTAAAGAATCAGGTTTCCGAGAACTCCCAGGAAGACCTGCGTTGTTGGTTACAACGCCTCAATTTTTAAATGCGTTTGGCTTGAATTCCTTAAGTCAATTGCCTCCCCTACAGGATGCCAAGGAAGCTTTCATGGCACTCGATGCATCTGCGTCTGTGTCTTGAATAGGTAAACTGTTGATGATCATTTCTAAGGTTATGCTGTCATGAGTGAAAAGTTGCAAAAGGTACTCGCACGAGTAGGCTTGGGTTCTCGCCGTTATATGGAAGAAGTCATTGCCGCTGGTCGTGTGAGTGTCAACGGCCAAGTTGCCCAAGTGGGTGAACGTATCGAACCAGGTGATGAGCTTCGCATCGATGGTCGTAAAGTTCAGTTCCAAATTGAAGATGAAATTCGTCGTCGTGTTCTGATTTACTACAAACCAGAAGGCGAAATTTGCTCACGCAACGACCCAGAACAGCGCCCAACTGTATTTGATAACCTGCCTGCAATTGCCAATGATCGTTGGGTAATGGTTGGTCGTCTGGACATTAACTCGACAGGTTTATTGCTATTCACCAACGATGGTGAATTAGCCAACCGTTTAATGCACCCATCGAACGAAATTGAACGTGAATATGCAGTTCGTGTGATGGGTGAAGTGACACCACAACTGAAAAACAACATGCTGCGCGGCGTAGTGCTAGATGATGGCCCTGCCAAGTTTGAATCTTTCTCTGAAATTGGCGGTGATGGTATTAACCGCTGGTATCAAGTGGTGGTAAAAGAAGGTCGTAACCGCGAAGTTCGTCGTATTTTTGAATCACAAGGTCTGAAAGTCAGCCGTCTATTGCGTACCCGTTACGGCACGGTAATTTTACCGCGTGAATTACGTACAGGTCGCTGGATGGAATTGGATAAAAATGACATCGATAACCTTGCCAAAGCGGTTGAGTTAAAACCACGTCAAGGCACAGGTTTGTACGGCATGGCAAAACGTCGCAATGAGCGTATGCAGGAAAAACCATTGGCGGCTCGTCGTGGTGGTTTCTTGCGTCAGCAACGTCGTGACACCGAAGAAGCTGCACAAAACACAGGTTTTGCACCACGTGAATCACGCCAAGAAGGTAACAGTTACGGCAACCGTGAGCGTCGCCAAGACGGTAACAGCTATGGCAATCGTGAACGTCGCCAAGACGGCAATAGCTATGGCAACCGTGAGCGTCGCCAAGACGGTAACAGCTATGGCAACCGCGAACCACGTCAGGATGGTAACAGCTACAGCAACCGTGAACCACGTCAGGATGGCAACAGCTACGGCAACCGTGAACGTCGTGACGAAAATGCACCACGCAAACCGTTTGGCAATAAAAGCTTTAAAAAATTCTAAAAGCTGAAATACGCCAAATTGATAAAAAGCCACACGTTCATGTGTGGCTTTTTTATTGGGCAAATTGGTTGGACAAAAAATAATAAAAATTAAATATTTGGCAATACAGGAATTTCAATCCACTGTGCTTTTGGAAAGCTTTTTGACAAATAATTTTTTAAATATTTGGCAGTATCCTGCGAAATTAAAGGGTCTTGTGATTCATCGTTCAAATTATATGCCAATGCATGTAAATTCAAACCACGTGTTTTTAAAGCTTCCAAACTGAGCAAAGTGTGGTTAATACTGCCCAAACGCCCAGAACTCACCAAAATAACAGGATATTGTTTTTGCTCAATATAGTCGATGGTGAGTAGGTCTGTGGTCAGCGGCACCATGAGTCCACCCGCACCTTCTAATAATACTGCATCATACTTTGCTGCCAGTTGCGCAGTCGCAGCCTCAATTTTAGCAAAGTCAATCTCACGACCATCAATTTGTGTAGCCAAATGCGGTGAAGCAGGATAACTAAAAATTTCAGGCATGGTGAGTTTGTCATCATCTTCAGGCAACCATTCACTGCCCATAATTTTACGATGCTGCTCAATATCTTCTGAAACGTCTTGATTGCCTGTTTGAATCAATTTTTGGGTAATAGTCTGAATACCCTGTCCATTCATGGTCTTGGCCAAATAACCTGTGGCATAGGTTTTACCAATCCCTGTATCAATACCACTCACAAAATAAACTTGAGCTGTCATGGCATTCTCCGTGCAAGACAATAAATAGGATGATACGTGAGCGTATAACTTTTTTGCTGTGAGCTATGCTGCTGACTAAACTGTTCATAGCCCCGATAAAATTCGGTTAAAGTCGTTTTGTTCCAACGCTGCCCTTGCGCTGTACCCGTGACACCCGTGGCTTTTAAATGCTGCAAAATCTGTTTGGGATGTTCAAAACTTAATGATTCAAGCTGCTCTGAACAGTGTAATACTTCAAAGCCCTGCTGTTTAAGCTGTTGTTGTAACGCATCCATACTCAAATAATGTAAGCCTTGACCTGTTAATTGCTTAATTTCAGTCAAGTTTTGAGGGCCAAACGTCGAAAAGCACAAATACCCTTGCGGCTTTAACGCTTGATTCGCCTTGCACAATAATGCTCCAAAATCTTCCACCCATTGCAAAGCCGAACTCGAACAAATTAAATCCAAAGACTGCGGAAAATCGAGCTGTTCTATATCGCCAATTAAGCCATGAATTTGCGTACTAGTTGTTTGAGGATGATGCAGATACGCATGCAACACTTCGGCATATAAATCATTTAAAGTCAGCTGTTGAATTTGAAATTCACGCAGTAGCAAGTCGGTTAAATTCCCTGAACCACAGCCGATTTCCAAGACGTTTTCAAAGCAAGGCTGAGGTTGATCTGACAACTTTTGCTGCACAATATATTGCTGCATTTTTGCCATTAACTGCTGACAAATTTGCTGCTGTACCACGGCATGCGTTTTATAACTCTGATGAGCGCGGGCAAAACGCTGTGCCACTTGTGCCTTATCTATACGCATACGCACACTCAAAGCAAATCCAGTAACTGTGTTAAATCTGCCGTTTCAAATTGCGTATTTAAACAAATCCGCAGTCTTGAACTGCCTTGCGGCACAGTCGGTGGACGTACAGGCATCACATAAAAACCTGCAGCCTGTAACTGTCGGGCTTTGCTTACAGTTGCAGTAGAGTCGCCAATAATCACAGGTACAATTTGCGAAGTTGATGGGCAAGCAAAACCTTTGGCCTGAATCCCCTGCTGTATAGATTGGCTCAAGGCCGCCAAATGCTGACGCTGTGCCTGCATGTGCACAATCTGATTCAGCATAAACTGCGTCCACGCCATACAAATAGGTGGCTGTGCGGTACTAAAAATTAGCGGGCGCATCCGATTAATTAGGTAATCACGGATAATCGGATCACAGATCAAATATCCCCCAACTGAAGCAACGGCTTTGCCAAACGTCCCAACCAGAAAATCAATGGCATCAATCACGCCATATTGTTCGGCACAACCTAAACCTTGCTGCCCACGTACGCCAATCGCATGTGCTTCATCGACATATAACATGACTTTGGCAAAATGCTGTTTCAGCGCGACCAATGCGGCTAAATCAGTTTCATCACCATCCATACTAAAAATGGATTCAGTCACCACAATAATGCGTTCATAATTATCATCGGCATGATATTGCGTCAGCAATTGCTGCAAATGTGCCAAATCATTATGCCGATAACGCAAATATTTTGCAGATGACAAACGAATGCCATCAATCATGCTGGCATGTACCAGTTTATCGGCCAAAATTAGGGTTTTCGCATCTGCCAATGCAGGTAAAATACCAATATTCATGTGATAGCCGCTATTAAACAGCAAGGCAGCTCGCCCATGAAATAATTGCGTTAATGTGGCTTCAAGCTGTTCATAGGCAGGGAAATTTCCAGTCAGTAAACGTGATGAAGATGCACTCATTAAACGCTGTGCATTCGGTGTTTCATCAAAAAACTGTTCACGTAAGCGCAAATCAGAGGCTAAACCCAAATAATCATTGGAAGATAAATTCAGCATCTGCTGTTGCTGAATTTCAATCGTTTTACCTTGCTGTTGATTGCTGCGAAACTGACGAAAATTACCCTGTTGGCGAAGCTGATCAAGCTGTTCTGCATAGTGATCGAGTAAACTCATGCGCTCGCTCCTTGCATGCCTGCCACCACCTCAGCCAATTGCTGCAATAAAGTATTTAGTTCTGCTGCTGTAATCACATACGGCGGCATCACATAAACCAATTTACCAAATGGACGCACCCAAATACCGCGTTGCACAAATTCTTGTTGCAAGCTTTGCATATCGACAGCATGTTTAAGTTCTACCACACCAATTGCACCTAAAACCCGCACATCCTGCACCCATGCCAAATTAGCCAATGGCGTTAAATGCTGTTCAAGTTGCTGCTGAATGCGTTGAATATTGGCTTGCCAGTCTTGTTCTAATAATAATTGGGTACTTTTTACTGCAACCGCGCAAGCCAGTGGATTTGCCATAAAGGTCGGGCCATGCATAAACACACCTGCCTCACCCTGCGAAATCATTTCTGCAACATGCTTCGTGGTCAATGTGGCAGACAAAGTCATATAACCGCCTGTCAGCCCTTTGCCGATACACATAATATCGGGTTCGACCTGAGCATGTTCCCATGCAAACAACTTGCCTGTACGCCCAAAACCTGTGGCAATTTCATCAAAAATTAACAACACATCATATTGCTCACAAAGCAATTTGGCTTGACGCAAATATTCAGGATGATAAAAACGCATGCCGCCTGCACCTTGCACAATTGGTTCAATAATCATGGCGGCAATCTGCTGATGATGCTCTACCAAACTTTGCGCCAATTCTGCAATATCGGCAGGATTCCACTCTTGGTCAAAACCTGTTTGTGGTGCAGATACAAAATAACGACGCGCCAAACTTGAGCCAAAAACCTGATGTATCCCTGTAACAGGATCACAAACCGACATGGCATTCCATGTATCGCCATGATAGCCAGAACGGGTGGTAATAAAATTGGTTTTTTCAGTTTTGCCTTGTGCAGTCCAGTATTGCACCGCCATTTTCAGCGCCACTTCAACGGCGACGGAGCCTGAATCTGCATAAAAAATTTTATCTAAACTCGGTGGGGTAATTTCGAGCAACAAACGCCCTAACTCAATAGCAGGACGATGGGTCAATCCACCAAACATGATATGCGCCATACTGTCGAGTTGCTCAGTCACAGCACGGTTCAGCTCAGGATGGTTATAACCATGAATCGCGCACCACCACGATGACATGCCGTCAATCAACTGGCGACCATCTTCAAGTTCAATGGTGCTGCCAAATGCCCGCTTAACCTTAAAGGTTGTTAAGGGCTGAGTCATAGAGGTGTAAGGATGCCAAAGATGTTCACGATCAAAAGCCAAATCCATCTGTTCTGTCATCCCACCATCATCCTTGATCTTGTAAAAAACTTGATGTGCTAAATCTTAAACCTGTCTACAGATAAAATAAATTGCGAGATTTGTCACTTATGGACCTGTTGGCGGGTTTTTCTGTAAATATTGGCAGATTTTGCTAGTCAACTCATCGGCATGGAACAATGGCAGCCCATGCGAGCCTTGCAAAACATCTACGCTTAAAAACTTTGCAGCTAAATTTTGCAGTTTAGCTGCAACTTTGCAATCAACTAAAACATCCTGCTCGGCAAAAAGATGATACTGCAGACCTGTATAATTTTTAAGCTTAGTCACCAAGTTTAAGTTTTCCAATAAATCCAAACCGTGTTGAAGCAAAGATTGCGGCTGTGGCTGAACCAAACTTTGTAATTGTAATAGGTCGGTTTTACTACTAGTGACACCCTGACACACCATAAAACCAAAACGCTTTAGGGTCAGAATTGGGTCTTGTGCAAAAGATTGTTTAAACTGGGCAAACGTGGCTTGTGGCATAGCGGTATCCCAATCGGCTTGTGCAACAAAACACGGATTGGATGCAATGGTAATTAAGGTTTTATATCCTGCATATTGGCTGGCAATCGCATCGACCAGTAGCGTTGCCAATTGCCCACCCAGTGACCAGCCCATAATTACATCAAACTGACGTGCAAATTCAACCTGTTGCTGCATGACTTGAGCATCAGTAGCGTTAAAAATATTGATGAGCTCAACCCGAAAACCTTGTGCAGTTAAGGCTTGCTGTAACGGATTTAAGAGTGCAGTACCACCGCCCCAGCCTGTAATCAATAAAATCTGTTGTTGCACGTGGCTTGCTCTCAAGTTAGAAAATCACCTCAGTATAATACTGAATCGGCTCAATCGACATCTGCAAAGCACCAAGATACATCCTTAAAAAAACCAATTGATATAAAAAAGCCAATCTATAAAAACCGATCTATAAAAAAACCCGACTTATCATAAATCGGGTTTTGGTCTATTTTGCTTTGATCAGATTACATTTGCGATTGAATGTAGTTTTGTAAACCAATCAATTCAATTAAACGTAATTGTTTTTCCAACCAGTACGTATGATCTTCTTCTGTGTCGGTCATTTGCTGACGCAACATATCACGGCTGACATAATCGCCTTTTTCTTCACACAATTTTACGCCTTGCGCCAATTTTTCACGTACTTCGTATTCCAGTTTTAAATCGGCTTTTAAGCAAGACACCACATCTTCACCCACGTCGATGTCATCGCGCTGCATATTTGGAGTGCCTTCAAGGAACAATACACGACGAATTAAAGCATCGGCATGCTGCGCTTCTTCCTGCATTTCATGGTCAATGCGCTCAAAAATTTTGCTTAAACCCCAATCTTCATACATACGCGAATGAATCAGGTATTGATCGCGAGCAGCCAGTTCGCCACCAATCAACATATTTAAATAGTCTACGACTTCTGGATTGCCACGCATTTGCTGTACTCCCTTTCTTAATCCAGTCATTATGGACACATTCAGGCAAAATTGCAAAAGTTAATTATTGTAAACCCATGATTTTTATAAAATTAAAATGAGAAACATACGCATTTGCAATATAACTTAAAAATTCCCATATATAAAACAACTGCTTGGCAAAACTTAGCTTTAAAAATGACAATACAATGATTTTGCATCATTTTGTAAATATTGAAAGAAACCATACTTTGACGCTCAAGTATCGTAAAAAACGCCTAAAAAGCGGATTTTAAAACCCAGCTGCTTTATGATAGTCACGAGTTCCATCACTTTCTTAAAATAATGACAAATCTAAATACATCTGCACCCATTTTAGTCACAGGCGCAACAGGCTATATTGCCAGTTGGGTCATTAAAAACCTGCTTGAACAAGGACATACCGTACACGCGACGGTGCGTGATCTGAATAAAACCCACAGTTTTCAACATCTGACTGATATCGCAGCAAAAAGCACAGGCAACTTACAATTATTCCAAGCCAACTTACTTGAAGAAGGTGCTTTTGATGCCGCCATGCAAGGTTGTGAAATCGTGCTGCACATGGCCTCGCCTTTTGTGGTCACCAATTATAAAGATGCAGTTAAAGACATTATTGAACCTGCCGTCATAGGCACCGAAAATGTATTAAACAGCGTTAATCGTACTGCATCGGTAAAGCGTGTAGTGGTGACTTCAAGTATTGCTGCAACCTATGGCGATGCGATTGATATTTTAAATACGGCCAATAATCGCTTTGATGAAAGTCACTGGAATACTAGCAGCAGCCCTGAGCATCAGCCTTATCCTTATTCAAAAGTGGCAGCCGAACGCAAAGCTTGGGAAATGGCAAAGGCACAAAACCGCTGGGATTTGGTCTGTATCAACCCTGCTTTGGTGCTTGGCCCATCGTTGACCAAAAACACCCAATCGGGCAGCGTGGAAGTGTTATTGCAGTTTGCCAACGGTATGACCTTGGCAGGTGTCCCTGCTATGTGGAATGGCATTGTCGATGTGCGTGATGTTGCCGATGCTCACATTCAGGCCGCATTCAACCCTGCTGCTGAAGGTCGCTATATTATTAGCGGTGGCACACTCAGCTTATTGGAAATGGGCAAAATTTTAGCGCAGTACTTTGGACGTAAATACCCTTTCCCACGCAATCAGTTACCTAAATTTGCCTTTAAAGCCTTTGGCCCTCTACTTGGTTTTTCCCGTAAATTTGTGGAACTGAATATGGGCTACCCAATTTATTTTAATGCGGAAAAAAGTCAGCGTGAATTGGGTATGCACTACCGCAATATTGAAACCAGTCTAGTCGAACATTTTCAGCAACTCATTGATGATGGCATTGTGAAGAAACGTTAAACCTTCGACTTCTCTCAGTAAAAACCAAGGCACTTCATCGTTGAAGTGCCTTTGTACCTATTAGTGGATAAAATGTAGGATGATGCTTATTCAAGCACACCATATTCCTGCATCAGCTGAATAAACTCAGCTTCATTCATGACCTGCACACCCAACTTCTCGGCTTTTTCCAGCTTTGAGCCAGCTTTCTCACCCGCCACGACACATTTGGTTTTACCCGAAACACTACCACTCACCCGTGCACCCAAAGCCTGCAACAACTGAGTCGCTTCATCGCGTCCCATTTGGCTCAACGTCCCTGTAATCACCCAACTTTCACCATTCAAAGGCTGACGTGTCGGTGCAATCGGAGCATCCCAATGAATGCCTGCAGCTAATAAACGATCCAACACTTCTAAATTATGCGGCGCTTGGAAAAAGTCCAAAATCCATTCTGCCGTAATATCTCCCACATCTGGAGTTTTCTTTAACGCTTCTAAATCAGCTTCACGCAAAGCCTCTAAAGTCTGAAAAGTATTGGCAAGCATCCGCGCGGTGGTTTCGCCCACACCACGAATTCCCAAGGCATAAATAAACGCAGCCAAAGTAGTTTTTTTGCTGTTTTCAATCGAGTCAATCAAGTTTTGAACCGACTTCTCACCCATTTTTTCAATGCCGAGCAAAGTGTCGCGGTGTTCGTGTAAATGATAAATATCAGCCACATTTTGTAGCAAGTTCAGATGCAGTAATGACTCTACCCAACGATCACCCAAACCTTCAATATCCATGGCTTTACGTGACACAAAATGACGAATCGCTTCAATACGCTGTGCCGCACAATACAAACCGCCTGAACAACGCGCCAAAGCCTCACCTTCAGGCATCACCACAGGCGAATCACACACAGGGCATTGTTCAGGTAAATGCACTTCTTGCGCATCGGCAAGGCGAAATTCAGGCCAGACTTTTTCAACTTTGGGAATCACATCACCACTACGGTAAACACTGACCGTATCGCCTAAACGCACATCCAAACGGTGAATTTCACCAATATTATGCAAAGTAACATTGGATACCGTCACACCACCTACCGCAACGGGGTTTAAACGTGCCACAGGCGTCAACGTACCTGTGCGCCCCACTTGCCAATCAATATTTTCAATGGTGGTTAAAGCGGCAACTGCAGGGAATTTATAGGCAGTCGCCCAGCGCGGCTCACGACTTAAAAAGCCCAATTGCTGTTGCTGTTTCAAGTCATTGACCTTGACCACCATGCCATCAATTTCAACGCTTAAATTCGGACGCTCAAGGTTAATTTGCTCATAGGCCGCCTGAACATCTTGAATGCTCTTGCAGACAAAATGACGTTCGCCAATTTCAAAACCAAACTGCCCCAACCATGCCAAACTGTCGGACATGGTGCTTTGTCCATGAGGCGGCACACATTGCGCAATGCCATAAGCATAGAATGCTAAAGGACGTGAAGCCGCAATATTCGGGTCTAACTGACGCAAACTGCCTGCTGCTGCATTGCGTGGATTGGCAAAGGTTTTTTCACCTTTGGCTGTATTGGCCGCATTGAGTTTTTCAAAACCAAGTTTTGGCATCAACACTTCACCACGCACTTCCAAAAATTCAGGAATAGCCGTTTCTGTCGCACTCAAAACTTTCGGTAAATTGCGGATAGTTTTGACGTTGTGGGTAATGTCTTCCCCTGTTTCCCCATCACCACGGGTCACACCACGCACTAAAACACCATGTTCATACCAAAGTGAAATCGCCAAACCATCAAATTTGAGTTCGACATCGTATTCAATATTTTGGTTGGGCAAACGCTCTTCGACACGTCTTGCAAAGGCAAATAATTCTTCCTGATTAAACACATTGCCTAAAGACAACATTGGCACAGCATGTGTAACCGTGGTGAACTTTGCCAAAGGTGTGCCACCGACTTTATTGGTCGGTGTATCGGGTTGAACTAAATCTGGATACTGTTGTTCCAACGCTTTTAGTTGATGGAAAAGCTGATCATATTCACTGTCTGCAATTGTCGGTTGATCCATCACATAATAGGCATGATTGTGCTTGGCAAGCAGTTGAATCAATTGACGCATTTGCGCCACGACGGTTAAATCTACAGACATATTTTCCACCATAAAAAAAGGCGGTCTTGTTCCGCCCTTCAATTTTTTCTATGTAGCGCATGCTACAGCTTGTATTGCTGCGCACATTATAAAAATGCGGCTGCAAAGTTGCAATTTATCCTACTGCACTCAGTTCAATTGCCAAACACTTGACGTAGCTTATACCCAGTACGAGATCGCAATTCTAGGCATGACTTGCCTGACCAGCACGATAATCTATCGCCTGATGACGCCAGTGTTCACGTAATTGTGGAGTAAACTCTAAATGGTTTTGGTCATAGACCGTTCCATCAATTTCACGTGCAATCAGTCCTGAAATGCTGACCATGGTATCAAAGGCATTTTGCACATCGCTGTGCGGCAAAGCGAGGAAGAACGCTAAACCTTTAACTTGTTCGCTCGATAAAGTTTCTAAATCAAAACCATCTGCGCCTTCATCATTAATTTGTAAAACTGAAAATAATAATTTAGTGCCATCTTCGTTATAGCGATGGAAACATGACATTTCACCGAAACGTAAACCATATTTCATCAAGACTTTTAAGGCTTTATCGCCCGAAAGTATGCGACGTTCAGGGAAGACATTCAGCGCGATAAAAGATTCAGCGGTTGCCAAGGCACTTTCTTCATCCATGATTTTTTGTTCATGCAAATGCGAATCTAAAATGCTGCTTTCTTCATTAAATTCTGAAATTTCGGCAGTTTCAATGTGTTGATTCAGGCTGTATTCAGTCGAAGCTTTGTTTTGCTCGACAGTCTGCGCATTCGGTTCAGTTTCTACAATCACTTGCTGAATTTCATCCGATAATGAATATTCTGAAGTTGTCGCTGTCGGGCTTGGCGTGTCTTGTGCAACTTCAGACTTCGATATCGTTGTGGATGGATCAAGCTCAGAATTTTCTGTATTTGCCTGCAAACTCGGTTCAACTTTGTCAGTTTCTGTGCTTGAAGAAGCCACGACATCATCCGTTAAAGCCTGTGGTTCAGACTTGGCAGGCGCATCTTGCGTAACTTCATCTACCGTTAAAGTCGGCTCCACACGCGGTGGCGTAGCGTCGCTTTGCAATTGGTCACGTACATGGCGTGGAATAATCGGTTTTTGGCTTTCTGCATTAAATTGCAGTTCCGAATCTAAGGATGGCGCTGAATCTACAGGTTTTTTTAGAATCATTTTCAAACCAAACGCCATGATCACAATAGCGATGACAATTCCAACGATTGTGGTGATTTCCATATTATGCCTCCGCGACTAGGCCGTATTCTGCGGCTTCTTCTAAATTTACGGTTACTAATTTTGAGGTTCCCGGTTCAGGCATGGTAACACCTAAGAGGTCGGTTGCCATCGTCATAGCAAGTTTATTATGTGTAATGTAAATGAATTGCACTTGTTCAGAAAGTTCTTTTACTAAATTACAAAAGCGCCCCACGTTAGCATCATCTAACGGTGCATCAACTTCATCGAGTACGCAAAATGGCGCTGGGTTTAAACGGAAGATTGCAAAAACCAAAGCCAAAGCTGTCAGTGCTTTTTCACCCCCTGAAAGTAAGGCCAAAGAACTGTTGCGCTTACCCGGTGGACGCGCCATCAATTTCACCCCAGATTGCCAGTCATCTTCCAAGCTCAGACTCGCTTCACCGCCATTAAAGACTTTAGGAAACAGCTCCTGCAATTCGGTATTCACCTGATCAAAAGTGTTCATAAACAGTTTACGAGTTTCCTGATCAATACTTTTCATTGCCGCCTGCAACTGAGAAACAGTATTTTCCAAGTCTTCAATTTGATGGCTTAATTCTGCAAAACGGGCAGATACTTCTTCATATTCTTCCGAAGCCGCCAAATTGACCGCACCCAATTTATCAAACTGTTGCTGCGCTTTCGCCAGTTTTTGTTGATGCGCAGCGACATCAATCTGCAAACCTGTGATGATCTCGCTGTTTAAATCTTTTAACTGTTCAGAATAATGCTGATAGTCCGACTTTGCCGATTGCCATGCCAAGCGCTTTTCTTCGAGTTTGGCACGTAATTGTTCATCTTGCTGCTGTTGCTGCTGCCGTTGCTCGGTCAGTTGCTGCTGTTTGGACTGCATACTGTTCAATTCCACTTGCCATTCCTGCCAAGTTTTTTGCAGCTTTTCAGTCTGCTGCTGCTGCTCTGAAAACTGAGTTTCCAAGTCAGGCAATTCCAACTGAACAGGATCGACAAACTTTTTGGCTTGTTCCATTTGCGCTACAATTTGTTGATATTGTGCTTTTAAGAAAGTGGCATCTTTTTCTAACAGTTCAATTTGCTGCTGAGTTTGTACCGCTTGACGACGTAACAGCTCCACTTCTTGTTGCTGCTGCTGAAACTGTTGCTGTGAACTATCCAGCTGCTCATTCAGCTGCTCGACCTGAAATTGCAAGGTTTTATACTGCGGTAAAGCTTGCTCAAGTTTAAAAGCCAAAGCATGCAAATCAATTTCCAGATCATCTTTTTGCATAGCATCTTCTTCAAGCTGCTCATCTAATTGTGCCAATTGATGCTGTAATTGCTGTTGCTGTACTGCAAAAGCCTGTGCCGCACTTTCGGCTTTCGCCATTTGCACATCTAGCGTTTGCAAGGCTTGCTGTTGCTGTTTGAGCTGTTGCTGTTGTTGCTGCAATTGCTGCTGCAACTGTTTTACCTGTTGCTGCAATTCAGGCAGTTGCTGTTCTGCTTGCTCATATTGTGGCAGTTGCAACGCCAACGCCTGTTCAATTTCATCCAAGCGAATCCGATGGCTTAATGCCCCTTGCCCTGCCTGTGCCGCTTCATCATAAAACAGCCCGATTACCCAGTCTGCTCCCACATGATAACCATCTAAACTAAGGATAGACTGCCCTGCTTGTAATTGCACTTGCAATGCCAAAGCCTGCGATAAACTTTCTGTAATTGCGACACTTTGCCACAAGCTACTTTGCGGTGAAGCAATCCAGTCACTGAGCGACTCACACCCCGAAAGCTGTATTTTTGATGTTTTTGAATCTACAGCCAAATGAATTTTTAGCTGACGTGCGCGGCTGTCCTGAAATTCAATATCTGCTTCTACCACCTGCGCAGATAACCATTTAGCCAAGAACTTTTCAATTAAATTGGCATGTGGTTTCGCCACATCTGCAAGTTGTAATACTTGCATCAACTGCACCACATCGGTTTGGGCTTTTGGACTTTGCTTAATGAGCAATTGATTGAGGTTTTTCTGTTCTGACTGCAAAATCTGAATCTCAGATTTTAAGGTCGCACACTGTGCTTTGTGCTCATTATAGTTGGTCTGCAACGTGGCGAGTTGCTGAGTGCTGTCTTGAATATTCTGTTCTAGTGTTAGCATTTCAGCCTGCAAGCGGGTCTTTTCGTCTTGCAGTTGTTGCATTCCCTCTTGCTGATCTTGCGGCTGAATTTGTGCAAACTGCTGTGTCAGGGTTTGTTTTTGCTGTTCAATACGGCTGATATTTTTGGCTAACTGCTCACTTTGCGCCTGCATGTGCACATGCTTTTGTTGTTGCTGTTCTACTTGCGCTTTGACTTGGGCATATTGTGCAGCTTGGGTTTGTTGCTGTGCTTTTAAATCCTGAAATTGCTGGCTCTGCTGCTGCGCCAAATGATCTTGCTGCTGTAGATTTGCCTGTTGGTTTTCTTGCTGATCGACCAAACTCTCTAGCTGCAATTCAATCAACTGCAAACGCTCTTTGGTTTGTGCTTTTTGCTGTTCAAGCTGCGATAAAGTCGCGGTATTTTGCTGAAACAAACTTTGTTTTTGTTCCAAAGTCATTTTCAGTTCAGCCAGTTTCTTTTCTGCCTGTTGCCATTCTTGCTGTAGCGGTGTCGATTGCTGAATCAAACGCTGAAACAACTCACTGGTCGCAGTTAAGTCATGTTCCAAAGTGGTCAGCTCAGAGCGCACCAATTTAAAACTTTCCCCTAACTCATTCATACTCAGGGTATATTCTTGCTGTAAACGTGCACTTTGTTCACACTGAAAAGACAACACTTCGACTTTAATGGTGCGAATTTCGCTCTCAAGCGCTTTGTATTGAATTGCTGTTTCTGACTGACGTTTTAAGGTTTTTAATTGCGATTTTAGTTCTGAAGCAATATCTTCCAAACGCGCCAAGTTCTGCGTGGTGTGATCCAAATGCAGCATGGTTTCACGACGACGCGCCTGATAACGTGACACGCCTGCCGCTTCTTCAATAAACACCCGCATTTCTTCAGGTTTAGCATCAACCAAACGATTAATCATGCCCTGTTCAATAATTGCATAAGAACGCGGGCCTAAACCTGTACCCAGAAAAATATCGGTGATGTCACGACGACGACACTTGGTTCCATTTAAAAAATATTCAGACTTACCATCACGGTTGACCTGCCGACGTACCGACAGTTCATTATAGGCGTTATAAGCACCGCCCAATTTGCCATAGGTATTGTCAAAACGCAGTTCAACACTGGCTACACCTACAGGTTTGCGTTTGGCAGTTCCTGTGAAAATTACATCCTGCATACTGCCGCCACGCAACTGGCGCGCACTAGATTCGCCCATCACCCAACGAATGGCGTCAATCACATTGGATTTACCACAACCATTCGGCCCCACCACAGCGGTACGGTTGGCTTTAAAATGTAAGGTCGTACTGTCGGCAAAAGATTTGAAGCCAGAAAGTTTTAAACTGCTTAAACGCATAATGTCCCAATTAACGGCGTGAACGTCTTGCCCATGCAAGCTCGATCTGTTTCATACGGGTCAGAGATTCCAACACCAAGTTGCGCAAGTGTCGGCAAAAATCTTCCATAAATAAAGTGGCTTGTTGTGATTTTCTGCTTAAAATTGCATCACTCACCAGTTTAAATAATTCAAAAGATTCTTGTAACTCCCGACGCGAAGTATTTAAGGTCAAAAAGTAACTTCGTCTTAACGATGGCAATAACTCTTGATAGAACTTCATTAAATATAAATTTCCCACCATATCAGGCTGCCGTGCCAGATATTGAAAAATTAAATCATAAAACTTTTCAGTATTGCCCAAGCGATATTGCTCTGCCAGTTGCAGCAAAAGTTGTTGTAAGGCTTCGGCTTCATGCATTCGCCACGTGTCCGCAATACGCTGCACAATATAACCCAATAACAAACTGCTGCTGTCAAACAAAGCTCGGACTTGCTGTGCCGACATTTCCGACACAATTGCACCACGACGTGGAAAAATTTCAATCAGATGAGTACGTTGCAATAACAACAGCGCTTCACGTACCGAACCACGACTCACGTCCAGTTCTTTGGCGATGCGCAATTCCTGAATACGCTCACCTTCAACCAAATCACCGCTAATAATCTGTTCTGCGATGTGTCGGGCAATTTGTTCCGATAAACTTTCTGATTCTTGTTGTTGCATACTGTTCCTATCTTGTTTTTATAAGATGCAGTGATGAAAATTCGGAGCTACTCTCATTTAAGACATCTCAGGATCATCCTTCGACTGCAAGCATAGCTCCGATACAAGCATCTTTCTTTTTACTGCGAAACAGATCACAACGCCATGACATTGTCCGACAATTTCATGGCGCTAGAGCCAATTTTACATGGCTTAAAACAAAGAAAATAGCGACTCAACTTAGAAAAATACTCGCATACCCTGATATACAAAATAACAGCCAACGGTGGTCAGCAAGCAGGCAAAACATTTTTTCAACATCGCTGGCGATAACAAATGTGCCACTTTCGCACCAACTTTGGCAGTAATAAAGCTCATCACACTAATGCCTATAAATGCATAAATGTGGATATAACCAATGGTATTGGGTACTGCAACTTCGGCTTGCTTACCAAACCACATAAAGCCTAATGCGCCCGCCACCGCAATTGGCAAACCACAAGCGGCTGAGGTTGCTACCGCTTTTTGCATGACCACGCCGTAACGGTTTAAGTACGGCACTGTTAAACTGCCACCGCCAATCCCAAAAATTGCAGAGGCAATGCCAATCCCACCGCCCGCCATGACTTGCTTTGCAGTTGAAGGCAAATGATGTGAAGGATCAACCGCAATATTTGCGCCTCTAAACATCTTAAAAGCCACCCACAGTGCAAAACCGCCAATTAATAATTGTAAGCCTTGCCCCGAAAGGAAATCGGCAATACCTGCACCAACAAATGCACCCACAATTAAACCAGGCGCAAGATTACGAAATACAGGCCACATCACCGCACCTTTTTTATGGTGTGCCGTAACTGAGCTGATCGAAGTTACAATAATGGTTGCCAATGATGTCCCCACCGCCATGTGCATTAACACCGATGGGTCATAATTGAGTTGAGTGAACACAATATATAAAATTGGCACAATAATTAAGCCGCCGCCCACGCCAAACAGCCCTGCTGCAAATCCAGCAATTGCACCAATCAATAAATATATGATTAACTCCATAAATATATTCCACTATTTGTAAATTCGTATGGATGTAGAAACCCGACAACTGCAACAACAACTCACAGAAGCAGGACAGCTTCCAGAAGTACTCATCCTGAAGCCGATTACCACTTCCACCAATGATGATGTACGGGAAATTGCACAAAAAGGTGTGCAGAGTGTCTTGGTATGCAGTACCAGACAAACGCATGGTCGAGGACAACGTCAACGGCAATGGGTATCACCCGAAGGGAACATCTATTTAAGCACATTGCTAAATTTACGAACACCTGTAAATGGGCGTTTGGCTTTAGAAATTGCGTTAAATATCTTGCAAATGCCGAGTCTACAGGCGCTGAATCTACAAGTAAAATGGCCAAATGACTTATACAGCCCGCAAGGCAAATGGGGCGGCATCTTAATTGAGCCAATTTCTGCACAGCAAGTCATTGTTGGGGTTGGGCTTAATCTTGCACCTGTCAGCTCAGCAGTTATTGATCAAAAAACCACATCTTTAACCGAACTGGGTTTGGTATCTATTGATCGTGTGCGCCTGATCGCAGAGCTTTATCTTGCCATTCAACAAGCCTGCGACTGGTTTAATCACGATTGCTATAATTTGGCATCTCGCTTCAATCATCATGCCGCATTTATGCAACAACAAGTTGAATTTGAACATTTTAAAGGTACTTGTCAGGGTACTTTTTTAGGCATTCAGGATGATGGCGCAGTGCAAATTGAAACGGCACAAGGGCTTGAAGTTTTTTATCAGGGACGTTTACGCCCTATCGATCATGCCGAGTCATCTTCATGAAAAATTTATGGCTAGATATTGGTAACACCCGCCTGAAATATTGGGTCACAGAACAAGACCGCATCATCGAACATGAAGCAGAATTGCATTTGCAATCTCCTGCCGATTTGTTGCTGGGTTTGATTCAACACTTTAAAAGTCTGAATGTGCATAAAGTAGGCGTGTCATCGGTACAAGATCAGAAGAATAATCAACGCATTCACTTGATTTTAAAAACCCTGAATGTGCCTGTGATTTATGCCAAAGTGCATGCAGATTATGCAGGTTTGCATTGTGAATATGATATTCAACAACTGGGGATAGATCGCTGGCTGCAAGTGCTTGCCGTGGCAAATGACCCACAAGAAAATTATTGTGTCATTAGTTGTGGTACGGCGCTGACTATTGATTTGGCGGATGGACTGACGCATTTAGGCGGCTATATTTTACCGAACTTATATTTGCAACGTGATGCACTGATTCAAAACACCAAAGGCATTAAAATTCCCGATGCTGCATTTGATGAACTCACCCCAGGACGCAGCACCATTGATGCTGTTCATCATGGTATTTTACTCGGCTTGCTCAGCACCATTGAGCATGTAATTCGACAGTCACCACGTAAACTGATTTTAACGGGTGGCGATGCACCGCTGTTTGCCAAATTCTTGCAGCAATATCAACCGCAAGTCGAGCAAGATTTATTGCTCAAAGGTTTGCAGCGTTATATTCAATATGCAACCCATGAAGTGCACTAAAAACCAAACATTGCTCCATCTACGCTGATAAATCTTTCGGTGTAGCTGTCATCTACGAATAAAGAACAACAAAAAAGCAGGCGCATTTTTATGCGCCTGCTTTTTAACACTTTGATTCTAAGATGTTTTTAACAATTATTTCTTGGTTGGGTCGTTGCCACCAAACAATGGCCCCATACCGCCGCCACTGAATTGCTTTTGTAAACCGCCCAGTGAACGCATCATTTTTGCCATGCCCGATGGATTGGCAAATTTTTTCATCATTTTTGCCATTTGTGCATGTTGCTTGATCAACTTATTCACTTCTGACACATCCATACCACAACCCGCAGCAATACGTTTTTTACGGCTTGGATTCATCAGGTCTGGGTTACGACGCTCTTTGATGGTCATCGACTGGATAATCGCTTCCATCTTTTTCACTTGCTTTTCAGGATTGGCTTGCGCAATTGCATCTTGAATACCTGAGTTGCTCATGCCAGGCAACTTGTCTAAGAAGCCCATCATGCCGCCCATTTTATTCATTTGTTCAAACTGCATCAGCATATCTTCAAAGTTGAAGCTGCCGCCTTTTTGCAGTTTTTTCGCCATTTTTTCGGCTTTTTCTTTGTCGATTTTACGTTCAACTTCTTCGACCAAAGACAGCACGTCACCCATGCCCAAAATACGTTGTGCAACACGTTCTGGGTGGAATGGCTCTAGGGCATCGAGTTTTTCACCCATCCCCAAGAATTTAATTGGTTTACCCGTAATCGCACGAACTGAAAGTGCTGCACCACCGCGCGCATCACCATCAGTTTTAGTAAGGATTACACCTGTTAATGGCAAGGCATCATTAAAGGCTTTGGCTGTATTTGCCGCATCCTGACCCGTCATGGCATCGACCACGAACAAGGTTTCAGTCGGTTTAATCGCTGAATGTAATGCCTTGATTTCATCCATCATGTCATCATCGACGTGCAAACGACCTGCAGTATCGACAATTAACACATCAGCAAACTGAATTTTTGCCTGTTCGATGGCACGGTTGGCAATATCGACAGGGTTTTCATTGGCATTTGAGTCAAAGAAAATTGCGCCAACTTCGCCTGCAACCGTTTGTAGCTGTTTAATTGCCGCAGGACGGTAAACGTCGGCAGACACCATCGCCACTTTTTTCTTTTGACGTTCTTGTAAGAAACGTGCCAATTTTGCTGCAGTGGTGGTTTTACCCGCACCCTGCAAACCTGCCAATAACACCACAACCGGTGGCTTGGCAGCAAGGTCAAGGCTTTCATTGGCCTCGCCCATCATTTTTGTGAGTTCGTCATAGACAATTTTGACGAACGCCTGACCAGGGGATAACTGAGTCATCACTTCCTGACCCAATGCCTCTTCCTTAACTTTCGCGATGAATTCACGAGTTACAGGTAACGCCACATCGGCTTCAAGAAGTGCCATACGTACTTCACGTAACGTATCTTTAATATTGTCTTCGGTTAGCTGCCCTGAGCCAGTAACATTTCTTAAACTCTGCGTGAGTCGTTCTGTTAAGGTATCAAACATTGCAAATTCCGCTTAAAATAGCCATTAGCAAAAAAATGTTTCTTTAAAATAGAAAATTTATGCACAAGATGCTATAGGATACTGTAGTTCGCATCGAATTTATATAAATGAATATTCATCATCCTGAAAAAGGTTTGACATGATCAGTCTCCCCTTGGTTTATACGATTTTAGCATTAATCGCTTATACCAGTTCTTTTTGGTATTTATTTTCACATTTAATGTCTAAACGTGCGCCAAATCACTGGTTTATTCGTTCTCTGCTCAGTTTGGGCTTATTGCTGCATGCTGCCGTGTTGTATAACGATATGTGGACGCCGATGGGTGTCAACTACAACGTGTTTAACCTAATGTCATTTACTGCGGGTTTAATGTTGTTATTGAGCTTGCTGTTCAGCAGTTACCGACCTGTAATTGCGCTAAATTTGATTGGTATTCCTGTAGCAGCAGTGGGTTTAATTGCAGGTTTTTCATTCAGCCAACATAATTTATTTATTAACCAAAACTCGATTGGTTTAGATATTCATATTATTTTATCGCTGTCTGCTTATGCCGTATTGTTGATGGCGACCATTCATGCCGTGCTCATGTGGTTTCAAAACCGCGAACTCAAAAACAAACAAAAGCGTCGGGTTTGGGTAAATTTACTGCCGTCTTTGCAAGATATGGAATCTTTGCTGTTTGATATGTTGATTGCAGGTTTTGCCTTACTCACAGTCGCACTAGGCTTTGGTTTCTTTACGGTAGAACATTTCTTTGCACAGCATTTAGCGCATAAAACTGCCTTTAGTATTATTTCTTGGTTTGTCTATGGGGCGTTGTTACTTGGGCGTTATAAGTTTGGTTGGCGTGGACAAAAAGCAATTCGTTTTACCATTATTGGCTTCTTTTTATTGGCGCTCGGTTTTATTGGTTCTAAATTTGTGTTGGAAATGATTTTGAGTAAGTAAGGTGTTTTTATTTTGCTCATTCAAAGTGTAGGATGATCAATTATTTAATAGCATAGTCGAGGGGGAATGGGCTGTTTAAATTAAGCCAATCATTTAAATGATTTCTAACGATGTAAGAACTCAATTAAAAGATCTAGTCTAGGATACACATCAACTGCATGGACTAGATAAAACTTGAGATACAGATCACTGTGTCAAATAAAACAGCTTAAATACCAGAACCTTAGCTACAACCACTTCAATTCAAAACCCTTTTCCTAGACAACCCACAGAAAAAAACGTATAACTCCACTTTTGTTTGAACTGGCAGCATCTTGTGAAACTGATTCTTGCACCCATGGAAGGCTTAACCGACCCCATCATGCGTGATGTAATCACGTCTGTA
The DNA here is from genome assembly GCF_013420525.1 of Acinetobacter sp. YH01003. NCBI lineage: Bacteria > Pseudomonadati > Pseudomonadota > Gammaproteobacteria > Moraxellales > Moraxellaceae > Acinetobacter > Acinetobacter sp. YH01003. The sequence continues at coordinate 57,066 of NZ_VOXY01000001.1, read as the reverse complement.
GGCAGTTTTGACTGGTGTGTAACAGAGTTTATTCGGGTCACAGACAGCATTTTGCCAGACCATATCTACCACACCTATTGCCCAGAACTACTCACCAATGGCAAAACTGCGGCAGGTACGCCTGTGCATGTTCAGTTTTTGGGGAATAATCCTGAAATGTTAGCCGCCAATGCAGCCAAAGTTGCGGCTATGGGTGCACCTGCAATTGATATGAACTTTGGCTGCCCTGCCAAAACAGTCAATCGGCATCGTGGCGGTTCAGTTTTACTCGATGAACCCGAAGTAGTATATGAACTGGTTAAAGCGGTTCGCGATGCCGTTCCTGCTCATATTCCAGTTTCCGCCAAAATGCGTCTAGGCTATATGGATCGGAACTTCATGCTAGAAAATGCGCACGCCATTGAAGATGCAGGCGCAGCATGGGTTACAGTACATGCACGTACCAAAGCCGATGGCTATACGCCTCCCGCATTTTGGGATCAGCTACGTCCTATTCGTGAAGCCTTGAAGATTAACGTCATCGCCAATGGTGAAATTTGGAACAATGCCGATGCCAAACAATGCCAGTTAGAATCGGGCTGTGAAGATTTGATGATTGGTCGTGGTGCGGTCACCACCCCAGACTTGACCCAATGTATTCGTCAAAATTCAGACCTGCCTTTGCTGAGTTGGCAAGATTTGCTGCAACTACAAATTCGCTTTATTCACGGCCCTGCCAAAACAGAAATTGGGATGCTGGGACGTTATAAACAATGGCTCGGCATGATGTCGAAACATTATCCCGAAGCCAAAGCTTTGTGGGATGAAATCAAGCGTCTGAAAAAGCTGGATGAAATCATTGAAAAATTAGTCGCGCACACGACTTAAACATTGAATCCATCAAACTCAAGCTTCATCTAAAAAATTTCAGCTTTTATTAGGGTCTGCTGACAATTCGTCTATGTTTGCGGCGATGCATATTTTTTAGCTGATATAAGGCATGGGACAGGAAATTTAGTCATTCTAAATGACTGGCACATAACGCAATAGCAGCAAAAAATATGCTCGCCCTGAAAGGCTGTGGCTAAAACTTTCTCAGATTGTGTTATGAAACTTAGCAATAGTCTCGCTATTACTTGCGTTTCATGCCTGATCTGCTCAGTTTTAGCCTACAGCGCAAGCCATTTATGAAATGTCAAAAGCCCCTAGTGAATATCGGCTATTCAACCTTGCTGACAAAGCTTGGCATTTCCCATGCACTGCCTGCAAAACCTTTGCATTGTCTTGCATCGAATTGATAGCTTTTGACAAACTGCTGACCATTCCACGCCCACTCAATTTGACTGAAACAATCGCCAATTCCACGCCCTTTTTGATAGGCAAAAATCTGTCCATTGCTAAATTCTGAAGCAGAATCAGTTACAAATTGCTGTATCTTTTGCAGTTTTTTATCCATAACCCAATAAGCCACACCCCAATTATAAGCCCCTCGCCAACAGCTTGCCTCAACCAACACGCTATCTTGATTTAAGAGATAAGTATGAATCTGCTGTTCTGCTTGTTCAGGTTCAAACAGCATATAACAATCTTCACGATCTACGGTTTTTTGTAAAATTGGATATAACTTTTCTGCACTGGCCGCGGTAAGCACCTGTGCTTTGGCGGTTCGGTGTTGAGGCTGCATGAGAATGTTAATTTTAGGCATCGCTTGCGCTTTTAAGACCTGCGTGGATGCTTGATTGCCTTTTGCCAATATTGCGGAGTCTGTACCCACACGTTTTTGAAATTCATCCATTTTTAGCAACACTGCACTCATGCCTGCATCAGACAATTTCCAGCGTTGTTGACCATGTTTCAACTCGATCACGACATGCTGACGCGCCTGTGCCAACAGCTTTTGCACACTGGCAGCAGATAAATTGGCGATACTTTCATGAAAGTTTAATTGCTGCAAAGCGCGTTCATTTAAAAATAAAGTGGCTTGAGCAATATCTTCTTGAATTTGCAATTGCCCTTGTACAGCACTCTTTGCACCTGCTTGACGGGTCAATAACATACTGATCGGTTGTTCAAAATCATCATCGCTTTGGTAGCCTGCGGCACGGCAGGTTCCTGTATTATCACAGGCCAACTCCCAATCTTGATGCTGAAAATACAGTCCTTGCAAAGCAGTCGACTGGCTTGAAGCAATCGTTTTTTCAGCAGTGATCGGTGCTGCAAAAATACCAACACTACCGAATAAACCACTGATCGCCAGCAATATTTTTAGATTGCATCTGAAATTCATAATCTTCGCAACTCCTGAAATGGTCATCTATAATTCAACGGCTCAATCAAAGCGAAATTTAACGCCTTGCCTATTTAGCTCAATAAAAAAGCACGCCGCAGCATGCTTTCCTAATGCAATTGAACATCAAGATTTAATGTAAAAAATTACGATTCCTGTGTTAAATCCTTGACCGTGGTGCTTGCGCCATTGGTTTTCACTGACTCAATTCCTTTGTCACGCGATTGTTCAGAAGTATAGAGCTGACTCGTACCAATAATCTGATGGTTGGCAGCTTTTAAATTAAAATACGGCTTATCATTCTTAGATGTCAGTCGATCATAACGCCCATCATCCTGACTGTTCTTTTGTACCGAAGCGATGCCATTTTTTGCCGATGCTTTCGCCTTATACTGTTCACTGGTTAAGATAATTTCGCCATTCCCAGCTTTAAGTACAAAGCGGTACTGACCATTGCTTGCTTGTGAAATCTCAAACCATCCTGACATACTTGCCCCCAGTTTTCTTATGAGTGGTGAAGTGTGTTGTTGAATGATGCTAGGCTTTAAACTGCCTAAAAATTATTCTTTTCACTTAAAATATAAAGGACTTAGGCACAAGAAAACAGTATTAATTTTGTACACTCTTAAAGTTATTGTTGCTCAATTTGAATACTAAAATACTTTTATAAACTCCATAAAAAAGCGCAGGCAACTCAAGTCGCCTGCGCTGTTGAAATCTGCTTAAACTTAAGCTTTTTTCACATATTCAGATTTTAATTTCATAGCCCCCATGCCATCAATCTTACAATCAATGTCATGACCATCTGCTGCATCTGGAATTAAGCGAATATTTTTCACTTTCGTTCCCACTTTTACAGCAGCCGAAGAACCTTTAATCTTCAGGTCTTTAATCACAGTCACCGTGTCGCCATCTGCCAACACGTTGCCGTTTGCATCTTTAATCACAGCAGCAGTTTCTTCTAGCTGTTCCCCTTCTTTCCACTCATGTGAGCATTCAGGACAAATCAGTAGGTCGCCATCTTGGTAAGTGTATTCTGATTGGCATTTTGGGCAATTTGGCAAAGACATAAAAAACCTCAAAAACTATATTATAGCATTTTTTACTGAATTTTCATAAACTTAAAATCCTTATAAAGCACAAGGATAATCAAATAAAACTCTTTAATTGGACTGTGCTAAGCGTTGCAGCATCACGCGTTTTAATACCACTACATGATTGTGCTGCTCATCTTTAGCTGCTGTGACCAGAGTGATTTTTTGCTGCTGTGCCAGTTCACACAACGCCTGTAAAGCCTCTTCTTGCTCTGCTAATTCAGCTATATAACGCTGCTGAAACTCATCCCAATGTTGTTCAGGGTTTTGATGATACCATTTGCGCAATTCAGTCGAAGGCGTAATTTCTTTGGGCCATAAGTCAATACGAGCACGTTCTTTGCTCACACCTCGCGGCCATAAACGATCAACCAACACTCGTGTCCCATCTGCCTGAGTCGCTTCAAGATAAGCGCGTTTCATTGCAATATCCATATTTGCACCTCTGCATCTTTTATGACGACGTCATCAGCGCCAAAGTTTTAGGCAGCAGATTATGTATCACAAATAAAAAAGCATGTGATCAACACATGCTTTTAAGATACCCGATTTAATCTTCGTAATCGTCTTCGTCTTCATCATCGTAGACGTAAGCCATACAGCCCCAGCCATCGTATTCACCGCCATGTTCTGCAGCAATTTTGCTAAACCATTGCTCTAAATCGACAATGTCTGAATACTCTGGTTCCATGTAAACATAAATGGTGATGATCCATTCAACTGCGTCAGATTCTTCATCTTGGAATAATGAAATTTTTTGTTCTTCGGCCAACAAATACAAAGCACATTTTTCAGCTTGTTCTTGTGTGGTAAAAGCGATGGAGTACTCAATCTCATGTGGCTCTGTCAGGTCATCCCCATCTTCATGCATTTGCCAAAGTACATTGCCATTATCATCATCAGGGAATTGTTCATAGTCACGTGTCATGCGAATATCCTTGTTATCTTTTTAGCCAATATATATCTGGCAAGTGACAAAATAGTGAATTCAACATAGCACAAATTTGCCCGAAGGACTCAATTTTCATCTCGTTTTACACTGACTTTAGTCTGAATTACCCAGAAGATTGCTTTTACATGACACTGCAATTGCTCTAAGCATTTGCAGCCAGTTTAATTTGTGGCATCTGACAAGAGCTTTCCTGTTTAAATGCCAACAGCAAAGCGGCAAACTTTAATTCTTCTTGTCGGAGTGTCAAATAAGAGTCTAGAACTTTTGCGTGTCCAAATGCAGCCGCATAATGATTCAGCAAAGTAAAATCATCCTGCAAAGCTTGAAGCGATTCAGCCAGATTATGTTCAGTCAGCTGCGCCAAATATAAATCTGCTTTACTATTAAATGCTTGAGCCAGCAAAGTCACTGCCGCTAGACGGCGTTGCTCATCGACAAAAGCACAATGCGCAACTTCTTGATTTTTAACCGCATCTTGAATCTTGTGTCGTACTTGCTGCAGGTGTTGTGCTGCATCACTATAGCCATAACCTTCAATCAGATCATCCAATAGCTGCTGTGCAGGCAACTGAAAAGCAGGCGTATGATGTTCAATTTTATGATACAGCGCGGTCATAATCTGTTCGAGTTGCTGACGTTCTTCAACCAAGTTATAAAAAGCACCCAATTGATCTTGTGCTGTTTTAAGCGTTTTGGCTTTGGTTTTTTGCTCATGCTCGGCTAAAAAATTTCGGACTTTTTCAACTTGTTGCTTGCACTGCTCCCGCGTATTTTCCGCTTCGGATTTAATCATTTCTACAAACATTTCTACTTGTTGACGACGTTCTAATACATATTGCTCAACGTCTAAAATATGTTGATAGTGCTGCAAGGTTTCTAAACGACCTTTTAAACTGCCTATTTCGATGCGTAGCATGGTGAGCTGATGCTCTAATTCATTACTTTCTAACTCATCGGACGCCAAATTGGAGCGAGTGCGGTCTAAATTGCTTTGTAAAGATTGAATGCTGGCAGACAACTCACGGCGGCGCTGAGATTGCCAAAAAATAATCACCACCAAAACAATAATGATTGCACCCAATATATACAGCATATAACTTCTCCCACCCGCATTGGTCTGCCATATTTTAAAAAGTCATCTTCAGTTTTAAAGACGCTTTCTAACCCGCTTTGACAGCCCACCACACTCAAAAACACAAAATTTTAAAACAGCGAGTTATTCACTTCCTTCATTTATGCCAAGGCAAATGAATAACGATAGCTCTAAAGATACGTTAGCGAGTTAGCGGCACGAAGACTATCCCAATTTTTGAGTATTTTCACAAAAAAATTGAAAAATATGCGCCTGTTAGAAAAATTGAATCCCAAAATCTCTAAAAAGGAAGCTGTGCTCGAATTGCAACAGGAACTTGGCTTAAAGGTTGCGTGAAAGCCAAATAACTGGCATGCAGCGCCATCCGACCTAAAGTGCTTTTTTTCGGTTCAGGATGATATAACTTATCGCCTGTAATGGGATGTCCAATATATTGCATGTGTACTCGTAACTGATGTGAGCGCCCTGTAATCGGGGTGAGCAATACACGGGTAATATCTTCAACCGCACAATATTCCAAAGCCTGATACAGCGTTTGCGCAGGCTTGCCTAAATCGAAATGCACAATTTGGCGTGGACGGTTTTCCCAATCGGTAATTAAAGGCACATCGACACTGCCCTCACCTTCAAGTTTGCCTTGAATTAAAGCAATGTAGTTTTTTTCTACTGTTCGCGCCTGAAACATTTTACTCAATGCGACTTCTGCATCACGATGCTTGGCAAACATGAGAATACCTGAGGTCGCCATATCTAAACGATGGGCAATTTTTGCCTGAGGATAATCTGCGAGTACTCTTAAATATGCGCTGTCCTGATGTTCGGGCAAACGCCCAGGCACCGACAATAAACCTGCGGGCTTATCAATCACCAATAAATCGTCATCTTCATAGACAATCACTAAGGGTTCTTGTGGAGGTGCATAAATAAAGTTGTCGTTTAAAGCCATGAACATACAGCATGCAAAGCGGTGCGGGCAAAATATCAAGCACAGCCCAAACTGTCAATTCAGTCGGGCGATGTACTTTTTAGTGTAAAGATTTAGATTTTAAATTGGCTGAGTCTGCCAAGCTTAATCTGCCAAGCTTAATCTGTCAAACTTAGTCTGCGAAACTTAGTCTGCCAAACTTAGTCTGCTAAATAGTATTCCACCGTAGACACCACACGTACTTTTTTCAAATATGGCGTGTTGCTGTCACGGTCTTCAATACTAAATACGCCCTGATTGGCCGATTTAATTTTGCCTAAACGACTGTCAGAATCTGCAGCAAATTTTTCTGCAACACTGCGGGCATTTTGTGTGGCTTGCTCAATCATGGCAGGTTTGATGTCATTTAGTTGCGTATATAAATATTCGGTGCGTTGCCCGTAATCCTCACCGCCAAAGGCAATACCATTCTTGCCTAAATCAACCAGACGACTTTGCGCACTTCGGACTTTATCTATACTTTTGGTATACACCGTAATGGTTTGATGCGCAGTATAACGCAAGGCAACATTACCATCTCCACCATATTGCTGGGCGTATTTATCGGTAATCACGGGTGCAGCAATGGTAATTTCTTCCGCAGCAAAACCTTCATTTTTCAAAAAGTTTTGAATTTGTGCAGTCTGGCTTTGCATGGTGTCATATAAAGCAGCCAAATCTTGACTGGCTGCGCTAAAACGAATGGGCCACACGGCTACATTGGCTTTGACTTCACGCTCAGACAAACCTTTGACTGAAACCACACGCTCATATTGTTTAATTTTGAGTGCGCTATTGCCCAATATCCAACCTGCGAGCACCATTCCCAAACAAATTAGACCGCCTAAAATCAATGCAGGTTTAAATTGATTCATGTTTGCCAACTCCTCAAATTGCGGGCTTTTCGCCTCTATTTCAATGACCGTGTGTTTTTAATGTACTGTCTAAAGCGGTTGTTTCTATGCTTTTCGATGCTTGTTTATAGAGTTTTAAATTAAGGTCGCATCATATACAGCGCAATGAGTGGCGCAATATTCAATAGCAATACCCCAATTTTATAGACTGCCATGCCGCCATAATGAATGGCATCAAAACTTGCATCTGACAATTTGAACCATCTACCATGTAACTGTCGCAGCCAGTCATGCGCGAAAATCACCACCACAAACCACAGCATTAAAATGGCATAGTTAATGAGTGCGCAGGTCAGTAATAAGCGACACCAAAAATCGTAATCAACACTCATATCACACCTAATTAGATGTAGATGATTATTGCAAATTAACAGATTTGAATGAAAAATTTGATGGGAGTTTTGTAGCAGAAAGATGGTTTAAAATTCATTTAAGCTTTTATTTTTTCATAATTTTACTTCTAGATCTTGTTTTGTTTTTTATATTTTTAACAATATTCTTTAGGGTGTTAGGGAAAACAACTGTGGTTTACTTCAACTATCATGCTGGATAAGCCATGATCTTATAGCCTATAAACTTCTGGTTTATAGCGTCCTAAGCCGAATCGAGACCTTTTGGGTAAGTACTACACGCACGTTGTACGCAACTGGTAGCAATCTACTCTTTTCGATCCCCATCACACCCTTGAGATATATAGTAGTGATTTGAGGATGGGATTGTTTCCCCGAAATGATTTTATTTTGATTAGTTTTTAAAATTTTTATCATCTTTTAAGCCATATTTTAAAAAATTTACCAAATAGGCGCTTTTTATGCACTTAAACCATCAAATAAAGCTTAAATATTAAATTTATTACCATGCTTATTTTTAAATACTTTTAAACTGACCAAAAAATCTATGTGGAGGATTCAACAACTTTCTTGTTGCCTCGAATCCAGCGAATCGCCCAAATTAAGGTCAGCAGCACCACAAAAACCACCAATACAGGCACAATGAAGGACAACACTGAAAGTACGGCAGCCCCAATCCACTCCCCTGTTGAAATTACAGGATTGGCAACACCGCCTGTGGTTGCGGTTGATACACCACGTACCGCAACTGTGCTCATTTGCACTACACCCGCTGTACCGCCACCGACAATAATAGCTGAAGCCCAACTGGCAAATTGCGACATTTCACCACTGCTTACAGCCATTGTGGTGAGTGTACCTGCAATCATGGCGGCAGGCGTTGCAACGGTATCGAGTAAGTTATCAACCCACGGTACATAATACGCAGCAATTTCACTGATTGTTGCCACGGTCAAAGCCAGACAAACAGCAGGCATCGCCAACCATTCAAAACCTTTTAAGGGTTCAAACCAACCCATGAGAGCGGCAACACTCATAACCAATAAAGGTACGAAAACCCGAAAACCACTGGCAGCACTTAGCCCAATGCCGACACATAAACCGAGTATTGTTTCCATGTTGTACCTCATTGCCTTGGGTTTTCTTTAGGTAAAATAGCAAAAAGCCCCATCGGGTGATAGGGCTTTAGATTAAAAACAGGATCAGCTGTTTTAAGTCGTGTAGCTTAGGCAACCTTGTTGTTATATTCGGTGCCATGGCATTTGGTACACGGTGGTAGACGGTCTGTACCAATTTCTAAGTAAACGCGATGCCCGCATTGGACACAAAAATAGAAGCCTGTTCCTGGTTTATCACCTGCAGTTACCATCTTTGTTCTCCGTGTGGTTTAGAAATGGTCAATCCAGTATATCTATTCTGTGATGATTGTCTATTGTCCATTTTGACGGGTGATGAGGGCAATTGGGCTAAGCATGATTTAGGCAGAAAATTAAGTCAGGTTTACAAGGAGTTTGCCTATGCAATCTAGGACAATCCCCATCTCAATAAAAAAAAGACCCTATCATTTGGATAAGGTCTTTTTGTAAAAATAATTAACTAGATCATTTTAGATCAAAGCATCAAGCCACATTCCCTTCCAAGAAGTCCTGCGCAAAGCGTTGCAATACACCACCCGCTTCATACACAGACACTTCTTCTTCGGTATCTAAACGACAAGTTACTGGCACTTCAATTGTTTGGTTTTTACCATCATCCGTTGAACGCTCAATCACCAAAGTCAAAGTCGAACGTGGCGCAATATTACCAATCACGCTATAAAGTTCCGTACCATCCAAACCTAAAGTTTTACGGTTAACACCCACTTTAAACTCAAGTGGCAATACGCCCATACCCACCAAGTTGGTACGGTGAATACGCTCAAAACCTTCAGCCACAATCGCTTCCACACCCGCAAGACGCACGCCTTTTGCAGCCCAGTCACGGCTTGAACCCTGACCATAATCTGCACCCGCAATAATAATTAACGGCTGCTTACGGTTCATATAAGTTTCAATCGCTTCCCACATACGCATTACTTCACCTTCTGGCTCAACACGCGCTTTAGAACCTTGCTTAATTGTGCCGTCTGAACGTACCACCATTTCATTAAACAATTTCGGATTCGCCAAAGTTGCACGTTGTGCAGTCAGGTGATCACCGCGGTGCGTTGCATAAGAGTTGAAATCTTCTTCTGGCAAGCCCATTTTTGCCAAATACTCCCCTGCTGCCGAATCTAAAACAATCGCATTCGATGGAGATAAATGATCTGTGGTGATGTTATCGCCCAAAATTGCCAACGGACGCATATTGGCTAATGTACGTGGAGCCGCCAATGCACCTTCCCAATATGGCGGACGGCGGATATAAGTACTTTGTGGACGCCAGTCGTAAAGTGGACTTTCAGATTTTTCCGACTCGCCCAAATCGAACATTGGAATATACACTTGGCGGAATTGTTCAGGTTTAACTGATTCTTTCACCAAAGCATCAATTTCTTCATCTGACGGCCAAATATCTTTCAGATAAATCGGGTTGCCATTTTGATCTGTACCCAAAGCATCCTTTTCGATGTCAAATCGAATCGTTCCTGCAATCGCGTAAGCCACAACCAATGGTGGAGATGCCAAGAAAGCTTGTTTCGCATACGGATGGATACGACCATCAAAGTTACGGTTACCCGACAGCACCGCAGTCGCATACAAGTCACGGTCAATAATTTCTTGTTGAATCGCTGGGTCTAATGCACCAGACATACCGTTACAAGTAGTACATGCATAAGCGACAATACCAAAACCAAGTTTTTCTAAATCTTTCAGTACGCCTGCTTCTTCCAAATACAATGCAGCCGCTTTAGAACCTGGTGCAAATGATGATTTCACCCAAGGCTTACGCACTAAACCTAACTCATTGGCTTTACGTGCCAACAAACCTGCTGCTACAGTATTACGCGGGTTTGAGGTATTAGTACAAGAGGTAATCGCAGCAATGATGATGGCACCATCTGGCATTAAACCATCAGTACGGTTTTCAACCACACCTGCAATGCCTTTTTCTTTTAAGTCTGCAGTTGAAACACGCGCATGCGGATTCGATGGGCCTGCAATGTTACGAGTTACTGTTGAAAGGTCAAAACGTAATACACGTGGATACTCTGCCTGTGTCATTTCAGATGCCCAAAGACCAATTTCTTTAGCATAAGTTTCAACCAGTTTGACCTGATCTGCTTCACGACCTGTTAAGGTTAAATAGTCGATGGTGTTTTGATCGATGTAGAACATAGCGGCAGTTGCACCATATTCAGGTGTCATGTTGGAAATCGTGGCACGATCCCCGACCGACATGCTATCTGCACCTTCACCAAAGAATTCTAAATATGCACCGACCACACGTTCTTTACGCAAAAACTCGGTTAAAGCCAATACAATGTCCGTTGCCGTAATACCAGCCTGACGCTGACCGACCAACTCCACACCAATAATGTCTGGCAGACGCATCCAAGAAGCACGACCCAACATCACGTTTTCAGCTTCAAGACCGCCTACACCTACAGAAATGACACCCAAAGCATCGGTATGTGGTGTGTGTGAGTCTGTACCCACACAAGTATCTGGGAATGCAATGCCTTCACGGTTTTGAATGACTGGTGACATTTTTTCCAGATTAATCTGGTGCATGATGCCGTTGCCTGCAGGAATCACATCAACATTTTCAAATGCAGTTTTCGTCCATTCAATAAAGTGGAAACGGTCTTCATTACGACGATCTTCCACTTCACGGTTTTTACGGAAAGCATCTGGGTCAAAACCGCCATATTCCACAGCTAAAGAGTGATCGACAATTAACTGGGTAGGTACGACAGGATTCACTTTAGAAGGATCGCCACCTTGATCGGCAATTGCATCACGTAAACCTGCTAAGTCAACGAGCGCAGTTTGCCCCAAGATGTCGTGACATACCACACGCGCTGGATACCACGGAAAATCATGCTCTTGTTTACGCTCAATCAATTGTTTTAAAGATTGTTCTAAAATTGCAGGATCACAACGGCGCACTAACTGTTCTGCAAGTACTTTTGAGGTATAAGGAAGTTTGGCATAAGCGCCTGGCTGGATATCTTCAACGGCTTGTCGCACGTCATAAAAATCGAGCTGAGTGCCTTGCAGTGGTTTGCGGTAGTTGTTATTCATCTGGTATTCGCCCTTACTCTATTGTTCTCAACATCTTATGGGATGATTGTTTCCACCCGTCGAAAGCATTGTACGCTGCCAAAAACCCATTTCCCAAATCCTATATATTTCATACACTTAAATATAAAAACAGGGGTTTTTGAAACATTTAATTACATTTTGAGTAAAATTCTTGCCCTAAAAATGCTTTTTTTTGAAAAATAGCGCAAAATTGACCTCATTCTTTAGTCTTAGATTTCAATGTGAAAGGTTATTCATGCGCGATTTAGCTTTCAGTGCTTTAAGTTTAAACGGTGTCGATGCACAAAAATTCCTGCAAGGTCAGGTAACAGTCAATGTCGAAACATTAGCTGAAAATACAACCTGTTATACCGCAATTTGCAGTTTAAAAGGACGCGTTCAGTTTGGCTTCTGGCTTAAAAAAATCTCGTCCGAATGTTTTGAAATCATCAGCACAGCCGACCAAGCCGAAGATTTAGCCAAACACATTAAAAAGTTTGGTGCATTTTCAAAAATGCAGCTTGAAACCATCGGTACGGTTTACCCAACCATTCAGGGCAATCAAACTGAATTTTCAGCTGAAGTGACTGATTTAAACGCATGGCAACTACAAGCGATTGAAACAGGTCAGGCATGGATTCAAGCCTCAACAGCAGAAGTGTTTCAACCGCAGGAATTGCGTTTGCATCAACGAGATGGCGTGCATTATGACAAAGGCTGTTATTTAGGTCAGGAAGTCGTGGCACGTTTATGGTTTAAAGCCAAACCAAAACATTGGTTGCATTTAATTCAGGGTTCAGGCGAAGCACCTGCACCTGCCGCCAAACTGAATAATGATGTGGAAGTGGTGAATAGCATAGCGACTGCAGAAGGTTTTAAAGCGTTGGTGGTTGCCAAACCAAGTGCTTTGGAAGAGTTAGCTGTACAAGTATTGGCTTTGCCTGAACATTTGAATGGCGATGTTGCACGTCCGCAATAAAATAGATTCCACCCGCTCAGGTTAAGGGAGTCGCAAGATTCCCTTCAAATGACAATGAAAAAAAAAGCATTCGTACACATTTTTTATATTTACATTCACACTTTTCAACTTATGATGAATGCACCACTGTAAAAACAAAACGCACATCAACGGAATGATGTGTAAAAGAGAACAAGGTACAACTCAAATGATGAAAAAACTACTCATTGCGGGTGCAATCGCCCTATCTAGCAGCATCAGTATGGCAAATAGTAACATTCCAACCGATCCTGCTTTTGCCAAAATTGAACAATTAATTCAAGCCAACAAGGTTAAAGATGCCTATCAGGAATTAGAAAAGCTTGCCAAAACAGGCAATGCGCAAGCCATGTATAACTTAGGCTATTTGACACAAACTGGACAAGGCACAGCAAAAAATGAAAAGAAAGCCATTCAGTTGTATGAGCAATCTGCCCAAAAAGGCTACCCTGTTGCGAGTTATGTTTTAGGCAAAAACTATCTTACTGGCGCACTGGGTTTAAAACAGGATGCTGCTAAAGCCAAACAATATTTACAGACGGCATCCAATCAGGGTTTTAATGATGCCACAGTCGATTTAGCCGTTTTATATTTCTCGGAAAATACGGCAGCATCTGACCAAAAAGGTTTAAAACTATTACAACCTTTAATTGCCAAAGATCATTATCAAGCCATACATGCCAAAGCCTTATATGACATTAGCACAGGCTTTAAAAACAAAGATGAAGCACCAATTAAGCAAGGGCTGCAAAGCATTCAAAACTTGGCGCAAAAGGGTTATATTCCTGCACTCATGGCAGTGGGCAATATGTTTGTGAATGGCAATATCGTGCCGCAAAATTTGCCTGAAGCGAAAAAGATTTTTGCCTCACTGGCACAGGAAAATGTAGCGCAAGCCAAAGAATCATTGGCTGTGGTTGAAAAAATGATGGCAGATCAAGCCAAAGCTTCCAACAAGGCAACCGCTAAGAAAAGTTAAGATAGTTTCTTTATAAAAGCTATTAATCAGAGAAATTTTTAAAAAAGTCTGTATCAGCATGGTACAGACTTTTTTTATGATTTGAGCACTTCGATACCGATGCTATAAATACTTACCCGATTGTGTCAATAAAATCGCCACCATCACAAAACCAAAAACTGTACTCAACACCAAGGGGGCTAAGGCTTTTTCATGTAAACCATAGTGCTGCCCGAAAATACCAAAGGCAATTGGCATTGGTAAAGCCGCAAGCAAAGTCCCGACAAATAGCATTTCTCGGTTCACATCTAATGCCCATAAAATTCCAAAAATCGTGAGTGGCATCAGCAATACTTTGAATGCAACCAAAACAATACTTTGCAAATTCACCGACTTGATTTGCATGCCGACCAAACTTCCACCAATCACAAATAAAGCCAAAGGTGAAGCAGTTTTGCCCAACATTTCCAGCACTTGTGCAATAGCTTGCGGCAGTTTGAAATTCAACAATACGCACAGCATACCCAATAAAATAGATAAAATTACTGGATTTTTCAGTAAGCGCTGCACAGTTTCGGCATACACCTGCCAACCTGATTTCGCTGAAGATTGTAGCCCTCGTTCTGCCAAAATCAGCATCAATGCCACAATAATTAAATTTTCGACAATTAAAGTTAAAGACAAATAAATTGCCGATTGACTGCCAATCAACAAAGTCAAAATAGCAGTGCCAATAAACCCTGTATTTGACATTGATGCACCCATTGCCAAGACACTGGCATGGGTTAAGTTTGAATTAAAATAATGCCGATACAGTAAAAAGGCACAGATAAACAGCAGAATAGAACCGCCACCGTAACCTAAAAAATAAGCGGGATGCCAGATTTCTGACAAACTTTTACTGGCCAATGCCTGCAATAGAAATGCAGGCAACGCCACTTTCATGACAAATTGACCTAGAAACTGAATCGCACTGGTCTCAATAAATTGGCTTCTGACGGCAAAATATCCCAACAGTACTACGGTACAAATGGGAAATAAAATACTCAGTAACACCCTGACATCCTTTTTCAGTGTTGCCCATGATCGACATGGTTTTTACTGATTTACCTTACACCGAATCTCCCTATAAAGCACGGCAAAATAGTTTAAGTTTCACTTATTTTAAGCAGATAAAATATTAGGATTCCACTTCCGTATCTGTGGATTTAAACGGCGCAAATAAAGTACGAAACCCATGCGGCTGACAGCGCAAATATTGCGGGGCAATCTCAATTTTTTCACCCAATTCTGCCGCAGCATGCCATGGCCAACGAGGGTCATATAAAATCGCACGTGCGATCGCAATCGCATCGGCCTGTTCATATTGCAAAATACCTTCTGCCTGCATCGCTTCGGTAATCAAACCCACCGCAATTACAGGAATTTTTACAGCTTGCTTAATGGCATGTGCAAATGGTGTTTGATAACCCGCATGTAAATCAATTTTTTGATCGACATGCAAACCACCGCTCGACACGTGAATATAAGCCGCACCTAAATGCTCCAGTGCTTTTGCCAAACCTACTGAAGATTCCACATTCCAACCCTCTGCATCATCCATCCAGTCTGTTGCAGAAATTCGCACCCCAATTGGATAGCCTTGTGGAACAGCATTTTGAATCGCTTGAAATACTTCCAATGTAAGGCGAATCCGATTTTCCAAACTGCCGCCATATTCATCTTGGCGGTGATTAGACAGTGGTGACATAAATTGATGCAGCAAATAACCATGTGCAGCATGAATTTCGATTAAATCAAAACCTGCATCCACCGCTCGTACTGCGGCACTGGCAAAGTCTGCAATCACCTGTTGAATTTCATCTTGCGTTAAAGCATGCGGAGGATGTTCGTGCGGTTGAAATGGTAACTCACTGGCCGATACAGTCTGCCAACCATGTGCATCACTTGGGCTAAACTGACCTTTGCCCTGCCAAGGTTTATCGGTTGAGGCTTTACGTCCCGCATGTGCCAACTGCACAGCAAATGGCATAGGCGATAAACTTTTAACTTTATGCAATAAGGCTTTAAGCTGCGCACGCTGCATGTCATTCCATAAGCCTAAATCTGCATAGCTGATACGCCCTTCAGCCTGTACTGCGGTGGCTTCTACAATGCACATCCCTGCACCCGACAAGGCATAATTTGCCCATTGCTGCTCATGCCAATAGCTCAACTCACCTTGTTCATTGGCAGAATATTGACACATCGGAGCGATAATAATTTTGTTGGCAAGTTGCAGTGATCCAAATTGAATCGGCTGAAAAAGTAATGTCACGCTGCAAGCCCTCATACAGTGCGATTCACCAAAAGCGAATCATTAAATAAAAAAGAAGTAATCACTCAGAATCTGCCATCTGTTTTAGATGGTTTTTCTATAATAGATATTTAAAAATGATTTATTTATAACGTGTTGTATGGTTTTTGCAAAGCCTGCTTTTGTTTTACACAGAATAATTTTGCGACAGCACACTATGGCTTGTATTCTATGGATAATGCCCAATATTAAGCGCATTACTGTATATCCTTGCCTGCTTAATTTCTAAAAGCGGATTGAATTTGTACCATGCCAGAATTACCAGAAGTTGAAACTACCAAAACTAGTCTATTGCCGCTACTTGATCAAAAAGTCCTGAATGTAGAAGTACGTCAAGCCAATTTACGCTGGCCCATTCCAGAAAACCTACATAAACTCACAGGACAAAAATTACTGCAATTGACCCGCAGATCCAAATACATTCTGGCGCAATTTGAACAGGACAGCATGTTGTGGCATTTAGGCATGTCGGGCAGTTTTCGTCTTTGCGATGCGCAGGAAGATTTACGCAAACACGACCATTTGATTATTCAGTTTGAAGATATACAATTGCGCTACCACGACCCACGTCGCTTTGGCTGTATTTTATGGCTAAATGAAAGCTCTCAACGCAAACTGATAGATCCACTTGGCCCTGAGCCGTTGAGTGATGCCTTTAACCCCGACTATCTTGCACAGAAGCTCAAAAACAAAAATGTTGGCATCAAAGTTGCAATTATGGATAACCATGTCGTGGTGGGTGTGGGCAATATTTATGCCACGGAAAGTCTGTTTAATTTAGGTATTCACCCTGCACAACCTGCATCATCACTCAGTTTGAAACAGATTGAAAAACTAGTGCTCGAAATCAAACGCATTTTAAAACAAGCAATTGATTTAGGCGGTTCGACCTTACGTGATTACAGCAATGCGATGGGCGAAAATGGCTATTTCCAACAAACCTTGTTGGCGTATGGACGTGCAGGTGAAATGTGTGTGAACTGTGAAACCACACTAGAAAATTTAAAACTGGGCCAACGTGCCTCGGTATTTTGTCCTGAATGTCAGCCTTTGAAAAAAGTACCTACCGCGACCAAAGCTGCAACAAGCAAACGAGGTAAATCAATATGAGAACCGCAATTGTGCGTCATATCTTAGTGAAAGATAAAGAAACCTGTGAGCAACTGAAAAAGCGGATTCAATCGGGTGCTGATTTTGCCAAAATTGCCAAACAATTTTCGACCTGCCCTTCAGGAAAAAAAGGTGGGGAATTGGGTGAGGTCAAAAAAGGACAATTGGTACCCGTCATTGATAAATTAGTGTTTACCGCAGCAGAACGCGTACTACACGGACCTGTAAAAAGTCAGTTTGGTTTTCATTTGGTAGAAGTAAAGTTTCGGATGTAATTTTTATGCCTTCAGTGCCTCTCCATCCTAGAGAATAGGGTGCAAACAAACGGCGCATAAAGCGCCGTTTGTTTTGATTGCGTATTAAAAATTATTGACGTTTTTTCAATTCATCACGAATTTCACGTAGCAACGCGATATCTTCTGGCGTTGCTGCTGGTTCTGGCGCTGCTTCTTCTTGTTTACGGCGCATACGATTAATCATTTTCACCATTAAGAACACCACCCATGCCAAAATAATGAAGTTAATTAAAATCGTAAGGAAGTTACCATAGGTCAGGACATTTACACCTGCTTTGGTTAACTCATCTAAAGACTGTAAATTGTTTGGGTTATCGCCCAAAACAAAGAACTTTTGTGTGAAATCCACACCACCGCCAGTGATCACAGTAATCAATGGCATGATGATATCTTTCACTAATGAGTCAACAATTTTACCAAATGCCCCACCAATAATCACACCGACAGCCAAGTCGATCATGTTACCTTTTACCGCAAATTCGCGGAACTCTTGAATAATACTCATTTAAATCTCCAGTTTTTTTGACTTTAATTTATGTGACGAAGTATACATTAATTTTATAGCTTCATTTCCACGTAATTTACTCGGAAATCATCTGCTTTTATATATTGGTTTGCTAATTTTAAACAAAAAATGCCATCAATAAATTGATGGCATTTTTAAATTTTGCTGCCCCGCATGAGGACAACATCATTTTTAAAACTTATTTACCAGAACGGTTACGTTTACGTTCGTTTTCAGTCAAGTAACGCTTACGGATACGAATTGACTTTGGCGTTACTTCAACCAGCTCATCATCTTCAATAAATTCAAGCGCTTGTTCAAGCGTGAATTCAATTGCAGGTACCAGTGTCAACGCATCATCAGTACCAGAAGCACGTACGTTTGTTAACTGTTTCGCTTTGGTTGGGTTAACCACCATATCATCTGAACGAGAGTTAATACCAATGATCATACCTTCGTAAACTTCTAACTGAGGCTTGGCGAATAAACGACCACGGTCTTGCAAGCTGAACAATGCATAACCCAAGCACGTACCTTGAACCATAGAGATCAACACACCGTTTTGACGTTTCGCAACTTGACCTGCTTTCATTGGGCCATAGTGTGAGAAGCTTGACGTCATGATACCCGTACCAGAAGTCATGGTCATGAATTCAGAGCGGAAACCAATTAAACCACGTGAAGGCACAGTTGCTTCAATACGGATACGGCCTTTACCGTCTACTTCCATATTGGTCATCTCACCTTTACGGTTACCCATTTGTTCCATCACAGCGCCTTGGTGCTGTTCTTCTACGTCAAAAGTCACGTTTTCGTATGGTTCTTGCATTTCGCCATCAATCTCTTTTAAGATCACTTGCGGACGAGACACACCCATCTCGAAGCCTTCACGGCGCATGTTTTCAATCAATACTGAAAGGTGAAGTTCACCACGACCAGATACTTTGAAACGGTCTGGACTGTCAGTATCTTCTACACGAAGTGCAACGTTATGAATCAATTCACGGTCAAGACGTTCACGGATGTTACGTGAAGTCACAAACTTACCTTCTTTACCTGCAAAAGGTGAGTTGTTGACTTGGAAAGTCATCGATACGGTTGGTTCGTCTACAGAAAGCGGCGGTAAAGCTTCTACATTTTTCGGATCACAAATCGTGTCAGAAATATGTAATTCGTCCATGCCTGTTACACAAACGATGTCACCTGCAGATGCAGATTCGATGTCGATACGCTCTAAACCGTGGTAACCCATGATTTTTAAGATACGACCGTTACGTGTTTTGCCTTCTTGGTCAATCACGGTTACAGGTGTATTCAATTTCACAGAACCACGTTGAATACGACCCACACCAATCACACCCACGAAACTATTATAGTCAAGTGAAGAGACTTGCATTTGGAATGGACCATCAACATCAACTGCTGGTGGCTCGACGATATCTACAATTGTTTGGAATAACGGCGTCATATCTTCCGCTAATTCGTCTGGCGCAGGACCAGCAACACCACGTAAGCCTGATGCATATACGATTGGGAAGTCTAATTGGTCATCGGTTGCACCCAAGTTATCAAACAAGTCAAATACTTGATCAATAACCCAGTCTGGACGCGCGTTTGGCTTGTCTACTTTGTTGATGATCACGATTGGCTTCAAACCACGTGCGAACGCTTTTTGCGTTACGAAACGTGTTTGTGGCATTGGGCCTTCTTGTGAGTCAACCAAAAGAAGTACGCAATCCACCATCGACATTACACGTTCAACTTCGCCACCGAAGTCGGCGTGTCCCGGGGTGTCCACAATGTTAATGCGGTATTCAGTATCAGTACGTTTGTCTAACCACTTGATTGCAGTGTTTTTTGCAAGAATGGTAATACCACGTTCACTTTCAATAGCGCCTGAATCCATGACACGCTCAATCTCGCCCGCTCGTTCACCGAGTGCGCCCGATTGTTGTAAAAGTTTATCCACAAGAGTTGTTTTTCCGTGGTCAACGTGCGCAATAATTGCGATGTTGCGGAGAGTTTTAATATCAGACATTTAAATTCAATACGCTATAAATTTGAGGGCAAATTATACAGAAAAATACTAAAGTTTTATAGTGACACTTTATTGACACACACAATTTTTTTTGATGAGTGGCGTGCTTTGGGTTTTGTAAAGCTGTGTAACTCGATTAGAATAGCGCCACTTTTGCAATTTTTTATGACTCATGTCTGATTTAAACCACTCTCCCCACCCAAAAGACCAGCTCGATTTGGTCTATGGTCTGAATGACCGTCCAAAACCATTCATCGCTTTTTTAGCAGCTTTTCAGCATTTACTGGCAATTATTGTTCCGATTGTCACACCAGGCCTCTTAATTTGCTTGGCTTTAGGCGTTTCCAAACAAGATACCAACATGATCTTGTCAATGTCTTTGGTCATTTCAGGTATTGCAACCTTTTTACAATGTAAAAAAGTCGGCCCTTTTGGTGCAGGTTTGCTCATTGTGCAAGGCACCAGTTTTAACTTTATTGGCCCAATTATTGGTATTGGCGCTGCTATGGTCGCCGCAGGCACACCTGTTGAATCCGTTATGGCGGCAATTTTTGGCGTAGTCATTGCTGGTTCGTTTATTGAAATGGGCGTCTCACAAATTTTACCGTGGGTCAAAAAGCTGATTACCCCACTGGTCACAGGCATTGTGGTACTTCTGATTGGCTTAACCTTAATTAAAGAAGGTTTAATCAGTATGGGTGGTGGCTATCAAGCCATGAGCAATAATACCTTTGCAAATACCGACAACCTGATTATGTCGTGTACGGTCTTGGCGATTATTATTATTTTGAACCGCATCAATATCACGTGGATTAAAAGCTCTGCCATTTTAATTGCCTTGGTGATTGGTTATGCAATGGCAGGCATGATGGGTCATCTCGACTTTTCAGGTCTGAAAGATGCCCCTTTGGTACAAGTTCCGACACCGATGCATTTTGGACTGGATTTCTCTTGGAGCTTATTCATTCCTTTAGCATTTATTTATTTGGTGACTTCACTGGAAGCCATTGGTGATATTACCGCGACCTCTAAACTCTCCAATCAACCTGTCGATGGCCCACAGTGGATGCAACGCATTAAAGGCGGTGTATTGGTAAATGGCGTTAACTCATTCTTGGCAGGTATTTTCAACACCTTCCCAAGTTCGGTATTTGCCCAAAACAATGGCGTGATTCAACTTACAGGTGTTGCTAGCCGTTATGTCGGTATCTGGATTGCTGCTCTACTCATCATTTTAGGTTTACTTCCTGCAGTCGCGGGTGTGATTCAGGCTGTGCCTCAAGCCGTGTTGGGTGGTGCTGTGATGGTGATGTTTGGTGCTGTTGCCGCTTCGGGAATCAATATTCTTTCAGGTGTCGCTTTAGATCGTCGTGCCTTGCTGATTATTGCAATTTCATTGGGCTTAGGTTTAGGTGTTGCACAAGTGCCACAAATTCTGGAACACTTACCTGAATTATTCCGTAATATTTTCAGTTCAGGTGTTGCAACAGGCGGTATTGCAGCACTCATTTTAAATATTGTGCTTCCTGAAACTAAAAAGTAATTGCATGTCCAAAAAACACTGTCTGAGCTGAACTTAGACAGTGTTTTTCTATTGGAGAGAGAACCATGAACCCCCAAAGCGAAGTTTTACTCAGACAATATGACTATTTGTCTGGTCGCGTTCTACTGATCAATGCCCCGACCGATCAACTCCTCGCAGAATTGGGTGACTCAATCCAAGCTTCTGTTTGGACATGGAATTTTAACGACTATCAATACTTTCAAAATCAACAGGCGCAAGTGCATTTTGGTGCAGAATTGCCTGTCGGTGAATTTGATCAGGCTGTTATTTTTGTACCGAAATCTAAGGAACTGCTCAATTACCTGATTCACACCATTGCCGCACAACTCCCACAAGGCAGCAGCGTATTTTTAGTCGGTGAAAAGAAAGCAGGAATTGAACGGGCTGCAAAGCAATTACAACCTTATGGCAAAACACTCAAACTAGATAGCGCCCGCCACTGCCAACTATGGCAGCTGATTTTAGACTGCAAGGTTCAAACTAAAACCTTAGCAGATTGGGCGAAAAACTATACAGTTGCTACACCTAAAGGTGATTTACAAATTAGTGCCTTGCCGGGTGTATTTAGCCAAAAACACTTGGATGTTGGCACGGCTGTATTATTGCCTTATTTGAATCAGGTTACTGCTGGAAAAATTGCAGATTTTGGCTGTGGCGCGGGTGTGATCAGTGCTTACTTAGCCAAACTTAACCCTGAAAATCGTATTTTTGCTTTAGATGTCGATGCCTTTGCTTTAGCGTCAACGCAAATGACGTTTGAAAAAAATCAGCTCAATCCACAACAACTTGAAATTAAAGCCGTGACAGGCATTGAAGATGCACCGCTATTTTTGCATGCCATCGTGAGTAATCCCCCGTTCCACCAAGGCATTCAAACACATTACGATGCCAGTGAAAATCTGTGTAAAACCTCACGTCGTCATCTGAAATCGGGTGGTGAACTTTGGATTGTGGCCAATCGCTTTTTGAATTATCCACTCTTAATTGAACAAAGTTTCGGTCAATGCACAATCAAGGCAGATCAACAAGGCTTTAAAGTGCTGTTTGCCAGCACGCAGAAAAATACAAAGGAAGTAGGATGAGCGACTCACACAACAGTAGAAAACTGCAGCGTAAGCTCGGTGCGCGTCATTTAAACATGATCGCCATTGGTGGCTCAATTGGTACAGGTTTATTCCTTGCTTCAGGTGCGACCATTGCCAATGCAGGTCCTGGTGGCGCCTTGCTTGCGTATGCCCTAATTGGCGTCATGATTTATTTTTTGATGACCAGTCTAGGCGAACTTGCAACGCATAATCCAACTTCAGGCGCGTTCTTTACCTATGGCAGTAAATATGTCGAAGGTGGTTTCGGTTTTGCACTAGGTTGGAACTATTGGTACAACTGGGCTATTACCGTGGCATTTGAATTGGTTGCGGTGCAATTCATCATGAAATTTTGGTTTCCTGATATTCCTGGCTTTTACTGGAGTGCATTATTTTTAGCGGTGGTTTTCGCAATTAACGCATTAACCGTCAAAGGTTTTGGTGAATCAGAGTTTTTCTTCTCACTGGTCAAAGTCCTTGCGATTGTCGCCTTCATCATCATTGGTATTTTCATGATTGTCAAAATCATGCTCAACCCTGATGTTTCGACATTTGCCAATTGGAGCAAAGGCGAAGCGCCATTTGTAGGTGGACTATCTGCCTTAATTGGTGTGGCGATGATTGCAGGATTCTCATTTCAAGGTACTGAAATGGTTGGCGTTGCAGCGGGTGAATCTAAAAATCCTAAGAAAACCATTCCTATTGCAATCAAACAAATCTTCTGGCGTATTTTGTTGTTTTATATCGTGTGTATTTTCATTATTGGCACGTTAATCGCCTATGATGACCCACGTTTACTTCAAGCAGCCGCCACCGATAACATTGCGCTCTCTCCGTTTACTTTATTATATGAGCAAGCAGGCTTTGCCTTTGCTGCAAGTGTCATGAATGCGGTGATTTTAACTGCGATTCTTTCTGCAGGGAACTCGGGCATGTATTCATCGACCCGTATGTTATTTGATATGGCACGCAAAGGCAGTGCGCCAAAAGCTTTTGCTCGCTTAGATGCACGTGGCGTCCCAATGAATGCACTGTATGCCACGACAGCAATCGCTGCACTGTGTTTCTTAACGACATTTATCGGCGAAGAACAAGTATTTAACTGGCTACTGAATATGTCAGGCATGTGTGGCTTTATCGTTTGGCTCGGGATTGCTGTATCACATTACCGCTTCCGTAAAGGCTATCTGGCACAAGGCTACAAACTTGAAGACTTAGATTACCGCGCCAAATTCTTCCCTTTTGCGCCATGGTTTGCCTTTATTTTATGTGCGATTGTTGTATTAGGGCAAAACTACCAAGCTGTACTTGATGGTGAATGGCTCGCTGTTTTATCGACTTATATTGGTATTCTTTTGTTCTTGGTCATTTGGTTAGGCTATAAATGGAAACACAAAACCAAACTGATTGCATATCAGGAGATGGATGTGAAACCACTACATCCTGATCATGACTAAAGTAAATCTTCTTCTATTGCACTTCGTTTGAGAAGCCAAGATTCTAAAAACAGCCAACATTTGGCTGTTTTTTTAGGGTAAATTTAAACCAAATTCGATTTACAACATATTTTGTTATCATTATTACGGCGAGAGATCACGCCACAGACTGCTCAATGTTGATTTTATAATCGCTAAACAACGACTTGATCGACTGATAGACATCGAGTACATATATCTTATTTTAAAATTTTGATCTGCGACGACGCTTTGGAGTTTTTTAATGAATTGACGATAAACTTGGTATAAAAATTCGACTAAGTTTACGAGTCAACAGACCGAAATATTAAGCACCATCAGCCTCTACCTTATTTACTCTTTATTCTAAAAATCATACTTTTACAATATTTTTTAAACGTATTGAATGTAAATTATTTCAGGCACTCTTTAATCCAAACACCTCATAAAAAAAGAAGTATAAAAAAACGACTCCGAAGAGTCGTTTTTTCAACTTAACTCAAATTATTGAGCTTGTTGTTCAACAGTCACTGTACGGCTGCCAGTGATCGTCGCGAATACACGACGGTTCATAGCACGACCTTCTTTAGTGTTGTTGTCAGCAATCGGTTGATCCCAAGCGAAACCTTGAGTAGACAAACGAGCTGGATCTACATTGTATTCATTTACAAGTGAAGATTTAACAGAGTTCGCACGCGCTAAAGATAAACGTTCGTTCAATGCACGTGGACCAGTGTTGTCAGTGTGACCTTCGATGCGAGCAGTAGCGTTTGGATATTCAACTAACTTCTCTGCAACTTTAGCGATTTCTGGCTTGTACTGATCTTTGATGTTTGATTTGTTCGTATCAAAGAACACACGAAGTTCCATGTTCAAGTCTTCAGTCAACTCTTGTGGAGCAGGTTGAACTGGAGCAACGGTTTCAACTGGAGCAACTTCTACTACAGGAGCAGCTGGCTTCAAGTGACCGCCAAGAACTACGTTAAGACCAGCTAAAGCTGTGTAGTTCCAGAATTTTTCGTCAAAGTGGTAAGTACCACGCGCTTCTGTACGAAGAGATAAAGCATCGTTCAAACGGAAGAACGCACCAACACCTGCATTACCTAAAGTACCTTCAATATCTTCACCAGCAATAGAGCCTTCTGGCGAGTATTTATAATGACCAGCACCTAAAAGTACGTATGGCTTGATTTTGCTGTCGTAGTTTTTAGTGATCAAGTCAGAAGTTGCATAGAAGTTACCAGCAATATTTTGAGCTTTATACTCAGCACCCGCACCAAGACCTTCTACATCACCTTTAACTTGGCTATATTCAGCTTCGAAACCTAACCAAGGAGTAAGTTCAACACCAAGTGCTGCACCAACAAATAAATCGTCCTGTAATTCTGGACCATCTGTTAGCTTGTCATTGTTGTGTTGAGTGTCTTGGAAAGTGTAACCAAGCATTAATGGGGTAACAGTTACGCCCGCGTTTGCAGCAGCTAAAGGAGCAGCTACGAGCATTGCTAATGCAATACGACTCATTTTCATGGATTTATCCTCCAGAGATAACAATTGTTGTTCAAGCTCAAGCCTAAATTTTCGACTACCCTGAGATAGGCTTTCTTATACCCCAGTATTATTTTTAAGCTAGTCACTTTGAATCATACAAACACTTTATTACTTTTCCAAGTGCTTGATAATTTTAATCAAGTAAATTATTGACAAAATTACTTACAATTTCCGTTGTAATTCGGTAACTTTCTACTCAATTTTTTATTGTGAATAGCTTATCTTTCTTGCGCTTTATTTTAACAGCTTTATCGAAAGTTGTTTAATATTTATTATACAGCAGATAAAGCACTATAAAACAACAAATTACTCAAATTAATCATAAAAAAACATAACAATAACAGGTATAGACTTATGTCGAATATAAGAAAAAACGGCTTCACGCTGTTTGAATTGATCGTCACCTTAGCAATTAGTGCGATTTTAGTCATGATTGCCCTACCCCATTTTCATCAACTGATGGCACAACAAGAACTCAAGCGAATTCAGTATTCATTACAGTCCAGCCTGAAAATAGCACGCTCCCATGCCTTCACCCATCATAGTAATGTTGTGATCTGTCCAACACATGACTTTAGCCAATGCAGTAAGCAAAACTGGAATACGGGTTTTATGATTTTTATTGATCGAAATAAAAATCGTCAGATAGACAACAATGAATACATTCTTTATACAGAAAAAACTGCACTTAAATACGGTACCTTGGATTGGCGTGGCACTTTAAACATACCCAGTGTAACTTTTAATGCACAACAAGGTTTGCCGGTCGGCTCGAATGGTAGTTTCTTTTACTGCTCTACTCACGTCGCGAGCAAACGACTGGTGCTTAGTAAAATGGGGCAAACTCGAGCTGAAGACATCAATGGATGTTAACTGAGCAGTCTAAATGATCTTTATATTGTCACTTTATGCTCATCTTTTTTTGCCTATACTGCTGAAGTGATCTATTCCTGCTTGGAATTAAATCTAGACAAAAGCACATATAAAAAACTGGGAGAATAAAATGACGGATATCGTTATTGTAAATGGTGCACGCACTGCAATGGGTGGCTTTCAAGGCAGTTTAGCCAATGTGACTGCACCAGAATTAGGTGCGGCGAGTATCCAAGCGGCCATTCAACGTGCGGGGGTACAAGCAACAGAAATCGACGAAGTCATTATGGGCTGCGTCCTGCCTGCAGGCTTAAAGCAAGGCCCTGCTCGTCAGGCGATGCGTCAAGCAGGCTTACCAGATTCTACAGGTGCGGTCACCATCAACAAACTCTGTGGTTCTGGTATGAAAGCTGTCATGCAAGCAGCCGATGCAATCAAAGCAGGTTCTGCCTCAATCATTGTCGCTGGTGGTATGGAGTCAATGAGTAATGCACCTTATGTACTGACCAAAGCACGTGCTGGGTACCGTATGGGACATGGTGATGTGAAAGACCACATGTTCTTAGACGGCCTTGAAGATGCTGAAACAGGTCGTTTGATGGGCTCATTCGCACAAGATATGGCCAATAGCAAAGGTTACACACGCCAACAAATGGATGACTTTGCGATTCGCTCACTCAAACGTGCACAAACTGCAGTCAATGAAGGCTATTTCGCTGATGAAATCGTCCCTGTGACAGTTACAACTCGTAAAGGCGATGTCATTGTAGATAAAGATGAACAACCTTTTAATGCCAATATTGAAAAAATTCCAACACTTCGTCCAGCTTTTGCCAAAGATGGCACGATTACCGCAGCCAATGCCAGCTCAATTTCAGATGGTGCTTCAGCCTTAGTCCTAACGTCTGCAGAAAATGCAGCAAATAAAGGTTTACAACCATTAGCAAAAATTGTGGCTTATGCCACCAATTCACAACACCCATCTGAGTTCACCATCGCCCCTGTTGCTGCGATTCAAAAAGTATTGGATAAAGCGGGTTGGCAAGTTGCAGATGTAGATTTATGGGAAATTAATGAAGCTTTTGCCATGGTCACCATATGCCCAATGAATGAGTTCAAGCTTGATCCTGAAAAAGTGAATATCAACGGTGGTGCATGTGCGCTTGGGCATCCTGTGGGTTCTACAGGTTCACGTATTATCCTAACTTTGATTCATGCGCTTAAACGTACAGGTGGCAAGCGTGGTGTGGCTGCTCTCTGTATTGGTGGTGGTGAAGCAACTGCGGTCGCGATTGAATTACTTTAAGTGCCTTGCAACCCCTATTTCGTAAAGAGGGATTGAGGTAGATTGAATAAAGTCATTCCCTAACCCTTCTTTATTCAAAAAGTAAAAAGACGAATCATTGATTCGTCTTTTTGCTTATAGCTTTAAAAAGTTTAGAGCAATTCTGCACGCAACTGTTCAGGCGATTTCATTGACAATAAACCTGGCGCAACATCATAAGCAGTTTTTGCACCATATTGCTGCATTTGGTTTAAACGATAGCAAGCACGTGCATAAGCCACCAAAATACTCGCGGTAAACTCAGGATTGCTGTCTAACTTCAATGAGAATTCAAGCACTTGTTTTTGTTCATCGCTGGTATTACCACTGCGAATGACAAAACCACCATGTGGCATGCGTTGGTGATCTTTGGCTAAAGTCGCTTCATCAATGAAATTTACGGTTGTGTTGTAGTCAGCGAAATAATCTGGCATGGTCACAATCGCTTGCTCTACCGCAGCAGCATCGGCACCTTCTGCAAGTACGACATAACATTCACGAGTATGTTTATCTTTGGTGCTTAATACAGGACGCGCACCGCTACGCACTTGTTCAATGGCATCATTCGATGGAATGGTATATTGCACACCTGCTTTTACACCATCAACACGACGAATGGCATCTGAGTGACCCTGACTTAAACCTTTACCCCAAAAAGTATAGGTTTCACCATCAGGTAACAACGCTTCACCAAATAAACGATTAATCGAGAACATGCCTGGATCCCAACCAATTGAGATGAGTGCAGTTTTCTTGTTCGCTGTCGCAGGTGCATCTACAGATGCATAATATTCAGGAATACGTGCATGCGTATCGAAACTATCGACAATATTAAATTGGCTCGCCAGTACTGGACCTTGTTGTGGCAAGTCGTCTTTTGAACCACCACATAAAATCAGCACATCAATTTTGTCTTGAAAATCTGACAATGAATCCATGTGAAACACTGCTGTTTCAGCAAAACATGGTGAAACGCTTTCAGGCGCACGACGGGTAAAAATACCCACCAATTGTAAATCTGGGTTTTTATGAATCGCCGTTTCAACACCACGACCTAAGTTGCCATAACCAGCAATACCAATACGGATAGAATTTTGCATAAAGACAAATCACTTCATCATGAAAAAATTGAAAAATAAATCAGAGGATAATCACATCAAATTATCGTCTTGATTGATTTTTGATAATGTAAAAATAACGCCTACATAAGACTGCGATGCTACATCAGCGTGCTTATACTACAGCACTTTACGGTAAATTAAATCATTAAGAAGTGCGATAAAACAAGCCGTTTGATCATTTTAAGGCAAACAAAAAGCCTGCACATGGCAGGCTGTTTGTAAATGTGTGAACCGTGATATTTCGATAAAATCTATCTACATTTCGATGAAATCCATCATCAATATATTACGCACCTGTTTGATAATTTGGTTTTGGCACTGCGGTAGAAGCTTGATAAGGATGGGTAAAGTCCGCCAAACCTGCTGCAGCTTCTTGCACATCTTTACCTTCTTTAATCACGAAAGTATCGAAACCTGCACGCTTCATATAATTTAAGACGTCTTTAAAGACATCACCGACTGCGCGAAGTTCACCCTGAAAGCCTTGACGGCGTAACAATGCCGCAAAAGAATAACCACGGCCATCGTTAAAACCTGCAAATTCAATAAAAATCGCATCCAGTTCTGCCAATGGAAATTCATGATTTTCAGGCGAAGCATCTACCGTTAAATATAGGGCTTTTTTACCTGAAATTTGTGCCAACTGATCAAGCTGTTCAACGCTGAGCACCACATCACCTTGCGGTAATGCTGCATCTTCAGCAATCACTTGATAAGTATTGTCTGCAATCGTGCCATCTTTCGCGAGCACAGGTAGTGCAGTATTAAGCATAAGCGCGCTCCTTAAATGGTTGAATGCCGACACGGCGATAAGTGTCGATGAAGTCTTCACCTTCACTACGCAAATCTAAGTAGGTATTTAAAATTTCTTCCACCACATCAGGAATCACTTCAGCAGCAAAAGATGGCCCTAAAATATCACCGATTGACGCATCATGGTCTGCATGCCCACCTAAAGTGATTTGGTAGAATTCAGCGCCTTTTTTATCGACACCTAAAATCCCGATATTACCAACGTGGTGATGACCACAAGCGTTCATACAACCTGAAATATTCAAATCCAGTTTGCCAAGATTATAAATGGTATCCAAATCATCAAAACGGCGTGAAATGGCTTCTGAAATTGGAATAGATTTGGCATTGGCAAGTGAACAGAAATCACCACCCGGACAGCAAATAATATCGGTAATAAAGCCAATATGCGCGCGCGCCAAGTTATTGGCATCGAGCACTTGCCACAATGCAAACAGGTCTTTTTGTGGCACATCTACCAAAGCAATATTTTGCTCATGCGTGGTACGCAACTCACCAAAGGTATATTGATCGGCTAAATCTGCAATCAGATTCATTTCTTCTGTCGTCATGTCACCCGGTGCAACACCTGCACGTTTCAATGAAATGGTGACAATACGATAGCCTTGTACTTTGTGCGCATTGGTGTTGATGTTGAACCATTGCTTGAATTTTGGATACTGTGCAAACAGCTCGCTAAAATCTTCATCGGCATAGTTTTGATAGGCAAATGGCGTGAAGTTTTCATCCATTTTTTGCAAAGTTTCTGCATCAATTTTTAAGGTTTTCACCGTATGTGCAAATTCAGCTTCAACTTTTTCTGCAAATACTGCAGGGGTTAAAGCTTTTACCAAAATTTTGATACGTGCTTTATATTTATTGTCGCGACGACCATGCAAGTTATAAACACGTAAAATAGCTTCTAAATAAGCAATCAAGTCTTCACGTGGCAAGAACTCACGAATAAAGCTACCGATAATTGGAGTACGACCTAAGCCACCACCGACTTTAATTTTATAGCCAATTTCGCCTGCTTCATTTTTGACAATATAGACACCAATGTCATGAAATGCAGTCGCAGCACGGTCAATTTCTTCCAGTGCAGACACCGCAATTTTGAATTTACGTGGCAAGAAGGCAAATTCAGGGTGGAAAGTTGACCACTGACGAATTAATTCACAGGTTGGACGTGGGTCAGCAATTTCGCCCGCCACGACACCTGCATATTGATCTGTAGTGGTATTACGAATACAGTTACCCGAAGTCTGAATTGCGTGCATTTGTACGGTTGCAAGCTCTGCCAACATGTCAGGCACATTTTCCAGTGCAGGCCAGTTAAACTGAATATTTTGACGTGTTGATACGTGCGCATAGCCACGGTCATAGTCTTTGGCAAGCTGCGCAACTTTACGCAATTGCTTAGAGTTCATCAGACCGTAAGGCACCGCAATACGCAACATTGGCGCATAGCGTTGTACATACAAACCATTTTGCAGACGCAATGGACGATATTCATCCTCAGTCAATTTGCCTGCTAAATAACGTTCCGTTTGGTCGCGGAACTGTGCAACACGTTCATTAATCAGTTGCTGATCGAAATCAGTATATAAATACATGGCGTACAGCTAGTCATTTCTATTATCACGGCTGACAGCATAGCGAGATTCAATCTATCAACAAAATGTGTTTTTTACATATTTATTAGCGATTTTATTGATAAGCCATTGCAACATCACACCCTGTAAGCCTTTGCCAAAATTTACAGGCTTTTTATAGAGCTATCACAAAATAGTGCATGCTTTAGCACTTTTTCTGCTATAGCATCTATTCGATCTATTATTGATTACCTGAAATTACGACTTGGCTTCATCTTCATCCTGATTTTTAATCTGAGACGACCACTGCCCTGCACCCAAAGCCTGCCCGATATAATCGTAACGCATTTGAGAACGTGAAAATTTAATTGGACACGCCAACTGAGTTTCAGTTTTTTCGGCATTCTGCTGAATAGGAACTTCTACTGTCCAACCGCGTTGCTGTGCCAAAGGTGAATGTAAGGCTTCATCTAAAGTGAATACAGGTTCAACGCAGACATCATATTGCGCGAATACCTGCTGCCATGTGACAAAACTTTGTGTTTTAATTTTATCTTGAATAGCGTGTTTGACTTGCAAGCGCTCTTGCGGATCTAAAGATGCCCCTTTTTCCAAAAGTATCGGTAAGTTTAAAATCTGTGCCAAACCCTGCATAAACTGCGGCTCTAAACTACCGACTGAAAGATAACGGCCATCTGCTGTTTCATAATAGTCATAATAGGTGCCACCATTTAAGTAAGATTGCTCAGCATATTGAGGAACCTGTGCCGCCAAAACTGCTGAAGCGGCCATATTGTTTAAAGTCGCAGCGCAATCGGTCATCGAAATATCAATATACTGCCCTAAACCACTGCGCTGACGTTCTATCACTGCACTTAAAATCGCCACCAAAGCATGCAATGATCCACCTGCTACATCGGCCACTTGAATCCCGAGCGGTGGCGGCCCACCCGCTTGCCGTCCACTATGCCCCGCAATGCCAGACAAGGCTAAATAGTTGATGTCATGTCCTGCCCTTTGTTGATAATCGCCTGTTTGTCCATAACCTGTGATGGAACAATAGATCAGTCGCGGATTAATTTTTGCCAAGCTGGCATAGTCCAGCCCTAAACGCTGCATCACGCCTGGTCTAAACTGTTCCAATACAATATCGAATTCGGCAATTTTATCGTGAATAAGCTGAATACTTTCGGGGGATTTTAAATCCAAAGTAATTGACTGTTTATTCCGATTCAAATAACTGTGCGAAGTCGCTTGTCCATTGGCATAGGGCGGAAATAAACGAATTAAGTCAGGACGGGTTGCCGATTCAATATGAATCACCTCTGCACCCATATCCGCCAAATACAAACTGGCAAAAGGGCCGGGCAATAAGGTGGAAAAATCTAAAACTTTTAAACCGCTCAGTGCATGTGTCATTGTTGTGATTACTCGATTTTTACTGATTTTCCGTTCATCTTATAAACAGCAAAACTGTAACACAATGTCATGTTCAGCCATTTACCTTGATCATTTCGGCAATTTATTATGTAAAATAAGTAAAATTGGTATTGTAAATTGCCAATTTCAATTTTTTAGCGTCATTTAGGTCAAGCTTACGTGAATACAAAAGAGACTGAAGGATTTAACATGAGCAGAGATACCATTAGTATCCATTTTGTAAATGCAGCGCTCACGGGTGTTAAGCGACTCGGCATGGATGTCGAAACCTTATTATCTCATGTCGGTATTGAGGCAGAACTTCTGCGCCAACCGAAAGCACGTATTTCACCTGAACAATATACCCGCTTTATTAAAATGTTGTGGATGGTGACCCAAGACGAACACGTGGGTTTTGATTCTCAGCCACGTCGTTTGGGTACATTCGCGATCATGTGCCAATTGGTAATTCACGCCAAAACACTGGGCGATGCCTTAGAACTCTCTTCGCAATTCTACAAACTGTTTGGTGATGATTGGTCGGTTACCTTAGAACGTGATAAACACGAAGCACGTTTGGTACCATCTATTCCACAAGCTATGGATCCTGATCACTTTATTACTGAAAGTATGTTGATGATTTGGCACGGCTTGGCATCTTGGCTGATTGAACGTCGCCTGCCTTTGGAGCGCGTACATTTTGGCTATCCACGTCCTGCACATGCAGATGAATACGATGCGCTGTTCTTTGCGCCTGTCATGCAATTTGACATGCCACGCACCGAAATTACCTTTGCTGCCGACTACTTGGATTTACCAATTCGTCAAACCCAAGAAACCTTAGACGAATTCTTAAAAACCGCGCCTGCGCAATTGTTGGTGAAATTCAAAAACACCAATTCTTTAACTTCGCGTATTCGTGACGTGTTAAAGAGCCAAATTGGCGAAGAAATGCCAACCTTGAACGATGTTGCATCCATGCTGTACCTATCGCCACAAACCTTGCGTCGTCGTTTGGCTGCAGAAGGTAAAAGCTATCAAGGGGTAAAAGATGCATTACGCCGTGATGCCGCGATTCACCTATTGCTGAATCCTGAACTTACCCTTGAAGATGTGGCACAACAAGTTGGCTTTAGCGAAACCAGTACTTTCCACCGTGCTTTCAAAAAGTGGACTGGCGTCACACCTGGTTTATACCGTCAGTTGCACGGTTATCATTAATTTAGAATCGACAATTCACAATAACTCGTAATTCCAATCGATTGCCCTTGCACACCGCAAGGGCTTTTTTTATCGCTCTATTATAGTTTCAATCTTTCTGCCAAATTACTGCGTCATCCCAATTAGCAAAAAACCTCACTGACCTGTACCGTTCTCGTCATTGCACTTCAAAATTTTCAGATTACACTCAAAAGCAATCATAAAGAAAACTATCGACAAGGGATTGATTATGAGCGAGGCCTACATCATTGATGCTATTCGCACTCCGCGCGGCAAAGGAAAAAAAGATGGCGCATTACACGAAGTTAAACCCATTCGCCTACTCACAACCTTATTGAATGAATTGCAACAACGACACAACCTAGACACCTCACAAGTAGACGATATTGTTTTGGGTTGTGTCACACCAATTGGCGATCAGGGTGCAGATATTGCCAAAACCGCAGCGATTGCCGCAGGTTGGGACAATGATGTTGCTGGGGTACAAATCAACCGCTTTTGTGCCT
Organism: Acinetobacter sp. YH01003; assembly: GCF_013420525.1. Classification (NCBI taxonomy): domain Bacteria; kingdom Pseudomonadati; phylum Pseudomonadota; class Gammaproteobacteria; order Moraxellales; family Moraxellaceae; genus Acinetobacter; species Acinetobacter sp. YH01003. The sequence goes on along the minus strand of NZ_VOXY01000001.1, from coordinate 22,442 downwards.
CAGGTTTAGAAGCCGTGAACCTCGCAGCGCAAAAAGTTCGTTCGGGTTGGGAAGATTTAATCGTTGCAGGTGGTGTGGAATCTATGTCACGCGTGGCAATGGGTTCCGATGGTGGTGCTTGGGCATTCGACCCTGAAACCAATATGGCTTGTGACTTTATTCCACAAGGTATTGGCGCTGACTTAATTGCCACACTCGATGGCTATAGCCGTACAGAAGTCGATCAATTTGCAGCAGCATCACAGCACAAAGCCGCAGCAGCACAAGCACAGGGACATTTCGAGCGCTCGATTGTACCTGTCAAAGATCAGGCAGGTGTGGTGATTTTGGCACAAGATGAATTTATCAAACCACAGACCACGGCTGAAAGCTTGGCACAGCTCAAGCCGAGTTTTGCCAATATGGGACAAATGGGTTTTGATGCGATTGCCCTGCAAAAATATCCTGAAGCAGGACAAGTCAATCATGTGCATCATGCAGGCAATTCATCAGGTATTGTTGATGGCGCGGCATTGGTCTTGATTGCATCGGAACAAGCGGTACAACAACACAACTTAAAACCACGCGCCAAAGTGCTTGCTACCGCACTGGTTGGCACAGACCCTGCCATTATGCTCACAGGACCCGCGCCTGCAGCACGCAAAGCCTTAGCCAAAGCAGGACTGAACATTGAAGATATTGATCTGTTTGAAGTCAATGAAGCCTTTGCAGCCGTGGTTCTGCGTTTTATTACAGAACTTCAGGTTGATCCCGCCAAAGTCAATGTGAATGGTGGTGCTATTGCCTTGGGTCATCCACTTGGCGCTACAGGTGCCATGATTTTAGGCACCTTACTGGACGAGCTAGAACGACAAGATAAAAAACGCGGCATGGCTACATTATGTGTAGGCGGTGGGATGGGAATTGCCACCATTATTGAGCGAGTATAAGGAGTATAAAAATGAGCGCCATTCACTATTATAAAAATGCCGATAACATTGTCATTCTAACCTTTGACTCACCAAATCAATCTGCCAACACCATGAATGCTGACTTTAGAGATGCATTAGCGCAAGTGGTACAAAAGTTAAAAGCAGACGAACAAGTGGCGGGAATCATTTTCGCCTCTGCGAAAAAAACCTTTTTTGCAGGCGGTGACTTAGATGAGTTGATTCAAGTACAGCCTGAGCATGCCAGCTCATTTTTTCAGATGATTGAAAACCTAAAAGCACAGCTGCGTTATATTGAAACCCGTGGTATTCCTGTGGTAGCTGCCTTAAATGGCACGGCACTCGGCGGCGGATGGGAACTTGCTCTGTGCTGTCATCATCGTATTGCAATTCGTGATGCAAAAACCAAGTTTGGTTTACCCGAAGTGACTTTAGGTTTATTGCCTGGTGGCGGTGGTATTGTGCGGATGGTACGTTTATTGGGTTTACAAACTGCCCTGCCGCTGTTGATGGAAGGCAAACAGCTGAGTGTGGAAAAAGCACAAAGTTTAGGTTTAATCCATGATCTTGCTGAAAATGAAACAGAATTACTCAGCAAAGCCCAAGACTGGATTCTTGCACATCCTCAATCACAACAAGTATTTGATGTCAAAGGCTATAAAATCCCTGGGGGAACACCATCTACACCTGCTGTCGCGCAAATGCTTTCCATTGCTCCTGCCATGCTACGCGACAAAACCAAAGGCTGTTACCCTGCGCCTGAAGCAATTTTGAGTGCAGCAGTAGAAGGTGCGCAGGTTGATGTCGATACAGCCTTACGCATTGAATCTCGCTATTTTACCCAGCTCGCAACAGGTCAAATTTCTAAAAATATGATTGGCACCTTTTGGCATGGGCTGAATGCGATTAAATCGGGCAGTGGCCGTCCGCAAGGCATTGCACCGCATCAAACTCAAAAAGTCGGCATTTTAGGTGCAGGCATGATGGGCGCAGGCATTGCTTATGCCACAGCAAGCAAAGGCATTGCGGTTGTTCTTAAAGATGTATCCATCGAACAAGCTGAAAAAGGCAAAGCTTACAGTCAAAAACTATTGGATAAACAAGTATCGCAAGGTCGTATAAGTGCAGAGCGAGCAGCACAAGTCTTAGCCAATATTCATCCAACGGCACAGGCTGCCGATTTACAAGGCTGTGATTTGATTATTGAGGCGGTATTTGAAAATCCTCAACTCAAGGCGCAAGTCACACAAGAAGCCGAAGTTTTTCTGGCAGAACAAGGTGTGATGGCATCCAATACCTCAACTTTGCCAATAAGCGGGCTTGCCCAAGCTGCGCAAGATCAACAGCGCTTTATTGGACTGCATTTCTTTAGTCCTGTCGATAAAATGCCGTTGGTAGAAATCATTAAAGGAAAAAACACCTCTGCCGATACTTTGGCAAAAGCATATGACTTTGTGCAACACATTGGTAAAACACCGATTGTAGTCAATGACAGACGTGGCTTTTTTACCAGTCGGGTGTTTGGCACTTTTGTGCAGGAAGGCTTGCGCTTACTGGCAGAAGGCGTACATCCTGCCAAAATTGAAATGGCAGCTTTAAAAGCAGGTATGCCTGTTGGCCCACTTGCTATTCAGGATGAAGTATCTTTAACCTTATCTGAACACGTGGCACAGGAAGCACGTAAGGCGCTGCAAGCCGAAGGAAAAGACCGACCACTGTCGAGTGCAGATGAAGTCATTCAAACCATGATTCATCAATTCTCACGTAAAGGCAAAGCTGCAGGTGCAGGCTTTTATGACTACCCTGAACAGGGTAAAAAACAGCTTTGGTCGGGATTAAGTCATTGGTATCAAAATACCGAAATCGCTGAACAAGAGATGATTAACCGTTTCTTATTTGTACAAGCACTGGACAGCTTACGTTGCTTGGAAGAAGGTGTTTTAGAATCTGTCATTGATGCCAATGTTGGTTCAATTTTTGGCATTGGCTTCCCTGCATGGACAGGTGGTGCTTTACAATTTTTGAATCAATATGGTTTAACACAGGCTTTGGCACGAGCACAGCAACTTACTGCTGAATATGGCGAGCGTTTTACCCCACCTAAAATCTTGCAAGATCGTGTTGCTGCAGGTGCTAAAAGCATTTAAAGCTAAACTTTAAATTTAAAGCAATCTGGGAGGGATATATCATCCCTCTTTTTATTTGCTCAAAATTACAATGAATATCCCTGCATAAATAGAATTTAATCCGTTTTTCATGCATTTTATGTTATAAAGTTACATAATTTTAAGATTTAGATTCAAATTGGGTAGATGCACATGACCGAACGCCTTACTCCTGAAAAATCACCTTGGGGTTGGAAAGCACTCTTTATTTTCTGTATTTTGGGTGGAATTTTCATGTTTATTTTCTGGTTAGCGGTCACGAATGAACCTGACTACATGCCTAGCCAGCAACAAAAGCAGAATACTCAGCAACACGCCTTTAAAAATGCGCCAGCTATGTCACAAGAAGCATTGGCAAAAGCACAAGCAGATCGTGAAGCACGCGAAGCTTTGGCTGCTGAAACTGCAGATGCACACGGTATGACTGAAACAGAACATGCCAATATGCCTGAAAACCATGAGCCAGCACCCGCACATGGACATTAATATGCGCTAGCGGCTCTGTTCATACAGTTTATAAAAAGAAATCGCCATGATCACATTCCATCATGGCGATTTTTATTTTGCACGATTAAAATCAGGACTATCGACAATTCGTTTAAAATATCAATCGCATATCTACATGCGGAATACCACAATCTAAATACGACTCACCCTCAACCTGAAAACTCAAACTTTGATAAAACGGAATCGCGTGTTCCTGCGCAGACAACTTGACCCACGGACGTTGCTGCTGCTTTGCCACCTGAATAATATGCTGCATTAAAACACGTCCCACACCTAAACCGCGCTGTGATTTCAACACTGCAACCCGTCCAATACTGTGATTTTCCAGTAAACGTGCTGTTGCAATCGCCTGTCCAGTTGCATAGACCACAAAATGCAAGGCAACTGCATCTTGTGCATCCCACTCATCTTCAGGCGCAATTCGCTGTTCCTGAATAAAGACTTGCTCACGAATAGATTTGGCCTCTGCAGCAAATTGTGTCCAAGTGCCCGATTGAATTTCATAATCTTGCATCTTTATATCCTGTTCCATCTTGCTTAGCACTTAGAACCAATGCCCTGTTGATCCCACTGATCGTTCAACAACAACTCCAAAGAATGTTTTTGAATACCGTACATGGTTTTTAAATCACGAATTTGTGCCAAAACTGCTTGATCAGGTTCACTCCAATTTTGACGTTTGGTTGCCAAAATCATTTTGTTTTTACTGGTGTGTTCTAAAGCGACAAACTCAAAAACTTTGGTGTCATAACCATAGGCTTTGAGCAATAAAGCGCGGATGGTATCGGTTAACATTTCCGCCTGTTGCCCTGCATGAATGCCAAATTGCAGCATCGGTTGCAACACGCTTGGGCTTTGTAATTGTGGACGCAACTCTTTATGGCAACACGGCGCGCACATAATCATTTGTGCATTCAGGCGAATACCAGTATGAATTGCAAAATCGGTGGCGACATCACAGGCATGCAAAGCAATCATTACATCTAAATGTTCTGGCTGATAGGTGCGCACATCGCCCTGAAAAAAATCTAGCTGCTGAAAGTCTGAAGCACTCGCCACCGACTGACAAAACTCAACCATTTTCGGGTTTAGTTCCACCTCAGTCACAAAGGGAATAAATTGCTGCTTTTGCAAATAGTCATAGAGCGCAAAAGTTAAATAGCCTTTGCCTGAACCAAAATCCACCACGCGCAAGGTATTTTCCGAAATTTTGATTTGCGCCAAGGCACCCGAAAAAATTTCAATAAATTTATTAATCTGTTTCCATTTACGCGCCATGCTCGGAATAATTTGCGCTTTGGCATCGCTAATCCCCAAGTGTTGTAAAAATGGGCTGGATTGATCGACATAACGCTGCTTTTCTCGGTCATGTCCTTGTGGTTCTTTCGGTTTCGCTATAGTCGGTGCTGTTTTACTAATGCTGAGCATGGCTTTCTTTTTGTTCTTTTTTAGCTGAATTTCCTGATCTGTCGTAAATAAATTGGCCTGTTTACAATCTGCCAATAAGTGACTCAATTGTATCTGTGCTTCTGCCAAAGGATAGTTTTTGGTGATATCCTGCGTTTTATGGCGATACAAACAAGTTAAAACGGTGTCTTGATTTAGCTGAATCACCCGTAAGGTGATTTTTTCTAATTGTTCCAGTTCGCCTTTATATTGACTCAGCACCACACGATCAAGCTTTTGTGTATCAATGGCTTGCTGAAAAGCCTCTAAGAATTGTTGTTCCTGCACAGAGGGAGAAGCCAAAGTCGACATAATAAAAACCTGAAAAAATTACAATTCAAGTTTAATTGTTATTACCCTAAAAGCAAAATTGAATTACGATACAGTTGTATAATTAAAGAAATTAAAGCAGATTCGCCATGAAATTAAATGCCCCTTTAGTGCCTGATTATGACCTGCAAGAAGAACGGATTAACTATCTGAGCCATGGTGTTGGTGCGGCTTTGGCATTTATTGCAGGTATTCTTTTAATCATTAAAGGTGCGTATTTAAGTACGGGACAATGGCTAGGTTTGTGGGCCTATGCAATAAGCATGGTACTGCTTTTTTCTGCTTCAATGCTGTATCACATGGCAACCGCAGCAGACCGTCGTTATTTTTATAAAAAGTTAGATCACACCGCAATTTATTATTTAATTGCAGGGACTTATACCCCATTTTTATCCATCGCGATTCCTACTCAAAAAGCACAATATTTGTTAATTGCCCTGTGGATTATTGCCCTGATTGGCACCCTATTTAAACTGGTATTTATCAACCGTTTTCATAAAATTTCTTTAATTGCCTACTTGGTGATGGGTTGGTTAGCCGTTCTGGTCATGGACGATATGCAAGCCTATTTAAGCAGCCAAGCCCTGACCTTTTTGCTAATTGGCGGCATTGCCTACACCGTGGGTGCATTGTTTTATGCCTTAAAACGCGTAAGATATACCCACGCAATTTGGCATGTATTTGTCTTAATTGGTGCAGGCGCACACTTTCTGGCAATTTATCTGTATGTGATTTAACGCTGAATATCGCTCATGTCTTACAGATAAAACGATCAGATTTGAATGGTGTTCATGGATGCAGTTTTGTAACCGACTTCTTGTTCAAAAAAGTATAACTACAAGAAGTATCTACTATTTTTCTGCCAGTGCGGTCTGTGCCAAATTGCACTTTCATTTAAAATTCACTTTACATAAGGTCCTGTATGGCATCTTCATCTACTGCTGCCGCTGAACAGCCGACTCAAAATTCTAAATTTCGAGTACTGACTGCAAGCTTGGTCGGTACCACCATCGAGTTTTTTGACTTTTATATCTACGCCACTGCGGCAGTCATTATTTTCCCGTATCTGTTCTTTCCGACCAGTACTGACCCAATGACGGCAACCATTCAATCTCTCGCCACCTTTGCAATTGCCTTTATCGCCCGTCCAATTGGCGCAGCTTTATTTGGACATTTAGGAGATCGGATTGGACGCAAAGCCACTTTGGTCGCGGCATTATTGACCATGGGAATTTCTACAGTCTGTATTGGTTTACTGCCGACGTATGCACAAATTGGGATTATCGCGCCATTACTGTTGGCGTTGTGTCGCTTAGGGCAAGGTTTAGGCTTGGGCGGTGAATGGTCGGGAGCAGTACTGTTAGCCACAGAAAATGCCCCTGAAGGTAAACGTGCTTGGTATGGCATGTTCCCACAATTGGGCGCTCCGATTGGTTTTATTCTTGCCACAGGTTCATTCCTTATTTTAGGTGCGCTGATGTCTGAGCAAGACTTTATGACATGGGGCTGGCGCATCCCGTTTATTTCGAGTGCCTTATTGGTGATTGTCGGTTTATGGATTCGCTTAAAACTGCATGAAACGCCTGCCTTCCAAAAAGTGTTGAATAAACAAAAAGAAGTCAATGTGCCATTTATTCAGGTCTTTAAAAAACACGCTAAAATGTTAGTGCTCGGAACAATCGCTGCAATTTGTACCTTTGTGGTGTTTTATCTGACTACAGTATTTGCCTTACAATGGGGCACTAAACAACTGGGTTATTCACGTGAAGAATTCTTAAAACTTCAACTACTAGCCACATTGTGTTTTGCCGCATTTATTCCCCTCTCAGCCGTTTTAGCCGAAAAATTTGGACGTAAAACTACCTCTATTGCGGTGTGCATCGTCTCTGCAATTTTTGGCTTATTCTTTGCCGATATGCTTGCTTCAGGCAGCACATGGATTGTATTTATTTTCCTGTGTATTGGCTTGGCGATTATGGGACTCACTTACGGACCAATTGGTACAGTGTTGTCTGAAATTTTTCCTACTTCTGTACGCTATACAGGCTCGGCACTCACCTTTAACTTGGCGGGTATTTTTGGCGCATCGTTTGCCCCACTGATTGCCACCAAACTTGCCACCACTTATGGCTTGGCTGCAGTTGGTTATTATTTAAGTGCAGCATCCATCTTGTCTTTAATCGCATTCTTAATGATTCGAGAAACCAAACATGATGATGTAAACAATCAAATTTAAGCGTAAAAATTGCATCAAAAAAACCAGCCTCGGCTGGTTTTTTTGATGTAGGTAAGGTGCGGGCGCTTACAATAACTCGATAATATCAATCGTGGGTGGCACACCAAAACGAAAAGGAACACCCACCATTCCAGTCCCCACAGTCACAAATACATCGGCATGATCATGGCGATATAAACCTTTTTTATGCCCTAAAATGGATACTTTTTTCATCACATAATCGGTCAGCCACGGCAGTTCAACCTGCCCACCATGGGTATGCCCTGCCAACATCAACGGACGTGTCGGCAGTTTTGGTACCATATCCACTGTATCAGGGTTATGTGATAACAACACCCACGGCTTATCTTGAGGTAAATCGGGCATATAGCGCATGTCGGTTTTACCTGCCCATAAATCGCCAATACCGAGCAAACGAAACTCATCAAACTCGACAATTCTACCTTCAATATCAATCACGTTATTTTGTTCTAAAGCCGTTTTTAACAGCTCTTGAATGGGCGGGCCAGGATACTGCTCATCATGATTACCATTTACCGAATATACAGGCGCACAAATTTCTTTTAATACCGCCAATTCTTCGACCAATTTATTTTCAGGCTCATAAGTCCAGTCGCCTGCTACAACGACAATATCGGGGTTTTGCAAATTGAGTTTTTTCACAATTTGCTTCAATTGACGCTCATGCCCAGAAAACAAGCCAATATGTAAATCTGCAATTAAAGCAATTTTGACAGGCTTTAATAAACGGCGATCTGCATGAATTTGATATTTGGTAGTTTTGACTTGAATCAAATGCGGTTCAATAAAACGCGCATAGCTCAACACAGCACTGACTAAAAATACAAAAATCGCTTCGTGGATGGAGTAATAGCCCTGAATACCCGCATAAACACTAAAAAAAACCAAAGGCGGCAACAGGTAAGACAAATAAAATGCCAACAAATGCACAAAGGCCTTAAACGGGTGAATGGTTTCTGTATTGGCCTGACTGCGCCATGCTTGCGAAACTGCCCACAGCGCCAAAATTGCCATACCCATATAGAAATACAACACGACTGAATCGTTATCCCACATATTTATTCTCTATTACTTCATACTTCTGCTATTCAATGCTGCGCTAAACCCAGATGTCGCATTTAACCCACACACGTCATATATCTGTATTGTCATATTTATCTTTTCATAGCTGACAATTATACTCAAACCCTATTTTTAACTTATTTGCTCCTCGTGCTAAAAAGGAATTTAATTTGGCAAACCGCAGCTCATCCGCTCCATTTCAAAATATTCGGCACAACGTCTTGTGGCTGAGTTGCGCCTTCGTTTTGACACTCTCAGGCTGTAGCACGCTGCCCAAACAGATTGAACATCCGATCCGGATGGCGTTTGAAACCCCAACCGATCAAACCAGTTTGGCCAAAATTGTACTGCCGCTACGCGAAAAATATCCGCAGCTTACGGGTTATCATGTCCTGTATGATCCGCTCGAAGCCCTAGCAGCACGTATCTATCTGATTAATAAAGCAGAAAAATCTTTAGATTTACAATATTATATTTGGGATAACGATAAAATTGGCGCGCTTGCACTACACGCCATTATTCGTGCGGCAGATCGTGGGGTGAAAGTCCGCTTATTGGTCGATGATAACAATGCCAAAAAAATGGAAGGCATTTATCTCGCGCTCGATCAACACGTCAACATCGACATCAAACTGTATAATCCATATCGCTTTCGACATTATCGTGCCATGGACATGATTTTGGATTTGAAGCGTATTAACCGTCGTATGCACAACAAAAGCTTTATTGCCGATAACCAAATTTCTCTGATTGGTGGGCGCAATATGAGCAATCAATACTATAACGTCAGCGACAATTATCAATTTTCTGATGTCGATGTGATGTTAGTCGGCTCGGCTTCGGATGAAATTATTCACTCTTTTGATGAATACTGGAATGATGACTATGCTTATTCAGTCAAGCAATTGGTCAATCCACAACATTACACCTTGCGTTATGAAAGCTTAAAACAGCAATTAGAACAGCACGATCAAGAAGCCACCGTACAAAATTATTTAGATTTGGTGACTCGTTCTAAAGCGATTGAACAGTGGATGACGCATAGTATTAAGTTCGATTGGGTCAGTGCTGAAGTGGTCAAAGATGCGCCGAGTAAAATTAAAGACCGCGCCTCAAAAGAAGAACATCTCAACTTTCAATTGCTGACGCATTTAGAGAAGCCAAGCAGTAGTGTCGATATTATTTCTGCGTATTTTGTCCCCGAACAATCGGGGGCAGAAAAACTAAAAGACTTGGCGGATGATGGCGTTCAGGTACGCGTACTGACCAACTCCTTTAAAGCCAACGATGTTCCTGTGGTGCATGCTTTTTACGCCAAATATCGAGAAGATTTATTGGCAAATAACGTGCAGCTGTATGAGTTTTTGGCGCGACCTGAAATGGAAAACCTAAACACACATACGCACGAAATTTCCAAAAAAGCCAAAGTCAGTATGAAAGGTTTAAGCCGTTCTAGTTTACATGCCAAACTCATGGCATTGGATGAAAAACAGGTATTTATTGGTTCGTTTAATTTTGACCCACGCTCGGCATATTTAAATACTGAAATTGGGGTGATTTTAAACAGTCCGCCATTGGCTCGCGCAGTTCACCACACCATGGATGTCAATTTGTCCAAATATGCTTATAAACTGGTTTTGGATGCACAGCAAAACATTCAATGGCACATGAAAAATCCACAAGGCGAAACTCAAATTCTGAAAAAAGAACCAGGGATGAAATGGTATCAACGTGCGACAATGAAAATTACCTCATGGCTGCCAATTGAAGGCTTTATGTAGCAACATAATATTGAAGCTGTTGGATGATGACCATTATTCTTAAAAAAATGTGATGTGCTTAGGCTATCTTTAACATGAAGATGCGCCTAAGCATGTTTTATGATGTCAGCACTTGTGGTTTTAATACCTGACGATGCAACTCAGCCAAACCTTCTGTCATGCGTTCCTGTACCACAGCAGTTAAAGATTCAATATCGTGCCCTTCTACCACAATTGCAGGTAACGCCATTAAATGCGCTGTCACTTTCGGCATTTCCAAAACATCTTTCACATGATCAACAAAGGTCATGTCATTAATAAACGGCGCAACAGTATCTAACTCACCTTGCTGATTCACATAACAAATCAGACAAATTTGCACAGGTCGTTTGGCTTCAATTGCTGCCCCTAAAATACGACCATGCACTTTTTTAATTTTGCTTCCATCTGACGTGGTCGCTTCAGGAAAAAATAATACAGGAATATCTTGTTTTAAAAATTGCGTGATTTGTTCACGAATTTTGACTGAATCGCCAGAGCCACGCTTAATAAATAGCGTCCCCCCACCTTTGGCTAACTTACCCAATAACGGCCATTTTTCAATTTCAGCTTTGGCCAGAAAAAATACCCGCGCACTAGAACCCAATACCGCTACATCTAACCACGAAATATGATTACTGACCCATAACGCAGGGTCATGCGGAATTTCACCATGAATTTGCACTTCAATATTAAAAACTTTGCACAATTGACGGCAAAAATATTGCACATAGCGCGTATTGTTCGGGTTGTTGGTGTCTTTATACAATTGATGACGATAGACCAAATAAAACCCTTCACCAATCGCGCCAGCCGTTGCCAGAACTTTTTTGCTATACAAAGCAAGCTTTGCAAAACCATGAATTGGAGATGTGTGAGTTTCAACAGCTGGGTTCATAGGGTCATCACTAATTGTTAAACGCAAAACAACGTATAAAGGTCTATATTTTGCTCATTCTATACTGTTCAATCTGAACTTGCATTGATAATAAAAACCGAAACCTGCATGCAAACATGCGACTTTTGGCAAAATCTAAATAGATAAATTCTATATTGGGGTCATCCTTATAATTGAGTTTACATACGTTGATATAGCATCAAATCAGGGCGCAGGAAAAATCCAATCATCTATTTCCCTGCACAAACATTTTTTCTACTAGAATATAGCTTTAGCATGGAGATTGCGCTGAGTGGAAAATTTTGTGCCACCTCAAGATGGCGAGCGTGTTGTACTGGTCAGTGTCGCTGTCCAAATTTTAGAAGACCTAGATGCCGAAGAATTTCAGCTCTTGGCTGAATCTGCGGGTGCAGAAGTTTTACAACACGTCCACACTCAACGTAGTAAACCCGATGCCAAACTCTTTATTGGCTCAGGCAAAGCCGAAGAAATTGCCGCATTGGTCAAAGAACACGACGCCAATTTGGTCATTTTTGATCATGCACTCAGTCCTGCACAGGCACGTAATTTAGAAAAAGTGATGCAATGCCGTGTGGTTGACCGTACCGAACTCATTTTAGATATTTTTGCTCAACGCGCCCGCACTTACGAAGGTAAATTACAGGTCGAATTGGCACAATTACAACATTTATCTTCACGTTTGGTGCGTAGTCGCAGCAACTTAGACAGTCAAAAAGGCGGTATCGGCTTACGTGGTCCTGGGGAAACCTTGCTTGAAACTGACCGACGCTTATTGCGTATTCGCATGGGACAACTAAAAACCAAACTCGATAAAGTCCGTCAAACCCGTGCACAAGGTCGTGTGGCTCGGCAAAAAGCCGCCATTCCTACCGTTTCATTGGTCGGTTATACCAACGCAGGCAAATCGACCTTATTTAATATTTTGGCGCAAAGTGATGTCTATGCTGCTGACCAACTGTTTGCTACGCTTGACCCTACTTTACGGCGTTTAGAATGGGATGGCATCGGACGTCTGGTATTGGCCGACACCGTTGGCTTTGTAAGAAACCTATCTCACTCTTTGGTGGAATCTTTTAAAGCAACTTTGGAAGAAACCTTAGAAGCCAGTTTATTGCTGCATGTGATTGATTCAAGCAACCCCGATGTGTTGGAACAAATTGAAGCAGTCGAAGGTGTGCTAAAAGAAATTGGCGCAGATGTACCTATTTTGCGGGTTTACAATAAAATTGATGTCTCAGGCGAAACAGCCAAAATTATCTATGAAAAACCGCATCAACCTGACCGTGTCTATGTATCGGCACATTCAGGGCAAGGTTTAGACTTTTTAAAACAAGCCGTACATGAATGTTTGATGGGGCAAATTCAAAAGTTTGATCTTAAATTACAACCTGCTTATGGCAAACTGCGCAATCAACTGTATGCGCTCAATGTCATTCAGGCAGAACAGTACGATGATGAAGGTCAATTACATCTACAAGTCAGCATGGCACCACATAAACTGGAACAACTGATTAAACAGGCACATTTACCGATAGACGAAATTTTAGGTGCACAGGCAGAACAATTTAAACGTCCGCTTGAAGCATTTGAAATTGACGATCAGATCGGTTAAAACGTGATAAGTAAAATTTTAATGAAAGATCAAAAATGAGCAGGATAAAACATATCGATTGGCCAGCATGGATCGGCACACTCCTTTTGATTATTGTGTTTCGTGAAGCCTCTGTATGGATCATGACCCAATTTAATCACCCAGAATTAGGCAATTTAGTCGGTTTGCTCAGCCTGCTGGCGGTATTATTTACATGGCGCAAACTCAGTAAAATTCCTGCTCGTCTGGTCGATACCAACAACAAAATCATGAAAGAAAGTGCCTTTGCCTTTTTACCCATCAGCGCGGGTTCATTAATTATGCTCACGCACATGGGCAAACAAATTCCAATCTTCTTAATTGTGTTGTTTATCAGTACGCTGATCCCGCTTTGGCTGTATGCCAAAATGGCAAAACGCTGGCTTTAGGAGATTAAAATGCTGTCAATTCTATATGGTTTTTTAATCACTCTCGTTGCATATTTACTGGCAAAACCTTGCAACCAAAAAGTCCCGCAAATCCCTGTGATTGTCTTTGGCATGTGTTTTGTGTTGCTACTGTTGTATTTTTTCGGGATTCCATACGAAACTTACGTCGCACAAACCAACCCTTTGTTTAATCAATTATTGGGCTATGTGACAGTTGCACTCGCCATTCCTCTAGCAGCCATGCGTTATGACGATTTACCCCTCAAAGCGATTTTAGGTATTTTGTTCTTTGCCAGTCTTAGTGCTGTGGCGCTGCCGATGGGGCTTGCTTATGCGCTACATATGTCCAGTGCCGATATTATGGCATTTGCCACCCGTGCAGTGACCACGCCGATTGCGATTAATATCGCAACCTTATTAGAAGCACCGATTCAATTGGCAGTATTAATTGTAATTTTATCAGGTGTCGTGGGTGCTGCTTTTTCACCACTTATTTTAAGGCATATCAATGATGAACGTGCTTCAGGTTTGGCACTTGGCTTAGCTGCACATGCCATTGGTACTGCTCAAGCATGGCAACGTGGCAGTGTTGCAGGACGTTATGCTGCCTTTGGCATGGCAGTCAATGCAGTCTTTACCGCAGTTTGGCTGCCAACATTTATACTGTATTTACAAAGAATGTGACTGAGCAATCACTTTTAAAGATTGTGACCATTTCACTTTCTTTTTATTATGAAATATCCAGTTTGCGAAATGAAGGAACATTGAACATGGTCAAGATGAAACTCACCGTTGCCTTAATCTGCTCAGCCTTAGGTAGTTTTGCGCTGGCTCAAGATATTACAGGAACTTGGAAAAACATTGACGATAAAACGGGTTCATCTAAAGCCATTTTAGAAATTCGTCAGGAAAGCAATGGTAGCTATACCGCTAAAATCGTTAAAGTGACGCCACGCCCAGGTTACACACCAAGAGAAACCTGTGTCAACTGCCCTGCGCCTTATACCAACCAACCGATTTTAGGTATGGATGTACTCACTGGCTTAAAATATACAGGTAATTCCAATTTCACAGGCGGGAAAATTATTGACCCTTTAAGCGGCAATATTTACAGCACCAAAGCCAAATTGAGCAATAATGGTAAGCGTTTGACCATGCGCGGTTATGTCGGTGTATCGGCTTTAGGTCGCAGCCAAACTTGGATTAAAAGTGATTAATTTATAAGTTATTCCATCAACTTAATTAATTCACTTTTCACTTAAAATGCCACACGTTCGTGGCATTTTTCACATCTTTTCCAGCATTTTCCCTGCAAGTTTAAGATTAAAAATTTCCTCAAATCTCTTGACTCTTACCACAACTCGCTTTATATCTTGAATTAACCTCTGTAATAACTTTCGACAATCAAAGGAACTGATATGAAGAAAAATGTATTGATGGGTGTATTTGCAAGCTTAATCTTCAGTGGTTCAGCATTTGCTGCAGACCTAACAGGTATCTGGCAAAGTATTGATGACAAAACAGGTTCACCCAAAGCCCTGATTGAAATTACCCAAGCTGAAAATGGCAGCTTTACTGGTAAAATTATCAAAGTCACACCAAGACCGGGCTATACCCCAAAAACTATGTGTGTGAATTGCCCTGCACCTTATACCAACAAACCTTTGGTCGGTTTGGAAATTATTAGTGGCTTAAAGCATGTGGAAAATAACAACTATGCCGATGGGCGTATTTTAGATCCACTTACAGGCAAAATGTATAGCCTGAAAGGTCGTTTAGCATCTAATAATAAACGTCTCACTTTACGTGGTTACGTCGGAATTTCAGCCATTGGTCGGACACAAACGTGGATTCGCCAACAATAAGCGAGTAATTGTGTCTCATCGGTCATTTTTTCTGGATACTCGGGACTTTGTGTCCGTTAATTCACAGATTAGACTAGCCGCAAAGACCGAGTAAGGGAAATAAAATGATTCAGAAATTGGCTTTAGGAATAGCCGTCATCTTCGGCAGTCTAAGCACTTTGGCGATGGCACAAGATTTAGCAGGAACTTGGCAACAAATTGATGATAAAACAGGCTCACCCAAAGCTGTCATCGAAATTCGTAAAGAAGCCAATCAAACCTATACGGGTAAAATTGTGAAAGTAACCCCGCGTCCGGGTTATACCCCACGTGAACTTTGTAATAAATGCCCTGCGCCTTATACCGACCAACCTATTTTAGGGATGGATATTTTAAAAGGCTTACAACAAGTCAAAAACAGCAACAATTACGAAAAAGGACGCGTAATTGATCCATTGGCAGGTCGTATTTACGATGCAAAAATTCGCCTCAACTCAACAGGTAAACGTTTAACTTTACGTGCTTATATGGGTGTATCTACACTAGGTCGCAGTCAAACTTGGATTCGAATTCAATAAAATTCAAGATAAAAAATAGCCACCTCAATAGGTGGCTATTTTCATTTCATCATCACATTTTTAAATTTTAAAGATGAATGTTATTACCATTCTGCCAGCGGATTATCCACTGCAAACAATTGCTGATCTTCCAAACGATAAGCCACAAGCTGATTGCCCCACACACAACCGCCATCCACATTTTGAATATTGTCGGCTACCGTTTGTCCCTGCAATGCTGCCCAATGACCAAATACGATTTGATGTGTTTGCGCAGCTAAAGATGGATATTCAAACCACGGTTTAAAACCTTCTGGCATCGGATCATCTAAGGCATCTTTAAAGCTGAATTCCAAACCACCCTGTGCATTGGCTAAACGCATACGGGTCAAATAGTTGGTAATACAACGTAAACGCGCATGCCCCTCTAAATCATCCGACCAAACTGCAGGTTCTGCCCCATACATTTCCTTTAAGAATGCATCCACTACCTCAAAGTCCTCATGCCCAATCACCGCCTCAACTTCTTTTGCCAAAGCTGCGGTTTGTTCCGCATTCCAAATATGTGGAATACCTGCATGAGTTAAAATGGTGTTTTCATTAGGAAAAAGACACAATGGTTGTTTACGCAACCAATCAATCAAATCATCACTGTCAATTGCATCAATCACATCACGAGTGTTGTCTTGTGCTTTGATTTTCTTTAAGCCACGTGCGCCTGCCAACAAGGTTAAATCGTGATTGCCTAACACCGTTGCTGCAACGCCACGATCTACCAGTTTTTTAATAAAACGCAAAGCACCTACCGAGTTTTCACCCCGCGCGACTAAATCGCCTGCAAACCAAATAAAATCTTGATCGGGATCGAACTGTATTTCTTTTAATAACAGTTTTAAGGCTTCAAAGCAGCCCTGCACATCACCAATGACATAGTTGTATCGAATTGCTGCCATTAATTCACCATCTGATCTGCCAATGCGACAAATGCACTCAAACTTAAAGTTTCAGGACGTGCCATTGGGTCTACCCCTGCACGTTCAAACGCATCTTCAGCCAACATGCCTTTTAAGCTATTGCGCAATGTTTTACGACGTTGGGTAAATACATGCGCCACCAAACGTGCCAATGCTTTTTCATCTTTGGCAATAATCGGTTTAGTCACATAAGGCTCTAAACGGAATACTGCAGAAGTCACTTTAGGCGGTGGATTAAATGCGCCAGGCGGTACTTCAAACAAGAACGTTGGCTTACAGTAATACTGCATCATCACCGATAAACGCCCATATTCTTTGGTATTCGGTTCAGCCGTGATACGATCTACCACTTCTTTTTGCAGCATAAAGTGCATGTCTTTAACTTTGTCACCAAACTCTAAGAGATGAAACAAAAGCGGCGTCGAAATGTTATACGGCAAGTTTCCAACCACACGTAGCGGGCGCCCTTCCTGAAATAACTCGGTAAAGTCATATTTCAGCGCGTCACTTTCTACAATAGTTAAACGCTCAGGATGTGGCACACGTCCTGGTAAGCCTGCGGCCAAATCACGGTCTAATTCCACTACAGTCAAAGCATCACACTCACCAATTAAAGGTGAGGTCAATGCCGCTAAACCCGGTCCAATCTCGACAATATTATCGCCTGGACGTGGGTTCACTGAGCGGACAATTTTGGCAATCACGCGTTGATCATGCAAAAAGTTTTGACCAAAGCGTTTACGAGCCTGATGCCCTTCATCTTTTGGGTTTAGGGCATTAATTTGATACATAAAGATTTCCAAGCTGAAATTATGAACGTGCTAAATCCAGCGCTAAATCGACAGCAACATGCAAGCTAGAACTTTTCGCAAGTCCCGTACCTGCGAGGGAGAGCGCTGTGCCGTGATCGACTGAAGTGCGAATAAACGGTAAGCCTAAAGTAATATTGATTGCTTCACCAAAGCCCTGAGATTTTAACACAGGTAAACCCTGATCGTGATACATCGCTAAAACTGCATCGGTATCTTTTAAATTTTCTGGGGTAAATAAAGTATCTGCAGGTAAACTTAAACTGAGATTTTCACCGCGATTACGGTAATTTTGCAGCACAGGATTAATCACCTCAATTTCTTCCATGCCTAAATAACCATCTTCGCCCGCATGTGGGTTCAAACCACAGACCAATACTTTAGGATGTTCAATTTTAAACTTGCTTTTTAGATCGTGCAGCAAAATATCAATTACTTGTTCTAAACGTGTTTTGGTAATGGCATCTGCCACGGCACGTAAAGGTAAATGCGTGGTCGCCAAGGCAACGCGTAAGGTTTTGGTGGCTAACATCATCACCACACGCGCAACACCTGCAAACTCCTGATAATATTCAGTGTGCCCACTAAAAGAAATACCAGCTTCATTAATAATAGATTTTTGCACGGGTGCTGTCGCCACGCCCACACTCTTACCTGTCATTGCATAAGAAGCTGAGCGACGTAATTGCTCCAAAACGTAAGCTGCATTTTGTGCATTTAAATGCCCCAACTCAACATCTACAGCCAAAGGCACATGCTCAACATATAACTGCCCAAGCGCTGCAGGCTGTTGCTGACCTGAATATTCAATCAATTCGACTTGTTGCTTTAGAATTTCGGTGCGTTGTTGTAATAATTGATGATCTGCCAATACCACAATTGGACGCTCATCTTGTCGAGCTGCCAGACTTAGACAAATATCAGGTCCAATACCTGCAGGTTCACCACTGGTGACATATAAAGGGCGCATGCAGCTTCATCCACTATAGCTAGGTGTAGCTGAATTATAGCGCCATCCTGAGCAAAATTGTTTTATCTCCAATCTAATCTAAATCGGCTATCTAAGATGCCCATCTGATGCGCCCATTCCGAAATGCCAATCACGACCATACATAACAACAAACCTATAAATAGTATTTTGGGCGCTTGTTGAGTGACTGCTCGATAGTTTTGATCAGATAGACTCAACATGATGAAGCCACCGATGCCATATAGCATAAAAGGGAGCAAGGTGATGTGCATAAATACAGAATAGATTAAGATAAAAGCAAATACATCAGTACCATAAGCTGCACCTACCAACAAAAATGCCAGTTCATACAGAGCAATTAATGTGATGAAAAAACCTGCTATAAATTTTAGCAGTTTATTTGGTTTCGGCTTTAATGCTTCTGTCGTTAATGCTTTTGTCGTTGTAGCGACGCGTTCTAAATCATCAGACATAGTGATCCGTCCTCATCATTATTATTAGCTGCGACCATACAGAAAAAGCTAAAACAGCACTAGATAAAGAAGATCAATACCTGATTTTTACTGTCGTGAAATGGTCGCTAGAGGTGATTTTGCTTTTATAACCAAACTTGATAAAATATAGCGCTTAAAATGTGACTTTTCCATTGTAGTTCTACCCATTCTCAGGTAGAATTCGGACTCCTTTTTGTTTGGACAGCTTCCATAGTCCAAACCAACTATAATAGGTAGTGGTTTAATGAAAACTCTCAGCGCTAAGCCAGCTGAAGTTCAGCACGACTGGTACGTTGTTGATGCTTCTGGCAAAACTCTAGGTCGCCTTGCGACAGAAATCGCTCGTCGTTTACGCGGTAAGCACAAAACTTCTTATACTCCTCACGTTGACACTGGCGACTACATCGTTGTCATCAATGCTGAGCAAGTTCAAGTGACTGGTAACAAATCACTTGACAAGAAATACTATCGCCACACTGGTTTCCCTGGTGGTATCCGTGAAACTAATTTCGAGAAATTAGTTGCTCACAAACCAGAAGAAATCTTCCAACGCGCTGTAAAAGGCATGTTGCCAAAAGGTCCTCTTGGTTATGCTATGATCAAGAAAATGAAAGTGTACGCTGGTGCTGAGCATCCTCACACAGCTCAACAGCCACAAGTTTTGGACATCTAAGGGATACAGCACATGGCTACTAACTATGGTACAGGTCGCCGTAAGACCGCAACTGCACGTGTTTTCTTATCAGCTGGTACAGGTAAACTCGTAATTAACAACCGTACTCTTGAGCAATATTTCGGTCGTGAAACTGCTCGTATGATCGTACGTCAACCATTAGAGCTTCTTGAAGCTACTGAAAAATATGACCTTTACATCACTGTTGCTGGTGGTGGTATTGGTGGTCAAGCTGGTGCAATCCGTCACGGTATTACTCGTGCATTGATCGCATCTGACGACACTTTAAAACCTGCTCTTCGTCAAGCTGGTTTCGTTACTCGTGATGCTCGTGAAGTTGAACGTAAGAAACTTGGTTTACGTAAAGCTCGTAAACGTCCACAATTCTCTAAACGTTAATTCGTTTACCGAATCGGATACAAAAAAAGCCTTGAATTTTCCAAGGCTTTTTTTATGCAAATCAACGAGCTGAGCATTTTAAGCCAGATAAACAATTCGGATTCACATACACCAAAAATCAAAATTCAATACAGTCCAAAAATTGAAAACCAATCAACAAATATCTCATACACTTTTATCAGCTTTGCTGGGTGATTTTAGTGGCTAAGTTTAGTATCCTATTCTATTCATTTGGTTTTATTTCGGATTATGTCAGTCGAGAACGCACCCTTACAAGGCATTACCCTCTACAGTCATGCGGACGACTTTCGCTCACATTGGATTCGTTACGTTCTGGCCGAAAAACAAATCAAATATCAACTGATTTTGGTCGATTATGAAGATGAAGATCTTGCAAGCCTGAATCCGTATAATCAACTTCCAATGCTGCTAGAAAACGATTTAAAACTCTTTAATACTGCGATTATTTCCGAATATCTGGATGATCGTTATCGACAAAATAAACTCTATGCAGATGCACCTATGCCACGTGCAGAACAAAGACAATATATTTGGCGCTTTGAACAAGACTGGTTCAAACTTGCCGATCAGATGCTACGTCATCCTGATAGCTTAGATTACACAACACAGCGCGCTGCACAAAAAAAATTACGTGATACACTCATTTCACTGACACCATTATTTCAGCATTATCCTTATTTCATGTCAGAAAATTTCAGTATTTTAGATTGCATGCTGGCATCCTTATTTATACGGCTAAAAGCCATGGGCATAGAATTACCTCAACAACACTGTCGTCCAATTTTCCTGTATTGTCAGCGGATTTTTTCACGCCCTGCCTTCACTCAAGCAATGACTTTGCAAGAAAAAAATCGCTATCAAGAATTTTTAATTCATACTTAAAGAGCATATTATGTCTGAATCTGAAATCAATTTAAGTCCAACCCGTCCTTATTTAGCCCGCGCAATTTATGAATGGATTTGTGATAACCAACTCACACCACATTTATTGGTCGATGCTACACAGCCGAATACGCTTGTTCCTGAACAATTTATTCAGGATGGTCAGATTGTCCTAAATATCATTCCACATGCAGTGCATGCCTTACACATGAGCAATGATGCAATCACCTTCTCTGCACGCTTTGGTGGCGTATCACGCGACTTATATGTACCTATGAATGCCGTCGTAGGTATCTATGCAAGAGAGAATGGACAAGGCTTATTCTTTGATCCAAGTGAGTATGCACATATCCAAAATGATCAAGATGCTTTAGAATCAAAGACTGAAGAAAAAACCGAACAAACTAAGAAAAAACCAAGCCTTAGATTATTAGATTAAAACAATGGAGTAGTGAATGGCTTTTGATTTAGTACAATATTTTGCAGCGCAGATTAAACTTCAAAAGCCCTCGCTTTTGAAACAATATAATGCTGTTGATCGCGACCAATATATTCAAGAAATCAATGCGCTGAGCTTAGGCAAACTGGTCAGTCTGTGGCGAGAAGACAACCAAAAACTTTATCAAGAAATTGATCATCAAGATGAATTATATATTCAGGAAATTGCACGTCGACTCACCACATCTCCACACAATCAGTCACCTCTCTCCAAAACTGAGCTTGAACAGAATATTAGTGAAGTCTTAGCCTTACAACTCACAGAGCTCAAGCAATTGGATCAAACCGGTAATTTTGGCAATAAAGGTCTAGGTGAATTATTGCTAGGTCAAATTGAACATTTATCTGGTCAAGCGGATGATTGGGTTTGGTCAACAAACGATCTAATAGAGTTAAAAGGTTCTAAACCAATTCCTCAAGAAGAGCTATCATTAGAGACATCAATGAAGGAGTTTAATCAAATGGTACAACAACATACCCACGATGATCATCAAAATATTGAGCCTGTAGAAGCAATTGTACCCACTTGGTCTAAAGTACTAGAACCTATCGTTGCGATTGCGATTTTAGCAATTCTATGGTGTTCCGTTACTCAATTATTCGCTTAAATCAATCTTCTCTCTAAGCCCTAATAAAACCATCCTCAGATGGTTTTATTTTGCCTTCACTTTTATGTTTCCTTTCTTTTTATAATTTTATTTTTCTAACTTTATTTTCTTTCCCGCATAAAAAACACCCCCAACGCTAGTTGAGGGTGTTTAGAATAATGAGCTGGCGATGACTTACTCTCACATGGGTAACCCCACACTACCATCAGCGCGAAGAGGTTTCACTTCTGAGTTCGGGAAGGGATCAGGTGGTTCACTCTTGCTATGGTCGCCAGCACAA